>CACLGX010000018.1 GCA_902606585.1 Paracoccaceae bacterium | reverse complement strand
TCTAGTTCATGGGAGCGACAATAAAAACCCTATTGCAAAAGATCGGCTTATTTTATTTCCCAGAACTGAGGGTATATCTAGTGAAATCATACGAGGAAAGGTTGTTTTAATTAAAGTTGGAGAAACATAATCTTATCTGAAAAAATGATAAGCCTATGCATCTAAATCCAAAAAAATAGTTTTGCTTGCACTTGAACTTCACTCATATACCCAGTACCCCCAAACTAAAATATAATGGGAACATAACAATGAAATTTGCACTAGTATGTGGGGCTGGCGGCTTCATCGGATCTCATCTGGTAAAAAGACTAAAAAGAGAAGGTTTTTGGGTTAGAGGTGTTGACCTAAAACTTCCATCATATTCTGAAACTGAAGCAGATGACTTTGTTGTTGGCGACTTAAGAGATCCATTGCTGTGCAAAATGGTTGTTGATAGAAAATTTGATGAAGTTTATCAGTTAGCCGCAGACATGGGTGGTGCAGGGTATGTTTTTGTCGGAACTAACGACTACGACATAATGCACAACTCAGCTTTGATAAACATCAATATTATCGAGGCATGTAGAAAAAGAAACTCTAGAAGAATTTTTTATTCATCGTCGGCATGTATGTATCCTGAATATAACCAGAATGATCCGGATAATTTGAACCTATCTGAAGACTCAGCATACCCTGCGGCACCTGATAGCGAATATGGATGGGAGAAACTTTTCAGCGAAAGATTATATCTTGCTGCCGCGCGTAACAAATCTATGGATGTTAGAGTTGGGAGATTTCACAATATTTTTGGTGAGGAAGGTTCTTGGAATGATGGTCGGGAGAAGGCTCCTGCAGCTATTTGCAGAAAAGTTGCAATGGCATCAAAAATTGATGAAATAGAAGTCTGGGGGGACGGAAACCAAACCCGTTCTTTTCTGCATGTAGACGAATGCCTTGAAGCATCAATTAGACTGATGCGATCGAATTGGTCGGGGCCGGTCAATATTGGATCTGATGAAATGGTGAAAATTAATGATTTAGTTAATATGGTTGCAAAAGTAGCAGGTAAAAAAATTAAAATCAGAAATATTGATGGACCTACAGGTGTGCGGGGTAGGAATTCCGATAACCGGTTATTTGAACAAAAATTGAATTGGAGAGTATCTGAGCCTCTTATAAATGGAATCTCAAGAACTTATCCATGGATTGAACAACAGGTTCTGAGCAATTGTTCATAGATGAATAAATGAGTTTTCTACTAATCTTTCAATTAAAATTTTTTTATGACCATTAATGCATGCTAAAACTTTATGAACTTTATAAGCTTTTAGGTGGCGCAGAGAAAAGAAGAGTAATGCTTCTTTTATTTTTGGTTTTGATAATGGCTATTTTGGATGTTTTAGGGGTTGCATCTGTCTTACCTTTTGTAGCTGTTTTGTCTGACCCATCAATAATTAGTCGAAGTTCTGTCTTATCCACTGTTTATGCATACTCTGGCTCCAAATCTGAAATAAATTTTTTATTTTTATTAGGGCTGATGACTTTTTTCACACTTAGTATTTCTATGATTTTTAAAGCATTTACAACCTATTATCAGTTGAGGTTTGTTCTATATTTAGAAAGCTATTTAGGAGCTAGATTAATTTCTCTGTATTTACATCAAAAATACTTGTGGTTAGCCCAACGCCACAGTGCGCAATTAGGAAAAAATATTTTATCTGAGGTGGGGAGCGTAATAGCAAATGGTGTAATGCCAGCTGGCTTTTTAATGGCGCAAACCGCCGTTGCTTCGGCGCTAATAATATTCTTATTTTATGTTAATCCAGTGCTAGCTGTTACCATCTTTTCGACATTTGGGTTTGTCTATTTATTTATATATATTTTTCTCAGTGGCTTTATAAGCAAAGTAGGTTCAGAAAGATTTGAAATAAATGAACTAAGATTTCGGATATCAAACGAAGCTTTCAATGCAGCCAAAGAGGTTAAGTTCTTTCAACTTGAAAAAAATTACTCAGAAAAATTTTCTGAACTCGCCGCTAGATATGCACAGCTCCAAGCTTATGCCGCTATCGCAGCGCAGATCCCAAGATTTGCTTTAGAATTAATCGCGTTTGGTGGCTTGATAATATTAATTCTTTTTTTAATTGGACAAGATGCAAATTTATCGACTGTACTACCATTGATTACTTTATATGCCTTCGCTGGTTACAGGCTCATGCCTGCACTCCAACAAATCTATAACAGTGCCACTTTAATTAGATTTGCAGGTGATCCTATAAACGAGGTTATAAAGCACCTTTCCCAATTAAAAATGGAAGAAAATCAAGTAGCTGAAATGAAAAGCATCGAATTTAATCAAGCAATTTCTTTTTCTGACGTAAGCTTTAAATACCCCAATGCTAATAAGTCTGCTTTAGACAAAATAAGTTTCACAATTTCAAAAGGGTTGAAAATAGGTGTAGTTGGTCACACCGGCAGTGGAAAAACGACTATGATAGACATTCTTCTTGGATTGATCGAGCCAACAATTGGAAGGGTTACAGTTGATGGAAAACCGTTGGACCAAAATAGTTACAAGTCATTTCAACAAAAGATAGGATACGTTCCCCAAAATGTTTACTTGAATGATATGTCTGTTGCCCAAAACATAGCCATTGGAGTTCAAGAAGAAAAAATCGATTTTAAGCTTTTAAAGAAAGCCGCCAAGGCAGCATGTATTCACGACACTATTATGCAAAACTTTGAGAATAGTTACTCCGACTCAATAGGTGAAAGAGGTTCGCGTCTATCAGGCGGCGAATGCCAGAGACTGGGAATAGCAAGGGCTATTTATCGGCAACCAAAATTATTAGTTTTGGACGAAGCCACTAGTGCGCTTGACAACGCTACAGAAGCAAATGTAATCGATGCAATTTCAAGTTACGATAAATCAATGACCACAATTATGATTGCGCATAGATTAAGTTCTTTAAAGAATTGTGATATGATTTTAGTTTTTGAAAATGGGAAAATTGTAGAACAAGGCGAGTATGACGAACTCGCTAGCAAACAAACCATTTTCAGATCTATGATTAAAGGAAAGTATTTACAGTCTGACAAACAAGCCTAGACTTAATTTATCTAAAATTATATTAACCAAAGATTAAAGCATATAATACAGGAAATCGCATGAAAATCTTTATCACTGGACTTGCTGGAATGATTGGATTTCACTCGGCTAAGCACTTCTCAAAATTAGGTTGGCAGATTTGTGGCTTAGATAATTTTAATAACTATTATGATGTTGACCTAAAACGTGCTCGCGCAAAAATATTAAAGTCAGATTTTGGGATTGATGTAATCAACGCAGATATTCACAATATTAGTCAGCAACAAAACGAAATAAGTGAATGTGATCTAGTAATACATCTCGCTGCGTACACAAATCCTCGTCATTCGTTTGAAGAACCACAGAAATATATTGATACAAACATTACAGGGACACAAAGAGTTGTCGAACTAATGGAGAAATTACAACTTCCTGTTATTTATGCGTCAACTTCATGTGTGATGCATGGGCAACCGCTTCCTTGGAGTGAAAAAGACTCTCCATCGCATCAAAATAATGCATACGGCTGGTCTAAAAGAGTAAATGAGTGTCAATTTATAAACTCGCAAATTTTTAGAACAATTGGATTGCGTTTCTTCTCAGCATATGGACCATATGGGCGACCAGATACTGCTATTTTTTTATTTGCTGATGCGATTTCAAATGGTACTGAAATGACAATCTATAATAAAGGTCAAATGAAAAGAGATTTCACCTATGTAGAAGACATCGCACATGGAATAGAATGCACTGTAAAGCACATCATGAGTCTCAAAGAAAACTTAGAGTATAATGAAATATATAACATAGGTTATGGCAAACAAGTAGAATTACTTGAATATGTAGACGAGATCGAAAAACAGTTTGGACGCTCAACTATAAAGAATTTTGTCGACGCCCACCCAGCAGATACACCTGAAACATGGGCAAATATTACAAAAATAAAAAATCTTGGGTATCAACCGAAAACATCTGTATCAGACGGTGTTCGGGAATTTATAAATTGGTATAAACAGTACTACAACAAAAATTAAGTTTCACAAAAATATTGTATCTAAAAGGATCAATGCAATAAAGTTGTAAAATAAATCAAGTTTTATTGACGTTCAATTTTGTAAGCTCTACTAAGTGCTTAAAATTAAATTAGCATTGAGTTAAACTTGAAAATTATTCATCTCAGTCATGTAGATAATCTGGGTGGAGCTGCAATTGGTGCAAGGCGGATCCATCAGTCATTGTTAAAACATAACATTGATAGTTATTTGTGGGTAAACAAAAAAACTACTGATTTTCATCAGGTGATTTCTTTTGATGGACCAGCCAGAATTTGCATGCAGGATATCAAGCGCATAATTGCTGGAGGCATCACCTCGCGTGCGCTCAAGACAGAAAACAAAATCATTCACTCACCACAATTGTTTAATTCTCGCTGGCCCGACAGAATAAACAAATCATCGGCAGATATTGTACATTTGCATTGGGTATGTAATGAAATGCTTTCAATTAAAGATATTGGTAAAATCAATAAACCAATTGTTTGGACATTTGCTGATATGTGGCCGATATGTGGAGCAGAGCATTATACTTCAGACAAACGTTGGAAAGACGGGTATTTAAAAACAAATAGACCAAAGGGCGAGGGGCGTTTTGATCTAAACAGATACGTATGGAAGAAAAAAAATAAACACTGGAAAATGAATGGAGCCGTTGTAGCTACATCAGCTTGGATATCCAAAATTACTCGGGAAAGTCTACTATTTAGAGACTGGAACGTTTCAACAATTAAATATCCCCTCGACACAACTTTTTGGAAACCCATTGATAAAAAGCACTGTAGAAAAATTTTTGATTTGCCACCAAACATGCCCTTAATTGCTGTGGGAAATGAAGGAGGAGATAAAAATCACAGAAAAGGTTTTGATTTATTCATAGAATCAATAAAAAAGTTAAAAAATCAATTAAATGATTTTGGAATTATTATCTTCGGTCAAACAAGAAATATTCCAGAATTAGATAATATTACAAAATGCTTTTATTTAGGCCATCTTAGCGATGAAGTTTCACTTCGCATAGCCTATTCTTCGGCCGATGTTTTTGCTCTACCCTCTAAAATGGACGCGTTTGGCATGACTGCTATGGAAGCCCAGTCTTGTAATACACCTGCTGTGGTTTACAAAATCTCAGGACAGCAGGATTCAATTTATGGAAAAGATTCAGGAATTTTGGTAGAGCCTTTTGATATTTGTGAGTACGCAAATGCTTTAAGATCACTCTTGGATAAAAAAGACCAGTTAAATCCAAGGAAATATATTTTAAAATATAATAATGAAAAAAATATAGCCCAGTCATACAAAGAGTTGTACTCGAAAATTCTTAATAATCGCTTAGGTTAGACCATGAACTACCAAAATAAGGAGGCTTCTAATTTAAAAAATATAAAGAGGGAGATTACTTTCTTTTATGATGAGGCTGTCGAGAAGGTTCATTGGGGCCATGTAAAATTAGAGGCGATCCAACGGGGCTATTCGACATGCTTTTCAAAAAACATGGATCAAAAAGCAGAAATTGGGTTTTATTGCTCAGACAATAATAAACCAGAAAACTCAAAATTGTCTTTTGTAATGCTACACGGTATGGATCAAGGAAGGACTAGATGGCCTAATATATGGCGCGATTGGCCTTGGAATAAGTTTGATATTGGCCTACTGCCAGGGAAAACTTGGTCAGAGCGTTGGAAGAATTCAGCGTTTGACCCTTATGCCCATCCTAAGATTGCTGTGTGTGAAGTTGGATCTCCAAAAGCAGATGAAATTTTTGCGAATAAATATTTATTTCAAGAAAAAGTTGATGAAATAGCGCGAGAGCTGAATTTACCATTTGATAAGACTGTTCTTTACGCTCCAAGCTTCGAAACAGACAATAAGCAGAAAGATATTATCGATTTGCTGCAAAGCACAAAAACAAACATTTTAATCAAACACTGGCTTATTAGTGATGACGATAAAAAGAGCTTTCCTGATGTTTGGACCAACATTCAGAATGCATGTAAAGATATATCTGATCACCAAACCCATATTCGAATCTTATCGCCAGAAATGAGTATAATGACTTGTTTGGGGCTTTGTGATGTGCTCGTGACAGATGAATCAAGCGTTGCCTATGAGGCCTTACTTCTGAATAGAGAAGTTTTTACACTTAAAAATTGGATGATGCGCACAAACAATGTAGATGAGCCACGCCCAGTAGACCCACCTAGCGACATTGTAAACAAAGTTGACAGGGAAGAATTAAAAGAATTTATGACAAAATATAATAAAAAAGCTGGTGTATCTGGAATGAATACAAAGAGGGATGATGTTTTTTCACATCTTGGATCCTCATCTGAAAAAATTATAGATATAGTGGATGCAGCTCTAATTGGTGATGAATTTCAAAATATTGTTGTAAGTAACAAAAAGGTTAAAAAGTGGCTAATTCCAATACGTTTTATTGCAAAAACTGTTAGTAGTATACTAACTGAAACATTGAAAATACAGATTAGAAATTTCTTAATCCATAAGAAATTTATGGGGAGCTATTTTGGCAAATCAAGTTGACGCATTCATTAAGAACAATATGGATTTAGCAGTTTTCAAAAATAAAGCCATGTATGATGGCTGTTTTTTAATTGAGCACCGCACATTACCAAAACAGACCTTACAGCTAGGTCTAATAGCTAAAATTCAGCAAGAAAACAAAAATTTACAGCCAATTGCAATAAGAGCCTCCCCACTTGAAAGCTCAATTAATCTTTTTGAATTTTTTGGAATTAAAAAGCACTTAAATGTTTCTATCAGAAAATCTTACCTAAATCCTATTGCGCTTATAAGTTCGATAGCTATGTCTCTTCTGGATCTTACAAAGTTTATTTTGAGAGGCCGCTCCTTTGAAAACTTTATTGAAAACTATACTATAAAAAATATCCACATGGGAGACTTGATTTTTGACAAATTTATTAGATCAAAGAATAGATTTATAAAACCTGAGAGAAAGTTATTCTCATTATTTCTTGAGTTAATTAGAGCGCAATACTTATTTCGAATGCAGATAAAAGTATTTAAAGAGAATAAACCAAAATTTGTAATTGTGAGCCATCGTACATATGCATCTATCGGAGGTGTAATGTCACGAATAGCACTTAAAAAAAATATACCAACATGGGTGGTTTCACCCAATGTTATGTACAAACTTTACAATTATAAAGATTCATTTAAGGGCGACTATCAATATCAGATAGAAGATTTCTACGAAAATTTTCCTAATAATTGGTTGGAGCAAGTGGATTTCTACCTGAAAAAACGATTTCAAGGTAAAATTAACCACCATGATGTCCAAACCGCATTTGGAACAAAAGAAATAGTGGAAGAAAAAAACCCGTTAAGAAAATTGAGCGCAAAAAGTGATTTACCGATTGTAGTTATTTTTGCACATGCTTTTTCTGACGCCAATAAATTCAATGGAAATATGCTATACAATAGCTATTACGATTGGCTTGTAGAAACACTAAAACTAGTAAAGATGAACAAAAATTGTTCTTGGGCATTAAAGCCCCACCCTTCTGCAGGGTTCTACAAGGAAAATATTCAAATTTATAAACAACTAATGAAAGATCTTGGTATCTATGATGATGTCTATCTTATCCAAGATAGAATTAATACCAAATCTATTCTTGATATAACATCAGCCGTTATTACATGTCGTGGAACTGTAAGTTTAGAAGCAACAGCGTTGGGAATTCCATGCATTACTACCGGAAGACCAAGCTTTGGAGAGTTTGGCATTAACCATAGAGCTCACAATAAAGATGATTATCAAAAATTAATGGCTAAAGCAGACCGTCTTGAAAAACCAAGTTTAAATCAAATAGAACTGGCAAAAAGAATTATTTTTAAAAATCTGATTTTCGATAAATCTAATAATTCTTATATTGTGCCTCAAAAAAACTTGAACCCTAATTCAAGCATAAAGACAATTGAAACTGAATTTGAGGAAATTTTTGAAGCCATAAACCGCAATCTTAAAAATTCTAAATTCACTACTGACCCGTTTTACAAAAAATTAGTCAAATATTCTGAGAAAGTCTGATTGGATAATGAGTATTTGTGACGGAAAGTTAATTTGTATTGAATTTATTGGCCTTCCCAGTTCAGGAAAGACACGGTTTTATAACACACTATTAAAAGATTTGGATCAAAAAGGAATATCGGCCTACTCGTTCCGTAATTTATATAGAGACCTAAATAGCGATTACTCAAATAAAATTAGAAAAAAAAATCCAAAATTTACTGTATGGTACTATTTTATTTGGTTTTTTTTTAAATATCCTAAATACTTTTTAGATGTTTTAAAAAAAATTCTCTGCCTTAAGCCTTCAACTCTAAGCATAAAATTAACATTACTTCGCTTTTTTATTCGAGAGGGCGCGTCTTGGGGGTTTTACCTCGGGAGCAAAAAAACTGGTTTTTATATCTCTGACGAAGGCTTTCTTCATCGTCTAATCTCATATGGATATTCAAAAAAACTGGAGCACGAAGTAATAAAATCTTACATCGATAAATGTCCAACAAGCGATATTGTTGTGTTTTTAAAGCATACTGTTAATGACGTACAAAACCGAAGAAACTATATGTCAGACTATTTTTGCAAATTGTTTAATATAACCAATGAAGCTAAAAGGATTGCTGAACTCGAGTCTATGAGTAATAACTTGCAAGCAATAGCTTTAAGTTTGGAAAATAGAGACTTAAAATTAATTGAATTAAATAACAAAACTACAGAAAAGCAGTTCCTCAACTTATTTTATAAAACATTAAAAGAAATAAAATAAAAAGATTATCAATTATAAGCGTTAATAGACTAGGTTCATGTTTAAATTTAAAAAAATCAAACGGACTATTCTGTTCGTACATATTTCCGGCGGATTAGGTAATCAATTATTCCAACTTAACAACGTAATTGAATTAATTAGACCTGTGAAACGAAAAAAATTCATTTTAATTTTCCTATACACGGGGAATCCACAGATCAAGAAGAGCCATGAATTTCCCAGATTATCTGACCTAGGAGTGCAGTCTTTGTGTGTTAATCAAGGTCTAGCAAAATGGTTAATTCGCCTGTTAAAAATTTTGGGAAGGTTAAATCTGACTAACTTATTAATCGAAGGAAGAAATTCAGAAAAAAAGCTTATCAGCGGAATAAATTTTGTCGAGGGACTATATCAAAGGAAACCCAACAAAACTTCCACTCGTTTTTTACGCTCAAAAATGAAATTCAAGCTTACTTCAGATAAATATAACGTTCTTCATATCAGGTTAGGTGATTATTTATCAGAAGAAAGTAGAAACAACATCGGTTTAGTGACAAACCAATTTTATCAAGAGTGTCTTAAAACTTTAAATTCGCATGGCTATCCTATTTGGATTGTAAGTGACGGAGAAAAAGAACAAATTGATCAAATATTAAAAGATGCAAAAATTTCTTACCAAATTAAGAGATCTGAAAGTGACCTAAAAGACTTAGAATTTATTGCTAATGCTCAAATTGTGGCTGTCTGCAATAGTACATTTTCATTATGGGCCTGCTACATAAAAGACAAACAAAATGTCTATTACCCTTCTTCTTGGTTTCCAGCAAAACCTGAACTAAACGAAAGAAATTCTCGCGTAGACCTTAGCTGGTCTCCAATAAAGAACTAAATTAAAATGAAAATTTGCATATTTATACCAAAGTTGAATGGAGGAGGAGCCGAAAAGGCAGCTATATGCCAAGCAAATGCATTGTCTAACGCAGGATATAAAGTTACCCTGTTGGTTTTGGACCCAGAAGCACCTATGACGCCAGTTAATGATGATGTCAAAATCTCAACTTTATGTAAAAGAATGAGATTTGCCATTTTCGCTCTTCCAATTTATCTTTTTAGAGAGAAACCTGAAATCATCATTTCACATTTGTCAGTTGCAAATTTTATTTGCTCCCTGGTAAGTATTTTTTTTAAAAAAACTTATTCGATTATAACTGTACAGAACGACCTTACTTATAGATTAAATCAAGGAGAGTATAAATCACTTATTGAGCTTTTTCTTATAGTTGCGGCAAATAAATTATGTAACAGAGTGATAGCCGTATCAAATGGTGTAAAAAAGTTTCTGACCGAAAAAACATATGTGAAAGCAGAAAAAGTTAAAGTAGCCTATAATCCTATTTCAACGAAAGGTCTTATTAAGGATGACGCACTAAGCAAAATCAGCATGATAGATTATAATAAAAAAAAGTATATCATTGCAGTGGGTAGATTAGTACCACAAAAAGGATTCGATATTCTTATTAAGGCTTTCGCAAATACAAAATTACCCGCGAACAAGATCAATTTACTCATAGTGGGAGAAGGGCCGCTAAGACACCAACTCATTACATTATCAAAAGAATTAAATGTTGAAAAATACGTTCAATTTCCTGGGTATTTAGAAAATGTTAGTCCATTGTATTACCATGCTGAATTTTTTGTTCTCAGCTCAAGATGGGAAGGTTTTGGAAACGTTGTGGTAGAAGCGCTTGCACAAGGTACTAGAGTAGTTACATTTGATTGCCCTAGTGGTCCTAGGGAAATAATACAGGGGTTATCTGATTGCATTCTTGTACCTTTCAAAAAATCCCCGGAGATGGATTTAGCAAAATCTTTAGACTTTATGTTTGAGAGCCAAGTAACTGATAAAACAAAACTGACCGAAAGAGCCCAAAAATTTTCAGTAGAAAATGCTGGCCTGACGCTGTGTGGAATAGTTAAACAATTCAAAGACGAATTTATTGAATAACTTTTATAGCTGCTTGTTACACTAGTATAAAATTTTCCCAGTAATTGTTAAAAGTTTCATGAGTAAAAATTAAATAGCTATCTGCTCTAAAATTAGATAGTAAACAGTACATTTGATAAGAAGTTTCAATGATCTCAGTCTCAGTTATCTATTCCTATCTATATGTTTTAGTAGCTAACACTTTGGTATTGCTGATGATTGCATATACGAAGTTTGCAAGTGCCAGATTGTTAAATTCATTTTTGTTTCTCACAGCGTTGTCACTTTTTTTAAGAGGCGCCTTGAGAAATGGTGGACCAGATTTATCAAACTATCGAGATTTTCGCGTATCAAATGATACTATTCTCACAGCTCCTTTTTTAAACTGTGGAAGTTAAAAATTTATGTGTTTTGGACACAGATTTTTAATTGTTTCCGCCATATTCTCTCAGATACCATGCAACAAACTTTTTTACTCCCTCATTTAAGTTTGTCCTTGGTTTAAAACCAGTTAGAGACTCCATTAGGCTAATATCAGCCCAGGTAGCATATACGTCACCAGGCTGCATTGGCACAAAATTCTTTATAGCTTTTACTTTCAATGCGTCTTCCAAAGCAATTATAAGATTTTCTAGTTTTTCTGGCTTAGAATTACCTATGTTGACTACGCGAAACGGCGCAACCGAAGATTTACTGTCCTCACGATAGCAAGCCTCGTTTTCTAACAATGGAATTTTATCAGCTATAAGCCTTATTCCCTGTACAAGATCATCTATATAAGTAAAATCTCTCTTCATATTTCCATGATTAAATACATCTATTTTTTCACCAGATAAAATAGCCTTAGTGAAACCAAACATTGCCATATCCGGCCGCCCCCATGGACCATAAACTGTGAAAAACCTAAATATAGTAATTGGCAACTCAAAAAGGTGAGAGTAATAGTGTGCAATATTTTCGGTTGTCTTTTTAGTGCTTGCGTAGAACGATATTTGATTGTCAGTTTTATCAATCTCTTTATAAGGAATCGAAGTATTTGCTCCATAAACTGAAGAAGACGAAGCTATAAGCAAGTGTTGTGGAGGAAAACGTTTCGATGCCTCAAGCAACTCAAACGTGCCGACGATATTGCTTTCAAGATATGATCTTGGGTTTTCTATAGAATAACGAACTCCTGCCTGAGCGGCTAGGTGAACCACCAGATTAGGTTTTTCAGCTTCAAAAATATCATGTAAAATATTGGGAGTTTGAATTTCTTTATGGATTGAACGATAATTTTCATATTCTAGCAGCATACTTTCACGACGCTTTTTCAGATTGACATCATAATAATTTGATAAACAATCCAGTCCGATAACGTGCCATTTTTCTTCTAGCAATAATCTGCATAAGTGGTACCCAATAAAGCCGGCAGATCCAGTTACCAATGCAACTTTCTTTTTATAAAAACTTATCATTTAATTTGATCCAAATACATCACGTGTAAAAACTTTTTGATTAACGTCCTTTAAATCAGGATCAAATCGATTTGTAATAATAATATCCGATTTCTCTCTGAATTTATTTAAATCTTTTTCAACTCTATACGAATAGAAAATTTTTCCTGAAAAAGAAGGCTCATATATAATTATTTCTATTCCCTTTTGGTTAATCATTTTAATTATGTCCTGTATCGCACTTTCGCGAAAATTATCACTCCCTGCCTTCATTACCAAACGATAAACTCCAACGATCTTGGGCTGTTTTTTGATAATTGCATCCGCCAAGAAATTCTTACGGGTCGCGTTGGCGTCGACGGTTGCCCTTATGATATTCTGAGGGACAACAGCATAATTTGCGAGGAGTTGCTTCGTGTCTTTCGGTAAGCAATAACCACCGTACCCAAAAGACGGGTTATTGTAGTAATCACCTATGCGTGGATCGAGCGAAACACCTTCAATAATTTCACGGCTATTTATATCGACAGAGAGAGCATAACTGTCCAACTCATTAAAAAAAGCAACACGCATAGCAAGATAAGTATTCGAAAATAATTTTATTGCTTCAGCTTCGCGGGCCCCAGTAAATAAAAATTTAATATCTGGTTTCATTGCACCCTGTGCGAGTAATCCCGCAAATATTTCTGCGCGATTTGACTTTTCTCCAATAATGATTCGGCTTGGATATAGATTATCATGCAGCGCTTTGCCTTCTCGTAAAAATTCTGGAGAAAATATTACGCTATCAGTTTTAAGACGCCTTTTAATATCATCCACAAATCCAACTGGTATTGTGGATTTCACGACAACACACGCGTTTGGCTCAATCACAATAACTTGTGCGATTATTGCCTCAACGGAGGACGTATCAAAATAAGTTGCTTTTTCATCATAATTTGTAGGCGTCGCGACCACTACAAAGTCAGCATTGGCAACCGAAGATTTCAAATCCGTACTCGCTGACAGGTTTAAATCCTTTTCAGCCATATACTTAGACATTTCAGCGTCTACAACCGGAGATCTTTTGGCGTTTACTTCATCCACCCGATCTTGATTTGTGTCCACACCTATCACTTCATTGTGCTGTGCTAGTAGTACCGCGTTTGACAGCCCAACATATCCTAAACCTACGACAGTGATTTTCATGTTACTTTACCAGATAGCTCCAGGAGGCCGGTTTCCTTAAAACCGTTACATACATTTTAGCTCGATTATTTCTTCCTATATTGATGACTAGAAGCCGCCATAAACCCATACACTGACCCACAATCAAAATGCCGCCCGTAAAGTGAACAGTTTCGACCGAGCCCCACTGCACATGTATGTTGATTGCATCAGCCAATTGAATTTCCCCACCTGATCTTGGGCTCAGGCCCCGCAAAGTGTCAAATATATCTGGTTTTAGTACATATCGTCCAATGGAGGCAAGGTTTGAGGGTGCACCATTTGCATCAAGTTTTTCAACAAGACTCGCAATACCTGAACCATTTTGTACGATAACTCCGTATTTTGAAATATCTGGCCCATCGACTTCCATTACTAATAGCTGCAACTTACCTGTTTTTCCAAAGCAGTTACAAGATCTGCAATTACACCAGATCCGTGGTCATTTATTAAATCATCGGCCAGCAACACGGCAAAGGGATCACTGCCAACCTCACTTTCGGCACATAGCACGGCATGGCCTAAACCCAGTTGTTCGGCCTGACGCACAAAGATGCAGTCCACACCCTCGGGAATAATGTTGCGCACCATATCGGCCTGGGCGTCCTTACCCTTGGCGCGCAACATGAATTCTAGCTCGTTATTTGCATCAAAGTGATCTTCAATCGCATGCATATTTCGGCCGATCACAAACATAAGCGTATCTATACCAGCAGCAATCGCCTCGTCCGCAGCGTATTGGATCAGAGGCTTATCAACAGTTGGCAATAGCTCTTTTAGCATCGCTTTGGTCGCAGGGAGGAACCAAGCACCAAATCCAGCAACAGGAAACACTGCCTTTCTGACTTTGTTAACCATTAACTTTTCAAATCTTTTTTTTTAACTTCCTAAGAAACGCATTCGGACTACCCCTAACACCCGATTATCAGATAGACCATACTCTACAATTATGGGTAATCTTAAGCACTTGTAATACGCCCTCTTTTAGCGACTGCTATGCCAACAAAATAGGTCATTATAAAAAGTAGTCCCATGCCAGCAGCGCTCACTAAGGAAGCCTTAAAATCATCCCAAAACAAGACGCCCAAAACTTGTGGGGCAGAAATCAAGGGGATAAGTGTCAGAGTGGCCACGGGGTTCGCAATTTCCCTCCTGTCACGACCAAAAAACCGAATTTCTAGGTAACGCATCGCAAGCTGATGAAAATGCAGGCGATCTGGTCGGTCGGTTGGGTTTCCTAATTTCCATCGTCGCCATATTGCCAAGCCGGTATCAGCCACCGGCCAGAAAAAGACAAGGAGTATGGCAAAGGCGCTGACTTCAGTTGCTCCTTTGATGAGAATAATAGCCGACCACACGAGCAAGTGACCTAGTGCGTAGGCACCGCCGTCTCCCAGAAATATTTGTCCCATGGGAAAATTTAACACCATAAACCCTAATACAGCGGCAACCACTAAAACCAAAAAAGTGGAAATTTGAGCGTTTCCAGCTTGGAAAGCGATGATTGATAGTGAAACCGCGACGGAAACTGTGACGTAGCTTGAGAGGCCGTTGAGGCCGTCAATGAGATTAAAGGCGTTGACCACGCCGACCGTTGCGAAGATTGTAAATAGAATACCGACAGGCGCAAACATAAGCAGCGTGTCGATACCAGGGATGCCCAGTTTGGAAAGCCAGACTTTAAATAATAGAATCGCAACCACGCTAGAGGTTGTGGATGCGATTAATCTAGCCTTAGGCGACATATCATATCCCAGATCTTCAGCTAGTCCGACGGAAATCACAGGAGCGGCCGATAAAATTAAAAGCGTGAGTTGCTCCGCATCAAGGTCAAAAACCACAGAAAGAGGAATAAAGCCAAAAGAAAGGAGGGGTATCAAAACAAGAATGCTTATGTATATTGCGAGGCCACCAACCCTTGGAACAAAGCCACTGTGGGCGCTTTGGACAGCCGTCTCATCAACTTGGCCCCGGCGGGAAAAGCCATAGCCACTAGAAACAATAATGATGATGCAGAGAATAAAACTCACAAAAAACAACGTTGCATAGCTCTGCATCAAGAGCGGTTCAGTTATTTGATCAAAATATTGCTTCATGAGTGGTTTAAATTTCTAGATTTAGGAATTTGATTTATAATAATTAGTAGAAACCAGCACTTTTAGTTATGGCTGCTTAATCAAAAGCTTCAGTTCACTTGTCTTTTCTTGAAGTAAGGCAATATCGCCTTTGGTCTCAACATTAAGACGGACAAGCGGCTCCGTATTGGATTTGCGGAGATTAAACCTCCAGTTATCAAAGGACATTGACAAACCATCGACCTCGTCTGTCGATCCGGCACTTGTGCAAAAGTGATTCTGGATCCTATCAATACAACTTTCAGCGTTAGACACAGTAAAATTTAACTCGCCGCTCGAGGGAAAGCGATTTTTTTGCTCTGAAACCAAGTCTGATAATGAGAGATTTGTCGTTGAGACATATTCCCAGACTAGGAGCCACGGAATGATCCCACTATCACAATAGGCGAAATCCCTGAAGTAGTGATGCGCCGACATCTCTCCGCCGTAAATCGCATCATTTTTTCTCATGGCGGCTTTTACAAAGGCGTGTCCCGTTTTGGATACCACAGCGTGACCACCGAAGTTAGTGACGACGTCGATTGTATTCCAAATAACGCGGGGATCGTGAATGATCGTTGCACCTTTTTCTTTATTTAAAAATACTTCAGTTAGGAGACCCACCACATATTCACCGGGAATAAAATTCCCAAAGTGATCAAAGAAAAAACATCGGTCAAAGTCACCGTCAAAGGCGACTCCAAAGTCAGCCTTCTCTCCAATAACAGCATTCGATGTGGATGATCTGTTTTCCTGAAGTAGCGGGTTGGGAATACCATTGGGAAACGTAGGATCTGGGGCGTGGTGTACAAAAACAAAATTTGTTTTAATACCCATTTCTACAAGCTTTTCGGTGAGAGCATCCAATGTGGGGCCCGCCGCGCCATTGCCAGAATTGATCACAATTTTCAAGGGCTTGAGGTTTGAGCAATCCACAAACCCCAAAACTTTTTCGACATATACGGCACGGGCAACCTCTTTTTTATCTAAAACGACGCCCGTCTGTTGAGGTTGAGAAAAATTATTTTCCTCAGCCAGATGTTTAGTAAGCCCAAATTCTTCTTCACTTAAAGGTTGCGAGCCACGCCCAACAATTTTCATTCCGTTGTAATCAATAGGGTTATGGGACGCTGTAACCTCAACACCTGCGCAGGCATCAAACTCTGTCACGGCTGCATAAATTTCTTCCGTCCCGGCGAGGCCTATATCCAAGACGTCAGCGCCGGCGTCGCAAATGCCTTTCGCCACAGCATCAGCCAAACCGAACGACGTAGCACGGGCGTCAAACCCAACAGCAACTGTTTTTGCCTTTTGTGATTGTGCGGTGGCGCGCCCCACTCTGTAGGCTATTTCCTCATCAAGCTCTTCGCCCAATTTTCCACGAACGTCATAGGCCTTGAAGCACGTTAACTTTTTAACAGAGTTCATACGGCGTCTCTGCTATTGCCAGGCTTGCTCTTATCCGCGACAACCAATTCACTCTCTAGACATTCAATTTCTGCCTTCAAGGCTTCGTACTCATGTCTCTTACGTTCAAGAAAGGAAACAGTCAGCGCAGCCTTGACCCGAAGACCGCGCGGCGTGAGTTCGTAGATGTAGTTGGACTTAGTTTTGGACTGCGTAAAATTTTTCAGCTTCACAAAACCTTTTTCAACGAGAGCAGTGACAAAGTAGTAGGCGGCACCATTAGAAATACCAATCTTCTGCGCAATTTGTCTCGTTGAAATGGAAGGGTCCTCATTAAGGAGGCGCATTACCCTAAAGCGGTTCTCCCGTTGCTGCTGTTCTCTCTGACTAGCCATATAAATTTGTTGAGATAATAGCTACCGCACCGTAGGTGGATTGCTCACCACGTCGTTTCCGGTCCAAAAATTTTTAATGCACAAAATCATGCTCAATCCTGAGCGCTATTAATTCAGTAATTGATCAAAAGCAAATCTTATTTTATAATACTAATATTATGTTTATTTTTGCACATTTGTTGTCGTACGCTCAAAGTTGAACATAGGACTTAATGGCGGAATTATTTGACAATGAATTGGTATCTTCTTCAAACGAAACCAAATGCTCATAGCATAGCGCGTGAACACTTAAAGCGGCAAGGCTTTAACGTTTTCCTACCGCTGATTATTAAAACCACAAGAAAGCATAGAAAATTTTTATATGCCAACGTTCCACTATTTCCGGGGTATCTGTTTATGGGTTCTGCAGCTAATCCCATACCGTGGAAGAGCGTCAACGGGACGAAAGGTGTGACCAGGGCAGTGACACTCGACGGCGTTTACCGACCCGTAAGTATTCATATCATCAATGGGCTACAAAGCAGATGCGACGACGATGGCGTAATTCAAATGTTAGATGACATTGTTACCGCCGATCGTATCAAAATTGAACGAGGCCCGTTTGCGGAGTTCGTTTGTACCGTAGACCAAATTAAAGATGATCAGCGTGCGTGGGTCCTGATCGACATCCATCAGCAGCAGAAAAGAGCGGAAGTTTCTTTGGATGACGTTTCAAAAATCACTTAATTAGTATTCGTCGAAACCGTCACGTTGCCTTCCATTCCATCGCACGTAATTGTGAGCGTGCCGTCAACGAGAGTAAAGACAGCGACACGCCTTTGATCTGATACATCTTCAACTTCTGGGGCGATCGACAGTTTGTCTTGGCTTGTCGCGATTACCTTTAGACATCTTTCAAAGGATAGTTTTTCTTTTTGGATAATTGTTTCCTCTGCCGAAACGAGAGGGGCGATTAAGAGCGTAACAATCCCAACAACAGACTTCTTAAATGATTTTTTTTGTAATTCTTTCATATTCTCGTTCCTTTGCAACGCAATCATCTCTGACAGTCGATCACTCGCTATCGTCTATTCTCTATTTGCATTTTACTTGTAATTATTAGTTGTATAATACCCCAGCATGTCGGAAATAAAAGCAATTAAACATTTTAAGTTTTGGGCAAATTACTCTCAACCACAATTTTTTCATGGGGCATAAAAAAGTGAGCCTATTGATTTTCCAACAGATATCCTGGACTAGAACAATCTTTGCTACTTTAACCTCAGCTTTCATAGCTGCACTGATACCCTATTTTGCCTCAGCGGGTGAGACAAAACTGGTCACCGCTAGTAACTTTGGGCTGCCTGGTGTTATCGACCTACCAACAGCCAAAAGTTTTCCCGACGGCGAACTGATCGTAACGCAACAACTTCACAAATCTCTGGCGCGATCAGGTATTTCGTTTCAGGCGTTACCGCGCGTTGGTGTATCGTTTCGCTATACAGGTCACGGCATCGGTGGGGGTGAAGCCTACGGTCGCGTTAACCACGACAGAAGTTTTGACGCACATATTTCCATTTTAGATGAAGGAGCATACATCCCCGCCATCTCCCTCGGGCTTAGAGACTTTATTGGAACCGGGTGGTATTCATCTGAATATATTGTTGGCACTAAATCGTTCAGAAATTTTGAATTAACCGGAGGTCTGGGTTTTGGTCGTTTAGCAGGGAGAGATGCCTTTTCAAATCCTTTGAGTGTTTTTTCATCTAGGTTCGACCAGCGTGATGGTAATGCAGTAGGAAGAGGTGGAACGCTTGGCACAATCAATTGGTTTCAGGGTAAGGCCTCTGCATTTTATGGAATTCAGTACCACGTTTCTGATAAAATCACGATCTCGTCGGAATACACACCAGACCTCATGTCGCTAGAGAGCTCATACTTAGAAGTGAATAGTCCTTGGAATTTCGGGGCTTCTTATCAATTGAATGAATATGTAAAATTTTCCTCACAATACCTCCACGGAAGTCAAGTGTCTGTCACTGCTCATGTCTCCATCAACCCCAGCCGGCCTCCAATCTTGGGTGGCAAGGAGCTTGCGCCCGTACCCATGAGGCGGCGAGCAGAAAGCACAATGCCCCTTCAACAAAATAATATTGATGCGATAAGGAAAGTGTTGGCGACAGATAGGTTTGAGATCCAGGAGCTAAAAATTGATAATATAAGCGCTAATATCATCATCACTAATACAAAATTTCGGTCAACGTCTCAGGCCGTTGGTCGCGTCTCGAGCACAATTCAACGCTTCACATCAAACGACATCAAATTTGCAAACATTTCATTTATGTCGCACAATTTAATAACTGGATCTTACCGCGTTGACTTAGAGAAAATTACAGAAGAACAGTTCAATCCCGTTATAAAAGCCCAAGAGACTCGTTCTATCCTCGCGATTGACATTGAGGCCCTGCCTGCGGGTGAAAACAACCAACGTTTAACGTGGGGGCTAGGCCCATACATCACACACCGCCTATTCAACCCTGATTTACCGCTCAGTTTAGAAACTGGCGTTGAAGCGGAGGCAGGATATCAAATCACACCAAGCCTGAAAATTTCAGGCGCAATACGCAAATCAGTATTAACCAATCTCATTGATAATAAGCGACGATCTAATTCTACTTTACCACGTGTACACTCAGATTGGCCGCTTTATGACATTGAAGGGCAAAGTGGTTACATAAAAGACCTCACGATTTCCTATGTTAAAAACTTAGCACCAGGTCTTTATGGTAGAGCTCAGGCAGGCATTTTAGAGCCCTTCTTCGCAGGGATTGGGGGAGAGCTTCTCTACAAACCAGCAGAATGGCCCATTGGAGTTGGACTTGATATCCACCGAGTGCGCAAAAGAGCTTATGACATGCGGTTCGATTTACTCGACTATGAAACAACAGTTGGCCACCTCAGCCTCTATTACGATGCCGGCGGCATGTTTGATGTCGAAATCAACGCCGGCCGCTACCTGGCAGGCGATTGGGGCGCGACAACAACAATTTCCCGCAAGTTTGGTAGCGGGTGGGAAGTAGGTGGCTACGCCACATTCACGGATGTTCCCTTTGACACCTTTGGTGAGGGCTCTTTTGACAAAGCCATTTACGTTAGTGTTCCGATAGACTGGATTATTTCATCGCCCACTCGATCAAAACGACGACTGGCACTGCGTCCTATTACACGTGACGGTGGAGCAAACTTATTTAGTGCCAGAAAACTATATCGATTCATCGAGGACACACAAAATGCACAATTCCAAAGAGAATTTGGGAGATTGTGGCGATGAAATGCCTTTTCGTAATTATTGTGGCACTTGCAACACTCATTTCCTGCAGCAACTCCAATGAGTTTGAGACTGGAGAGATTAAAGCCATCAAGATGCTCAGAGAGACATTGATTGCTCGCAACACATCGACGATGTTGCTGGATACGAGAAAAGTTATTACCCGAAAAAAAATAGATGATGCAAAGATACCCGTAATATTTGTAGAATTAGAAAACGGCCAAAACGGAACGTTAACACTTTATCCTGGCGAGGGTATAGGGGATACATGGTTGGGTGCTGACGAAGCAACCATCACCCTAGATAACGGCATAATCAAAGCGACGAGGGGCATGAAAAGTGACGTAATGGGAAGCGCGTCATCAATGCCATCGTGGTTAGATATCAAAGACACGTCAAATTATGCTCGTCAAATTTCCTATCTTGGAGGCGACAATCAATCGTACTTTAAGACATTCTCATGCAGTATGAAAAAGAAAAAGAAACCATTAACCATTGTAATTTTTGACGTACGCTTTGATGTTCAAGAATATAGAGAAACCTGCATTAGCAATACCGAAATACTCGAAAATAAATATTTTGTTGATGACAAGAACGTTGTTAGAAGATCTAAACAATACCATGGGCCAGCTTTGGGGTATCTGTTAGTAGAGCGGCTAGACAGGTGAACTTTCCAATAAAAAGTGTTGAAAATTTACAACAGTAATTTTTACATATAATTTTTCAGCATCCTGGGTTGCTTTGCGTGCTCTTTTATGAAATACCAAATTTGTACTTTTGCAAAAGGACTTAATACATGAAAAAATTACTAGCTAGTGTGGCGATCATAGCGCTAACAGCATTTCCGGTTGCAGCGCAGCAAGCGGGAGCAGCTGGTGGTGGTGGTGCTGGAGGCGGCGCAGCTGGCGGCGCAACTAGCGGTGCAGCCGGTGGTGCAGCAGGTGGTGCAGCAGGTGGTGCA
The DNA here is from genome assembly GCA_902606585.1 of Paracoccaceae bacterium. Lineage (GTDB taxonomy): Bacteria > Pseudomonadota > Alphaproteobacteria > Rhodobacterales > Rhodobacteraceae > Salinivivens. Next base: position 13,426 of record CACLGX010000018.1, on the reverse strand, counting down.
GCAGGTGCTGGTGCAGCTAGTGCCGGCGCAGCAGCAGGTGCCGGGGCAGCAGCAGCAGGTGCTGCAGCTGGTGTTGCTGCAGGAGCAATAGGTGTAGCAGCAGCTACAGTTGCAGTCGCAGCTGCAGTCGTGGCAGCCGTTGTTGTTGCCGCAACTCAAGATGATGACACTACAACCACAACTACAACCACAACAGACTAATTAATTTGAAAAAATTAGCTGGTTAAGTATAGACGTCCCCCAATGGGGGGCGTTTTTTTATTACCTTGCTTTAATTCTCCAGATTTCGTACGAAAATTATTAAATTGAATGAAAAAGTAATGTCTGACCAAAATTTTCAAAATAATGATGAAATAGATTTATCTGAGCTTTTTGTATCTCTTTGGTCACATAAAATACTCATCGTTCTCATTACAGGCATATCGATATTTATTTCCGGTTTTTATGCGCTAAGTAAAGAAAGGAAATATACTGCAATAGCAGTATTTGACATCGAGCAGAACAGGTCTGGAGGTTCGAGTTTAAGCGGAGAGCTAGGAGCATTGGCGTCAATCGCAGGATTTGGGTCATCTGTTGGGTCTGGTACTGATCTTTTATTAGAGCGTATCACAAGTCGTGAGTTCATTTTAGAAGCTGATCAGAAACTGGCGCTATCTGAAGACAAATTCTTTAACTCTTATAACCCTGACGCAAGCGACCCAGCTTGGAAAGCACTTATAAAAAAATTAATTGGGTGGCATACGCCAAATCGCAAAAAACAATTAATGATTCAAGAATCTGTCATTAGAGCATATCTCGGGTCTGTGTCAGCCTCTTCAAGTGGTGCTGGCGCCATCCAAATTTCTGTAACACATACGGAACCAGAACTTGCTTCACAGTACGCAAACAGCCTTATGGAATTGGTTCGAGAGATGATCGAAGATCAGAATAATACTTCCAAGGCTTATCGCCTTTCATATTTAGCAGAAACACTCGCCGACGCATTGCAAGACATGGAAGCAGCTCAGAGTAAGCTGAAGGAGTATACCCTTCAAAACAGTGCAGCAGCACGGGAAAACTTTGTATCAGGCAGTGTAAGGCTGGATACACTGAGGGTAGAGAAGAGGGAAGCAGAAGAATTTATGACGGTTCTGCAACGGCTGGAAGAATTAGTTAAGCTTGGGAACCTAGATAGAGAAGCTTATGAAGCTCTTAGAGCTTCATCACCAATTGTGGACGATGTTAATTTCAGACGAATTTTAGGAATGAGTGAAACTATTAGTGCGTGGAGATGGCCAAGCTTGGAGACAATCCAGCAGGTGAGTGCCACACTAAAAGACCGCTCTAAAAGGCTCGATGTCGAAATTGCTGATAATGAAGAAAATGCCAAATTATATGCATCTAGTGCAGAAGAGCTTGCTAAATTGACACGAGACGCTAAAATCGCTGAGGCGACTTTCACGGTTCTCACAGAACAAGTAAAATCACAAACACTCGTCGCAGGCTTTAAGCCAGATACTTTTAAAGTGTTTTCCTATGCCAGCCCACCACTTGCTCCGTCATCTCCAAAAAGAAACCTAATTTTGGCCTTAGGCGCTGTTTTTGGCGTTTTTGTTGGGTCTGCTCTTAGCCTCATTAACGCATTACGAAGGGGTGTTTATTACACAAGACGAGCAGTTATTGCTGATGCAAAATCATTGATAGCTCTCAATTCAAATAGGTTTAAAAGAATTGCGAGGCTAAAAAGCTCTAGTCTCCCATCAGCGCTCAGCAATAGAGAAATAAACGAGTTGGATGAAGCAGAAGTTTCTCTATCAGACAAAAATCTTGTTTATTTTGTGGATCTGGAAGGAAAACCCACTGCTGCGCAAACAGCGCGCTTGCTGGCAACACAAAGCTCGAAGTCAGGAAAAAATATCGTTCTGTACGACGTGAGCCGCCAGTCTACTAAAGAAGTCGAAGGACACCCCACAATCGTTATCAGCGATATTACTGTTTCGAAAGCTGATGGTGGGTTTGATATTTTAACAGAATTTGGCGGAGCATCTTTTTTCACATCAAAAAATTTCAAGAGTACAATCGAAAGCCTGATGTCTTCGTACGATCAAGTTTACATCAGCTCTGACAGTCAAAAGTCTATGGCTGGCCTTATCGCTTTAAAACCTTTTGACCCAAGTTTAGTGCTCCTGTCGCGTTTGCGTAAAACCACCAAAGCCAGTATAAGAAAAATCGTGTCAGCACATCCGATTAGTATTCTTTTTCATGATTAATTTTTTTAAAATATTTTGTCTTGCAGTGGGTTTCATCGCTTTAATTGGATGTAGCCAAATTCTACAAAACGTGGATTTGAGTTTTGACGAAAAAGACAGACTTGCACAAGAAGATTTTACTGTCGTTGAAAAAACCCTAACCCTCTCAGAGGCAAAATCAAGACAGTCTGACCCCTACGTTCGAAGTGTTGTTCAAAAAGGTCCAGGCAATAAAGCTCGTCTTGTTTCTGAAGATGAAGCAATTAACTCAGAATTTCCAGAGTTCCAAGTACCAGAAAAATATAAGATTGGGACAGGAGATACGCTTACCTTTTCCAAACTAATCGAACAATCAAACCCATCGAATAGTGGCGAACAAAGTTGGCCAAAAGAAGGGGTAACAGAACCTTACATTGTGGGCTCCGGCGACGTTCTTGTCTTTGCAAAGCTCATCGAAAATTTGAGCAATAATAACAAACAAAGATGGCCAAAAGAAATAGAAAACAATTCCTATATATTAGGTATTGGAGACCAACTCACTCTGGTTCAAATGAATGAAAAAGGTTCGATCATCAGCGATATTACGAATGGTGATGCCAATGCTTCAGCTTTGAGAGCCCTAACAAAAAATGACGATAGTGTTATTCAAACCATAGGAAGAATAGGGTCTGACGGCAGTGTGTTGCTTCTTGAAGTTGGCAGACTGGAGGCAAGCGGTAAAACAATAAATGATCTGCGGTTGGAAGTTCGTAATATTCTCATTCGAAATGGCTTAAGCCCAAAATTTCAACTGGAAATTACAGGTTTTAATTCTCAAAAAGCATTTCTCACAATTAGCAACGCGACAACAAATCAAACAACTGATCAAAACCCAACCAATAGATCTGGTGGTATTTTGAAGCTTACCGATCAGCCGTTGACGCTTCGTGAGGTTTTAACCAATACGGGCATTTCAGAGAAGCCTGGCGGTATTTCTAGAATTCGCCTTCAAAGAGATAACATCAATTATTCTTTTAATTTGAATGAAGTTTTCAAAGTTGGATCGTCAGATATCATCATAACTGATGGAGATCATATTTTCATAAACCAGGATATTTCAGAATTATTTAAAACGGAAGTTAAGGTTGGGGAGGATGGCGGCATCATCTTACCTAATCTTGGAGAGATCAAAATAGCCGGCAAATCAATTGGTGAAATTAAGGAAGAAGTCGCAAAGCTATCACGTCAGAAAAATAAGTTTTGGACCGAATTTAAAATTGAAATTGATGGTTTTAATTCACAGAAAGCGTACCTCACGATCAATAATAACGATACCAATTCGGTTGCCAATGACAAACAAACATCTAGCGTCGGTAGTATACTTAAAATAACAGACCAGCCATTAACTCTTAGAGAAACCCTTGCAGCATCGGGTATTTCATCTAAGCCCGGCATTAAGACTAAGATTCGGCTTCAGCGTAATGGAACAAACTACTCGATCGATCTCAACGAAATTTACGCAGCAAGTGCAGAAGACACGATTATTAAAGATAAAGATCATATCTTTGTAAATGAAAGCGTTTCGAATGTATTTAGTTCTGAAGTCAAAGTAGGGCTAGATGGCGAAATAATTTTACCCAACATTGGCAAATTACAAGTCGCTGGAAAATCAGTTGAATACCTTAAAAAAGAAGTTCAAAAACTTTCACTGCGTCGAGATAATTTCTGGAACGAGTTTCAGTTAGAAGTTACAGGGTTTGGATCTCAACAAGCCATTTTAAGCATCCCAAAAAGCCCAGATGATACTGAAGCTAAAAGTGCTTTAATCCCCATCTCAAACAAGCCAATCAGGCTTGATGAGGTTCTTACTGAAAGGGGCGTTACCATTGATGCCGGTGTGTTGACTAAAATTAATCTTTTAAGAAATGGAGCCGTAAAGTCATTTCTATTTAGTATCCTTTTACTTGATCCTTCAAAAGAAATTTATCTTGAAAATAACGATCGTGTTATTGTTGAATATCTCCCATACAAGCAAGACAAAGTCTTTATTCTGGGAGCAGGGATTAGTCCTACAAAGTTTGGCATCAGCCCATCAAATAGACAAACGCTGGCAGACGCACTCTTTACAGAAAATGGTGCTCTGAGCTCGGTCGATGCAAACAGGTCTGAAGTATATTTATTGAGAGGCGATGATCCAGTTGTCGCTTATCATCTCAATGCTTTGAATACATCTAGGCTTATTGTTGCTGAAGCAATGGAACTCAGACCCAATGATATTTTGTTTGTATCTGAGCAACCGATCTCTTCATTTAATCGCGCTTTAGAGAGAATTTTTCCCCTGCGAAGTTTGATAAGCAATGCCACCTCCGATTAAATAACGAGTGTTGAAAAATTCATTCAAGTAAATAAATAGTCCTCATTGCAATCTAGTTTAATTTATATTCTCCAACTTAAATTGCTTAAAACCAAAAAAATGTTAATAGAATGACAAATAAATTGTTAGTTTGGACCAAAATTGAACCTTAAATTATTCTCTGAGCAAGACACTAAAAACCTTAAATGGTTTTGGAATAATTACATGCGATCACGTATGGTTTGGTTGATTATCGTATCAATACTAATTCTTATTCAGGGTTTAGTTTATCAGCAGTTTTTAGTCCTTACAGAAACTGGCTTGCGCGTCATTTTTGATAATGGTTCTTATAAAGACTTAATTTGGATTTGCCTCGCCGTTTTTATAATTTTTTCTGTACGAGCTGTAATGAGTTTCCTCATACCTACAATCTCTGCAAAACTTACCACTGCAGCACTGTTTGAATTAAGAAGAGATTTAGCTAGACACGTACTCCGCCTACCTCAAAGCTATTTTGATGCCAAAAGTGCCGGTGATCTTATTCTACGGATGGTCAGTCAGGTACAACGGCTGAGCGCCTTTGTTGGGCAAGCATCTGTCAAAGCTCTACGTGACTTCGCCACTGTGATTATTGTATCAAGCTATCTGATTTATAAAAATATCTATCTATTCAGCATTGCTCTTGTTGTTATTCCTTTAATAGCGTTCCTCATGCTCCAAGTTTTCAAAATTGTTAAAAGAATCCAAAAACAAACCGAAAAAGCACTTAGTGCTTATATAACAAATATAGATGAAATGAAGTCTGGCATGCGCACAATTAAAATGTCCGGGCAAGAGGAAACAGAAGCTCATCGGATTCAAAGCTCTGCACTAGAAATCAAACGGCAAACATTTCGCCTGATGAGAACCCAAGCATTTACTCCTCCGGTGATCGATCTTTCATCAGCATTTGTCTATATGCTCGTGATTGGAGGTGGCGGATATATGGCCCTCTCCGACAAATATGCAATGGATGGAGCATCCATAATAACTTTTCTTATAGGGTTAGTTCTCATATTTGATCCAGCACGACACGTCGCACAGTTTTTAACTCAATTACAATCTTCGCTGATCTTACTAGAGAGCGTCAGATCTATTTTCGATGTTGCAGGAGAAGACTTACAATCCGGAAAAACAATAGAAAACACATCAATACCTTTTTCTATAAAGTTTGAGGGTGTATCTTTTGGTTATAAAGAGAACCATGAAATACTTAATAATATTTCATTGGAATTTAAAGCTGGCACAAAGAACGCTATAGTTGGCTCAACTGGCTCTGGAAAAACCACCATCCTAAGTCTCATTGGAAAGCTTTATGAAATTGATGAGGGTAAAATCACATTGAATGATCAAGACGTAAGTAAATTAAGTCTGACTTCACTTAGAGACCAAATTTCAATTGTGTCACAAGATATTGTAATTTTTGATCAATCCTTAGAAGATAATATAAGATACGCAAAACCCGAAGCTACTGACGCAGAAGTTTTCAAAGCAGCAAAAGAAGCAAAAATTGGAGGTTTGATAAAAGAAAAAAGTGGGGCTCCAGTAGGCCCCAAGGGAAGTCAGCTTTCTGGAGGTCAAAAACAAAGAGTTGCTCTGGCTAGAACGTTTCTGAAGCCGGCTCCAATACTGCTATTAGATGAAGCCACCTCAGCTTTGGATTCAATAACTGAAGCCGGTATCGCAAGAGCTTTAATGAAGCTTAGCAAAAATAGAACAAGTATAATAGTTGCTCATAAACTGGACCTTATTAAGGACGCTGATATGATTTTTGTCCTCGAAGACGGCAGCGTTGTAGAAAGTGGAAATCATAATGAGCTAAGCAAAAACGGGAAATACTACGCATCGCTTTTACAGGCACAACAGCCAAAAAATAAGTAGCGCACTTTAATTTTAAATTTTGGGCTTAATAAAAAAATATTTGTTTAATTAACCGGATGGAATGAGGATTTATCAACTCGCTTCCAATAGACATTCAAGCGTTCATCCTCCACATGTTCACCTCTAAGTAAAGCTCCATCTGTTACTTTTGGATAAATTTGGTCAGCCAATTTTATCTGGCTAGCTGACAAACGACGAACAATATGACGTCTATTTAATTCACTAGGATGATTTAGGCCAGCCGCCTCTAAAAGCTCTTTTAGAGCAAATCTAGTATTCTTTTGAAAATTAAAAGCCCTTGCAGCACGATCCTCAATGTCGATTACTCTATATCTTTTTTTATCCATTGTTGCGATGCCAGTAGGGCAATGGCCTGAAGCACAATCCCTCGCTTGAATGCAACCAATAGAAAACATAAATGGACGTGCCATATTACACCAGTCCGCACCAATAGCGCATACGCGCACGATGTCATATGCACTCACTATTTTACCAGACGCACCAATTTTAACTCTATCCCGCAAACCAGCGCCTATTAGAGCGTTATCGACAAAAACAATCGCATCACGCAATGGGCTTCCCAAGTGATCTGTAAATTCAACAGGCGCTGCTCCTGTTCCTCCTTCAGATCCATCAACCGTTATGAAATCCAAGCTTATTTGAGATTGTACCATCGCTTTAACGATAGCCGTAAATTCCCAGGGGTGACCGATGCAAAGTTTTATACCTACAGGTTTTCCTCCAGATAGTTCCCTAAGTTTTTTGGCAAAATAAAGTAATTCTTCGGGCGTCGAAAACTCTGAGTGTTTGTGAGGAGAAATGACATCTTTAAATGGCTCAACATTTCTAGTTTCTGCAATTTCAGGAGAAACTTTTGCCCCCAACAACATTCCACCATGGCCGGGCTTAGCTCCTTGGCTTAACTTTATTTCTACCATTTTAACTTGAGGTAGTTGGGCTTTTGCAGAAAATAGATTTTCATCAAATTTGCCATCTTGGGTTCTGCAACCAAAGTATCCCGTCGAGATTTGCCATATCGTATCCCCACCGCCTGCTTGATGATACTTGGAAAGTGAACCTTCGCCAGTATTATGAGCAAAGCCACCTTTCTTGGCACCTGCTGAAAACGACTGAATCGCTCTGGGTGATATGGAACCAAAACTTGTCCCAGAGATATTTAATACAGACATGCTATATTTATTTTCACCCTCGCCAACCTCTATTCTAAAGTCATCGTCTTCAATTTTTGTTGGATTTATTGAGTGGTTTAGCCAATTAAAGTCCTCGACATATTGGTCTTCATCGGAACCAAATGGTCTTGCGGCTAAAATTTTCTTAGACCTTTGATAAACCATTGCTCTCTGATTACGGGAATAGGGCAATTCGTCGTTATCCCCTTCCCAGAAGTACTGTCGAAGCTCCGGTCTAATTGACTCAAAGATAAACCTGAATCTTCCAACTAAAGGAAAATTTCCCAAAACAGCTCGTTTTTTTTGCGAATAGTCAAAAACTCCTAGGGCAAATAAAAAGACCGCAGCAAATGATGGTAATAACCAATAGCTATTGTGCCAAATACTTAAAGAATAAAAAATCATGCAACCAGCGGCTGAATAAAAAAGCCCCGAATACCTACCCCACACAAACTCCATATATCTTTCTCCGATGTCTCCCCAAGTCCATTGAAGGGCTAAATTTAAAATGAATCAATAAAAATGATTAATTGAATAATAAATTCTATATCTTACCTAGTAATTTAATGGGCGCTGTTTGGGAAAATTTAGGCCTTCGTCTCAGCAATACATTTTTTGCCTTCTTGGTATCACCGGCTCGAAGCAGAACATTGACATAAGTAAACTCTAATAAATCTCTTTGGGCTCTGCTGCCACCAAAACGCTCAAAATCATCAATATTAGGAGCTAGTTCCTGTGCCGCAATCAGCCATTCACCCTTTGCAATCGCTTTCCAGGCCTTGGCAATAAAAGGAATAACATCTCCAGCAAAACCATTTTTGCCTTCTATATATTTTTGCAAATACTCATCATTCCCAGCCATTGCATGAGATAAAGATGCATGCACATCTGCGAAGCTTTGACCCATATTGGGAAAGTTCTGAACTGCATACTCACTCAGCCTCGACCATCTCTTTGTATCAACTTTATATCCAGCAAGTTCGGCTCGATAGTAAATAGCAGCGGTGTCGGTTAGCGCGTTTAAAGGTAAACTTGTTCCTTTTTCAGGCGAAACTGATGAATCAATAGTTGCCCACATTTTAGTTTCATCTCCATCTTGAAGTGCCCATAAAGCTTCGTGCCAACTCAAGTGACCGTGTAATATTGATCTTCTGTCATATGACGGCATCCAGGCATGCAAGTAGTCACGCCCGGCTTCAACCTCGTTTTCTTCATATAATATGTGAGCGAAAAAATGTGCAGCATTTGCATTTCGTGGGTTTAAATCTAGTGATTTCTCCATCAATTCCATCGAAGCTATTGTCTGGCCTGTTTCACATAGAGAGATGGCATGCATAGACATCATCCACCAATCTTCTGCGTAATGAGGAAGAAGCATTTCTGTAAAATCCAGTAAGTCGTTTTCTCGGCCTATTTGGCCGGAAAAGCCAATAAGCCCAAAGACACTCGTATTTATCTGCGCTACTAATGCATCTCTTGGCCATTCTAATAGATGTTTGTAAACTGCCTCTCTCGCTTCTTTGCTTTTTCCTGAAGTGAGTAGTTCAATACAATAGATATGTGATTTTTCTCGCTCAGTTGCTCCATTTACCATTTTTTTTGCCGTTATTAGAGCGCTAGCTGCAGCCTTTAAATTACCGGCGGCCATATGCGCCCTCACCAAGCCCGCATAGGCTAAAGAAAAGTTTGGATCGGCCTCCACGGCTAGTGAAAAGGCCTGTTCAGCTCCATAATTTGCACTCAAAAAGGCTTTTAACCCAACATCATAATTATCTCTTGCAAGGCCAGTTGTCGTTGTCAGATTGTTTCCATAAAAATCACTCAGCATATATTCTTGATAAACTAATTTTTAAAGTTTGCTTTCTTTTTTTATTTTTAAAATTTCAATCAAGCCTTTGTCCCGCTTAGAAATTAAATCATCCATCTTAATATTTTGATCTTCGATACCCTTAATTAAGAGTTCTCTAAGTTCATTAGTTAAAGCAGGTTCACCTAAGCTATTCCATCGGGTTTCCTGTGTAGCGCCCAAATGTTCCAGATAATTTCTATAACCACCCGTTCCACCACCTAAATGATAGTTTATATGTGGACCTAGTAGGGCTAAGCGCAAACCCGGACCATTAGAAATTACGACGTCTACATCTGCCACATCCGCGATACCCTCTGAAACCAAATAAACTGCTTCTCGATATAATGCTGCCATAAGCCTATTTGCCAAATGTCCCCTCATTTCTTTTTTCACATGTACGGGTTTTCTATTTAGCGACAAATAAAAATTATGAACCCTATTCTGTATTTTTGAATTTTCCATCTCTCCCATTACGATCTCGACAAGTGGTATCAGGTGTGGTGGGTTCATTGGATGACCGACAAGAACCCGGTCTGGATTATTACACACCTCTCGAAGCTCAGACGGCAAAAAAGAAGATGTACTGGAGGCTATAATTGTTTCGTTGGATACTATTCTTTCTAAATCAGAGATTAATGTCTGTTTTAGATCTAAATTCTCCGGACAATTTTCCTGAAGGAACGAGCATTCTTTTAACTCTTCAAGTCTATCAACAGTTTTTGTTTCTTTTTTATTCTCAAGTTTACCGTGTAAGTTTTCTAATGAGGACCAAATCCCTTTTATTTGACTGACTGCCCGATCTATTGCTTCTTTTTTTGGGTCATAAAGAATAGTTTCGTAACCAAATGCAGAAAAAAGACCCGCCCAACTGGCTCCGATTAATCCAGCGCCAACCACTCCTATCTTCTGTTCGTTCGAAATACTTACCAATTACTTAGTATCCCAAGAATAAAAAATTATGAAAGCCTCACTGCTTCCATTTCACTTAGTATTCTTTCAAATTCGTCTTGCTTCATAGAATTTTCAAGAGCTCTCATGAAAAAGGCTTGCTGCGTCTCTGGTGCTAGGCCCCCTTTTGGTGGATCATTATCAAGGTTGGTCGGAAATGAGTATCCCTCAGCAGTAGCTGCAACTGCTGCTTTGATTTCTCTAAGGTCCAAAGTTTGAGCCGCGTAGTGCTCTAAAGCAACGGGATAGGTTAAAACACACATTTTTTTTCGATCAATAGTTTCCATAGCCCTTCCAAACGCCGAAGATACTTGAAGTAGGTTTGCCATTCTATGAACGTCTGCACTTACATTAGCTCCTGCTGCGTGAAATATTGCTGGGCTAAAAAACAGAGCATCACCTTTATTCAAGGGCAATTGAACATAATGACTTTCAAATACTTCACGAAAATCATCTCTGCGCCAAGCCGCATAACCAGGCAGATAGCTTTGGGAAAAGGGTAACAGTTTCGTTGGCCCACTTTCAATGGGCATATCGCAATGCGCAACCGCGCCTTGTAGCGTCAAAACAGGCGATAATTCGTGTACATGCTTTGGGTAGGAGGAACTGATGTCAGCCGTTTGGAAGCCCAAATGATAATCTCTATGTGCCTGCTGAGCACTTCCACCCGGGTGGACAAGGTTCACTTGCGCCGTCATCTGATAATTCGGCCCCAGCCAGGCTTCACAGGCGGTTTGGATGGCTTCATTTGCAAAATACTTAAAGAAAACACTCGGAGAACTTTCACACAATTTTTGAAGTGAATTCCAAATTCGATCATTGGCACCAGCTGCTGCAAAATGATCGGCTCCACCACCTTCTTTAAGTTTCTCCTGTTTAATAATGTTTTCGTATAGTTTTGTCGCTTGATCTATAACGGTCGTATCTTGATAAGCGTTGCGTAAAACGATAGCGCCTGAACTTTCCTTCAATACCCAAGCCCACTCAGCCATCAATTCACTTTTGGCGGATGCATTAGTGAGGGCATCCCTAAAATTCATTACATCATAAATGGGTATATTATTCTCAACAGCTACGGCATTTGGAACGCTAGACAGCGTTAATGATTGATCAATAATCTTTTGAAATTCAGATAGATGACACGCCTCTGGTTTATAATATCCGGCGCCGGCCAGTTTAAAATCTTTCATACGACACTCCATTTTTTTCTTACTCTGACAGAAAAAATTCAGATTTAAAAACTAAAAACATCAAAATACTCTAAATAATTTCCTTTTTTTTAAGGAAAAAACCTATTGCAAACAATATTTTATAAAAAATTTTCAAATTTTTTTATTTTTTTACTAAACAATTTTGATTTTGGGTCGTTAGTTAGCTTTGCGAAGAAAAATTGGAATTTTGGAAATGGCAAACATAGGTGTTGCGAAAGCTAGTTATTATGCTGACTTGTCAGTGAAGAAGTATGCAACTGAGGCTGTAAAAGCTACTGAAAGGATAGCGTCGAATAAATCAAGGAGTTCTGCTGGTGAGCGTGTCTCTTTCGCCAATATGGAAGATAGACTGCGTTTGGATATTGCCACCAAAAATGGTGCCATTAGGTCAATGAGTGTAGCACAGGGCTACCTTTTGGCCACAGCACACGCATTAGATGCTGGAAACTATTTACTGAAAAAAATTCATGATCTTGCCGTTGAAGCCTCTAATGGGGACGCAACTGCTGAAGAACTTACAGCACTTGATGTTGGGGCCGAGATCTTAGGAGACGAATTTCACCTTCATATGACGACGGCTAATTACAAAGGGAAAGCAGTCTTTCAAGAGAGTGATCACGAGCTATCAATTGGAACCGGTTTAGAAAACGGTGCTATAAAAATCGGTGTAGGGATGATTGAATACGATGACTTTTATGACCACATCAATAGCCCCGAAAATTATATTGAATCCGGTATGACCTATGAAATAATCCAGCCACTTTCTGATGATCAAAAAGAAACCATACTGGCCAGAACAGAAGGATTGACTGCAGATGATTTAATCGTCGGTGCGCAATTTACAGTTCTTGAAGTGACGCCAACTGAAGCTGGAGACGGATTTCGTGTCAATGACCTTTGGTATACTGACGGCGATGGATCCGTCCCTTTTGACACAAATTCTGTTGTTTCACAGGAAGACAGTTTTGGTGGTGGCTATTTGGATATAGAAATAACTGACAATGCCGAGGCGTCTGACGATTTTAATGTGGTTTCAGGTGATGGTTCGTCGGGCACAATATCGGTGAATGCAGGCGTAGTGAGCTACATAGACCCCATAAGTGGAGCCATTGAGATCGGAGAAATTGATGCGACTCGAGATGGACAAAATGGAAGTGCCTTGAGAGTTAACTTGTACCCAGACGCAACTATTCCCGGTACATCCAATATCTTAAATGGTGATTTTTCAGGTGGTGGGACGAGTTGGAACGCCTATGAAGGCGCGGTTGATTTTGGATCGACGTTTACAGTCAATGGACTTGAAATTCCGACACCGAGTGACACAGTTATAGCATCTTCAACTTTGGTTGATTATGATCAAAGTGGTATAAATAATCCTCAAACCTACACCCTACCAAATAATGATAATTATATATTAGCGCCGGGAAACAGTGCCTCATTTGACGTTACTACTGGCGCCGGCTACCTCGATCTTGATACTGGGACTTTTAATTTTGATAGAGAAAGGAGAATGATTTTTGATCTTGAGAACTTTGCCAATAACAGGACAATGATCGTTGACTTAGAAGGGTTTGCAAACCTAACGGATACTTTTTCCGCAAATTTGACAATCGATTTTGGGTCATGGACTAAAAATGGCGGTACATATACCTTTTCTGACAACGGCATAGGAAATTCACAAAATCTTAATTTTACGAATAAAAACGTAAACGAAGTAGTTGGCCTGATTGATGGTATTACTGGTCTTT
>CACLGX010000017.1 GCA_902606585.1 Paracoccaceae bacterium | reverse complement strand
TTTTACGAGCTGATATCTTACATGATGTAGGCCGATCACTAAATCCAGCGATAGATATTGGACAAATAGAGGGTGGCTATGTTCAGGGCGCAGGCTGGTTAACTACAGAGGAGTTGGTTTGGGATCGTAAAGGTAAACTTCTAACTCATGCACCATCAACTTACAAAATCCCAGCCTGCTCAGATAGACCTCTGGATTTTAGGGTTAAACTTTTCTCTGAAGGAGAAAATTGTGAAGAGACAATTCATAGGTCAAAAGCTGTTGGTGAGCCTCCGCTAATGCTAGGGACCAGCGTTTTAATGGCCCTATCACACGCTTTACAATCGGTGAATGGTCAAAGTAGTTATCCAAACTTAAATGCACCCGCAACACCTGAAAGGCTTTTGATGCAATCTGTAGAAATTGATCAAGCTAATGTTTGAATGCGCAGAATTATGCATAAATCTTTGATTAATCCGAATGGAAATTGGATAGCCGCTGCAAATCATTTAATTGGTGACGAGACAGCAGTAGCTCACGCTGTAATTATTTCGGTTCGTGGTTCTGCACCTCGAGAGTTGGGTGCCAATATGTTAATTTTTGAAAATCAAATTTGGAACACCATAGGCGGGGGCTCTCTAGAATATGAAGTCATGGAGCAGGCTAGACGCTTAATCAAAGAGATTGGCTTAGAAGTAGAAGGAAGCAATAGAAAAGTTTTAAATTTAGCACTTGGTCCAGATATGGGACAATGCTGTGGTGGCAATGTAAAGGTTCTTTTAGAAATTTTAAGTAAGTCAGATATCAACAAATTGGTAAAGCATTCCCAAAAACTAGTAGCGCTAGAGCACCCATTAAAATCTGGAGCTCCGACAGAAGTTTTGGGAACTGATGATGATAAAAAATTCAGACCATTTTTAAAAAAAGAAAGTTTTATTCTTCCAACAGCCAAGAAACTTGATCCTTTATTTATTTATGGTGCTGGCCATGTTGGCAGGGCATTGGTAAAAATAATAGAACATACGGATTTTGATATTCATTGGGTAGATATTGATGAGAAACGATTTCCAGAAGGATCAACATCTACCTTTTCCAAAGTGATTGCTTTAGATCCAGCTCTAATTGCGTCTCACGCCCCAAGTAATGCTTATCATGTAATAATAACTCATTCACACCCTTTGGATGAGGCTATTTGTTTCGCGTTATTATCAAAAGATCAATTTCGGTTTTGTGGACTAATAGGATCTAAAACGAAGAAAGCTCGATTTAAAAGCCGACTGTCAAAAATGGGTATTAAAGATGAACAATTAAAAAAATTGACCTGTCCCATTGGCATAGATGAAATTAATTCCAAACAACCGGTAAAGGTTGCTATTTCGATTGCTGCCCAGCTTTCAATATGGCAGGAAACCAACGGTATCAGGATAGGATGAATAATGTTTGATTATTTTTGGTTGTGGTCCGAAATGATCGTTCGTTGGGTGCATGTGATTGCGGGCGTTGCATGGATTGGCTCCTCCTTTTATTTTATTGCGCTGGATTTGAGTTTAAAGCCTGGAAAAGAATTACCCAAAGAGGCTAATGGCCAGGCCTGGCAAGTGCATGGCGGTGGTTTTTATAACATGGTCAAATATCTTGTAGCTCCTAGCAAAATGCCAGACGAATTGACTTGGTTTAAGTGGGAGGCTTATAGCACTTGGATTTCGGGCATGGCTTTAATGTCTCTAGTGTATTACGGCTCCACAAGTCTTTATATGATTGATTTAGAAGTTCTTGATATTACACAAGGGCAAGCAGTTCTATTAAGCTTGGGTGGTATTTTAGTTGGGTGGGTGGTTTATGATGGTTTATGCCGCAGTCCACTTGGAAGAAATGACCTGATTTTGGCTCTATCCGGACTGATTTTTCTCATAATATTATCTTACATTTATACGCAAATTTTTTCTCATCGGGGCGCTTTTATGCAAATAGGTATTTCAATTGGAACCATGATGGTTGCTAACGTTGCAATGGTAATAATCCCTGGTCAGAAAAAAGTTGTAAAGGCGCTTAAAGCTGGCGAAGAGCCAAATCCCATTTATGGAGCTAGAGGGAAACAGAGATCTTTACATAACAACTACCTTACGCTTCCAGTTATTTTTGTAATGCTTGGTGTTCATTACCCAATAATTTTTGCTACAGAATACAGCTGGTTAATTCTTGGACTGATTTTAATAATTGGTGCACTGATAAGGCATTTTTTCAATACTAAGCACAAAGGATTGCCAGCGCCCTATTGGACATGGCTAGCGGCTTCATTCCTTGTCGTTTGCTGTATATCATTATCATATGTCGGAGGGCCAACTAATGAAGATTACGCGATAAGTAATCTTAACTTATCAAAAGATGAAGTACATAATTCCGCAGTTGAATTAATATTAGAAAGATGCAGTGCCTGCCACGCAAAAGAGCCTATTTGGGATGGCTTGGCTTTTGCGCCTAAGGGGGTTTATCTTGAAACAGAGGCGCAAATTTTAAAAATGGCGAATGAAATTTATTGGCAGTCAGCAGCTTCTTGGGCCATGCCTCCAGGGAACATAATATGGTTGGATGATGAAGAGCGAGCTTTATTGTCTGAATGGCATAAAAGGGTAAAAGATAATTGAGGTAAAAATGAACGAATATCCTCGAGATATGGTTGGTTATGGTCAAAAAAGGCCACAGTCGACTTGGCCAGATGGCTCGAAAATAGCCGTTCAATTTGTTTTAAATTATGAGGAAGGTGCTGAAAATTCTATTTTGCATGGTGATCCAGCCTCAGAAATTTTTTTATCTGAAATAATTGGTGCCGCCCCATTTGAAGGTGCGCGGCATATGTCCATGGAGTCAATTTATGAATATGGCTCAAGGGCAGGTGTATGGCGTATTTTAGATTTATTCAGATCCAGAAAAGTACCCATAACTTTGTTTGCTGTTGCAATGGCAATGCAAAGAAATCCTTCAGTGATTGAACAAGCACTTAAAGATGGACATGAAATCGCTTCACACGGATACAGGTGGATTAATTATCATGGAATGCCAAAGTCAGAAGAAATGGCCCACATGAAGAAAGCAATCGAAATCCACAAAGACATTTGTGGTGAGCGTCCACTAGGATGGTACACGGGTAGAACAAGTGAAAATACACGTGATTTAGTTTCAGAGGAAGGTGGTTTCATTTATGATGCAGATGATTATTCAGATGATCTTCCTTTTTGGAGCAAGCAGGTAAAAAAGCCTCATCTTATTGTTCCCTATACTCTTGATGCAAATGATATGAGATTTGCAACCACTCAAGGATTTAATACAGCAGATCACTTTTCTGATTATCTTATCGATGCATTTGATACGTTATATTCTGAAGGCGACGTATCCCCGAAAATGATGTCCTTGGGTTTGCATTGTAGAATAGTTGGGCGTCCTGCAAGATTTAGGGGGCTCGTCAAATTTTTAGATCATATACTTTCACACGAAAAAGTTTGGATAGCCAAGCGTATTGATATAGCTAAGCATTGGATTGAAAAATTTCCGCATCCAAGTTTCGAGAATGGTAAATAGTTATTAAGGTTTTTTATGGATATAGAGATACCACCAACGGAAGCAAGAAGATATGGTCTAGGATTGGTCAATTTGGCTTCACCTAGAATGGGCACTAAAATTCATTCGGTCAGTGATGATTTTTTTGCTGCAGCTCCCAGAATTTTACAAGATACAATACCAGTTTTTGTACCGGACAAATTTGATGATAACGGAAAATGGATGGATGGCTGGGAGTCTAGCAGGCGTCGTCAAGGAGGCCACGACTGGTGCATCATTAGTTTGGGTGAACCGGGTGTTATAAAACTTGTGGATATTAATACTGCCCACTTCACTGGAAATTATCCAACAGGAGCCATGGTAGAGGTGGGGTATTCATTAGATGGTGATATAAATAAAGTTGAGTGGCACACTCTTGTTGAACAAGTTAGTTTAGGTCCTGATGCACACCATTTATTGGAGTCAAAATATTTAAGCACAGTAAATTTGGTGAGGTTAAATATTTTTCCAGATGGAGGGGTAGCAAGGCTTCGGTTATTTGGAGATGTACAGCGCGATTGGGCAAATCAAAAAAATGATATCGTTGAGCTATCTGCGCTTCGCTCAGGAGGAAGCATTTTAGGTTATAATGACGCGCACTATGGTGATGTAAATGCTCTTCTATCTGAAGGCCGCGGTTTGACAATGGGAGATGGATGGGAGACGCGCAGACGACGAGAGCCAGGAAACGACTGGATAGTTGTTCAACTTGGCACCTCAGGTTTCGTTGATGAAATAGAAATTGATACCGCACATTTTAAAGGTAACTTTCCCGATAAATGTAGTATCCAAGCCGCTCTAGTCGAGAAAGGTTTTGATGTAAATTCTGCAGAAAATTGGAAAGAGCTAATGCCTAAACAAAGCCTTTCTGCCGACGCCATCCATAAATTCAAAAAAGAAATCGCCAACGACTTCGGTCCTGTAAATGCTATCAGGTTGAATATTTATCCAGATGGGGGTGTTTCAAGACTAAGGATTTTTGGTAAAGCAGTATAAAAGATGACTTTAGATAATCTAGAAATCAAACCTTTATCTAAATCCAACTTTGCACCTTATGGTCAGGTTATTGAGCTGAAAAACGCTGAAAAATTATTGATCAATCAGGGAACTACTACGCGTTTTAACGCGCTCTCATCAATAGATGTGGCAACTGAAAATGGGGAACCAATAATATCTATTTTCGAGGGCCGGCGGCGACCTGATCCAATTAAGTTGGAAGTCATGGAAAGACACCCTTTAGGCTCACAGGCCTTTTTTCCTTTATCCGAACATGGTTGGTTAGTCGTGGTTTGCAAGTCAAATAGCTCAGGCAATGAGCCCGATTTAAGCACAGCTGAATGTTTTTTGGCAGAAGGCAATCAGGGTGTAAATTACTTCAAAGGTTCTTGGCACCATCCATTACTAGTTCTACAAGAGAGCCAAAAATTTTTGGTTGTTGATAGGCAGGGTGGTGGCTGTAATTTAAATGAATTTTTTATTGAAAATATGGACCTAAAAATAGACTTGGAAAGTATTAGAAATCCAGTTTCAGATATTAATTAAATCTCGGGATAATTTACTATGTTCTTGAATAAGTTTCTCAATAGGAATAGAGGTTAATTGCCCTTCGCTAACGACTATTTTTCCATTTATTATAGTATAATTAGCTTTGCTTGGACCACAAAAGACCAGTGAGGCAACAGGATCCCAGTCACTACCTGAAAAATCCACATTGCCTCTCTTAAAAGCAGTAATATCTGCTGCATAACCTGGTACAAGCATGCCGATATCATCTCTATTAAGAACGGATGCACCACCTTTGGTTGCAACTCTCAAAGCCTCTCTTGCGGTCATAGTACTGGCTTGGGAGTTTACTCTTTGCAAAAGCATAGTTTGACGCGCTTCATTTAGCATGTTTCCACTGTCATTAGATGCCGAACCATCAACCCCAAGTCCAACTTTTACACCAGTATCAAGCATTTGCCTGACTGGTGCTATACCACTTGCAAGCCTCATATTAGAGCAAGGGCAATGAGCAATGCCTGTCCCTGTTTTTGCAAACAAATTAATTTCTTCTGAATTTAATTGAACGCAGTGTGCATGCCAGACGTCATCTCCTGTCCATCCCACTGCTTCAACATATTCACCTGGCCGCATTCCAAACTGCTGCAGACCATATTCAATATCTTCGGTATTTTCGGCGAGATGAGTGTGCAAACCCACTCCATAAGAACGTGCCATCGCTGCGCTTTCTCGCATCAAATCTATACTCACTGAGAAAGGAGAGCAGGGCGCTAAAGCAACTCGCTGCATAGCATAACGATCGCTATCATTATAAGTTTCAATAAGTCTCTGACTTTCAGACAGGATAAAAGACTCTTTTTCCGTCAGACTATCGGGTGGCAGTCCGCCCTGCGACTCTCCTATACTCATAGATCCTCTTGTTCCATGGAACCTGACGCCAATGTCTGATGCTGCAGATAAAGAGTCATCTAATTTTGCACCATTGGGATAAATATATAGATGGTCAGAAGATGTTGTGCATCCACTTAAAGCAAGTTCAGCCAGGCCCAAAGCGGTTGACCAGTAAACATGCTCTGGCCCAATATTACTCCAAATAGGATACAGTGTTTTCAGCCAGCCAAAAAGTTCTGAGTTTTGTGCTGCAGGTACCGCGCGTGTTAAGTTTTGGAACAGATGATGATGGGTGTTAACCATTCCTGGAATTACAACATGTCCCTTCATGTCAATGATTGTATCTGCTATTTGGGGCAGACAGCTACTTTCCCCAACTGTTTCAATAATACCATTACGCGCAAAAAGCCCTCCACCGTTAATTTCGCTTTTAATATTACTTTCATTTTCCCCTGGCTCTGACATTGTACATAAAACATCAGCATTTTTTATAAGAAGTGTTTGGTCTGACATGTACTAAACTTCCAGATCAATTAAGCCAATTTAGATAACTAAAATCATCTAAATCAGAGCACATAATATTTTGGTAAATTAAATCGCATTTTTTTTGCGCCCAAATTCGTCCAGTCAATGAGTGAAATTTCTCTTTAATTTCTGCAGCTGAGTAAGGATCTTTCCAATCACCTCTGTTTGTTTCTACAGAATGCCCTATTCGTTTTCCATCGGAAAAGGTTATTTCGACTTTTGCTGGTCTTAGGTCTGGAAGTTTAGCTGTATATTCAGGGTTTTCAATTACAGAAACTTTTTGGCAAAGTGAAATTATTTTCTTGTTTGAAATTGCTTCATTTGAAAAATCATTCACACCTGAAGATCTATTGGCTAGCGTGGTTGCTATTGCAAAAGGGAGAGAAAATTTTGCAGCCAGAGTATTTTTAGGATTTTTGTCATTTAGCTCGGCAGCCAATGAATAACTTTCAACAGCTATTGATTCAATTTTTTGAAAATTTTTTAGTTCAGCATGGTTATCTAAAAGGTACCAAAGACAATCTAAAGCAGCATGATTATAACGACAACAAGAATATAGCTTGAAATAATTTCGATTTATTTCAAATCTATCACCAACTTCTTCACATGCTTTTACCTCATCCAAATCTGTTGAAACAACCGAGCCAAAAACAGATTTTATGCCATCAATTTCACCACAGATCCCAGCATTCAATAATCTGTGGGACATTAAGGCCATTTGATTAGATACACCTGCATATGCGTTTCGAACTGTACCCCCTTCAAGCATAGTTTTTCTACTAGTTGCTAATGTAAGGCTGGACGCAATGTTCAGAATTTCTTTAGATTTTTCTTTTTCTAGCTTTAGCAAGGCTGCTGTTGCAGCGGCAGCGCCAAGAACTCCCCAAGTTCCATGTGGATGCATACTATTATTAAGATTGCTTGCAAGACCAATCCTAGCAGCTACATCGTAGCCAATTATGAATGCTTCTAAAAATTCTTGATAACTCACTTTTATTTTTTGTGACATCGCTAATAATGCAGGTGCAACATGGATTGCTGGATGGCCTCGGGCAAATTGGCTCCCCTCATCCATCTCAAGAAATGTCCCAGCTGTTCCAGTTAGAAAAGCAGCACTGAGATAATCTGACTTAAGATTTGTTCCCAAGATACTTATCTTTCCTGGCTGCAAATCAGTATTTACTAATTTTTGCATCTCCGGTTCTGCCATGCCTCCTACTATAGCTGCTATAGTGTCAGCCAGAACTAGCCGGGAATACTCAAGAGTATTGGCGGGTATCGGGTATTTCCGCCTGTCACAAATTAGTTCAGCGAAAGTATTTAAAGCAGACGCCATTTATTTTTCCATTGGTATAGAGCGCTAAAAACAATCATAGCATAAAAGTTAAAAGTTAACTTGGATTTTAAATTAATTTTTCACATAAAGGTAATAATTTGAAAAATGTAATTTTTCTTGAACAAAGAACACCAAAAAATATAGTTTTATTGAAGAATTTAATTTTAAAAAATGGCAGAACAGTCCATGGCTAAAATACTTGTAATAGTTCCATTTCCAATGTCTGAAGAAAACCTGAATTCTAGGCGTGATCAATTAAAGGCTGTCAAATTGACTTCTGAGGTAAAGTTCGAATTTCGTTCAACAAAGGCTGCACCCAAAAATTATATAAGCGAAACAGATATGGTGCTGGCAGATATTGGGGTTTTGGAAGTTGGAATTAAAGCACAGAAAGAGGGTTTCTCAGCTGTCTGTGTTGATACAATGAGTGACTCTGGGGTTTCAGCTTTACGATCATGTCTTGATATCCCTGTAATAGGTCCTGGCCAAACTTCAATGCTTTGCGCCATGATGATGGGTAACAAGTTCTCTATCGTTACCATGTGGAAAAGTTGGTTTCATTTATACAATAGGACTATTAAAAGATTGGGTATAAAAGATCATATCGCATCCATAAGATCCATAGATGTTAATCCTGACAATCAGTCACTGCTGGCTGGAAAAGAGGAAGAAATTTTCCCACTTTTATTAGGCGCAGCGCAATCAGCGGTCGAGGAGGATGGCGCAGACGTGATAATTCTAGGGTCTACAACTATGCATCAGTCACACTCATTTTTGAAAAAAAATTTAAATGTTCCAGTAATCAATCCTGGTCCACTTACTTACAAGATGGCTGAAACTATGATCGGCGCCGGTCTAGCTCATAGTAAAACTGCCTATCCTGAGTCTTCAATTCCAAAACTTCACTTATTTGAAGCCATGATGGATGCAGCAAAAAAAGCTGATGATTAATTACTGACTTCTACTTATCAGACTTATCCAGAGTGTTTTCGCCGGTCATGTATACGCGGACTTCAGAAAATAAATTTTTATCTAGCGTGAAAAAATTACAATTTGATTTAAAAACTAAACTGCCATCGTGCATAGAGTTAACTACATTAAACCGAACGGCAACAGAGCCAGTCTGGCCATCTTCAATGAAATAAAAGTTCTCATGTTTTACGGATTTATGATTTCGCCAAAGCCGGCGAAACATTGGCTCAATTTCTTTTTGACCATTTAATTGAATACTATGTGTTTCAACTCTGAATAAGCAATTTGGATGCATGGTCTCTAAAATAGATTTGAGATCCTGATCATCTACGGCCTTGAAGTATTTTAAAACTAAATCCTTAGGGCTTTTAATCATTATTCCTCCATATTTTCGTTATTATGATAAACTCTAAAAGGGTTGACGATGACCTTGCTGCTTCTTAACCTCACTAAAGTTAAAATATTTTTATTACTCCAAATCTATTAACCTAATTTTAAAATGTAGGGTAAAATGTCTGAGTTCCAAAGCTATAATGGACCCATAATTGATGTATGGGCTAACTGGTGGGACAACAATTTTTTTAAACAGTATCCTAGGTTGAAGGATTTATATGAAAAGCTGGGTATTGAAGGCCGCATGAAGCTCAGTTCGGAGAAATTAGTCCAAGAGGCAAAAAAAGCAAAAATAACTAAAATTATCTTATCTGCTACAGTTTGTGATGAGGCTCAGGTTACCAACGCTAAAGTTTACGAGACGGCTAAAAAAGATTCGGATTTAATATCGCCATGTGCCTCTGTAGATCCTCGCAACGGTATGGAAGCAATCAGACAGCTTCGTTGCGCTGTAAATGATTTGGGCTGTATTGCTGTGAAATTTTTGCCATTTTTATATGGACTTCCACCAAACCATGCATCTTTTTTTCCTTTGTACGCTGAGTGTGTGGAGCTAAATGTACCAGCTCTTATTCTTACTGGACACACAGCTGTTAATCTAAGTAATGAAACTGGCCGTCCAGGGAGCCTTGACGATATAGCCTTATATTTTCCTGAATTGGTAATCGTGGCAGGTCATGCTGGATATCCTTGGAGCGAAGAATTGGTGGCACTTTCCTGGAAGCATCAAAATCTTTATATTGATACATCTGGCCATCACCCAAAATTTTTTCCAGAACCAGTTTTAAGATTTCTTAAAGGCCACGGTAGAGATAAGGTCTTATTTGGAACTGGTTACCCCATGATGGATTATGAAAAAATTACTCAGGCAGTATTTGACTTGAACCTTAACCCGGAAATTTTGGAAAAATTCTTATTCAAAAACGCCTCAAAAATTTGGCCCAATATTTTAGTATGAAAAGGATAAAATTAAGATGTTGAAGACTTTGGATGGTCTTAGAATCGCAGACTTTTCAATGTTTGTTGCCGGACCATTTGCAACTGGGATATTAGCTGATCTTGGGGCTGAAGTGTTAAAAATAGAGCCATTGACTGGCGATCCCCTTAGAAAAAATAAGGTAGGGCCGTCAGTAGGGGGGCAGAGTGCCCAATTTCAAACTTTTAATCATGGAAAAAAAAGCGTGACTCTTGACCTCAAGGATAAACACGGCCTGGAGAAAGCCAAGCAAATTTCTCTTAATTCAGATGTGATCTTTGATAATTTTCGCCCTGGTGTAATGGAAAAATTTGGCCTTGATCATTCAAAGCTTGCCCAGGACAAGCCGACATTAGTTTCTATTTCGCTTAGTGGATTTGGAACAACAAGCCCTTGGTCAAAAAACCCAGGATATGATTTAATTGTTCAAGCCCTTGGTGGTGGTCTTTCTATTAATGGTCACGAAGAAACAGGTCCAGCTCATATACCTTTTCATCTTGGGGACACAGCTGGCGGCCTTTACGCGGCAATTGCTATTTTAGCGGCTGTACGAGAAGCTCAAAAAACTGGCTTTGGACGAGCCTATGAAGTGTCAATGTTGGATTCACAAATACATTTATGTGGAGATGAGGTAACATTTTCTGGTTTAGATGGCTGGAAAACTAAACCCCATGGGTCTGGGCACCCGGCTTTGGCTCCATATGCTGTTTTTAAAACAGAAGATAAGCCAATAGTAATAGCTGCGGTGGGAACTGAAAAGTTTTGGTTAAATTTTATTTCAGTTATCGGGTCTGCGGAGCTGGCTAACGATAAGCGGTTTACAGATAATTCTAAACGCGCTTCTAATATGACGGAGTTGACAAAAATTATAAATAAAAAATTATCGCTTAATAAACGCGATTTTTGGTTGCAAAAATTGGTTGATGCTGATGTCCCAGCAGCCCCCATATTATCAATAGATGAAGTGATCCATTCAGAACACGTCATCAGCCAAAATCAAATTGACTTCATTGAAGTTGAAGGAAAAAAGTTAGCGGTTCCTAGAATACCAATTAAGGAAAAAGGTAAAATTCAAAATATGAATTTAAGGGCGGCACCTGAACTTGGCGAGCATAATGATAGTGAAAATCGAGCATGGCGAAAAGATTAGCTAAAAAAACAATAGTTGTTACTGGAGCAGCATCTGGAATTGGAAAAGCTGTTTGTGATTTAGCTTTGAATGAAGGTGCTTTTGTTATTGGTGTAGACTCTGATTTCAAAAACGAACCAACTAAGTTTGAAAAAATTGAGGGTGATGTGCGGTCTAAGACCACTATTGAAACGGTAATACAGAGTATCGACGAACTACACGGTTTGGCTTTAATTGCTGGGATTAGTAAGCCTCATACTCCGATTGATCAAGGAACAAGCCAAGACTGGGATGATATTTTTGACGTTAATATTAAATCAAATTGGACATGGCTTACTGCCCTTCTTCCGAATTTAAAGAGAACTAAAAGCTCATCTGTTGTTATGACGGCATCGCAACTAGCTTTTTCTGGCGGCATGAATAATGCACCTTATATAGCCTCTAAGGGTGCTGTTGTAAGTTTAGCTAAAACCGCTGCCTTGGAGTTGGTTGAAGAAAACATAAGAGTGAATGTAATTGCGCCTGGAGCAATAGATACGCCACTTCTTAAAAAAAGTCTTAATAGATCGCATTCCCCCAAAGAAACTGAGTTAAAAAGTAAGGCCCGCCATGCAATGAAGCGTTTTGGTACTGTTTTGGAAGTCGCAAATGGCTTTATATATCTCCTCTCTGAAGAATCTTCTTTTACGACAGGTACCGTTTTACGAATAGATGGGGGGTGGGTTGTTGCATAGAAAATATAAAATTTATAGGTATTAGGCCAGGTAGGCGCCAGAATTAATATGGTGAGTTTGTCCTGTAATCATTGCAGCTTTTTTAGATGCTAAAAAGGCTGCTAACTCTGCAACCTCTTCAGGATAAACTATTCTTCCAAGCGGTGAATTATTTGCTCTATCGGATATTTCAGTTTCAGTTAATCCCAAACGAGGTTGATCAGTATCAGTTAGGCCAGGTGCTATAGCATTCACTCTTATTCGGTTAGGAGCAAGCTCCATTGCAAGTGTTTTTGTTAGTCCTATTAGGGCGGTTTTGCTTATTGAATAAACACTTCCTTCTTTGGCGAGACCACTGATCGCTTGTGAAGAAATATTTATAATATTTCCACCCGTTCCGAGATCACGCATTTTTTTTGCAACCATTTGTGAGCAGAAAAAAGCTCCCTTTAGGTTTGTCTGAATTATTTTATTCCAATCTTTTTCAGTAACATCAAAGAATGGAATTCGAGGATATATTCCGGCGTTGTTTACTAAAACATCTATTTTTCCAAATGCATTCATAGTGACTGAAACTAAATTTCTGGCCTGATCATTTTGTCCAATATCACCTTTAAACATGACAACCTTTCGACCCTGGGATGTAACTAAATCTGCAACTTCCGATGCCTTTTCTTTGTCATCAAGCCAGTTCACTACAATGTCAGCTCCTTCTGATGCTAATTTGACAGCAATTGCTTTACCTATGCCCTGCTGAGCTCCAGTTATAATCGCGACCTGGCCATCGAAATCTTTTTTTTCCAATCTAGTCATTTACGATCCCCAGAAATGAACTATTTATTAAAAGGTTAGCAATTTATCTAAGTCAATGTATACTTTATTTTATAAGGCTTTTTAGCCTAAACTGGGAGGATAATTATGAAGAGTAAATTTAATAGAAGAGCTATACTAAAAACAGGTGCTGCTGCGGTTGGAACGCTTGCAGCTCCGTCTATTTTGAGCGCAAACGTTGTGTTTAACAAACCAATGGTTGCTGCGCTGAATGCGCCAGCTGGTGATCCAACTAACGTATCAATTGCACGAATTCCTGAGTTGATGAAAAAAAATGCAGGACTCGATCTGAACTTACAGGTATTTCCACCAAACTCGCTTGGTAACGACGTAAACGTTCTAGAAAGTGTTCAAAATGGATTTGTAGATATTTCTTCTAATGCCACGGCTCAATTTTCTGTTTTTGACGATAGTTTTGCATTTGCAGACCTGCCTTATGCCGTCCCAAGTTGGGACGCTGCAATGAAATTGTTCAAGTCAGATCTCTGGAAGGAGCAAACTGAGAAATTTGAAGCAGCTGTTCCTACACTGAAGGTTCTTCCTCCAGTTGGGGCTGGTGGTTTCAGGTTACTTTGGAATGATGACCGGCCGTTAAAAACACCTGCAGATGTAAATGGATTAAAGTTCCGATCGACACGCTCACCTATCGGCCAGGCATTGTTCAAAGCTTGGAACGGAAACCCAACGCCAATTTCATTTTTTGAAACACAAGAGGCAATAAAAAATGGAGTGGTTGATGGATTTCACGTGCAACCAATCTGGACATACAAGTTTAATTTCCAAGAAGTTCTGAAGCATGCAACGAAAGTGGATTCAATTTTTGCTATTCAGTTTCAGGTAATGAACAAAAATACTTGGAATGCTATGCCACCAGAATATCAGACTGCATTTATGGAAGCTGCACAAATAGCAGCAGATGATGCAAACGCTCAAGATAAAGCTTTAGAAGCGGAGTATACTCAAAAGCTAATAGATGCAGGTATGGAAATATACACACCTAATGCATCTGAGAAAGCTGAGTGGGTAAAGGCTGGTAAGGACATCTGGAGTGAGGTTGGAGCTTCAATAGATCCTAGCGTACTGAAGAGGCTTCAAGAGATCACTGGATGATAAAAACAGTTAAAAAAATTACACAAGCCGTCGACTTTGTCGCACGGCTTGTTTCTATGTTTTTTGTTCTCTGTGTTTTGGTTTTTATGACTTCGCAGGTTTTTTTTCGGTATGTGTTAAATAGTTCACTGCAATGGTCTGAGGAAGCATCGATTTGGGCTATGATTTGGATGGTATTTATCGGTTCAGTTGTAGTTGTCAGGCGCTGGGAACACATATATATTCCTACAGCGGTCAAATTACTTCCGATAAAAATAAGGTCGCTAGTTATTATATTTACAAAAATTTTAGTTTTGATTTTTTTGTGTGTGCTCTGTTGGTATGGCTGGGGAATAGTAAACGGAAATTCTAATGCTTTTTCGCACAATATAGGCGTAAGCACGGCTTGGGCTAAAGCGTCAGTTCCTATCGGCTGTGCAATGATGATTGTCATCACTTTGGGAGCAATAGCAGAGGATCTAGAAGCTATTTTCAAAAAAGACTGGGCGCGTTTTGAAGAGTATGGATCTCATGACGCGGTTTAACTTGAAATTTGTTAAAGTCTGAAAGCTCAGTAGAGAATGGAATTAGTTTTACCATATCTTTTTATGCCATTCTTTGGCTTTCTTTTGATTGGTGTCCCAGTAGCTTTTAGTCTTGGTCTTGCCTCAACATATTTTATCTTTTTTTCAGGGACACGCATTCCTCCTCTCATTTTGATGACCCAAATGTACGGAGGTATTGATAGTTTTGCACTTTTAGCACTCCCAATGTTCGTTTTGACCGGTGAACTATTAAATAGATTAAATCTAACACAGAAACTGATAAACGTTGCACGCGCTTTAGTTGGTTGGATCAAAGGTGGCTTAGCTCATGTTAATATTGTGACCAGTATGTTCTTTGCTGGCATTTCAGGCTCTGTTCTTGCAGATGCAGCGTCTATAGGTCCAATAATGATTCCCGCTATGATTAGAGAAAGATATCCGGCCGCTTTTTCAGCTGCAGTTACAGGTTCAAGTGCTGTTATAGGTGCAATAATACCACCCAGTATTCCTTTAATAATCGTTGGCGGGTCCATGCAGATATCTATTTCAGGATTATTTGCAGCAGGTATAATTCCAGGACTTCTTGTCGGTATCTTCTTAATGATTACAGCGTTCCTATATTCTTTTTTTCGAGGTTATGGTGAAATCCATCGATTTGAAGGGGTAGTTCCCGTCGCCAGAGAAACTTTTGGTGCTCTTCCTGTTTTGGTTATACCATTTTTGATTCTGTATGGCATTCTTGGCGGTGTTATGACACCTACAGAAGCAGGGGCGATTGCCGCGCTTTATTCAATAATCTTGGGTTTCATTTATGGTACGATAAACGGAAACTTTAGTTTGTCAGAATTTTATAACGCTTTGTTGGGGACAGCTAAAGTAACTGGCTCTTCCCTTATAATTGTAGGAATGGCTATAGTTTTTGGTCAGATACTGATTTTTCATCAATTTCCTCAAGATCTTTTAGAATTGGTTCTTAGTCTAACCGACAACCGAGTTTTGCTTTTTCTAATAATTGTACTTTTCTTCTTGTTTGTTGGAACCTTTATGGATGCCGTTGCCAATATGATAATCCTTGGTCCACTACTTATGCCCATTGCTATAGAGGGCCTTGGTATGCATCCTATTCAATATGGTGTTTTTCTTATGGTAGGGCTTTTGCTTGGCGTAATTACGCCACCTTTAGGTATTGTTTTATTTATTGTCGCGCCGATCGCAAAAACGTCAATTGAAAAAACCGCAATAGCAGTTATCCCGTTTTTAATAGCAGAATTAATAGTGCTGGCACTTATAGCATTTGTTCCAGCTGTAACACTTTATTTACCTAGGCTTGCAGGCATTAGTTAGTTAGAGAACCAAAAATCGGAATTATATCAGAGAGTTTGTAGCCGCTAATGCCTATTAAGAATGGGTAAAACCTTTGTGCAATTAAAAGCCATACTAGCTTGGTTTGCTGCTTCAAGAAGGTTAGAGTCCATGAAACGGGGGGCTACTATTTGCACTCCGACAGGAAGTCCTTTTTCTCCAAAAAAACCTGGCAAGGATATAGCCGGTACATGCAAAACACTCCACATACGTTGGAAAACAGCATCACCTGTTGTGTCTAAACTCTCAGGAGCAATTCCAGGTGCTCCAATAGAAACTATACCATCAAAATCACTCGCTATGTTATCAAACTCTTTCCGGCATTCCGCAGCATGATCGTAGGCATCTCTTAAACTTTCGAACGATATATTGTTAGAGTCCTCAACTCTGTTCTTGAAGTCGTCAGCCAGCAAATGGAAATTTTCAAGATATTCAGCTAAAAAAGAGGTGCGGCCTTCTCCCTTCATAATGGTTAACTGTGTTTGGTATAAATTTTCGAATGTTTTAGGAAGTGAAAGCTCTTCAACTTTATGGCCAGATTTAATTAATAATTTAGCTGCTTCTTCTAGAGCGTTATTGGCACAATCAGATGCTAAATTACTTTTGGGTAATTTACAGATAGCAAAATTTTTGATTTTTTTTGTTAGAGCCAATTTGGTGGGCTTACGAACCGCTCTAGCATTTTCAGCTATCAATGAAAGGTCAGAAACAGATCGGCCAAACCATCCGATCGTATCAAGTGAAACAGAATAAAATTTGGCACCTTCACGGCTAACAGATCCAAATGTTGGCTTCATTCCAAAAATCCCACAAAAGCTGGCTGGTCTAAGTACCGATCCGCCAGTTTGAGTTCCGATAGAAAGCATTGCCGTTCCGGCGGCAACAGCTGCAGCAGATCCACTTGATGAGCCACCAGCAGTATGTACTTTATTATGGGGATTTGTCGTAGCGGGTAGTTTTCCACCTGCAGCAAACTCATGCGTGTCTGTTTTTCCTGATATAATTCCACCAAGAGATTTAAGGATACTAACAATAGCTGCGTCTTTGCTGGGCTGGTGATCTTTATATATAGGGCTGTTGTATTGGGTTGGCATATCAACAGTGTCGATCATATCTTTAACTGCGATAGGTAAACCGTGAAGTTGAGATTTTACAGATCCAAGGGACTTAACTTGCCCAAGAAATAATTCTTTATCAAAGTATGAATAGGCCCTCACCTGCCGTTCACATAATTCAAACCTTTCGATGCAAGAATGAGCTAAATCAAATGGATTTAATTTTCCCTTATTAATTGCGATTGTAGCTTCAGCTGCAGTTAGCTCGAAAGGTTCAAGTGACATAAAATTTGCTCTTATTTAGTTAAATTGGAAATTTTCTGAGAATGATTTTAAATTTGGATTTTGATCAATATCTATAACTTTATCTATAATTTTGTTTTGTTGCCCTGTATTGAAAAAGCGCTCAGTATTTTCTCTAAATTTGTCTATAACTTGCGCCTTTGGCATGCCCCGTTTAATTTCCTCGAGAGTAACAATTCTATGTGCTGTAACTTTTTCACCCTCCTCTGTTATAGCACTTATTCGACAATTCCTTTTTTCTGGTGTTGCCCTCGAAAACTCGTCTAAAACATTTATCTCACATCGTTTTATAATATCTATTATATCTGCATCGAGAAAACGTTTTTTCTCAAAAGAGTCCGGAACAACTTTCCCATCAGCAATGGCACATGCAACTGAAAATAACATAGAGTGATCTGCAGTCTCTCGAGTTCTTGGGGCCCAAAGTTCAGGATCTTTTGCGGCGCCTTCCCACGCGGATTTATACGTGTCGATATTGAGGCTTGTTATTTTCTTTCCATTTAGTTTTTCTTTAAGATCAATAGCAGTAAATATTGGGAGCTGACAGCTATCTCTAACGGCATGAGTTTTTATGTTAGTTTGCTCAATTCCCCAATCCCAAGCACCAGTAAAATCTGGTAAATTTATATCGAATTTCTTGCCACTCAATGTTTGGTTCCATACCCCAAATATTCCTTCAAATGCATTAAAAGGACCAGACATTCCCTCTCTTGCTAGTCTCGCGGCAAAAATACCATTCCTTGCTCCGTTTGGACCTGCGCAACCTTTCCACATGGAAAGCTCACCGGCACGAGTCTGATAGGTGCTAAGGTTAGGTATTATCGCGAGTGATATAGAGTGCATCAGCTTATCTTTTGTCAAACCCATAAGCTTTCCAGCAGCCAATGCCGTTGCAATTGATCCAGAAACGGGCTGGTCCCAGCCAGCTTCATTAAATGGCACATTATCTGTAAAGCGACACATTATTTCATAGGCGACAGTCAACGCTGTTATAAATTTCTTTCCTGAAAGCTCAAACGACTCAGAAACAGAAAGTATAGCTGGTAGGTAGTCTGAAGGGTGATGGGCATCTTTTGTTCTCCAAGCGTCGTTTAGGTCTAAATAACGAACCATAACTCCATTTGCGAAAGCAACGTCCTCCAAAGAAGAAAACTTCCCAGTTCCCCAAACTTGAGCAGTATCTGGCCCAATTACTTCACAGGCCAAACTTCGTGCTATTTCACACGGCTTTGCATCAAAAGCAGCGATTGCTACACCTACACTATCAAGAAGTCTCATTTTTGAAGCAGTTATAGCAGTTTCTGATATATCGTTAAAATTAAGACCATTGGTAAACTCAACCAATTTTTTTTCTAAGCTATCAACCATTTTGTTTTCCTATTTATTTCGTTCTGCTTCCGTTGCATCGAGATCCAAACGGTTTTTTTTCAGTAATACACCATAAGTTTTTTTGGCAGTTTCAGAATCAATGATGCCATCCAAAACATCGTTTAAAACTAAATTGGGATCTCGCGATAAAGGATCTCCATACCCGGCACTTACAGGTCCACAAACACGAATAACATCGCCTGACTTAACTTTTTGGCCGGATACTTTAGATGGCCATTCAACTTGATCCTTCGTATCGGGGTTTAGGGTCAATCTGGCGCCATGCCCATCTAGGCCTCCAAAGATACCAAATGGCTTTTCCAAGATACGGTCACCATTGCAAGAAAAGTATCCATCTTCTAGAAACCTCACTTCTCTTACATGCCCACACCCGCCTCTCCAGGTTCCAGCGCCTGGTTGCTCCGGCCTAATCTCATATCTTTCGACACGAAGTGGGTATCTTAACTCAATCTCTTCGCAGGGAACATTCTTTGTATTGGCCATTAGATTATCTACCGTATCAAGACCATCTTTTGTGGCTCTCGCGCCGTAACTTCCCTCATTCACTTCTACACATACCCAATAGTTTTGATCTTTTTCGCTAAACCCAGAGTAGGAAACACTCATTACAGTCGCGGCATTTCCCGCCGTTGCTTTTTCGGGCATTACAGGTGCTAGAGCTCTTATTATACAATCTATTACGCGTTGAACCTGTGCCATTCTTGCGAAGCAGGCTCTTGGGAAATTAGGATTAAAAATGCTTCCTTTGGGGGCATATACGTCCACTGCTCGAAAGATACCTTCATTTTGAGGTATAAAGTCTTCTATTTCTGCTTGGTCCAAAAGTAGTGTTCTTATGGCATAGTAGCATGCCACTTTAAGTGAGCCTTCAAAGGGTACGTTGAAGCCTGTTTCGACTTCATCTGCTGAGCCTGAAAGGTCTATAGTTAATGAGTTTCCTTTCTTTTTAATAGTAACAAAAACTCTTAATTTTTGATCCCAGTTTCTACCATCATTATCTAACCAACTTTCGGCTGAGTACTCACCATCGGGTATTTTTTCAATTTCTGTTCTTAGCCGCCTCTCAGAATAATCAATCCAATAGTTTGCTGCGCCCATAACTGTTGATTTGCTATATCGATCAACAAGTTCTAAAAAACGTTTTTTTCCACGAAGGGTTGAAGCTATCATTGCTTCGATATCAGCTGCATTATGGCTGGGAGTTCTCACACTGTCCTGCAAAATTGACCATACAGCTTCGTTTCGGGTACCTTTTTCATATAGCTTAATGCTATCGTAGATGGTGCCCTCGGCAAAAAGATCAATTAAGTCTATATTTAGCCCTGGAGCAGCAGCTCCCGTGTCCACCAAGTGAGCAGTGGCAGCAGAAAATCCAATCAATTGATTTTCAGAAAAAATTGGGACGGCGACGGCTAGGTCAGGGGTATGTGATGCACCATGATAAGGATGATTATGTATAATTATATCACCATCAAAAATTTTACCTTCCAGTTTTCTCATAAAGCCGCGAATGTAGAAAGGTAATGATCCAATATGCATTGGTGATGTCTCACTTTCGCAAAGCTCTTGCCCCGTAGCATCGAAAATGCCACACCCAATATCCTCGGACTCTCTAATTATACTGGAGTTCGACATACGATATAAAACATGCGCCATTTCTTTTGCTATTGAGTCGAAAGCACCACCTACTACTCTCAAGGTTACCTTATCAATTGAAGAGTTGCTCAAAGTTCTGCACCTCTCGATATGATAATGTTTCCCATTTGGTCTATTGTAGCTTTCCAGTCAGGCAAAACCATAGTTGTAGAATCCATTTGATCAATTATTGCTGGTCCTAAGATATTATGACCAGGTAATAAATCTTTTCTGCTGTACCGTGGCGTTTCAAGGTACAGTAGTTTCCCATCAGATAAAAAATATGCTTTGGCTGACGAGCATGGCTCAGCTTTTTTTCCTGTTATGCTCAACTTTTTAAGATTACAGGCTTTGACTTGAGCGGTAGCACCCCGACCCCTTGCTCTAATATTAACAATTTGGATATTTTTTTCCGGAAAACTCTTTCCGTATTGTTTTTCATGTTGAGTATGAAAATTATTTGTAAGCACTTCTGAAAGATTTATTTTTGAACTTTCATTTGCATTTGGATATGGTGTGACGAGCTCATAACCCTGTCCTTCATAACGACAGTCGGCAGCCCATTCTAAAGAGATTTCGTCTTTTTTAAAACCGTCAGCCTTTAACATTGAATAGAGCACTGACTCTAGTTTATTGTATGCTGTTTTTAATTTATCAACGTTTGCTTTATTAGCAACAAGCATAACGGTCTGACTTTTTTCATATACAATATCTGATGCTAATAATCCGAGTGCAGAAGTTAGGCCAGGATTTGGAGGAATAACAATTGTTGAAATACTTAATTCATTTGCTATTGCACATGCAAATAATGGTCCCGCTCCACCGAATGCAACTAAGGCAAAATCACGCACATCAAAGCCGCGCCTTATGCTATTAATTTCACATGCCCTTGTCATAGAGTGAGTTAATATATGAATTGCACCTGCTGCCGCTTCTTCCACAGACAAATTCAGAGGTGTGCATAGGTTATCTTTGATGGCCTTTAGAGCTAAATCCTTTTGAAGGGTAAGTCTTCCGCCAAGAAATGAACT
The DNA here is from genome assembly GCA_902606585.1 of Paracoccaceae bacterium. GTDB lineage: Bacteria > Pseudomonadota > Alphaproteobacteria > Rhodobacterales > Rhodobacteraceae > Salinivivens. The sequence continues at coordinate 14,439 of CACLGX010000017.1, read as the reverse complement.
TGGGTCTATCCAGCCCATTGCAAGCATGCAATCTGTTGCTGTTGGTTCAATACCTCCTTTGTTATAAGATGCAGGACCGGGATTAGCCCCGGCGCTACGAGGTCCAACCTGGAATTGCCCTCCGCTATCGACGTAGGCAATAGAACCCCCACCAGCCCCGATAGCGTCTATCTCTGCCATTGGGACCATAGCATGGTAGTCACCCAAGCGAGTATCAAGGATATGTTTATATAAAACTTCTCCGTTTGGAGCTACGCCGATATCGGCACTGGTTCCTCCAACGTCCAAGGTAATCACATTACTAAATCCTGCTGATTTTCCAATAAAAATGCCCCCCATAAGTCCACCAACAGGTCCTGACATTAATAGGTTTACTGGGTTAAGTTGAGCCGCTTGTAATGTTGTTGCTCCGCCTGATGATTGCATTAGATGTAAATCAGCGGCTATGCCATTTTGTTTAAGAGATTCACTCATTGTACCAAGATATTGTGAAGTCTTAGGTCCGACATAAGCATTTAGTGCTGTTGTTGAAAACCTTTCATACTCTCTATACTGAGGAGTGACTTCATAACTTGTTGTTACGAAAATATTTGGCGCCATTTTTTTTATTATTTTTTTTGCTTTGACCTCGTGTTCGGGATTTAAGTAAGAATGCAAGAAACAAATGGCAATTGCTTCTATCCCTTCAGCTATCAATAAGGCTACCGCAGATTTAACAGAGCTCTCATCCAAGGGCCTTAAAATTACGCCTGGAGGCACCATTCGTTCCGGCACAGTATGCCTCCAACGTCGAGGAACAAGAGGAAACTTTTGCCAAGGTAAATCTAGCTGTAAGCTAAACGTCTGAGGTCTTTTATGCCTCGCCATATGGAGAATATCTCTGAAACCTTCGGTTGTTATTAGTCCTGTTTTTGCGCCTCCGTGTTCAAGCGCAATATTTGTTGCTATTGTTGTTCCGTGCATAAGGTAGCTGATGTCTTTTGGAGAAATGCCTTGCTTTTTTATGTGCTCATCCAATGTAAGCACCGCACCTTTTGATGGATCTTCAACAGTTGTTGGGGTTTTGTGAACTTGGATTTCACCGGTTTCAGTATCTAACAAAACGAGATCGGTATGAGTACCTCCCACATCAATTCCCACTGTGTACATAAGAAACTAAACCTCGGTTAGATCTACAAGAGTAGAAATTTTGGCCATATTCTCTAAGTCCATGGACGCTTCAAATAGCAGTTTCGCTCTTTTATTTTTCATAACTCTTTCAGTTAAGCCGTAAAATTTTGATTGTATCTCGTCATCACTTGGCCCAAGTTCAATATCCTTTGCATTTAACGAATGTTTGGAATTGAAGCTTTTGCCTTCATTGTTGCTAGCAATTAATTGACATGTACGTATAGCAGGAGATATTGCACTGAATTCTTGGCTAATTTCGACTTCCGTTTTTGAAATAAGGTCTAGTACATCCTTATCCAAAAAGCGCTCTGACTCAAAAGACTCGGGCGTAATTGTACCATCAATTAAACCAAGGGTAACCGCAATTAACATCGAATGATCTGCTGTTTCACGAGTTTTTGGTGCCCAAAGTTCAGGATCTTCTACTGCTCCCTTATAAGCTGAGCCATAGGTTACAATTTTTAACGATTTGATGTCTTCGGCGGCAATTTTTTTTCTAAGATCTCGTGCAGTTTGTACTGGCAGCTGACAGCTATCTCGTACTGGGAACATTTTTATATTTGTTTGCTCGACTCCAAATAGGCTTTTGCCAAATGAAAGTGGGGCTATGCTGTACTTGTTTTTAACCGTTTGGTTCCAAAGTCCATATATCCCATCAAACGCTCCAAATGGGCCGGTCATTCCTTTTGAAGCGAGCAGTGCGGCAAAAATTCCCTGCCTAGCCCCATTTGCTGCGGCTGCACCCTTCCACATTGATAACTCGCCAGCCCTCGTTTGATAGGTGCAGAGATTTGGAGTGACAGCCAACGATAACGCATCTCGCATAGAGCTCACGCTCAAATTTAGCATACGGCCTGCAGCTAGAGCCATAGCTATAACCCCCGGAACTGGCTGGTCCCAGCCGTTTTCATTGAAAGGAACAGTATCCACAAATCTACATTGAATTTCGTAAGATATTATAAGCGCAAGAAGAGTATCACGTCCGTTAAGACTTAATGCTTCTGCTAAAGCTATAACCCCACCTAAATTATCAGAAGGATGGCTTCCATCAATAGTTCGATGTGTATCATTTATATCTAGATAACGAAGCATGGTTCCATTAGCAAAAGCTGCGCCCTCTGGTGTTGATTTTTCTAAAGAACCCCAGATTCTTGCTGTCGTGCCGCTTTTAACTTTTGGAACCACGGCTTTTGCAATTTCTACGGGCCTTGCTTCGAAAGCACCCAAGGCGCCTCCAATAGTATCGGTTATTCTGCGTTTAGCTTGATTTATAGCTTTTTGTGATAAATTCTCAAAACTGAGAGACATTGAGTATTCAATAAGATGCGCTTCAAGGGGGCTAGTAAACTTTTCCATTTTAAATAATCTTTTTATCTAACAACTCTTTTTGCTCTTCTTCGGTAAAGCCAAGATCTGAGAGAACTTCTTTGTTGTGCGAACCAGCATTCTGTGGGCCCAGCCATGCAACCTGTCCAGGCGTTTTGCTTAGTTTTGGAACGATACCAGGAACTTTCAAAGAGCCAAAAGTTTCATCGTCTATTTCAAGGATCATATCTCGAGACTTAAATTGTTCATCCTCAATAATATCTTTAATTGAATTTATAGGACCCCAAACCACACCGTAATCATCTAGTTTTTGGCCAATCTCTTTTATCGTAAGTGTTTTGGTCCAATCTGCTATTAACCCATCTAGCTCCGAAGCGTTATTTCCCCTTTCTTTATGGTTTACAAAACGAGGGTCGCTTGCCCATTCAGTTTTATCCATTGCTTCACATAATCTTTCGAACATTGCATCAAGATTAGCAGCTACAACAACGAAATTATCATCCGATGTAGGATAGATATTTGAAGGCGCTACGTTTGCTAAACCTGTCCCACTTGGCTGCCGAATTATGCCACATTTATCATATTCGGTAAGAGTGCTTTCCAGCATAGAAAAACAACTCTCGGTTATTGCGGCATCTACGACTTGGCCCTTTCCATCATTTGCCTCTCTTTCAAAAAGAGCCATTAAAAAGCCTTCAACAGCAAACATTGCTGTAAGTGTGTCACCAAGTGAAATTCCAAAACGTGGTGGAGGTGTATTAGGAAAGCCGTTTATAAAACGTATGCCACCCATCGCTTCACCAATACTAGCGAAGCCAGGCCGACCTGCAGATGGCCCTGTCTGTCCAAAGCCCGAAACCCTAACAATTATAAGCTTTGGATTAATTTGGTGTAGTTCTTCCGGAGACATTCCCCATTTTTCTAGTGTTCCGGGTTTAAAATTTTCAATAAGGCCATCTGCTGAAGAAAGTAATTTACGTACTATTTCTTGACCCTCTTTTTCCCTCAAATTTACGGTTATAGATTTTTTGTTTCGGGCCAGCGTGGGCCACCAAAGTGATTTTCCTTTATAGCGATGATGCCCCCACTCTCTCATAGGATCACCAGTGCTGGGCGTTTCAATTTTTACAACCTCTGCACCAAAATCAGCCAATCGGCTGCCCACAAATGGTCCAGCTAAAAGCTGGCCCATTTCGATAACTCTGATACCTTTTAATGGTCCAAAACCTTCAGTAGTCATAAATTCCTCTTCATTCGTTCAACTCTTGAAGAAATCCTTTTAGAACTTCTGCATATTTTTCTCGCATAGTTCTGCCGGCTAAAACATGGGCAGCTCCGTCTATTGTTACTCCTTTGGCATTAGGAATAGCCTTTTCAATAGGAATAGTGAGACGTGGTCCATTAACTAAATCAAGTGGACAATGAATTATTAATGTTGGGCAAGAAATATTTTCTAGACGCGAAACGGTATCGTGGGTCAAGCAGGCTTCTATCAAACGAGCATGTGCATCGAACCTTCCAATTAGCTCCCTCCAAGGGCCTTTTGGTCCTAATAGCCTGTTTGCATTCTCGAGATAGAAGCTTTCTTCAAAAGACCACAAGCAAACGAGTTTTTGGAATGCCTCCCAGCCCATTTCTCGATGGACTTCACGAAATGTTTCGAGTTGATGCCTTAACAGTAAATCTGGTTTTGCCCAGGTATTCATGTTTACAAGACATTTTACCAAGTCAGGCCTTTTTATAGCTAGTTCCTGCCCAATGCATGCGCCCATTCCAATAAGGCCAACGACACTAACATTCGAAATTCCTAAGTGATCAAGCAGTCCAGCGCAATCCTCTGCATAAAGAGACATGGAGGGGGTCGATTCATTATCGGTACTTTTCCCCAATCCGCGGTGGTCAAAAATAATGACCTGATAATTTTCTAGTAGGTATTTACCAACATGGTGTTCATTCCCATGACAATATGTTCCCCAACCACCCATACAAAGCGCTGGAGGGCCTTCACCGTGAACTTCAAAGTACATTTTGTGATCATTTATTTCTAGAATTGGCATTTATAAATTTCTTCTTAATCAAAAATTAAAAAATATGACCGCGCTGAGCAATTCCAGCATCAACTGTCAGGATTGTTCCTGATACATAAGAGCAGCGCTCGGATGCAGCAAATACGATCATATCCGCCTGCTCCGATGGGGTCGAGGCTCGGTTAAATGGTAAAGGTTCAACAAGTTTCTCCCAAAGGTTTGGATTACCATATCTGTCGCGTGCCTTTTCCTCCATTATGTGTACTAAACGCTCAGTTGATGTTGCCCCAGGATTAACAGCCAAAACCCTGACTCCATGGTTCACGCTTACGGAGCCTAAAGCTCGAGTGAAGTTCATCATTCCAGAATTTGTTACTGTTGCCACAATTATTTCAGGATCAGGACGCTCCCCGCAATTTCCAATAACATTTATTATTACACCTTTTTTTCTTTTACACATTTTTTCATAAAACTTTTTAGTTAGGTCGACTGTTGCGATAACTTTGAGCTCTAACCCTTCGCGCCACTCTTCTATACCAACTAATTCTATGGGTCCTGTAGGTGTAGCTCCGGCGTTATTGACCAATATATCAATGGCTTGGCAATCGTCAGCAAGTTTTTTGGTAGCGCCGCTTTTCTTAAGATCGCAGACGTGTGTGTGAATTTGAAAATTGGAGCCTATTTCTTTTTTAACATGCTCAAGATCTGATAATTTTCGTCCTGTGATATGAACTATACAGCCTTCGCGCGCGAAAGCTTTTGCAGTAGCCAAGCCTATGCCCTTGGTTCCGCCAGTTATTAACACTTGTTTCTTTTTAAGACCCAATTCCATTAATTATTCTCAAATAGTACTCAAAAACCATCAAACACATACAGCAGATAGTCAACGCTATTATATAAATTGCCAACGATGACCTTACGCTGCTACTATTGAAAATCTATAATCATATAGTTTTTGATTATTAAAATTAAGGGTTGTTTTATGGAAAAACCTCAAGACATTGCCAAAGCTGTTTTTGATACGGTTTCGAATTCACAGACTGCTATTTTTAGAACTGATGTAGGCTATGCAATAGTTGGGCAAACAGCAGGAGCTATTCAAAAAATTTTTGAATACAAAAAGCGTAGTTTTAACAAACCTTGCGGCTGTTTTGGTAGCATAGAAATGTTCAGAGAAATGATACAATTTACCACAAAGCAGCTGAATTTTGTTGAGGCTGTAACGTTGGGAGCAAATCTCCCGCTGTCAATAGTAGGGCGATATGATCCTAACCATCCAATAATCAAAAACGCAGATCCTTTTGTACTAAAGAATGCATCAAAGACTGGTACCATTGATTTATTGATGAATGCTGGGCCAATACATAATGAAATCGCTCGTCTTGCTTTGAAAAGTGGAAAGGGCGTTTTCGGCTCTTCAGCAAATATGTCTTTATCTGGCAGTAAGTATGATTTTAATGATGTTGAAAGTGAATTGCGCGATAAGGTTGATTTGCCAGTAGATAGTGGAAAAACAAAGTATGATCATCCTGAAGGTTTAGGTTCGACTATCATTGATTTGGACACTTTTGAACCTTTCCGGATTGGAATTTGCTTCGATGAAATAAGAAAAATTGCCAAAGAAAAGTTTAATATTAAAATTGGAAAAACGGTTATTAAGCCGTAATTATTATTAAAGAGTATAGCATGGTAACTGAATTTGAGATTATTGATGTCACCCCTCGAGATGGACTGCAAAACGAACCTGTAATTTTCTCAATTAAACAGAAATTGCAGTTGATTTCTCGCTCAATAGAAACGGGTATTTCTAGGATCGAAGTAGCAAGTTTTGTAAATCCAAAAAAAGTTCCGCAAATGGCTAATCCAGAAGAGCTTTTAGATGAATTGTTGATAAAAAAGCGAGCAAGCTATAGTGGCCTTGTTTTAAATGAACGGGGCTTTTCAAGGGCATTAGATTCGGAATGCGATGAAATAACTTTTGTAATTGTAGCTTCTGATGAGTTTAGTCTTAGAAATCAAGGTATGACTACAGCTCAGAGCATTAAATACATATCGGAATTGCTCGCAAATAAAGAGAAAGGTATTAAGGTTTGCATTTCAATTGCAGCTGCTTTTGGTTGTCCATTTGAGGGGGAAGTGAAGCCATCGCGAGTAGTTGAAATTGCTGAAAAATGTTTAGATCTTTGCCCTGATGAGATTTCTTTGGCAGACACGATTGGCGTTGCTGTTCCAAAAGATATAAAGGAAAAAGTTGAGCCTTTGATTTCTTTGTATTCCGATACACCTGTCCGCTTACATTTACATAATACTCGCAATACAGCGATTTCCAATGCTTGGACTGCGTTTGAACTGGGTGTTAAAAGATTTGATGCTAGTTTTGGTGGTATTGGCGGCTGCCCCTTTGCTCCAAACGCTACTGGAAATGTTGCAATAGAAGATCTTATTTACTTATTTGAAAGATCCGGCTTCAATACTGGAGTTGATCTTGATGCGTCAATAAAAGTGGCTGAATGGCTTCGAGAACAGGTAAAGCACCCCTTGCCTAGTGCTCTTTTAGCAGCGGGTGATTTCAAGATTTGAAAATTGAATTATGGTGAAAATTTAATCGTTTGGAAAAAATCATTTCAAAATTAATCTAAAAATATCCGTAACAAATTTAAATTCGAGATTATTTAGTCCAAACTGATTATAACAAGATGCGACTTCAAGTTTTCAGGTTAGGCGTTAAATGTATTTAGAGAAAATTGTGAAAGAGGGAAATCCCCCAAGGGCTCAAGGAACTTTACGTCTTAGCATAAAAGGGGATAGTGAAATTCAAGAGCTCTTTCAGCAAGGAGCTACCAAAGCACTTTTCCCAAGGCATAAAAACCGGCTTGAATGCATTATGATTAATACTTCCGGTGGGCTAACGGGTGGTGATGAATTCTTAAATAGTATCACTTGTAAGGATAAATCACTTTTAACATTAACCACGCAAGGGTGTGAGCGGATTTATAAAAGTGGTGATAGTACTTCTGCTCTAGTTGAAAATAATATTATCTTAAAAGGCTCTTCTTCTGTTTGGTGGCTTCCGCAAGAAACAATTGTTTTTGATCAGGGCAGAATAAAGCGAAAACTCAAGGTAGAGTTTTCATCTAAAGCAGAAGCCCTAATTGTTGAGCCGATAATTTTTGGTCGATTGGCAATGGGTGAGATTAGCGTTTCTGGACATTTCGATGATATGATTGAAATCAAATTAGATAACAAAATCATTTTTTTTGATAGAACTTATCTGAGTGGAAATATTTCAAAAATCTTGAAAAGACCTGCAGTTGCTGACGGTTTTTTGGCTACGGCTCTAATTATATACAAATCACAAAAAGCCAAATCATTTTTGAAAACGGTTAGAGATCGGTTGAATACTAGATCAGGAATAAGCCTAATAAGTGACGATTTTTTAGTGATGCGCCTCCTCGCTTCAACAGGGTACGAATTGAGGAAAATGCTAGTGCCAATAATCAATGAAATTACAGATAAAAATTTGCCTAAAACTTGGAGCCTATAATGCAATTATCACCTCGTGAGAAAGATAAACTTTTGATATCAATGGCAGCCGAAGTTGCTCGTAAAAGAAAAGATCGTGGCGTCAAACTTAATTATCCCGAGGCAATTGCATTAATTTGCGATGCAGTTGTTGAGGGGGCCCGAGATGGTAAAAGTGTGGCTGAAATGATGGAATATGGAGCAACAATAGTCAAATCATCTGACTGTATGGATGGAATTCCAGATATGATATCAGAAGTTCAGGTTGAGGCCACATTTCCTGACGGAACAAAGCTTGTCACAGTTCACAAACCAATCAGATAGGAAAGAAAAGAGTAGTTCATGAAACCAGGTGAAATCATAACGTCAAATGATACTATAACTTTGAATAAAGGACGAGAAGGTTCTTCTATAATGGTATCCAATACTGGAGACCGTCCCATTCAGGTGGGTAGCCATTATCATTTTTTTGAAACGAACGAAGCCCTTTCTTTTGAACGAGAAAGTGCTCGAGGTATGCGGTTAGATATAGCCTCCGGTACAGCAGTTCGATTTGAGCCAGGTCAATCGAGAAAAGTGAATCTTATTCCTTTTTCAGGAGAAAAAAGAATTTTTGGTTTTAATGGTAAAATAATGGGTGATCTTTAATGGCTATAGAAATTTCGAGATTTGATTACACAGGAATGTATGGCCCCACTGAAGGGGATAAGATTAGATTGGCTGATACCGATCTTTTTATCGAGGTTGAAAAAGATCTAACTACTTATGGAGAAGAAGTTAAATTTGGTGGTGGTAAGGTTATTCGCGATGGTATGGGTCAATCGCAAGTAACAAGAGCTGATGGAGCGCCCGACACAGTAATCACAAATGCTCTCATTCTTGATTATATAGGAATTTACAAAGCCGACGTCGCTGTTAGAGATGGAAAAATAGAAGCGCTAGGCAAAGCTGGTAACCCAGATACCCAACCAAATGTTGATATAATAATTGGCCCCGGCACAGAAATTATTGCTGGAGAGGGTAAAATATTAACCGCGGGGGGCTTTGATAGTCATATCCATTACATTTGTCCGCAGCAAATAGATGATGCTCTGCACTCTGGTGTTACTACAATGCTAGGTGGTGGAACGGGGCCGGCACATGGCACTTTAGCTACAACTTGTACGCCAGGTCCTTGGCATATCGGTAGGATGTTGCAGGCCGCAGATGGCTTGCCAATGAATTTAGCATTTGCAGGTAAAGGCAATGCCTCGCTACCTGATGCGCTGGAAGAACAGGTGTTGGGTGGAGCTTGTGCGTTAAAACTGCATGAAGACTGGGGAACAACCCCGCAAGCAATTGATTGTTGTTTGGGTGTAGCGGATAATCTTGATGTTCAGGTGATGATTCACACTGACACATTAAACGAAAGTGGTTTTGTGGAGCGAACAGTTGAGTCCATGAAAGGAAGAACAATACATGCTTTTCATACTGAAGGAGCTGGAGGCGGTCATGCGCCTGATATAATAAAAATTTGTGGTGAACAATTTGTACTGCCTTCTTCAACTAACCCAACGAGACCATTCACCAAAAATACGGTTGAAGAACACTTAGACATGTTAATGGTCTGTCACCATCTTGATAAATCTATTCCTGAAGACATAGCATTTGCTGAGAGTCGTATAAGGCGAGAAACAATTGCAGCTGAAGATATATTGCACGACATGGGGGCCTTTTCTATCATTGCTTCGGACAGCCAAGCCATGGGACGGGTTGGGGAAGTTATTATAAGAACCTGGCAAACTGCTGACAAAATGAAAAAGCAAAGAGGCAAACTTTCAGAAGAGGTGGGTAATAATGACAATTTAAGAGCTCGCCGTTATATCGCAAAATACACTATAAACCCAGCAATAGCCCATGGAATCTCTGATGAGGTTGGCTCAGTGGAGCCCGGGAAACGGGCGGACTTGGTTCTTTGGAACCCTGCTTTTTTTGGAGTAAAGCCAGAGATGGTAATATTGGGAGGAACTATAGCTGTTGCTCAAATGGGTGATCCAAATGCTTCAATCCCAACCCCACAACCAGTTTATACCAGATCAATGTTTGGGGCTTATGGACGAGCACTTTCAGAGTCTTCAGTGAGTTTTGTTTCAGGTGCCGCTCAAAATGACGGTATTGGAAGCAGACTGGGCTTAGCAAAGAAAACGGTACCAGTTACAAATACGAGAAAAATTGGAAAACTAGATTTAAAGTTAAACGTGGCGCTGCCAATTATTGAAGTTGACCCAGAGACTTATGAAGTCCGCGCGGATGGCGAACTTTTAACTTGCCAGCCAGCCGACGAAGTATCTATGGCGCAGCGCTATTTTATGTTTTAGGAAATCAATATGCTCTTAGTTAAATCAGTCATTACGAGCCCCACTTCAAATGCTAAATTAAAGTGCTCTCTGAATTACTCAGATCGGTTTCTCCGTAGAAAAAGACTGCTTACGGATTGTGGAATAGATTTTTTGATAGATCTCGAAAAAGCAACAAATTTGAATCATGGTGACAAACTAGAATTAGATGATGAAAATCTTGTTGAAATAATAGCCAAACCAGAATTGTTGGCTGAGATTACAGGAAGTAAAATGTTAGAATATGCTTGGCATATCGGAAACCGCCACACGCCAGCACAAGTTGAGCAGACCCGAATACTTATTCAGCACGATCATGTCATAGAACATATGGTAGAGCACTTAGGTGGAATTATAACACATGTGACTGAACCATTTACCCCACTTGGTGGAGCTTATGGGCATGGCAGAACACATTCACATGAACACGTAAGAAGCACTCATGCACATACACACTGATTTGAAATTTATGACAGTAATGCAGTGGATGTCTCCCGCATTTCCAATCGGTGCCTTTGCCTATTCCCATGGATTAGAGTGGGCCATTGATAAAGGTCATGTAAGCAATGGTGAGAAATTGCAAAAGTGGATTACAGATCTACTAGAGTATGGATCTTTAAGAACTGACGCTATTTTTATAAGTCTGATACTCCGAGGGCATGACGTCAGGAAAATGAATGAGTTATCTATGGCATTGTGCCCTGCTGGAGAGCGCCTGCTGGAAACAAAGCTTCAAGGCAGTGCATTTGCAAAGGTAATTGAGGATGTCTGGCAACAGGACATAGGTGAACTATCTTTGCCAATAGCTGTTGCCTTGGCTTCAAAAAACCAGAGTATTGAGCAAGATCTCATTCTACCAGCTTATCTGTACGCATTTTGTTCTAATCTTATATCGGCTGCAATTCGTCTAATACCTATTGGTCAAACTGAGGGACAGCGTATAATGTTAGAGCTTTACCAGACAATTTCCGATCTGGTACAAACCGCTTCCGAAAGTGAAATTGATGATTTAAATTCTGCCTGTTTTTTTTCAGACGTTTCAGCCATGGAACACGAATATCTTCAGCCACGGATTTTTAAAACATGAATAGTCAAAGAAAGTCTGCAGTTCGTATTGGTATTGGTGGTCCAGTAGGAGCAGGAAAAACCTCATTTACAGCTGCGGTTGTAAAAGAACTAACACAAAGATTTTCAATCGGTGTCATAACAAATGATATTTATACAAAAGAAGATGCAGAGGCCTTAATGCGGATGCAAATCCTTCCAGAAGAGCGTCTAATTGGTGTGGAAACAGGTGGTTGTCCCCATACCGCTATAAGAGAAGATGCTTCAATCAATCTTGCAGCCGTAGAAGAATTACAGCGACGGCATGATGATTTAGACCTAATATTTATCGAAAGCGGCGGAGACAACTTGTCAGCAACATTTTCTCCAGAATTAGCAGATATAACAGTTTACATGATTGATGTAGCGATGGGCTCTGATATTCCAAGAAAGCGAGGTCCAGCGATGATGAAATCAGATATTTTGCTTGTTAATAAAACTGATTTAGCCCCTTACGTTGATGTTGATTTGAGTTCGATGGAAAGCGATCTAAAAGTAGCAAGGGAAGATAGGCCTTATTTTTTGATACAAGCAAAAAATAATTTAAATATTGAAAAGGTTTCGCAAGCTATAACTGATTTAGCTGGGCTATGAGCTGGGGATTTATTCCCCAGCTCATAAAGTTTCTAGCGCTTAGGCAATGGCATCCAACTTGGGACTGATACATCAGCATGAGCAAATTGTGGCATTTTCGCTGATAAATCTTCCATATTTTTGATGTCATTGTCATTTAAGAATTTCTGAGTGATCAGAGTTGGTGGTACAACGACATTACTTCCTGGGTTTTCACCTGCAAGCATCATCGCGAGTGATCTAACAGACACTTCTCCAACAACGGCTGGATTTGTGGCAACCGTTGCTGCCCAAGCGGAATTAGGTTCACGCATTGCTGATATGTCTGCAGTTGAAACATCTGCAGAATATATATCAATTTGCTCTGTAAGGCCTGCTTCGTCTACTGCAATTTTTACGCCTTTGGCAAATTCGTCATATGGGGCAAACATAACTGTAATATCTGAGTTTGCTTGCAAAACAGACCTTGCTTGGTTAGCGTTTGTGTTTGCAATTGGGTTATCAAGCGTTCCAAATTGAGCAACTTCTTCAATGCCTGGATTAGCGGCTTTTATATCTTCCCACGCAGCGTGCCGCCTATCTAGCGGTGCAATCCCCGGGACATAAACATATCCTGCTTTCCAAGAAGTTCCATTATCTTTGATGGCTTGCTCCAAAGCAAGTTTACCTAGTAAATAGTCAGATTGTTCTATTTGTGGAATTGCTGCGTTTTCAACATTCACGTCAAACGCAACGACTTTTATTCCCGCGTCTACTGCTCTTTGAGCAGCATCACGCATACTTTCGGTTAGTCCATGTTGGATTACAATTCCATCCACACCTAGAGCTATAGCTTGATCTACCATATCTGATTGTAAGGCTGCATCTTGTCGGCTATCAAAAACTCGCAAATCCACTCCTAGAGCTGCAGCTTGTGTCTCTACACCTGATAGATAGGCTTGGAAAAAGTCGCCTGTTGAAAGATACCTAACAAGAGCGATTTTCACGTCACCAGGATTATCAAATGGTGCAGGCATATCTCCTGCAAACGCAGAGGTTGACAGGGTCACAGGTAATGCAACCATACCTCCTATTAATTTCAACAATGATCTTCTAAACATAGTATTCCTCCCTAGTTTGTTAAAGTCACATTTTAGTGACCACTTTTGCGCCCACTGAAAGAAAGGGCAAATGTAAAAATCAACGCAATCACTAAGACAGCGCCTTTTACAAAATCTTGTGTATAATAGGGTGCATTCATCATAGTGAGACCCTGTAAAAGAATACCCACAAAAAGAGCTCCTATTGCTGTACCAAATGCATTAGGTTTAGCCGCACCAAGAACAGCAAATCCAATTAAGGCCGCAGCTACTGAATCCAATAAAAGATTGTTTCCTGATGCGATATCCCCTCTGCCCAGACGTGCAGAAAGCAAAATGCCGCCAATTGATGCCATTACTCCCGATATAACATATGCTAAAATCTTGTATTTATTCACGTTAGCGCCGGCTAGCGCTGTAGCCGTTTCATTTGAGCCAATAGCATACATTAATCTTCCATGCCGGGTCAACTCGAGAAAAACCCATATTAGTATGCCTACAAGAATAAAAATAATCACTGGGATGGGGATTAGTTTTTCCAAAAAAAAGTCTAGTCTGTGTCTGCCAAGCCATAAAAAAGCTTGAGAGTAAACTCCCTCAGCGGTCGACCCATCCGGTAATTTCATTCCAGTGGAAATTGAACGACCTTCTGTTGGTATACGTTGAAGTCCAATTAAAAGAAACATCATTCCAAGTGTTGCTAGCAGGTCCGGTACTCTGGCTTTTACTATTAGTAAACCATTTATAAATCCAACTGCTGCACCCATGAATAAGCATGCAACAATTGCAGAGAAAGCATTCATTTCTAAGACAACCATTACGTATGCAGATAGCATTAGAGCTGAAGTTGCGACGGAGCCTATAGAAAGATCAAAACCATCTACTACCAACGTGGCTGTAACACCAAGAGCTAAAATTCCTGTTATAGAAACAGATTGAAAAATAAATATTGCAGATCGAGGTCCAGCAAACCCCTCTGCTGCTATCGAAAAGAAAATTACCAATCCTACAAGCAGAATAAGAAAGCCGTACTTTATAGCAAATCGTCTTGAATTCATTTTTTGATCATTAGCCATATTTAGGCTCCGTAATTTGAGCTATCTTGTTTATAAGCGCTTCCACTAAAACTTGATACAATTTCTGGTATATTTTTACTTTTATTTTGATATTCACCAACAAGATTTCCTTCGTGTAATACAATGACCCTATCTGCTATTTCTAAAGCTTCATCAAGTTCAGCAACAAATATGAGTGTTGCTCTTT
>CACLGX010000016.1 GCA_902606585.1 Paracoccaceae bacterium | reverse complement strand
CTGTTAAGCCGATATGTTATTAATTCGAAATTTTACAAAATACTTATCCTTATGTTTTTTTTCAGCCTCCTCCCTAAAATATCCTTTGTTCAGTTTTGGTCATGGTTAGGAACTACAATTGCACGAACTTCACCCTTTGGTGGAGGAGACGAAATTGCCAGTACAGCCTCCTCTAGTGAAATAGTCCTGCTTACCAGCGGTGAAACGTTTATTCTACCATCTGCGATCATTTTCGCAGCCCGCTCGTGAGTAAAAGGATTAAGGAAACTGAAGTGCATCTGGATCTCTCTAAACAGCATGTCAAATGGCTCGATTGGCACTTGTTCACCTTGTGATATAACACCTAAAATGACGACCCGCCCTCCGCTGCGCGCAAGTTTATGTGACAGGGTCACAGTAGCACTAACACCCGCACATTCAACAACCAGATCAGCACCTTCTGGCCAAACTTCTCTTACCTCACTCTCAGTACCAACGGCATAATCTGAACCTATATTGAGGCCCAATGCCCGCTTTTCTGGGCTTCTGGTCAGAAGCAAAACCTCAGCGCCGGCGAGTTTGGCTAGCTGTACAGCCATAAGACCAATAACACCACCGCCGATAACGAGCACGGTTTCACCCTCCTGTGCAGCACCCATGTCCATACCGTGCAACGTACAGGCCAGTGGCTCACAAAATGCACCATAAAGGGGATTTATTTTGTCAGGCAGGACAACCGCCTTTGACGCCGGAAAAACACAAAACTCAGCAAATCCCCCATCACGGTGAATACCTGTAGCAAGATTGTTAATGCATAGATTAACCCGACCGCGCTGGCACTGACTGCAGGCGCCACACCAAGTATTCGGATCGCACGTCACCCGCGCACCTTCAGGAATCTCTGTCTCACCGCTATCCACCACGATACCTGAAAATTCATGGCCTAAAATTTTGTGAGGCACTGAGGGAAATTCTCCATGATAAAGATGGCGGTCAGTGCCACAGATTCCGGCCGCCTCAACCTTGATCAAAATTTCACCTTTGGCTGGACTAGGTACATCCACATCTACCGTACGAATGTCACCAGTTGAGTAGAGTTTTACAGCACGCATTTATAGCTCCTTCAGGGCTGCGATCATTTCAATCGTCTGCTCTGTCTCACTCGCCGTAAGCAAGCCTAGTTTTATCTCAACACGCCAGGTCTCGCCACTCTCGACTGTTTTAATTCTACCTTTTGCTTTTTCCACCGTATACCCTTCAACTCCCGATGTGGACGGAAAGGCAATTCCTAGACCGTCTTGATCTGGGGTCCGACAAATCCAGCGGGTACAGAGCGGCGCTTGATCTGGCCGACATCGAACATAGTCCGCTGTGCCATTAGGATGTTTTTGCAACGCATGTGCAAACCCATCTGCATCTTTAATCATGTCAATCTCAAAAACAACTTCTGGGTCGAAGACTAGTCCGGGTTGAAGTATATGATGTATTTCTGGACTATCGGCGAGTTTAGACAGAAACTCTTTGTATCCAGGCTTTGGGTTTACGTGCGAAGGAGTCGACTGCCGTACCCGAACCGATTTTGAATTATAAAAGGCGCTGTAGTGTAGCTCCCCTCCATCGACTGGACGGAAATTTGCGTGCCCAAGATACATTAAATCCATTGGTGTCTGCTTCAGATTCTCAACACTCACTGAGACATCGAGCAAGGAAGATTCTGCCGTCAGTGCAGTCTCAATTGTCGCGAGATAATTTGTAGAAAATGCGACTGTGTGCTGGTAGGTTCCCCCGACTTTTGTGCTCCGCTTATCTGAATCAAATTCCAGCCAGGCAGAATTGAACGGTGCGTTTGGCAGTTCACCATGCAAGCTATGATTGTCTTCAAGGCCAGGCGCTCCAAGTCCAGTTATTCCGCAGTGAATCATGAACGCACCATAATTTTCCAAATATTCACGAGTGGAAACAGGTTCATCAAACATTGATCGCATTGTCAGTTCGCGCCCATCGAAATTGGCACGCCATACCTGCTGACCTTGAAACGGCAAGACAATAATCTCGCCTCGGGCGTTTATTATGCGCAGAGCGGCCACACCGCTTTTGTATCGGAATGTCGTAATGGAAAAAGAGTCAAATTGACAAAGTGGTCGCTCTTTTTCATTAAACATCTGATCGAAGAGTTCTATGCGCATGCTGCCCTACCGCATACGCTGACCGTTGCTTTCGTCAAAAACGAAGAGACGATTGGGATGAATCACAACACCAACTTCATCGCCCTGTTCCCCAGCAAAGTCTTTTGGGGCTTTCACTGAAATTTGGTCGTCACCCCAATCCAATGTTACAAGAGCATGGTCTCCGATTAATTCGTTGGTGTAAATTTTTCCAGATAATGTCCCTTCGCTGGAGGATGCAATAGAGCAATCCTCTGGTCGGACACCCATGATAGCCTTATCCGCCTGCCCCGAAACCGCAGTTTGGATTGCAACACCATTGGTTGTGAATTGACCGCCATTAAGACTTCCATGTACCACGTTCATTGGCGGTGAGCCAATAAACTGGGCCACGAATAAGTTTGCAGGATTATTATAAATCTCTGCCGGTGTCGCAAGTTGTTGCAAAACGCCTTTTTCGAGGATGGCGACTCGGTGTGCTAATGTCATTGCTTCGATCTGGTCATGTGTGACGTAAATCGTTGTAATCCCCATAGATTTTTGCATGTGTTTGAGCTGCGCGCGCATGTGCCCGCGAAGTTTGGCATCAAGGTTCGATAGCGGTTCATCCATGAGGAATACTGATGGTTGCCGAATAATGGCGCGGGCGAGTGCCACACGCTGACGTTGGCCACCAGAAAGCTCTCTCGGATAGCGATCTAAAAGATCTTCTATCTGCACTTGTTTTGCGGCATTCAGAGTTGCTGCATCCATATCAGACTTGGCCATTCCACGCACTTTCAATGGAAAACTAATGTTCTCTGCCACCGTTTTGTGTGGATAAAGCGCATAGGACTGAAAAACCATGGATATATCGCGGTACTTTGGCAAAACATCCGTCACATTTTCTTCGTCTATGTAGACCTGACCAGCGGACGGCTTTTCTAAACCTGACAATATGCGCAGAGCCGTAGTTTTTCCTGAACCCGAAGCGCCCAATAAAACAACAAACTCGCCTGGTTGCACCTCCAAATCAAAGTCGTTAAGCACCTTAACGTCACCAAAACTTTTTTCCACATTCTCAAACCGGACGGCTGATTGACTATCAAAACTTTGCATGTTTTTAGCCTTTCACTGCGCCCATAAGAACGCCCTTCGATATGAACCTTGTCAATAGAATTGCCATGATGATTACGGGTATGATCATGACGACGATTATCGCACACATTTCCCACCACAAAATGCCTTTCTCACCCGTATTTTTAGCAGACACCATGATTGGCATGGTATATACCTTGACTGTAGCCAAGAACACAGCAAATAGGTATTCGTTCCAGCAGAGCACAAGTGTTAGCAATGTCGTTGCTGCAAGACCGGGACGTGTTAAGGGCAAGACAATTTCCCAGAAAATTCCAAGACGCGTGGCGCCATCAAGTTGGGCTGATTCTTCTAGCTCAATTGGCAGGTGTCTGAAAAAGTCATACATGAGCCAGACCACAATTGGCATATTAGCCACAGAATAGAGTAAAATTATTGCTAAGTGTGTGTCCAGCATTCCGACGGCTTGAAACATTACGTAGATTGGAATTACGACAACGATTGGTGGTAAAATTCTTTGCGATATAATCCAAAACAAAATGTCATTATTTCTAAGCGACATCTTGAAGTATCCACGAAGAGCGCGAAGCAAGAAAAAGAAAATTGCCAATCCGGCACTTGATGATGCCCACCAAGGTACGCCTGAATATGTAGTTGCAATAATAACACCAATTAGTAACAGAACAAAAACCATTATATTGCCAAACCGCGGAGCGTAATGAATGCGTGCCAAAGCATAGGCCGCCATTGATCCAACCAGGACACATAAACCTGTTGAAAAGATGCTGATCACAAATGAATTGGTAAACGCTAGATAAATTTTGCAGATTTGCGGTTCCATTGGATTTAATTCAATCACCGGCGAGACTAAGAAAACCGCAGAGTTGTAAACCAGCAACCATAGCTGCCTTCCGATTGCACCAACTGTACAATATGGATCTTCACTAAATTGAACGCGCCATGCCTCTAGTGTGGGCTGAAAATCTACAAAAGGGATATAGAAAGGTCCCTGATTGACGGCGGCCATATCCTTGAACGAAGTAATGACGACCCAGTATATTGGAAACAGGACGAAAAACGACCAAACCCCTAGTAGAGTGTAGGCAAATATCTTAGCCATTGGTGACATCTTCCCAATCGCAGGTGCTTCAAATAATCGTTGCATCAAGGTACGTTGAGATTTTTGGAATTTTAAGGAGGTTTTACTCATGCATTAGCCTTTTTAACCTGACCAAGAACCACATAATTAAAAAATGAAGCACAGACGACAACTGTAAGAATTAAAAGCATATAGGCTATTGCTGCCGAGGAACCCATATCATTGGCCCGCCAGACAGCCATTGAATACAAAGTCATCGATTCTGTTGCCGTTCCAGGCCCACCCCCTGTCATAATGTTGGGAAGATCTACGATTTTGAACGCTTCGATCATTCGTATTAATAATACAGTTGCTGCTACTGGCAGGACCTGAGGCCAGATAATCTCTCTAAAAATCTGAGGGCTTGAAGCACCGTCGACTTGTGCTGCTTCGACATGATCGCCAGGAATATTCTCCAATGCTGCCAACATGCAGATAAAAATAAAAGGTATCCACTGCCAAGAGTCACCAACCATCATTATAAATCTTGCTGACCATGCGTCAGCAGACCAGATCCAGTCTGATAAGCCAAAAAAAGCCAAAAGTGGCTCAAACGGACCCTTAGTTACGTCTGCTAACATCCGCATTGCATATCCAACACCCAAAGGAGTAATCATAAGTGGAATGAAGAAAACGACCCGAAAAAAATTTTTACCAGAAATTGGCTGTGAACATAGAAAAGCTAATCCAGTGCCGATCACAAATTGAAGAGCACAGCCCACTATAACATAGAAAAGTGTTGTATAAAGAGTACCTATCGCATTTCCGGACAATAGCGACGCACACAAAAGCCAAGACAGGAAAATCGCCATAGCTGCGGAGATCGTCCGTCCTATCATGCCTACCCAAGTTGTAATTTTTCTAGACCGCCAGAGCCACACCAGAACTGCGATTACAATTATTATAAATATTACATATCCAAAAATGCTAACAGGATCGGTTCGGCCCAGAAACTGTACCTCACTACTTCCAAAAAACAGTTTTTTGAAATTCCGAAGGCCTACATAACGAAACTTAAGCCCATCGCCTGTAAAACGTACACGGCTAAGTGCAAAAAAAATCGAATAAACTGTTGGAAAAATTGCAAAAATTAAAATTAAAGTCGCACACGGTGCGATAAAAAATGTACCGGAATGCCGGTCCACCCATTCCCCCAACCTATTTCGTTGGGTTACGCCAGCCGACATGAAAGTCGGCTGGAGCGAGGATTTATACGAAGCCATTAATTAATTGGCCTATTAGAGACCAAGTGCCAAGGCTTGGGATGCGACTTGTTCGTCGCGTCCAAAGTCTTCAGTGACCTCTTCCCAACCTTCTTCAATATTAGCCAGAGCCTCATCAACGGTAATTTCTCCTGCCAGATAGCGCGCAAGCTCAGTATCGAGAACGACAGAAGTATATTTCTGAGCACCAGGGATTTTCATATCAGATGCCATATTGAGGTTATTGATAGCACCGTTAATTGCACCGAGGTAGTTATCAGCCAATGCTTTTGGCATGCCCGCTTTTACCCAAAGATCAGTACTCGCCAACTGCGAGGTACGGTATGGATTGTAGCCAGTTGCACCAATCGTCACATCAACACCAGATTGTGCTGCTTGGTTCATATAGGACAAGAATGCATAAGCTGCAGCTTTCGTCTTTGCGTCAGCCCCTTTATTAACTGCTCCTGCCCATCCGCCAAAGGCTGCAAATGGCGCATAGTTAATGCCGTCAACAGCATAGGGGGCAGTCGCAGCAGAAACGGGAACTAACTTTCCAGTTGCTCGGTCTAGCACTTCGGTTGAACCAACTGCTGAAATAGCGTACATCTTGCCTTTGATTGCTGTTGCATCATCGTCAAGTTGCAAAGTACCTGGATCACCCCATTCTACAATCAAACCACACCGACCTGCTTTGAACAACGCGCGCGTATCTCCAATATCCATATTCAACTCTTCTGGTGGGCCAAACTCACCCGTAGCTTTGTAGAGCTCAAACGCTTTTTTCCAGCCTTCATTATTGATGATCGGTTTCATTGTCGCATTATCAAAATGGAAGCCTTGAGCCGTACCTTGTGTTTGAACGATTGGAGCAGCAAAGGTCTGGATCGCGAAATACGACTGTGCATTTCTCTTTTTGAAGATGCAGGAACCAAAATCGCCTTCACCGTCTCCATTCATGTCTTGACCGTGGATTTTGGAAGCAACGTCCAAATATTCTTCCCAAGTTTTGGGTGGCTGTAATCCGTTACTGCTTAAAACATCAGTCCGGTAATAAACCATCTGGAAGTCACCATCGACCATCAGAAGTTTGGTTTTTCCACCAACTTTTTGACCGAAGTCACGAAAATAAGGCGCGATGTCATCAAGATCAATCTTGCTGTCGGCTGCAATATAAGGATCGAGGTCCTCTAACAGACCAGCGGCATCAAGTTCTACTCCCCAACCCGCAGCGAAAACGCCCACGTCGATCGAATTGGTGCCGGTTGACCAGTCAGCTTGAATTTTTGGAAAAATCTCAGCGAACGGAACTTCCGTCACCACAATTTTTGCCCCTGTCATTGCTTCAAAGTCTTTTCCACGTTCAGCCAATGGACCTGCAATAACATAGCCAGGCCGCGTTAGGATATCGACTGTAACGCCTTTAAAGTCTTGAGCCATCGCTGGAATAGCGGTTAGGCCCATAGCGGCGACGCCTAAAGTCAGCGCCGACAATTTTTTTAAAAACATTAAATTCCCTCCCAGGTTTTTAGTTCTTGTTGAGCCCTTACGGGCATTCGTCCAACCAGCTTAGGTCGCAATTTTCTATCTTACAATAGAAAATTTATTGTATTCCGTAACGTGCAAGTTAGTGTCTATAATTTAGTTCACCTAATCCTTTCTGGACAACTTTTGAATGTTGTTTAAACTCTGAGGACAACCTGTTGGGGGAATACTGTGAACACAGGCTTAAAAGATCGTGTAATCCTTGTTACTGGTGCATCTGGTGGTATCGGCGCTGCAACAGTACGTATGTTGGTTAAGGAAGAAGCAAAAGTTATCGCTTCAGGCCGGAACGAAGATAAACTGACAAAGTTAGCAATGGATACAGGATGTGATGTGCTGCCTTTCGATCTAGACTCAGAGCTTTCCGTGAAAGACGCCTTATCAGGCATTGAGGTTTTTGGTATCGTAAACTGCGGTGGCTGGGGCGGTGAGATTGCATCTCCGATGGAAACCGATTTGGAGGTGTTCGACAAAGTCACTAGTGTGAATGCGCGCGGCACACTTCTTGTAACGAAGTATGCCTCTCAGGGGATGATCAAAGCTGGGCTGGGAGGTTCGATTGTAAATGTTTCTAGTCAGGCATCACTTGTTGGGCTAGCCGGCCATATTTCGTACGCATCCTCTAAAGGGGCGGTCGATGCAATGACACGAGTTTCCGCATTAGAACTGGGAAAGTATGACATTCGCGTCAATGCTGTAAATCCAACGGTTGTGATGACACCGATGTCGGAATGGTATTGGGGACGGGAGGAAATCGGCGGCCCACTTCTGGAAGCTATGCCGCTTACCCGTTGGGCAACTGAAGAAGATTGCGCAGCACCTATTGTCTTCCTTCTATCGGATGCATCCGCAATGATTTCAGGCGTATGCCTGCCGATTGATGGCGGCTTTACGGCCGTTTAGCTAGGAACGGCAGCTGACGGTTCTATCAATTTTTTTTCTTTCAGAGTAGACCAAAATTCCGGTGGTATAGGTATCTTGAACCAAGTTAAGATCTGTTCAAACTCTCCCTTGTCTCTTGGTCCTGGAATGACGGAGCAGACAATCTCATCACCTAAGGGAAATTGTAGTGCAGCCGCGGGAAGAGGAATGCCAAATTCGTTTGCAACAATATCCAAGGCGCGTGCTTTTTCTATCACCTCTTTTGGGGCCTTTGCATAATTCCACATTTCCCGCCCAACGAGAACACCCGAATTAAACGGACCACCACATATGATTGACGTGCCAGCCTTGCGACAAGCTGGAAATAATGTTTCAACTGCTGTCTGTTCAAGCAGAGTATACCGACCCGCAAGCAGAAATACGTCCCAATCCCCTATCGCCAAAGCATCCATGCATACCTTGTTTTCATTAACCCCTAGTCCAATTGCTTTTATCAAACCTGCAGTGCGCAACTCATCCATTGCGCGGTAACCACCACTTTCTAGATTTTTAAAATGTTTCACATTATCTTGGCCGTGCTGAAATTCTCCAATGTCATGCACCAATAAAATATCAATTCTATCCAAACCTAGCCTTTGCAGATTATCTTCATATGCGCGCATAATCCCATCATAACTATAATCGTAAACAACATTGAACGGTAGAGGGTCAACCATGCCAAAATCTGCTGGATTTTGGACTGGACCAGGCGCAAGCAAGCGCCCAACTTTATCAGATAGGATGTATTCACTGCCGCGCAGAACGTCCCCCATCACACGTTCTGAGCGACCAAAGCCATACCAAGGCGCCGTATCAAAATAGCGGATGCCTATATTTTTTGCAGCTTGAATCAACTCTTTAGCCTGAGCATACCCAAGGTCTACAAAATTTCCACCAAGTGGCGCGCCACCAAGGCCAAGGCTATCTATTTCAAGCTTAGTTTGCCCTACCCTTCTTTTCTTCATATTAAACTCCGTTCGTGTTCAAGCTAATCTATTGAGTCGAAGATTAACTCGCCTCGTCACATGAGCCTAGCAGGTTAGCTGACAATATTTGTTACTGCAAGGAATGTTAGTATTTCGAAACCAGGATATCGACGAATATTCTGGATTGTCCGAACTAGGTGATGTGCAATTGTCGACGGCCAAGTTCGGTGAGATCTTCAACTGTAGCCCGTCCCTCGAAATTTACCTCATAATCCTCTGCAGCAAAATCTGGCGCACTTCGTCCCGATTGGAAGGCATCTGCTTGTCTACGTGCATAGGCTTCATTTTTTGCGCAAACTGGTGACGCACCAACATAGATCACATTTGCATAATCGTCGCCCTGATGCTCGTTTGCAACGGAATGTATGACGTCTGGATGCCACCAAACCGTGTCACCAGGCTCGACTGTTGGAATACTTACTAGTCCTTCTAGGATTTCGTTGTGCCATTCTTGACTTGCACCTAGTGCCCGCCCGGGGAGCGCACCACATAGGTCATCCTCAGCAACATCTTCTTGCAGAGCCCTGAGTAAGAAATAGGAAATTGATTTTGCGATGGGTAATAGGCTCAGAGTTCCATCGCCAGGACCCTGTGGTGTCAGTGCAGTCCAACCTTGAAAGGTACGAAACATCGAGCAAACGGAAGGCGATGCATATTCTCGTGTTTGCGTGCGAAAAGAAGCCTTCCATGGGTCAAAGCCTTGGATATCTCCTTCGTAAATAAGTCGGTATATCGCTTGATAGGCTGGATCACACCATCTCTCATAAGAGCCGCTGTCCATATGTGGTGAGAGGCCAAGCGTTGTGTCTCCTGGTTGACGGCGACGGATGCGATCTGCATAAGCAAAATCGTTATCAGGATCAAATTCAGAGCCCATAGGACCAGCAACATCATATAGCCGGTTAAGGAAACGCTTTGTAATTGCCATACTTTCCGCCTGCCTGGCCATCACTTGTGGGCGCGACCAGTAAAGACTAAAAATCTGTGGTGTAGCATTTTCAAGCGCGCTGAAATACTTATCCAGATCTTTTTTTTTGCTGGCTTCAGTAAAGTAGTCGTTTCTGTCAATATATTCGCCAATCTCATGGTTCCACTCATCAACTTGGGTACGGTCAAAAACTCCTTTTACTATCACGCATCCCCGGCGACGGACCAACTCACGAAAGGGTTCTTCAACTGCACATTCAGCAATTTTACGATATTCAACTTGTGGAATAACTGTAACCCCAAAGTCGTGCTG
This sequence comes from Paracoccaceae bacterium, assembly GCA_902606585.1. Lineage (GTDB taxonomy): Bacteria > Pseudomonadota > Alphaproteobacteria > Rhodobacterales > Rhodobacteraceae > Salinivivens. Next base: position 25,578 of record CACLGX010000016.1, on the reverse strand, counting down.
AGCTCTTATGGTTTCAACTTCATGAAGCATCATATCGCGACTTTTAGCAAATGCTTGGGTTACATCGAACCTTCGTAAAAGTTCGAATTTTGTTTCTCGAATGAAACTTTTTGCGTCAAATTCCACACTATTCCTCAATTGCAGGCTCGTCTTGCAACATTACAGCAGCTTTTGAGACATTCATAGATTTATCTGAATATCACTAATTCTGACTATTAAACTGCTCTTTATCGTCGACCCATGACAACAGCCAAAACCAAACCGGGTCGCTTTGTTGGGGAGCTACTTAAAGTAAAATTCTATGGCACCCTTAAAATCTAATCCTAATTTTCCAATGCAATAACCAACAAGCTGCAATATAAAACTTGTCACTGTGAAATTGCATATTCAGTTTGATTTCATTAACTGAAGAACCTGTTTTAAGGCCTAAAGCCTCTCCACCACAATGCCTACTTGAGGGATGATTACCTGTTTTGCAGTGGTTTTAGCGAATTAAGAATTTGGCCGTGTAGGTTTTTTTAATGTTTTAAACTTAGGTCAAACTTGAATTAACAAATGTGAAATCGGCAACGCTTGAGCCCGAGATAACAGTTTCTATATTTACAAGATCGTTGTCTTTTACACGTTTTTTTGCTTGATCCGAGGACAACCCTTGGTCTAGCCATCTTTTCACTAACCTTTCGCGTAATAATTTAGGCTCAACGTCTAAAAACACTGAAAAATCCCAATATTTGGAAAGATCACGCCAAAACGGAGCATCTAATAAAAGGTAATTTCCTTCTACCAAGACCAAATCACAATCTTCTGATACAAAGCCCGCACCTGCAATAGCAAGATCTTTATCTCTATCAAATTTAGGAAATATAATTTCCGGTTCTTTGCTAAGACGTGAAATTAGCTTTGTAAAACCTCCAACGTCAAAGGTGCCAGGTGAGCCTTTGACATCAATCAAATTGCGTTCAATCAAGATACTGTTATCTAAGTGGAAGCCGTCCATTGGCACAACTTGCGCAAGACCACCAGCTTGAGCAATTAGCGGAACCAAAGCCTTCGCAACTGTTGATTTGCCGCTGCCAGGTGGGCCTACAATCGCAACTATGCGGCGGTGACCCTGTCGTGGGGCATTTAAAATAGAAGTAACCAGACCTGTAATACCGTGAATTTCAGGTTCAACCATTGGCGTCACATATATCGTCGCGTTTCATGACTGAGCAAAACGAAGGTCCAAAATAATGGAGCACATAACTAAGCATATGAGTTTTTGAAAGATTGTTTGAATTCATAACGATCTTGTCGAACTTGGACCTGGGGTCATAAAGTTTTCTACATAATAGTATTATTCTTATTAACGTGTTGGTGAGTACATTTTTGAAAGCCAACCTTACACTCCCTCTAGTTTCCTTTTTAGTAGACAACCGCAAGCAGAGAAAGCCCTATGTCGAAAATTTAACTTTAAAAACATAATACACGGGTATCAAAGGCCCGGCGATCAGCATAGACACGCATGGGTTTGAAGTGAAGTGAAGTTTGTTTGCCCTTGACAGGCCAGTGATCAAGATTTTTATTGTTTGGAAAATCAAATAAATTTTTTTGTTAAGGAGAATTTGATGGGTGAGTCCAATTTTGGTCGCGAGGATTCGCGAGGAGACTGGTCACCAGACAAGCCGATTAGCTACGGCCCCCTCTTTGCTTGGCCTCCAAAGCCTAGGGCCCTTGTGACCTGGTTCTTTGGGATTCCTGGATACTTGTTACCCTGGAACCTAGCGTACGCTATTGCTGCGATCGGCATTTGGTTCTTTCTGACCCCGTCACTAAATCATTTCCAGACACTTTCGGTGTTTTGGTTCGGGGTGCTTCTGGTACGAAACCTTGTTCTGGCACTGCTTGTTTATGGTGCTTGGCATTTATGGCTCTATGTATTTCGAAAACAGGGTACAGATTTTAAATATAATCGAAAATGGCCTGACGGAAATTCAAAGCGCTTCACCTTTAATAATCAGACCTATGACAATATGTTCTGGACACTGGCAAGTGGGGTGCCCATCTGGACATGCTATGAAATGCTATTGCTTTGGGCCTATTCAAATGGCTATGCGACGATAATCAATCCTGTCGAGAACCCAGTGGCATTCACTTTAATTTTCCTCCTTGTACCGTTTGTGCATGAAGTGGGGTTTTATTTTGCGCACCGTCTCCTACACTGGCCACCACTCTACCGAATTGCGCACCAGATTCATCATCGAAATACAAACCCAGGACCTTGGTCTGGGCTGTCCATGCACCCAATCGAACATGTGATCTATTTTTCCTCTGTCCTAATCTTCTTTGTAATACCTGCACACCCCGTGCATATGATCAATCTCATATCTAGGCTTGGGGTTGCTCCAGCGGAGGGGCATACGGGATTCGACCGGATTGTGACTGGCGAGGAAACATCTGTTGATAGGTCTTATTACGCACATTATCTCCATCACAAATATTTTGAAGTGAATTATGCCGACGGCATGGTTCCGCTGGATAAATGGTTTGGGTCTTTCCACGATGGCACGCCCGAAGCACATGAAAAAATGAAAGAGCGCAGGCGCAGGCGTGGTGTCTGACCTCCTGGTACCAATTTGACAATATGAATATGGACACAGCATGAAACGTTCAAGAGTTAACGATATTATTGCACATGCGGATGAGATGATCCGCAGCTTTGGATTCCAACTACCGCCATTCGCCTACTGGACTCCCAAAGAATTTTTCGACAATAAAACCGCTGCTGAGCATATTATCGATACCCAATGTGGCTGGGACATCACTGACTTCGGTCTGGGAAATTTTGACTCCATGGGGTTGTTTTTGTTCACCCTGCGCAATGGCCGATTGGCAGATTTACAGCGTGGTGGTGGCATGTGCTATGCTGAAAAACTGCTGATCTCTAGGCAAGATCAGCTATCGCCCATGCACACTCACGTAATCAAAGCAGAAGATATTATTAATCGCGGTGGCGCTACTTTAGTGGTGGAGTTATTTGGATCTAATACCGATGATGAGTTTGCTAAAGATGCAGGTGGAGTAGTGTTCTGTGACGGTATTCGCCGAGACTTTGCCCCTGGGGATAAACTCCGCCTCGCTCCAGGAGAAAGCGTGACCCTCATGCCTGGAGACTGGCACGCCTTTTGGGGTGAAGGTGGTGATGTTTTAATCGGTGAGGTGTCAACGGTAAATGACGACAATACCGACAACGTTTTCCGTGAAACAATTGGCCGTTTCTCACAAATAGAAGAAGACGAGCCCCCACGCCATTTATTAGTATGTGATTATGAAAAATGGCTGCGACATTGATTGATGCGCGATATTAGGATGCACGTTTTAGAATTGGACTGTTGATGGACAGACCTAGACAACTTGATGAGAAAAAAATGCAGAATTCAGCCATCCCTAGTCTTTCGAATTCAACACTAACCAAACTTCCCAGCGGTGTGAAAATCCCTAACTATGACCGTAACAATTTGACCGCGGGAATTGTTCACATTGGGCTGGGCAATTTCCACCGCGCCCATCAGTCTTGGTATCTACATCGCTTGATGCAGCAGGGACAAGCCTATGAATGGGCTATCATTGGTGCGGGTGTAAAAGAATTTGATAAAGCCCAGCGCCTTAAACTCCAAGCGCAAGATTTCCTGACTACCCTTCTTGAATTATCCCCGGTGGGACGAAGAGTTGAAGTTGTGGGTTCTATGATTGATTATATCCCAATCGAAGCCGATAATGGAGCACTAATCGCCCAGATGGCAAAGCCAGAGATTAAAATTGTAACTCTGACTGTGACTGAGGGCGGTTATTATATTGATCCCGTCAGCAAAAGCTTTGACTCTAGCCACCCAGATATCGTCCATGATGCCACCCATCCAGAGGCGCCAAAAACCGCCTTTGGGGCAATGGTCGCCGCCCTGCGGTTGCGGCGCGACAGCGGGGTGGGACCTTTTACCTGCCAAAGCTGCGATAATCTGCAGGGCAATGGAGCGACCTTGCGTCAGGTAATAGTAGCACTCGCTGAACTATCTGATCCAAAGCTTTCTGAATGGATTGAAGCGAATTGTAGTTTTCCTAATTCAATGGTGGATTGCATCGTACCAGCCACCACCGCCAAAGAGCTAGACTTAGTTCATGATCTTGGCATTTCCGACGAAGTGCCTGTCACCCATGAAGACTTTCGCCAATGGGTGATTGAAGATGATTTTTGTGCCGGTCGTCCAGATTGGGACATAGCTGGGGCTACTTTTACAAATGACGTCCATGATTTTGAGATGATGAAAATTCGTATTCTTAACGGTGGTCATCAAGTGATTGCTGTACCCGGGGAGTTACTGTCTATTGAAACCATTGACCAATGCATGAAAAATTCATTGTTAGGCCCTTTGTTTAAAAAAGTAATTCTTAGCGAAGTGGCGCCCCATGTAAAACCAGTACCTAGTATAACACCTGAGAATTACGTTGATTTAGTTCACAAACGTTTTTCAAACCCGAAAATAATTGATACGACCCGTCGAGTAGCCTTTGATGGATCATCTCGACAGCCAGGCTTCTTAATTCCTTCAATTCGTGATGGATTAGCTAACGCCACACCTATAGACGGATTGGCCTTAATTCAAGCTTCTTGGGCCCGCATGTGTGAAGGCACGCGCGAAGATGGCACCGTCATTGAACCAAATGATCCTTTTTGGGACGAACTGCAAGCCAACGCCAAGGCCGCGCGTAGTAATCCCAGCGTATGGCTAGAAATGAGTCAAATATATGGAAACCTGGCTGAGGAACTGCAATTTGCCGACAGCTTTGCGACTTGGTTGGGTATAATATGGAACCAAGGGCTAGACAAAGCGATTGAAATCTACCTAGAAGTCTAAGTTGAGCCACTTATGTAAGACTGACCAATGCAGTCAAAAATTTTAGGAAACTAACATGATCCTTTGTTGCGGAGAATCTCTAATTGACATGATCCCAGAGCAGACAGTCAAGGATAAGAATGGTTTTGTTCCTTACCCAGGGGGCGCTATTTTCAATACTGCCATTGGCATAGGTCGGCTAGAATGTCGTGTGGGATTAATGAGTGGCATTTCTACCGATATTTTTGGCCAACAGCTCATGGCTGAATTGAGTGCAAGCAATGTAGATACCAGCAATACCATACTTTCAGATCGCCCAACAACGTTAGCTTTTGTTCAATTGACTGATGGTCAGGCATCTTATCTATTTTATGACGAAAACTCAGCGGGTCGGATGATAGCAGTCGAGGATATGCCGCACCGATTGGACGATGTTACAGCTTTTTTATTCGGTGGCATCAGTCTTCACTGTGCACCTGGAGCAGAGACCTATGTACAATTTGCTGAGACACATGCTACTGGCTCGGTCGTTATGGTTGATCCCAATATTCGGCCAAGCTTTGTTTCAAATGAACCGCTCTTTCGTGACCATATGGAACGGATGCTCAGATTAGCTGACATAGTAAAGGTTTCTGACGAAGATTTAAATTGGTTCTTTCCCGAAACAGAATCAACTGAAACAAAAGTTGCTAAGTTGCAGAAACTTGGACCTGCCCTTGTTATTTTAACGTGCGGTGGTTCTGGCGTAAGGGCTTGGAAGCCTGAGGGAAATCCAATCTTCGTTGACAGTCTAAAAGTAAAAGTTGTCGACACAGTCGGCGCGGGTGACAGCTTCAACGCTGGATTTCTCACGAGTCTCGCCGAAGCAGGCCTTCTAAATAAAGCTACTATTAGGTTAATTTTAGAAAGTGATATTGTAGCGGCTTTGAGTTTTGGTGTCCGCACTGCTGCTAAAACAGTTGGCCGTGCGGGGGCAAATCCACCTTGGAGAGATGAACTGTAAGAATTTGGCTGCTACTGGGTAATATTGATGATATAGATTTTGGCTATCTGTACAAAGCAAAACATTGTTAATATCTGCTCACCACACCTATTAGCAAAAGCTCTGTGATTTGTTAAAACTCCACAAAAAGTGTGGCTATTTTGAAGTGAGAAATTTAATTTCTGATTTTTTTTTCTAGTAAAGAGATGAAGCGAAACCTTGCTGCAGGCAAATGTTCCATTCCGAATGTGGCCAATACTTTCCTTTCCAGGAAAAATTGAGAAACTTTAAGACCATCTAAAATATCCTCGAGCGAATTCCCTCGGCCGCGAGCTGCAACCGGGAAAGGCAATAATTTAGATGACCACTCACCAGCTCCAGCTTGAGATACAGCCCGCCCTGATTTAGGCGAAATAAATTTTAGGTCCGCTGTGGAGCCAGTAACAGCGCATTTTTCTAAATCCAATCCAAAGCCAAGAGTTGCCAGAAATTCTAATTCCCACTTGAAATAACCAAGAGCCCAAATATCGGGAAATTTCAGCAGATCAAAAAGATTTTCTGAACTCTCATAAAACTGTTTGTAAGCCTGCCCCACCGGAAAAAACCTGCTGATCAATGTTGTAGATGATAGCATGCCAGCCAAGAGAAGGCGGTCATTCATTACATTTGCAGTTCTGGATCTTATTAGTTCAACTTGAAAAGAGCCCAGATGCTCCTCCAATCGAGCCTTCCATGTTAAATCTAATTGGGCACCAATCTGTAATATTGGCTTGAGCTTTTTTGACTGCCCTCCCCTTACGACTCCACTAGATTTTCCATGATCAGGTGTAAAAACATCAATGATTAGAGAAGTCTCTCCAAATGGCCTTGTTGCCAGTAGAATTCCTTTATCACGCCATTCCATGGAAACTTCCTGAAAATTTAAAATTGCATGTTACTTTATACATCATCAAGAAAAGGATCACCTTGGCGTGACTCTATTTCAATAACCCAAAGATCCCTGTCTCTAGAGAGTTGCCTAAATAATAATTCATCTAATTCCTTTTCGTCTCCACTTTGAAATTTTGACCACTGGCTTGTATTTTTTTCCAAAGAGAAAGATCTTTCAAATAAAATTGCATCGCCATTTAATTTATTCACTTTTACAATAATTGCGCCAGCCGTGTCATCTCCATGCGAAACTACGAAAGCTGGTACTCCCATCAAATTTAGTTTTTTTATATAAGCTTGAACCCAGAATGAACTAGTAAGGCGAGTCATGCGTTGCCGTCTCTGAAGTCTAGACCCATCTCTGAGTAGCGCTCTACTTCATCCATCCACTTTTCCCTGACTTTCAGTCTTAAAAACAAATGAACCTTGCTACCTAAAAACTCTTCAATACTCAGTCTTGATGCCATTGAAACAGCTTTTATAGTTTCGCCTTTTTTCCCTAACACGATTCCCTTGTGACCTGACCTGGATAAATAAATCATCTGTTCAATACGCACCGACTTGTCAGGCTTTTCTTCCCATTTTTCTGTTTCAACCGTCAACTGGTAAGGAAGCTCTTGGTGCAACCGAAGTGTCAATTTTTCACGCGTTATTTCTGCAGCTATCATCCTCAAAGGCATGTCAGATATTTGATCATCTGGATAAAGCCATGGCCCCTCTGGTAAATTCGATGCTAACCAACGCCTTAAGTCATCCACACCTTTGCCCTTTTCTGCTGAAATCATAAATGTTTCGGTAAAAGAGTAGCGTTCATTGATTTCTTTGCTCAAAGAAAGCAAATCATTAACATCGACTTTGTCAATTTTATTGATAGCTAAAGCTATTTTTCTATTTAACCCAGTTTCAGAAATCGACGAAATTATTTTTTCTACACCCTCCGTTAATCCTCGATGTGCTTCCACTAGCAAAAGAGTTATGTCGGAATCAGCAGCACATCTCCAAGCTGCGGCGACCATTGCTCGGTCTAATCGCCTACGCGGTTCAAACAAGCCGGGAGTATCCACAAAAATAATTTGAGATTGATCTTCTATACTGACCCCACGTATGCGTGTTCGAGTTGTCTGCACTTTATGAGTAACGATAGAGATTTTTGCTCCAACCATCTTATTAAGAAGTGTAGACTTTCCGGCATTTGGCTCACCAATTAACGCTACGAAACCCGACCGGGTCATTAAATTAATTCTCCCATAGTTTGTAGAAGAGATTTTGCAGCCATTTGCTCTGCCTGCCTTTTACTTCCAGCTAAAGCATCGGCCGTTTCCCCTGACTCCAATAGTACTTTTACACAAAAATCTGGCGCATGATCCGGACCACTTTGCGACATGACCTGATATTTAGGAGGATTTTGCCCTCGGGCCTGCGCCCACTCTTGGAGCATCGTTTTTGCATCACGCGCATCACCTTTTACGTTCTTAATACGATCACCCCAAAGCTCAATTATTATTTTCTTGGCAACTTCAAAACCACCATCTTTATAAATAGCAGCAATCACCGCCTCCATGCCATCCCCGAGTAATGCATCCTTTCTGCGGCCTCCTGAAAGCATTTCAGACCGACCTATTTTAAGCACACCGCCTAGATTGATTTGGCGTGCAACGTCAGCGCACGCTTCTTTCCGAACCAAAGCATTAAATCTTGGTGCAAGAGTTCCCTCCGAAGCCAATTGATCAGTCTCCAACAAAGCTTCAGCCATAACGAGCCCAAGAATACGGTCGCCAAGAAATTCCAATCGCTGATTATCTTTTTTAGCTTTTGAAGCTATAGATGAATGCGTTAAAGCTTCAATCAGCAAACTTAAATCGGAAAATTGGTAGCCCAGTCTCTGCTCGAAAGATCGAATAGATTCAGATTTTTTCACTGGACTACCTTGAAAAATCGATCACTTCTCCATGTCCAGAAAAACAACATGGAACGACCAGCTGATGAAAACATAACACGATCTGCTCTTCCTACCAGGTTCTCGTATGGTACAAAGCCGACGCCGCCTTGAACTTGCCCTATCCTACTATCAAGAGAGTTATCTCGGTTATCACCCATAAAGAAATAATGGCCAGACGGAACATTATAAATGCTGTTGCCTATATTTTCCCCTGTAAATGTATCTAAATTAAAAAAAGTGCGGCCATCAGGTAGGGTAGACTTTAGTCTAAACTTTTCACAATCCTCACCAAATTTTTGGGGATTATTGGAACACCTAGGTTGGTTTCGGAAGGGCCCTTGAGGCGCATAAGATTCAACAAAAATTCCTGCATCAGCCATCTCAATTTTTTTGTCATTGATGCTTATTTCACCATCTTTTATTTGAACCTTATCTCCAGGCAGGCCAATAAGGCGCTTGATATAATCTCTTCCGCTAACTGGGTGCCTAAATACAACCACGTCACCCCTTTGTGGTTGTCCTCCGAATAAGCGCCCATTATTCCTTTTTACGAAACCACAAAAATCCTCTGCATCAACATTAATTCCGAAACGGGGAATTATTATACTCGGGCAAGACGCATACGAGTATCCATAGGCCATTTTATTCACAAAAAGAAAATCTCCTATAAGAAGCGTATCCTTCATTGAACCAGACGGAATCCAAAATGGTTGAAAAAATAATGACCTAAATATTCCAGCCAAGAGTAGTGCGTAGACTATTGTTTTAATAGTTTCAATTACTGAACCGCCCAAACTTTTCTTAGTTTTTGCCATTGCTTTTTACCTCAGATAGTTTGGTTCTTCTTACCTTTGCTGCCTTACCTGTCAAGCTAAAGGCCTTGCTTCAATTACTACATATGCCTGTGCCCAAGGATAATCATCGGTCAAGGAAACATGAACTATAGCTCTGTGATCCTCTGGCGTTAGTTCATCTAATCGCTTTTTTGCCCATCCTGTGACCTCCATTATCGGCTGTCCACTAGATAAATTACTTATTGACATATCTCTCCAGGCAATTCCCATTCTTAAACCTGTGCCAAGAGCCTTAGAGCAAGCTTCTTTTGCGGCCCATCTCTTTGCATAAGTCCCTGCTTCATCTTTCCGTCGTGAAGCTTTAGCTTGCTCTGTTTCGGTAAAAACTCGATTTCTGAACCTATCCCCGTGTCTAGCTAAAACACCTTGAATTCTATCTATATTTGCTAAGTCTGTACCAATTCCAAGTATCATTACAAGCGTGCTTTATCCATCAATTCTCTCATTTTCAAAATAGCTTCTTTTAATCCAGAAAATATACTTTCACCAATCAAAAAATGCCCAATATTCAACTCAACAACTTCAGGCAACTCCGCAATTGGTGTAACCGTTTCATAAGTTAATCCGTGCCCAGCGTGAACCTCAAGTCCCAGGCTATGTGCAAGCGCCGCCATATCTTTTAGACGGGTGAGTTCAGCTTCTTTTTCCTCAAAACTTTTCTCATAATGTAAGTCACAATAAGCTCCAGTGTGCAGTTCTACGACTTGAGCACCAATCCTGCTTGCGGCTTTGATTTGATTTTCATCTGCAGCTATAAATATAGAAACCCGGGAACCCTTGTCGCGAAGAGGCGTGATGAAATGGGCGAGTTTCTTTTCTTCTTTAACGACATCCAAACCGCCTTCTGTGGTGCGCTCTTCACGCTTCTCCGGAACTATACAGACAGCATATGGCTCATGAGCTAATGCAATTTTCTGCATTTCCTCCGTAGCAGCCATTTCAAAGTTTAAGGGAATATTTATCGCTTTTATTATTGACACAATATCCTGATCAACAATATGTCGCCTATCTTCCCGTAAGTGTGCAGTTATCCCATCTGCTCCTGCTTCTTGAGCAATAATAGCTGCTCGCACAGGGTCTGGGTAAGCCGATCCACGGGCATTTCGTACCGTGGCAACATGATCGATATTTACCCCTAATCGTAATTTTTTTATCGATTCCATTTGCCTCTTCCTTTGCGATGTTTACGCCTATATTTTATGTCACTTATTTCTTTTTGCCAGCTTTATGAGAAGATCGTGATTTCAGTGCCCTAAGTTTTTTAAGCAAAAAGCCTTTCCGCCTGTTTTGATAAGCCCTTATAATCGGCTCACTCAAGTAATAACCTGATGAAGCTATTATTAACCCTGGTATAATTCCACCTATCATGTAGGGAAAAAACACTTCTTGGTAAAATATCTCTAGTCGCGACCAATCTGTATCTACGCCCTTAACAAACGCCAAAACATTTTGCTGAAGGTCCGCTCCTGCATCTAAAAACTTTTCTAAAATTGATTTGCCGCCCGCCCCAGAAGGCACGTAATCAGTTCCAAGAAAAAAATGGCCTGTTTGTAAGGAAACTACACCTATTGGGACGTAAGTAAGTGGATTTCCAAAAAATGTTGCCAATAGTGCAGCCAGAATATTTCCTTTCAAAGCTCTGGCTATAATTGCGGCCGTAAGAAAATGTAGTCCATAAAAGGGAGTGAAAGTGGTGAATAAACCAGCCCAAATACCGCGAGAAATCTTTTGCGACGAATCTGGCAATCGGCGAAGCCTATAATGAACGTAGTGAAAAGCTCTTTTCCATCCACCTTTCGGCCAAAAGAAACGGATCAATATACTTGTTATTGACCGCCTATCTCGCCGTTTAAATACCAAGGTAAAATTTCCTTATTTTTGAGATATATTTTCGAGCTTATAACCGCGGCACCGCTTTATGGATGCAACTTCTCCTTCAGCCTCTAACTGAGTTAGCAAAGAATGCAAGTGTTCAATACCATTTAACTCAACGGAGATTTCAATTTTATAAAAGTCTGGCTTTCTATCCACAAAGGTTAAGTCAGAAATATTAGCCCCCATTTCTCCAATTATAGTACAAACTCTACCTAAAACGCCTGCGTCATTGCTAATCGTTATTTCGATGCCTGTAGGATACACTGCCGCGTGCTTTCCGCCCTGCCAATGCAGATCTATCCACAGTTCTGGTTTTTCCTCAAAACGAGCTAATTCAAGACAGTCTATGGCATGAATAGAAACGCCCGATCCTCCCGAAGCAATGCCAACAATTCGCTCACCGGGCAAGGGCCCACAACATGGCCTCCGATCTAAAAATTGACCCTCATTTAAACCTATAACTGCTCTCGCTTGATCTACATCAAATTCATCAGCGGAAGTAACCTCTGGATGAACTAGCTGAACAACGTGGCCCGGTCTTACTTCAGTACTGCCAACGCGAGCTAAAAGTTCTTTGGAATTTGCAAAACGCATTTTTGAAGCGGCAAGCTCAAGTGATTTATCACTAGCTTTCTTGCCAATATGTTCAAATGCAGTCCTCAATAATGCTTTACCCATAACAACCATGCGTTCTTTATCAACCTCTCTAAGAGCTCTACGTATCGCAGTTTTCGCTTTACCGGTCTCTGTCATATCTAACCAGGTAGGTTGAGGGTTCTGCCCTTGAGCAGTTATAATTTCAACCGATTGGCCATTGCGCAATTTAGTCCAGAGAGGAACTCTTAGGCCATCTACCTTTGCACCAACGCAAGAATTTCCTATTCTTGTATGAATAGCATAAGCAAAATCTATCGGCGTTGCGCCTGCTGGAAAAGTTAGAACATCACCTTTTGGAGAAAAACAAAAAACTTTATCTGCGTACATTTCCAATTTAACAGCTTCTAAAAAAACTTCATGATCTTCTTCGCTGTCAAATTCATCGATTAGGCGGGTAATCCATTGCACAGGATCAACAGTGAAGGGATTTTCACTTCTTACACCATCGCGATATGACCAGTGAGCGGCAACACCACTTTCCGCTACATCATGCATTTGACGCGTTCTAATTTGAACTTCTACTTGTTTTCCATCGCGTCCAGATACAGTCGTATGAATAGATCGATAGCCATTTGTTTTAGGTTGGCTGATATAATCTTTAAAACGCCCTGGAACAGCTTTCCAGCGGCGATGAATTACTCCGAGAATTCTGTAGCAATCTACTTCAGAGGCACAAATAATTCGAAATCCATAAATATCTGAAAGACGAGAAAAAGATAGTTCCTTTTCTTGCATTTTGCGCCACATGGAGTAAGGCTTTTTTGCGCGTCCCAAAACCTCAGCTTCGATATATTCTTTTCCAAATTCCGAATGCATGTCTCGTGAGATTCGTTGAATCACATCACCAGCATCTTTTTGCAAATTGATAAACCTGCGTATTATAGATTCCCGCCCCTTAGGATTTAAGATTTTAAAGGCTAAATCCTCTAAATCTTCCCGGATAAACTGCATACCCATCCGACCCGCTAAAGGTGCAAAAATATCCATTGTTTCTCGGGCTTTTTGCTGCTGTTTATTGCGGGGCATTGCCTTTATTGTACGCATATTGTGTAATCTATCAGCGAGTTTAACAAGAATAACTCTGATATCTTGGGCGATAGCCATTAACAATTTTCGAATGTTTTCGGCTTCTTGTGTCTCCATAGAGCTCAATTGAATTTTGGTTAGTTTTGTTACACCATCAACAAGTTCGGATATTTCATGCGAAAATAACCTAGCAATATCCTGTTTTGTTGAGCCAGTATCTTCGATTGTATCATGTAGGAGAGCAGTGATGATTGTTGAATCATCCAAACGCTGCTCAGCTAAAATTTCTGCTACAGAAACCGGATGCGTAAAATAAGGCTCTCCAGATTTCCGAAATTGACCTTCATGTTTATTTTGACCGTACTTGTAGGCTTCGACTATTTTAGCAGAATTCGATTTGGGATTATATTTTAAAACTAGATCTGCAAGAGCTTGTGCTGTCAGCATGCAATTCCCAGCAAGACTTTATCGTATTACTGTCCCTTTGACGCCATTAAAGCTCTCAAAAGCTTCTCTTCAGACATGTCGTCTTCTGCTGGCTGATCAGTCTCTTCACCCATTAGCATTGCCATGGAATCGTCTTCTGGTTCGTCTACTTCAATTTGCGTCTGGTTGGATTCAATTAATCTTTCACGGAGCTCGTCAGCAGATTGCATTTCATCAGCAATTTCTCGCAATGAAACCACCGGATTTTTATCGTTGTCCCTATCTACAGTAATGGATGAGCCTGAAGATATTTCTCTTGCTCTATGAGAAGCTAGCATAACCAGCTCAAATCGGTTTGGAATTTTATCAACACAATCTTCGACAGTAACCCGCGCCATTTGGCTCTCCTAAATAGACTAATGGATTACGAGCATATAAAACCTCATACATTTAAAGACAAGTCTTTATTACAATATCTGAATATTCTTTTTTTCTTGCTCAGATAATTCCTCATATAGTTGCAACACTGTCTTATTGAGTATTGGGTGTATCCAATTCGGCTCTATGTCCAACAGCGGTGAAAGAACAAATGCTCTATCTTGAATTCTGGGATGAGGTAGAACTAACTCGCTTGGTATTTTTTTCCTCTGTTCACTTAATGGGAGGTCAAGCCATTGTTGAAATATCTTACTACTTGGAACCACATGTCCCCCTAGCGCAAGTAAATCCAAATCCAGAGTCCTAGCGACCCAACGTGAAACCCTCTGCCTATCAAATCTTTCTTCTATTTCATGCAATTTCTGCAGTAATTGTTGTGAAGAATATTTAGCTTCGGCTTTGACTACAGAATTAATAAAATTTGGTCCACTTCCTTCTGGATAAGCGGGGGTTTCATAAAACCTACTTAGGGACACTACATGAATATCAGATTTACTTAATTCGACGATTGCTCTTTTAATTATTTCTAAAGGTCGAGTACTCCCTAAACTAATATTGCTTCCTAATGCTATTAGAAATTTATGGTTATTGGGGTTCATGCATTTTAGCCTCAAAGCAGTAAAATGATTTTAAAACAGCTAATTTCTTTAATGTTGAAGCAAAATAGCTAAAATTTCATAGAAATAAAAGTTTACAAAATAAAAAATAATCGAAATTTACTATTTACGGATAATGGTACGCTTCATATTGTCAAAATAAATATTATGCTTTGAGACAAATATGAAAAAGCCGGAACTAAAAATCTTTCTAGCAGCACCAAGAGGGTTCTGTGCCGGAGTTGACCGTGCGATTCAAATCGTCGAAATGGCGTTAGATAAATGGGGAGCACCTGTCTATGTTAGACATGAAATTGTTCACAATAAGTTTGTAGTAGACGGTTTAAAAGATAAAGGTGCAATTTTTATTGAAGAACTTGATGAATGTCCCAATGACCGGCCAGTTATTTTTTCTGCCCATGGTGTACCAAAAGCGGTACCAAGTGCAGCAGAAGCAAGAAACCTAGTTTTTGTAGATGCTACCTGTCCGCTAGTTAGCAAGGTTCATATTGAAGCAGAACGCCATAACAAGAATGGATTGCAAATTGTAATGATTGGTCACCGCGGCCATCCTGAAACAATCGGGACAATGGGACAACTTCCAGAAGGAGAAGTTCTACTTGTTGAAGATGAATTAGATATTCAAGATTTAGAGGTAAGGGATCCCCAAAATCTTGCCTATGTCACACAAACAACGCTCTCTATAGATGATACTTTTTCAGTTGTTCAAGCGCTACAAAAAAAATTTCCCACTATTCAGGGCCCTCATAAAGAAGATATTTGCTACGCAACAACAAATCGACAGCTTGCAGTCAAGGAAATAGCAAAAAAGATTGAAGCACTGTTAGTAGTCGGTTCTCCAAATTCATCCAATTCTAAACGCCTAGTAGAAGTAGGCAAACGGGCCGGCTGTAATTACTCTCAACTCGTTCAAAGGGCCGATGAAATAGATTTTAGGGCATTAAAAGGTATAGAAACCTTGGGTATTACCGCAGGTGCATCTGCCCCAGAAGTTCTAATAAATGAAGTTATTGACTCGTTCAGAGAGAACCATCATGTTGACGTAGAAATTGTCGAAACCGCGGTTGAAAACGTTAACTTCAAAGTTCCAAGAGTTCTACGAGAACCAGCGTGAAAAAAATTCCCAATTCGGCCTTAATTTTGGGTTTAGCAGGTCTGATACCTTTTTTTTGGGGAGTGACAACTTCTTACGATTTTGTTTCAGAAAACTTGAAATTAACTGGGCTAAGCGATGAATATACCGGCTCTAGTGTAAATCTGATTTATGGCACTATCATTCTCGCATTCATGTCTGGAGTTTTATGGGGTTTCGCAGCAAAGGTAGGTGATAAAAGACGACCGTTTGGATTTATATTATCAGTTTTACCAGCACTATGGGCATTTTTTACTTTTAACGGGTTATTAATGAATCCATTCATGGGCTTAATTATCGGCTTTTTAGGAGTCTTTGCAATTGATATACGCTTCTATTTTTGGCAACTAACTCCAGAATGGTGGCTGTTTTTGAGAAGTATTTTAACACTTTTTGTTATTATTTGTTTGTCTATAAATTTAGGGTTGTGAATGGATAATCGAACGATTGATGCCTATAATAAAAATGCAGCTGAATACGCAAATCTGGAAATAGATAAAGTTTCTTTGAAAGCGTATGGCGATTTTTCAAATGCATTACCAAAAGATGGTCTCGTTTTGGACTATGGATGTGGGCCTGGTTATTTTGCAAAAAAGTTTCTAGCAGGTGGTTTTAAGGTTGATGCTTTCGATGCATCACAGAAAATGATTGAAATCGCCTCAATGGAAATACAAATTAATTGGTGGGTAGCAGATTTTAAATCATTCCAAGCAACCAAACAATATGATGGAGTTTGGGCTAATTTTTCCCTTCTACATGCTCCAAAAAAAGAAATAACTCCATTAATCAGGACCATATTCAAAAGTCTGAAGCCGCATGGTTTGTTTAGTATTGGATTAAAATTAGGAACAGGGGAAAAGCGTGATAAGATTGGGCGGAAATATACATACTTCGAAGAAAAAGAAATTAGAAATATACTGTCAAATGAAGGGTTTTATCATATTTCACATCATTTAGGTGAGGCAAAAGGTTTAGATGGTGAAAGTGCAAATTTTATCATAATTCTTTGTCATGCATAATTTATTTGCTTACACGGACGGAGCTTGCTCAGGAAATCCTGGCCCTGGAGGGTGGGGCGTTCTATTAGTTGCTAGAAACCAGGAAAGAGTTATCAAGGAAAGAGAACTTTTTGGTGGCCAAAAAGACACAACTAATAACCAGATGGAGTTATTGGCAGCAATATCCGCTTTGGAGGCTCTAGATAGGCCCTGTAAAATAAAAATTATTACCGACAGCTCATACGTCAAAAATGGTGTGACCAAATGGTTAGAGAATTGGAAAAATAATAAATGGAAAACAACCTCAAAAAAACCAGTCAAAAATGCAGAATTATGGCGCAGATTAGACCAAGCTAGATCAAGGCATCAAGTTATCTGGGAGTGGGTTAAAGGACATGCCGGACACCCAGAAAATGAGCGGGCAGATGAATTAGCCAGAAAAGGGATGGAGCCGTTCAAAAATCAAAGTTAGCGCAGCGCGAAGCTGGCCTTTTGTCCTTTACCTTGATCAGAAATAAAGTGTAAACGCCTACCATCAAAAGTTACTAGCTGACAATTATATTTTAGCTCGCGTGCGCCCCAAAGCATAGTTCTACAAAAAAACCCATCTATCCAATCCCAATCTCCAGTAACATTCCTGCCAGCTGCGGAACCTTTTATTTTGCCGTCACTTGTTACAGATAATGAAATTAAAAAACGTTCTAATTTTTTATTAATAACTAAATTTTCGAAATCAGAACGACTGGTAACGCCAATTTCACTTGCTGAAACCAGACTAGCCATAAACACAAAAGTAATAAGTTTTAAAATGAATGTCTTAATAGCTATAAATCCTTCTTAAAGATCCAAAACTAATTTAATCCTAAGACATCCATCATGTCATACTGACCAGGCTGTTTATCTCTAGCCCAAAGCACTGCTTTTAAAGCACCTCTAGCAAATATATTCCGATCTGTTGCATTATGGCTCAGGGTTAATTGCTCTCCATTTGATGCAAATAAAACATCATGTCTTCCTACAATATCACCACCCCTAATTGAGGCAAATCCAATAGAGCCTTTATTTCGGGCTCCAGTTATACCATCGCGCCCTCTATCTACTGATGCAGTTAAGCTTATGCCTCTACCATCTGCTGCTGCTTCACCTAGCATTAAAGCCGTTCCAGAAGGAGCGTCTACCTTATGTTTGTGATGTGCCTCGATAATTTCAATATCAAATTCATCATCAAGCGCCGCTGCAACTCTTTTAGTCAAAGCAACCAACAAATTTACGCCAAGAGACATGTTTCCAGCTCTAACAACAACTGAGTGAAAACTTGCTGCCTTGATTTTTTCTAAATCGCCTTCTGACATTCCAGTCGTGCCAATAACATGAATAGCACGAGCTTGCGCGGCAAACTTAGAAAACTCAATGGTTGCTGATGGTGTCGTAAAATCAATGATTGCTTCCGCATGTGCAATAACCTCAATTGGATCTTCAGAAACAATCACCCCAAGTTCGCTTCCACCCATTGCAGCACCTATATCCTGCCCAATCCATTCATGGTTTGAGCGCTCTAGCGCACCTACGAGTTCTAGCTTTCCATTTTTAGTTATTAGATTAATAAGAGTTTGCCCCATACGTCCTGAAGCACCAGTTACAACTACTTTCAGTAAATCAGCCATTTTACGTCCTTAGTACTATGCTATAATGTCCATAACGTGCCTACGCGCGTTTGGCAAAGATCAATATTAAGGTAATAGATTATCAAAAATGGCAAAGAATAAATTTAATGATGGCGCTGGACCATCACAAAGGCAACTACGGGTAGGAGAGCTCATACGGAGAGCTCTGTCTGACATATTAATGCAAGGCACAATTCATGATCCTGATTTAAACAGAATATCTGTAACAGTCAGTGAAGTTACTGCATCTCCAGATCTTAAAATTGCAACGGCCTATGTTTGTCCACTAGGAGGACAAGGGGGAGAGGATTTGATTGTACTGTTGGCAAAAAACAAATCTGAGATCCGAAGATCAATATCGAAAAAATTAACGTTGAAATATACACCTGACCTAAGATTTCGCATCGACGAGACATTCGACAGAATTGAAGAGACTAGAAGGCTTTTTAGTCAGGAAAATGTTAAACGGGATTTGGATACCAAATGAAATCTTTTCTCATTATCTTAGCGTTATGGCTTACCCCCGTTTGGTCCGCTGACTGCCAGGCCTTTAGGTTTCAAGAAACGCCCTTCACAGCTTGTACAGCAGAATTACCAAAAGATGACGTACGCCTGTTTCTAAATGACGAAACTGGAAAAATTTTTGGACAATTTCAAAAATTAGATACTTCCCTTAGAGAGCAAGGCCTCGATATTATTTTTGCCACGAATGGCGGAATGTACCACACTGATAGATCTCCAGTTGGTTTATATGTCGAAAATTTCAACGAATTTTCACCTCTTATTACTAGGGATGGGCCAGGCAACTTTGGGTTATTACCGAATGGTGTGTTTTGCATTAATAAGAGCAAATTTTTAATTCTAGAAACAAAAAAATTTGCTCAAGCTAAAATACAATGCCAATACGCTACACAATCAGGCCCATTATTGGTGATTGATGGTAAAATCCACCCAAAATTTATAAGGAATGGAACTTCGAAATTCGTACGAAGCGGAGTTGGCATAAGTAGAAATGGATCAAAAGCAATATTTTTAATTTCAAATGAAGCAGTGAATTTTCATCACTTTGCAAGTACATTCTTAGATCATTTCAAAATTGATAATGCTCTTTATTTAGATGGAAATATATCCAGGCTCTACTCTACAAAACTCAATCGAATAGATTTTGGTTTCGATATTGGGCCGATGGTTGCGGTTGTAGCGCCAGCAGAATAGCCAGCGCTATCAAATTTGCTCTAGCTAGCTAGAGCCTCAATTGTTTGCTTCGAAGATCCATTAGATATATGTACTTTTCTCGGCTTCAAAGCCTCGGGAACTTCTCTTTTTAAGTCTATGTGAAGCATTCCATCAGAATGGTTTGCCCCATTAACATGCATGTGATCGGCCAACTGAAAACGACGCTCAAAACTACGGGTCGCAATGCCTCTATATAAGTAATTCTTTTGTTTTTCGTCCGATTTCCCCGCCAAAATAAACAAGGAATTCTCTCTAACCTCAACATTTAGATCAGCCTCAGAAAACCCGGCTACGGCTACAGAGATGCGATATGCATCTTCATCAATCTTCTCTATATTATATGGTGGGTAGCTTGATGTTTGTGTGTCGGAAGTAAGAACACGGTCAAACATATCTGCTATCTGGTCAAAACCTACAGTTGCTCTGTAAAGTGGTGAAAAATCAAATTGTCGCATTGTATATCCTCCTATGAGCGATTCCAATTTGCACCTACCCGTAAATCGGCTTAGGCAAATAGTGTTTAGAGACCCTTAAGTGGCATCTCATCTTTCAATGTGGGGATAAAAAAATCAATTTCAAGAAGCTACAAAATTTTTCTACATGATTTTTGGATCTGAAAAATTTAGCTAATTTTAAATACTTAATTTATTGGGTCTGGGTCCTCCCGTTGCCCAATCAATTAGTTCGACTGTGTGGACTACCGGAATATTTGTCGAGGAGGAAATTTGCATCATACAGCCTAAATTTCCAGCTGCAATTATATCGGGATTTTTTGCCTCTAAGCTCTGAATTTTTCTAATTTTTAACTCTTTTGAGATTTTTGGTTGTAAAAGATTATAAGTGCCGGCAGAGCCACAGCAAAGATGAGAATCTTTTGGTTCGCTAATTTTGTAGCCACACTTTTTGAGCATATCCTTTGGATAGCTACCTATTTGTTGCCCGTGCTGCAAAGAGCAGGCTGAATGATAAGCTATGTTAATATGATTTTCTGCCTGCTCAGGAAGGTCTAATCCAACTAAAACTTCAGAAATATCCTTAGCCAAGCCCGCAATAGCCTTGGCCTTATCTTCATGCTCAGTTCCCTTAAACATGTGGTGATAGTCCTTTACAGTAGTCCCGCAACCGCTGGTATTAATAACAATGGCATCCAAACCATTTTTATTAAGTTCTGAATACCAAGCATCGATATTTCTAATCGCTGCAGAGTGTGCATCGTTTGTTTTTCCCATGTGATGGCTTAGCGATCCGCAGCAGCCCTGGCCTTCAGATACGACAACTTCGCAACCGAAGCGTTTCAATACTCTAATTGTGGCGTCATTTATGTCTGTATCCAAGGCTCTTTGCGCACAGCCAGTCATTAAAGCTACTCGCATTTTTTTGTTTACATCAGGAAAGAAGGTCTGTGGATCATCGTTTAAACTGATTCCAGGTATTTTTTTTGGGACCATTTCAACCATCGCTTTTAATCGTTGATCTGGTATGAGCCACGAAAATGGCTTGGCTATTTTTGCCATTATCAGCGCTACACGAAACCTCGTTGGATATGGTAAAATTTTACTCAAGGACCATCTTAAAAATCTCTCATCAAAAGGTCTTTTATATTTATCCTCAATGTAGGCTCGAGCATGGTCAACAAGATGCATGTAGTGGACACCAGAGGGGCAAGTAGTCATACAAGCCAGACAAGACAAACATCTATCAATATGAGTAACGGTCTTCTTATCTGGCATCCTTCCCGACTCTAACATTTCCTTTATTAAATAAATTCTTCCCCTTGGGCTATCAAGCTCATCTCCCAAAACCTGATAAGTCGGACATGTCGCAGTACAAAACCCACAGTGCACACATGATCGTAGAATTTCATTTGACCTTTTAAAATCTAAATCTGCGAGTTGTTGTTTTTCGAAAAAAGTTTGCATTAGTTCATTATTTCTTGGTTAAAAAGCATTTTAGGATCAAATTTTTTCCGAATAGAATTACTTAGTTTTTTTTCTAAAGTTGAAGTTGGATGAAATTGCTCAAACCTCCCTAGCAGACACATAGCATGACCTTCTACTTTTTGCATTTTCTCGCGAACATTTAAACCTTCATCAACTCTTAACCAGACAAGACCACCGCACCAATCAAGAAAACCAATTTTAGGGTCCAACATTTCGATAATTTTTGAACCCTCAGTAGGCTTTACAGAGACTCGCCATAGATCGCCCTTAATCTCTTTTAGAAAGTCCAAGTCATTCACATTTTGCCAAAAATTTTTGCTCTCTTCCATCTCCAAAATATCAACTTCAAAATCAGCAAACTCTCTAAGCAATTGTTCAACGCGATATTTTACTGACTTATCAAAACCCTCAATTCGGATATAGGCCATTCCTTCTCCTACATCATAAAAAGTGCCTGATATATCATAGGTCGTATTAATCGCCTTAGTAAGAATACTAGCCTTACAACTATTTATTTTGAGCGTTGACTGAGTCTCGGCTATTGGAAGAACCTTGAAAGAAACTTCTGTTATCACTCCCAGGGTTCCCCAGCTCCCTGCCATGAGCTTGACTAGATCGTAACCTGTCACATTTTTCATGACCCGCCCACCATTTTTTAATATTCTTCCCACTCCATCAACAAATCGTACACCCAATAAATGATCTCTGGCTGCGCCCACTTGTATGCGACGTGATCCACTCGCATTTGTTGCAAAAACCCCACCAATCGTAGAGTTGCCAGTTAACCTCAAAAGATGCTTCATCTCAGGAGGTTCAAATGCAAGTTGCTGATTTTCTTGTTGGAGTATGGCTTTGATTACAGATAGGGGCGTTCCTGCTTTTGCAACCATTGTTAAGGCACCTGGTTCGTATTCTACAATCCCGTTCAATGCTGAGGTCGAAATAATTTTTTTTTCAGTGGCTACCAGCCGCGACTGGCCTCCAGCAATGTGTAATGGCTCAGTCTCACTGAGTAAAACTTCCCGAACTTCACTTTCAGAGCCAGGCGCTACGGTTACTGCATTCATGCAGCTGTCTCTTGCGATGCGTTTGCGCGCCGTTCAGCAGATGCATCTAAAGGAAACACTTTTGTTGGATTGAGTAGCCATTTGGGATCAAAAACATCTTTTATAGCCATTTGCGCTTCTAGATCATCGCCTGAATATTGGATATGCATCAGATCACGCTTTTCAATACCAACTCCATGTTCACCAGTTAAACACCCACCGACTTCCACACATAATTTCAAAATTTCAGCCCCAAAGGCTTCACAAGTTTCTAAATCACCTGGTTTGTTCGCATTATACAATATGAGTGGGTGCATGTTGCCATCGCCGGCATGAAATACATTACCGACATCCAATCCAAATTCTCTACTCATTTCAGAAATACGTTTAAGGACAAAAGGAAGCTTGGAAACCGGAATTGTGCCATCAAGACACATATAATCGTTAATTTGACCCATAGCACCGAATGCGGATTTTCGCCCAAGCCAAATTCTACTGGCTTCATCATTATTTTTTGCTCGGCGCAATTCTACCGGGTCATGTCTTTTTGCAATTTCAACAATTTTTGTTAATTGCTCTTCTATCTCTAAATCAGAGCCCTCTACCTCAACAATTAGCAAAGCTTCACAATCTGGATATCCAGCTTGAGAGAAGGCATCTGTAGCACGAATACAAGGCCTATCCATAAACTCAATTGCAACCGGTAGAACACCAGCTTTTATAATATCTGACACGCACTGCCCTGCAACTTCGCTATCGTTGTAACCAATTAAAACGGGTAGTGCTCCTTCCGGTTTGTGCAAAATACGTAAAGTGGCCTCTGTGACAATTCCTAGTTGTCCCTCAGACCCACAAACCAAACCAAGTAAGTCATAACCAGATGAGTCTAAATGTGAGCCACCTAAATCTATAATTTCGCCCTGCATCGTTACCATTTTTACTGCAAGAAGGTTATTTGAAGTTACCCCGTACTTTAGGCAATGCGCCCCGCCAGAATTCATGGCAATATTTCCTGAGATAGCACATGCAAGCTGACTTGATGGATCTGGCGCATAGAAGAAGCCATCACTTTCAACTTCTCCAGTTACGCTTAAATTAGTACGTCCCGTCTGTACGCGCATTAATCTATTTGGGTAATCAACTTCTAGAGTTTCATTCATTCGAGCGACACCAAGCACTAGGCTATCGCCTGTAGGTAATGCTCCTCCAGCCAGTGAAGTGCCAGACCCGCGGGGAACTACAGGCACATCTAGTTCCCAGCATATTTTCGCTATATTAGCTACCTCCTCAGTGGTACGGGGTAAAACTGCAACCATTGGAGGGCATCTATAAGCAGACAATGCATCACATTCATATGCGAGTGTCTCTCGAGGATCATCAATTACAGCATCCCGAGGTAAAAATGACAGTAGCTTGTCAACTAGCTGCATTTTTTTTGCTAAAATAGTAGGGTCTGGATCTGTTAAATACATTATGTTTCTCTATAATTGGTAAACTAATATAACCAATTTGATGATTTGGCAACCATATCAAATCCTAATAAAGTGAAGAAAAAAGGTTTTTTAAAAGTTATGAATAGCAAAAAAGGCAATACTCCAAGCGCTGAAGGAATTGCGGCAGCAGCTCGTGCCGCAATAAAATCTAAAACTTCACCTCCATTAATGAGTTGGAACCCACCATTTTGCGGCGATTTAGATATTCGAATTGCCAGAAATGGTACTTGGTTTTATTTAGGAACTCCGATTGGAAGGTTTGAGCTCGTAAAATTATTTTCATCAATATTAAAAGTTGAAGATGGCAAATACTTTCTTGTCACTCCCGTGGAGAAAGTTGGAATACAAGTAGATGATGCCCCTTTTATCGCGGTTGATTTCAATGAGATTGAAATTAATGGGGAGAAGGCACTTAAATTTGAGACTCATGTGGGCGACCAAGTTATCGCGAGTGTTGAAAATCCAATACGAGTAGAAAGGGATGCCTTATCAGACGAGCCTGCCCCATATATTCATATTCGTAACGGCTTGGAGGCACTTATAGATCGAAAGACTTTCTATCGCCTTGTTGAAATTGGGCAACATAAAAAACACGATAACGAAAATTGGTTCGGGATTGAATCCGCCTCTTCTTTTTTCCCTATAATAAAATCCGAAGAGCTAGATAATTCAATCTAATCCTACAAAATTATCTGTATAAAAATTATACCAATTTTTCCCCATAATAGCCTCAATTTCACCTTTATCAAAGCCAACATCAGCTAAACCTTTTTCAATATTTTTAAAATCTCTATTATTTGAAAACCAGTCTGGCTGCTTTGGGAAGCCAGGATTGTCAGAAGAACCTTCACCATAATCAATTGTTTTGCTCCAGCGCCCTACACGCATCCATTCTACAATACTATCGGGTTGATCTTGGCATAAATCTGAACCAATCCCTAGGCTCCCAATACCATATTTATCAGCTGACTGAGCAACCATTGAGCAAAAATCAGATAAAGTACATTTAGAACCATTTTTTAAATGATGGGGATATAAAGAAAAACCAATCATTCCTCCATTTGATATGACGGCCTCTATTACTTGGTCCTGCTTATTTCTACGCGCAGGATGCCATGAAAAAGGGTTAGCATGGGTTATTGCTATTGGGCGCTGGGATATCTCCGCTGCTTGAATAGTCGACTGATCTGCAGAGTGACTCATATCTACAACCATCCCCACCCGGTTCATTTCTTTAATAACCTGTTTGCCCATCCTAGTAATGCCGGCATCATGATCTTCATAGCATCCGGTAGCTAGTAAAGATTGATTATTGTAAGTCAGCTGCATGAAGCGGGCCCCTAGGGTATGCAAAATTTCAATCAAACCAATATCGTCTTCTATAGGCGAAGGATTTTGAAAACCAAAAAATATGGCCGTCCGATTTGTTTTTTTTGCAAAATCAATATCTGCTG
>CACLGX010000015.1 GCA_902606585.1 Paracoccaceae bacterium | reverse complement strand
CGGATATTTCTTCCATCGCGTAGAGTTTATAAACACAACCGTTATCTTTATCCCATTGCACTTCTTCCTCAGCACTTAAAAAAGCGCCCATACCATCCATATCTGTGATATTGCCAAGCCAGATAAATTTATTGTTGCCAGCATCTGTTAGCATCCACTCAGAGCAAAACTCACTAGCTCCTCGTGCCATGTTATGCTCAACTCTGGCTCGTAACGTTTCTACACCAGTGGCTATTGTTCCATGAATGCACATATTCATCTATAAGCTCCTTTTTAAGATAGATATAAAATTCGCGCTATAAAATGCTTAAACCTTGTTAAACTTCAAAAGTACGTTGAATTTTCCAGTAAGTAAACTTTCCACTGCTTTGTTCAGCGTAAACTAGAACATTAGATTTTGGCTTTCCTTCTTGGACAACATCATGCGTTGCAACGATGTAATTTGCGTTTTCTCTAATTGTTTTAAAGTTATTAATTCTTAATCCACCTGCAACACACCAACTTTTGGTATTTTCTAAATTATCCAGTTCACCTAAGGTATCTTCAACCTGAAAATCTTCTGAAAGATATTGAGCAAGATGGCTAAAATCCTTAGTCTCAAGAGTTTTACCCCATGCTTCTAACACAGTTTTTGCTTGTATAATTTTATTTTCCTTAAAATCTTTTAGTGTTTGATGAAAGCGTCTGGATAATTGGTAAAGTAATCTTCAGATATTGGCGTCATGACGCCAGTCTCTATTTCAGCACCACCTTGCCTCCTTATTTCTGTCAACTCTTCGTCAGCGCCAAATGCCTGAAGCACTTCCATACTTGGAAACATCATTATTGCGTGAAGTTGAGTAGGGTCATCCTTTTCTGTTCCAGCGAATAGAAACTTTACCCCCATACTACCCAATCTTTCATCTTGTGATTTGACCATGGCAGCCCAAGTATCAAAACCTTTATTTATTTTGATAGAACTCTTTACTATTATAGTCATTTTGAATCCTTTTTCATATTAATTAATGAAATTGTTGTTGCATTTAGGCTATGTTGTCACCTTTGTTGGTCCTTCTAGAACGCCAAAATCCTTTGAGGTTGGATTGACATGATTTTCACTTGTCATCACCATTTCGAAAATTTCGCCAGCTTTATAAGCGTCGCAATGTTCTTTGCTTTCCCAAATGTATACACCTCCATAGACTTTGTTATCTTCATCGCCCAGCCAATGCTTACTGACCAGCCCAGGAAGAGAGGCAAAATTAGGAGCTAATTCCGTAGCTCCAGATAAAAAATCTTCGTGCGAAACATTGATGCCAAAATTAATGACTTGAATATGCATAATATTCTCCTTTCAGTAAGAATTATTTATTTTATTGGTGTTGCTCCAGACTTACTTCTCTAAAACAGTCCATCTTTCTTTTTATGAACCATTAACAAAGCTTCCTTGTCGCCTGATGCGTAAGTGTTAAAAGAATGTATTACCAAGACTTCGTCATTTTCATAAATACAACGCTGGTGTTCGCGTGTTACGGACTTAATTAGTTTTGCCCATTCTTCTGGTTTGGCGCTGCCTTTGCGGTGAACTTTACCTGATGAATGCATCAAAAATTCCCAATCATCATGTAAACATTCACGCCATAAATTTACGTCAGCTTCATCTTGCGCTTTTACCATCTTTTCAAATAGCATAGCCATTTTATGACTCCCTTGAGTATTACAGTTTGAAACTATCAAGAAATTGTAACGAAGATATTAATATCGGTCTGACTTTTGGTAACTTCACTGAAAATATTAATTTTTGCTTATTTAATAGGCAGTTTCCAAGACTTGAAGCCTTCCTTCTATCTCAGTTAGCTCCAGAATGCGTCTAAAGCTATCTATAAGCCCCATGGCACATGTGTGTTCCTTAATCGAAAGAAGTTCGCCCTCACTGACGGCTATGAGAACGCTGCTAGCGGCTTTAGAGGCATCCATAGCATCTTCCATCTCAGGTCCTGGAAAGGATACTGATTTATCCTTGGGGGCAGGGAAGTTCGTCAATCCTAGTATGCCTAGGTTAGTAGTATCTATTCACCTGTCACCTCGGTGTCGTTAATACTATGAAGTGGTATTCCAATGATGTGGTGCTTTAATATTGACTAACTTCTAATACAGTGCCAACGTTAAATTGTTGGCCCAGCACAGTTTTGTTAATCTACTTGCACCATGCCAAATGAGCGGTCCAAAGTGCCAAGTTTGGATGCCTCAACAAGCATTTTCTGAAACTTTTCAGTCATCCCCACTTCATCTGTGCCTTTTCCGAGTGTTTTTAAATCTGGTGCAGAATAAACAACTAAAAGTCTTTTCATGTCCTCTGCAATTACTGGAACCCACATTGTAATATTTATTTTATGACCCTCTAACATTTCTTGAATACTTGGAACCATATCAGCAGCTTTACTCAAATTTCCTCTTGGTATCACGTACTCACGCACCATTGCTGCAGTATCATTCGGGTCGGGCTCTCCTGCAAGTATACGTGCAAGTTCTGGACCTTTAACATGAGCAGATGGGGTTAACTCACGTTCTTCCGCAAGTTTCGCCCATGCAGTATCATTTCTGAGATTATCTGCAACTTCCATGCTATGCTCCATAGATTGAAAATACGCATAGAGATGGAAGGTGCCAGCGCCAAAACCACCACCCACCTGTGTAATTTCAACGTCAGTAGCGCCACAGCTTGAGATTATTTCTGCAGCAGTTCTCATTCTACTCAGGGCCATTTCACGTTTTCCAACAATAGGGGTACTTATTCTTCTTGAGACAAACATTCTAAACTCCTTTTAATAAACTTTAAATTGAGCATTTAAGTTAATGAAAATTTGCAACAAAGATATTAAATGTTGGTTTGACGTTAAGTCAGTTCACAGTTCTCAAAAATTTTGCCTAATTAGTGAGTAGTTCAATAATTCGATTCTTCTTAAAAAAATGGTGAAGTCTATGTGCCAAAAATTAATTGGCAAATCGGAGACGTTATTAAAATATCGTTGACTGATCCAAGAAAATGCTACCTTCATTTTCAAGAAAATAAAAACAATTTTAAAACAAAAGATTGAGTAGTTTCTAAGCGAGACAGTAACACAGTGTTAAAAAGCTCTGTCCCGTTCAACTTTTCAAAAGGAGAACGAAATGCTTGGTCACAGATTATATGAAAAAGTTGCTAATACGATAAGTCAAGCAAACTTATCGAAGCTTTCTAGAAGCCAAACTGGTAGGTTGGAAGAAGAATTATCAATACTGTCAGCGGAAAAGCAAGGTGACATAGATGAGATAAGTTATAACGATATATTAAAAGCTTTTCATCGAGCTAAGTCTATCTGAAGATACGAAATAAGGTGAGTAGAATTTATTTCATGCCTTTGCCTTACTTTTTTTGATAGGTGTTGATCCTGTTTCTGTTCGCCATAGTAGGCCATCTTTAAGGAGATGTACGGTTAGTACAGCTTCTGTTGTTCCATCTTGAAAGTCGGCTACAAAATGTTCAACAAAGATATCCTTATTTTCATAGATGCACCTTCTTTTGTAACGTTTTGTTCCTATCAACCAGCGTGACATTATTGGCTCAAGATCATCCAGGCCTTGTTCAGTACCGTTTGCATGGAAAACCCTCTTATAGTCGGGATGATATAAATCAAGCATTGTACCTATATCTTGATCATCCCAAGCCTCTTGGTATTTTTTATATAAGCTCATTATCAGTAGCTCCAAAAATGAGTATTATGGTGAGAATTAAGCGTTTCATTGGTTGTTTTTAATTTTCAGTGAGAGGTGTGACACCAGTTTCTGTTCGCCAAAGAAGCCCATCTTTTTTAAGATGTACCAACATAGTCGCACTTCTTTCACCATCCGTGTAAGTGCTAATTCTGTGTTCAACTAAAATATCGTCATTTTCGTAAATACATCTTGCACTTTCACGTTTAGTTGAGATCATCCACCTAGCCAGCTGATCCATGTCAAAATCTTCTAAACTGAGTGTTTTGCCAGTAGAGTGGAAAACCATCTGATAATCATCATGCAGACACGAAAAATATCCTGCAATATCTTGAGTATTCCATGTATTCATAAATTTTTCATAAATCATCTTAAGTAGCTATTCCAAAGTGATACAATATTAGACCAAAAATTATGCCCTCTATGAAAGCAATCCAAAGCATACCATAATCACTGACACCTAGTTTGGACTTCCAAAACTCTAAATGTCTTTTATGCCAATCAATCATTCTCAACACATGTTATATTGCCTTCAGTTTTATTTATTATGCACTCAAAAAGTTGGCCTTGATAATCGAGATAAATTTTATGGATAAGTATTAAAATGCCGTTTCGTTCTGATAGTTGGTCAAACTGATCAATTACTTTTCCTATTCCTAGAATCTCGCATGCTTTAATCTCAGCACTAGCAGCAGTAGCACGTAAAATAAACGATAGGTAGAGTAGGATGTGTTTCATGAATTTGTGCCAAGTCTATTCACTATAACTTTACAAAAAGAGTAATGAATTACTCTAGCCGGTCTTCTATTCTCTCAAGTGTTTCAATGACGTGCTCCATATACTCGTGGTATTCATGGTCGTTGTCTTCCTGGTGATCGTGTTCATGGACAATGACAGAACCAACTATAATAAGTGTAACAACAACTACACAGACAGTTATTATTGTTATCATTATTTTTGTATATTGATCCATTATAGCAATCCTTTTAAATTACTCAGTTTGTGAACTAACTCTTTTAACAAGTCGTTGTTTATTTCTTGTAGTTCATTTTGTTTTTTTAAGTGTTCAGCAATCTGTCTCAGATATATTTCTTCTATGTCCATAATTATTTTCCTTCTTTTTTGAGGGTAGGGGTTACGCTCTAAATAAAAAGTATCGTATTATTGTGATACCAATTTTGTAGCAACTTCCAAGTCTGCCCAAAATTCATTGCAATCAATTTCCAGACATTTTTCAAACCAATAATTGGAAAATTCGGAGACTGTATAATCTGTATTATATGCTTGTAAAACTATTTCCATTGCTACTGGGCTCTCGAAGTCGATTTTTTGATAATAACTGAAAGGTCTAGAATCTTTTCTTTTTTCCATCACCGTTTTTGCAAATTTTTTTGTATAATGACAATTTTGTAAAGCAATCTCTAATTTATGGGCCTCTGCTTTCAGTATACTAGCTGGCGAAACAGGTAATAAAGTGCTTCCAAAGATAGCTGATATTGTGAGCACGGTGTTTTTCATTCTAAAATCGGTTTAACAATCCTTAAATTTCTTTTTTAAGCATTCTCTTCCTAGTAAGTTGGCTTCTTCAATTTGGGCGGCGTTCATTAATTCGTTAAGTAGTTCTGTTAATTTTTGCCCCATCACAAAACCATTTGATGAAGCTTGTTTAGCCCACAAATGAGAATAAATCATGTTCTCTGAAACCCCATGACCTAAATAGTACAATCTCGCAAGGTTATATTGAGCTAAGGCATTACCCTGTTGAGCTGCTAGGGTATACCATTTTACTGCCGGCTCATAATCTGGAACAACGCCTAATCCAAAACTATGCATAACACCTAGATTGTATTGTGCCTTTGCATCACCTTGCTGTGCAGCAAGAGTAAACCATTTTACGGCTTTTTTGTAATCTTGTGAAACGCCTATTCCTTGGCGATACGCGTTTGCTAACTCGATTTGAGCATTTAAATCTCCCTTTTCGGCCAAAGTTTTTAATTCTCTTAGGGCTTTGGTATGTTCAAAGGCAAAAACCGAAGATCCGAAAATTAGCATCACTTTGAATAAAATATATTTCATTTTTTTCACGTGTATCAGTTGGAGGATCATGCCTTTGAGATCGCTAATCTATTATTCCAACCTTTTTAGTTATTTTTGTGTACATCCGCCAACCGTAATATATGTACCTTCATTTACGGCTTCGGTGTCACCTATCCAACACATTTTGACCATTCGGCCATATCTTATTATCTTTACTTGAAATGCAGCAATCTCCAAACCTGTTTCCAAATTTATAACAGAAATATTCTTCCCTAATTCAATAGTGTTTGTATTAAGTTCAATATTTTTAAATGTATTGCAATTTCCTTCACTG
The DNA here is from genome assembly GCA_902606585.1 of Paracoccaceae bacterium. Taxonomy (GTDB): domain Bacteria; phylum Pseudomonadota; class Alphaproteobacteria; order Rhodobacterales; family Rhodobacteraceae; genus Salinivivens. The sequence continues at coordinate 30,528 of CACLGX010000015.1, read as the reverse complement.
CATTGTTTCATGTTATCCGTTTTTGTCCATTCAACTGCTTTCACTGTGACTGGATTGGCTAATGTGACAGATGGCAATGCATAAACAAGAAATACTATTAGTTTAAATTTTGACAACTTTATTACAGGCATGGATAAATAATCCTTCGTTACAATACTATAATAATATATATGCTGTTTACTTTGGCAAGCTACTTAAAAAGATTATATAATTTTTAAAAAGGTGAGTTAACTCCAGGCATTTAGGATTAGAAAATGAATATAATAACAGTTGTAAGATATAAGCTTAAAGACGGGTTTGAAGACGACTTTATTAAAGCCATAAATGATTATGATTACTCAAACTCTTTGTCTATGCGTTTAGTGTCCATTAGCGAAAACGAATATATCAGCATTATGGAGTATGATGAAATAGATAAAACAGGTGATGACGAGGTAGACGGAGTTAATTGGCTGGATACAGTAGAACATATGCTCCAGTTTTACGGAGAAAGCAGAACTGACTCATGTTCGGGGTTGGTTTTAGCTTCATATAACCAATAGAATAAAAAAGATTTTGCTCACATCATTAATGATAATCGGTGCTTCGACCGTAAGAGCGCTCGATACTATAGGATTGGTTGCTCTAGTAGAAATCTATGCTATGAAAAATCAAAGACCAAAGACGCTACTGTTTGGAAATAAAAGGACATAAATCGAAAGCAAAAATTGAAAGAGGACTTCAGGCAAAGACCTTTTATTCTTATCAAGGAGAAGTCGCGGTAGATCAGGACTTTGATCCTGATAAGTTGACTAAAAATGGCTTTTTCTTTCCCGCTTTTGGTGTTTTATGGAGGCAGCGGAAGCAAAATCATCAGGAACTTAAAAATCTGGTGAATGCAATAATAAAAGGCTTAAAGATTTCAAATGGGATAATTATGGCAGAATATATCTGGGTGGAGATAAAGAATTTTGTATCACTACTGCTCAGGGTAAAGCGAGAGATGGAGGTGGCGGCTCTCCAGTAAATGAGATAAGAAATCTGTCAATGGAGTTCTGTGGAGATGATATTGATCCCTATAAAATTTGGGCTGCGACAACAGTAAAGCAATTTTAAAGTTTGCGGCAAAAAGCTTAATGAGCAACGTAAATTTATTTTACCCACATAGATGATTTTGAGTGATTTAGTTGAGTACTTAAGCTTATTAAGGTTCGTAGAAATTAAATATTTAAAAAGTGTTTTACCTTTTTGAAGGTTTTACATCATCCGAAATATTTACATTTAACGTATAGTTTTGAAATAACTCGGTTAAATCTTCTTCTTTAACAATCATGGATTCTACCGATTGGATACTATCAGATACTTTTTCAAATCTATTATTGAAATATTCACGATCTTTTTCCACCGTTTTCGAAATAATAGATAAATTATTATCAATATGTTTGGTCAATTCAGAATGCTTATTTTTTATTACATCTTTTAAACTAGCTAGTTCTCCCGATAACGACTTAACTTCCTCCGATAGTGAATCACGGACTTCTATAACTCTCTTGGAGAAATAATCATTCGTTTTAAGTTCTCTGTCTTTAATATTTTTTTCAAAGTTAGTTTTCATGTCTCTTTGGTGTTCAAATATTTCTTGTTTTAGTGATTTAATACTTTTTTGGATTTTTTTCTCTTGAACATCAATCTCTTTGCTAGACTCTAGTTTGTAAGCGGACATGGTATTTTCGAGCGTTGTCTTTTGTTTCGAAACTAGAGCTTTTATTCCCCCAAAATCAGATTGTAAATTTTTGTAGTATCCTTTCACCTCTTGATTAATATTGTCAATCTTCTGATCCTGACTGTCAGTTATAGAAAGTACAAACTTTTGGAGTGATTTGCTTAGGTCACCCATCTGATTTTCAATTTGTTCCTCTACTTTTTTTAAATGGAAGGAAATATACTCATATTTATCAAGCATGGACGTCTCTAAATTGCTATTTTTGCTTTCAAAGCCGAGTACCATTTCAGATAGCTTTTTTTGCGTATCTGCGCTTAATAATGATAGTCTATCATCGTTTTGTTGCAACTTTTCTAAAAAACTCTCTTCTAGAGAATTCTGTCGGCTGTAAACAGAATTTTCGAAGACAGTTAACTTATCAGCACTGTTTTTTAGTTCTGTTTCAATCTTTTGATTTGCAGAAGAAAATCTTTTTGCAACTTTTTGCAACTTTTCTAAAAAACTCTCCTCTAGAGAATTCTGTCGATCGTATACAGAATTCTCGAAGACAGTTAAATTATCAGCAATTTTTTTTAGTTCTGATCCAATTTCTTGAGTTTCAGAAGCGAACTTCTTTACCACGGAGCCGATGTCTAATTGAAGAGAGCGATTGAGCTCGTCCAAGCGCTCTTTTAAAGCTTTATTCTCTTGAGATGAACTTATAATAGTGTCATTTATCAGCTGCTCCACACCACTAATCTTAGAATTGCTTTCCGTGAAAGTATCCTCGATTTTATCCAGCATCGTTGCCTCTAAAGAACTGCTTTTATTAGCAAATTCACGAGTTATATCGGAGATCTGTCTCTGTGTTTCGGCACTTAGTAATGATATTCTATCGCCATTTTTTTGCAACTTTTCATAAAAGTTCTCTTCTAGAGAATTCTGTCTCTCGTCAACTGCCTTTTCGAAGAAAATTAACTTGTCAGCATTATTTTTAAGCTCTGTCTCAACTTTCTGATTTTCGGAAGAAAACCTTTCTGTAATTGAGCTGATTTCTAATTGAAAGGAACGATTGAGCTCTTCCAGGCGCTCTTTTAGACTTTTATTTGCTTGAGATGAACTTTGGATACTATCGTTGATAAGGTGCTCCACACCATTAATTTTAGAATTATTTTCTAAGGAAGTATCTTCCAGTTTATTTAAAATTTTTGTCTCTAAATTTTTACTTTTACTTGCAAAGTCGGCAGCTATTTCGGAAAGCTGTTTTTGCGTATCAGCGCCTAATATTGCTATTCCATCATCGTTTTGGCGTAACTTTTCTGAAAAACTTTGCTCTAAAGAGTTCTGTCTTTCCGCGACAAGGTTTTCGAACATTGTTAACTTTTCAGCACTGGTTTTAAGATTTGTCTCAATCTTTTGATTTTCTAAAGAAAATCTTTCTACAAAGGAGCTAATGTCTGTTTGAATAGAACGATTGAGTTCGTCCAGTTCATTTTTCAAAGCTTGATTTGCATTAGATAAATTTACAATACTTTCATTTACGAGGATCTCTATCCCATAAATTTTAGAGTTGCCTTCTGTGAAATTGTCCTCGAGTTTGTTGAGAATTGTCGTTTCTAAGTTGTTACTTTTACCTTCAAAGTCTAAAGCTATTTCAGACAGCTGTTTTTGCATATCGGCACTTAATAATGATATTTTATCATCGTTTTGCAGCAACTTTTCTGAAAAACTCTCCTCAAGAGATTTGATTGTATTTATGTCGCTAGGTGGCGCATCATTCTCCCGCACAACGTTAGCTTCTTTTTCAACAAACTCATCCTGCTGAGATATATTTTTAATATCATTTTCTTTAGATGGATCTTTAGTCCTCTGCGCGACGTTGACTTCTTTTTCAGCCAACTCATTATCTTTAGGAGTTTCGTTAACATCATTTTCAAAAGACTCGTTATTCGTCTCATTAAAAATGCGTTCCCGCATCGCTCTAATTCGGTCTCTTGTTTCCTCTGGAGTAGGCATATTACGCTCTCTATTTTACATTATAGCGCAAAAAACATGCCATTTTAAATCATTAGTATGTTGACTTTCATTGACGTATTTAAACTCCTTAACAAACTAAGTAGCGTCTAACTAAAATACGATCGGCTCAGAAAATTAAATTTTATAAAACTTAAAGGAATTATATGTAATAAGCTCTCTTATTTTTATAATAACATTTTGACGAAGCATCTCCTAATTTCACCATCCAATTTGTAAAAGTAGTCCATAAGTGGTTCGTTTATTTGCTCCTTAAAACCTTATGGTATTTGTTTAGTGGAAAAGAACTTTTTGGTAGATGCATCTTTGCATTGCCGACATGCATTTACCGAATAGCCAATTTCGACGTTGCTTAATTGGAGTTTTTCTTATAGCTGCTTATTTTTTGATAATTAATTATCTTCAAAAATATTGCTATTCTACATAGCTAAACGGCATTTCAGTTATGAATTCCAACATAGATTGATATGATGTAAAGGCTCGGTGAAATTTGAAATCAAAACTATTTTTGTTGATACTTTCACCTTGAAAATATAAAAAAGCATTTCCATCTAAAAAATCTATTTCAAAACTGTTATGTGTTATCCAGCCATTGAAATCATTTTGTGCTATAGATTGACAAAGAAAGTATGTTTCAGCTCTTGTGAGTTCTGCTCCGGCATCGATTTGTTGAATTCGTTTGCTATCCATCTCAGGGTCTTGTTTAAGTATTAAATCAGATACTCTGTATTCATTCCTGTCATTTAAATAATTGTTTAGGTCTATCTCAACTGGATAAAATGCACCTAAATAACCTTCGCCGTGACAATACATCTCGAAATCTGGGATATTATTTTCAATCCATTCAGCTTGTTCTACTCGGGATAATTCGAAAAAGCTTTTTATTTTTTTAGCGTACTTTTTATTTGCCATTTTAGGTCATAAATTTTTGCTATTTGGGCTTACGATCTAAAGCCTCTTACTAGAGGAGATGTACAAGCAGCTAATACAATTGGTTTTTCATTTTCAATTTTACTGTAACTTCTACAATAAAACATATTAGCCTTATAGATTATCCAGTAAGTTATTGATGGACCTTCTCGTCTTGTCTCAACTATCTTACCATCTTCGATAATTTTAAGTGCGGCATGACCTTGTTGTCTCCAATGTTTGGGATCACTAAAATTTGATCCAACCACTGACGTTCCAATTAAAAGTAATATGCTTGTAAGAAAGTATTTCACTTATTTGTTCTTTTTATCTGCAATTGAAAATTTAAAATTATCAAATAGGAAAATTATTAAAATATATTTGTCACGTTCTAAAATTAAGTTTGAATACTTACGAATTTTTATCCTAATTAATAATAAAGGCTTCAATCCACGTTCAGTCGAAGGGGGAGGAATGACGATCCGTAAATCGAAGCCCTGTAGTCTTAAACTGTTGGTGTGGTAGAATCTCGTTTTTTTATTATGTTACTGCTCTACTTAATTATAGTGTACCATATTTGGGCTTTTAGTACAAATATATTCCTAGTAAAATATTAAAGTAAGTTTTTTATTGAAATTTTGGTAAAAGTAGGGTTGCGTTTGTTAATGATTTCAACAAAATACTCGATGGATTTTTCGTTGGCCACTTAGTATCTTTTTTTAGAGGCAAGTGAAAATGAAAAAATTGTAATTTCTCTTTTTATACTCGGTTTTTTCTTCTGGTGTTTTTGCTAACTCTGCAGTTTTAGGTTTAGGTTTAGATAGATGCTCTTAAGTACTCAATAATATCGATAAAAATGACGATTTTAGTGCTGGATTTAAACCGCTCATACATCCTAAAATATAGGCTTTTTTATTGGAGTTGATGTCGTTTATAAGGATGATACAGGTCTAGAAGTATTTGAGGATTTATACTCAGATATCATATCAAATTTTAGAGCTGCGCCCGATTCAAGTTTTGTAGCGGTGATAATTAATAGCTATGCGCAATTGAAAAAATAGAACTATATAAATTTTTTTCTAATCCTTTTTAAGAATGTCGAAGATAAGCTCTGATTGTTAAAATAATTACATATATTATCTGTAAATTTGACATAATAGGTCAATATTCATTAGAATAATTAAAAATAATAATAATAATACATGAGTTTATTGAGCAAAAAGTTTTAACATGATTAACTATAATGATGCCTTTAACAGTGCAAAGTTAATTCCTGGTGCCCATCGCTATTTGCCTGGTTGGAAGAAGAAATCCAAAGCGTTTCGGGAAATGATGAGCGACCAAAGTAAGGCACAGATAGATGTAGTATATGATGAAGAAACTAATTTATTGATGGATGTCTTTAGTCCTGGCCCCTATGTCGAAGCAACGGTTATTTTTCTATATGGTGGATTTTGGACCGATTATGAAAAATCCATATTTTCTTATCTGGCTATGGGACCGGTTTTAAATAATATGCGGGTAATTATACCAACTCTTCCCAAATGTCCGGATGCAACTATTCCAGAAATAAATAAAGCATTTGCAAAATGTCTCAGACTTATTTGCCGTAGATTTACTGGTGATATTTTACTTGTCGGTCAACAAAGTGGTGCCCATGTTATAGGTCGTAGCTTAATTCGGTATGAGCTTTCTGATAAAGTTAAAGAACGGATTAAACATGCTATGCTGATCTCGCCTATATCAGATTTAAAACCGCTTTTGTACACTGATAAGAGGGAAGAATTATTACTGACAGAAGAAATTGCTAATTCTGAAACATTATCAGATTTAAAGTTATCGGAAAATATTAAAGTTACGATATGGGTTGGAGCTGACGAAAGACCCATTTATTTAGAGCAAGCAGAACAATTAGCTGCTGCATGGAAGTGTAGCTGGGTAAAATCTATAAATCGACATCATCTGGATATCGCAGACGGTCTTGGAAAAAATTCCTCAAAATTAATGAATACCCTTATGGCTTATCGCCTTAATTTAAAAAATTGATTATAAATAGTCTGTCATTTTAAAAAATTCTTCTAAATAAATCTCTTATTCTGCCGTTATCAAAAGTAAGACATTTCCAAAATAGTCTTAACTTCGCAAATTAGGGGCAGAACCATCGGTTCTGTCCCTTAATTTTTCATTATAATATTTAGCCAAAATATATTTAAATAAATTATGTTGTGTAAAAGCAGGATGGATTATTTCTTGAATAAGAAATTATACTTGTTCCTAAGAAGGTTTTTTTGGACCTTACCCATGGCATTACGAGGAAGTTCACTAACTGTAATTATTTTGCTTGGATGTTTATAGCGAGCAATAGATTTTTTTATATTTTTTTCTATTTTGTAAAGGTCTGGTTGAAGTCCGCTAGAGGGAACAATAATAGCTATTGGTGTTTCTCCAAAATCACCATGTGGCACCCCAATAACTGCACTTTCTAATACGCCAAGTTGCTTATCTAGAAAAACCTCTAACTCTTTTGGATAAATGTTGAAACCTCCAGATATTATAAGGTCTTTATCCCGACCGACAATATGAATGTATCCATCATTATCAATTTTGCCTAAATCCCCAGTAATAAAAAACCCATTTTCACGTAATTCAGCTTTTGTTTTTTCGGGCATTTTCCAATAACCCTTAAAAACGTTTGGCCCACGAACTTCGATTTGACCTATTTCATCAACAGAAATCTCCTTTCCTGTTTCTGGGGAGGTGATTTTTAGATCAACACCTGGTAAGGGAAAGCCTACAGTTCCCGCACGCCTTTCGCCCTTATATGGATTTGAGGTATTCATATTAGTTTCAGTCATACCATACCGTTCAAGTATTCTATGTCCTGTTAGTTTTTCGAATTGGATGTGTGTTTCAGAAAGTAAAGGTGCAGAGCCGGATACAAACAAACGCATATGCTTGACTAGTTTCCTATTAAATCGATTGTCTGCAAGTAAACGTGTATAAAAAGTAGGCACGCCCATCATCGCAGAAGATTTAGGTAAATTTTTTATAATATCATCCAAATTGAATTTTGGTAAAAATATCAAACTTCCACCGGCCGCAAGCATAACATTTGTTGCAACAAATAACCCATGAGTATGGAAAAGAGGAAGCGCATGCAGCAGTACATCATTATTAGTAAATTGCCACTCTGTCATTAATACATTGCCATTTGACAAGAGATTAGTTTGTGTAAGCATTGCACCCTTTGATTTTCCGGTTGTACCAGAGGTATAAAGCAGTGCCGCCAAATCATCTTTTGATCGCGCTACCGTTTCAAAACCTTCAGGAGAAGATTTAGCTTTTTCAATGATTGAACCTGTTGAATCCTGATTTAAAGTTTCAATAAGAATGTCAAATTTTTGAGCTATAGTTGTTAAATCATCTTTATTTTTTTCATCGCAAATAATCAAACGAGCTTCGCTATTTTTAATAAAATACTTAAGTTCATCGACTGTGTAGGACGGGTTAAGAGGTAAAAATACTAATCCAGCTTGCGCACATGCTGCATAGATGTTGAGCATTTCAGGAGATTTTTCAACTTGTATTGCAACGCAATCTCCAGGTTCTAGACCCTTTCCAACCAGTGTATTCGCAATTCTTCCGCTCGCTGCCAAAAACTGTCGGTAAGTAATAGTTTTACCATCAATTAGATACAAAAATGGATCATCGTTTTCTGCATGTACCCCAAATAGATTGTCATATAACGGATTTTTCATTTTGCTCTCGGTTGGTTTCACATCTTTGCAATACAGGATTTGCTTGTGAGGTCTATAAAATTTTTTTAAAAATTTTTTATTTAACTTACCTAAACCAAGTACCAAAAAATTATTTAAATAAGTCCAGAATTATAATAATTTTTGTTGACTTTTAGTAAATCAAACGCCCGAATGTAATTGTACATGTGCGATGTCAGTTTTGTGTCATCGCACAAAATGTATTAGTAATATCGAGTTATTAACTTTACCTTGGGAGGACGCAATGAAGTTAAATTTTAAAAAACAATTTTCAACATTAGCTCTTGTGACTGGCTTTGCAGTTAGTGCAAGCATGTCAATGGCAGGCGAGTGTAGAGTTGCAGAAGCTAGTATGGATAAGCCGGGTGGTTTTCCAGATAGAGCGTTAACAATGATCGTACCTTATGGTCCAGGTGGAGGATCAGGACAGGTTGCGGCAGCAATGGCTGAAGCGGTAACGGGACTTACCGGCGTTAGTATAAATAGAGATCACAAACCTGGTGGTTCTGGAACAGTCGGAATGACCGCCTATATGGCTGCACCTGCTGATGGTTATAATGTTTTAGAACATATTGATGATGCGTCTTCAGCCCATGCGCTCGACTCTAGTCGACCCAATCCTGCCGAGGATTTAATACCATTAGTAGTTTCGCAGGTTACCTTTTCGCAAATTTATATCAGATCAAATGAAACGCGATATACTGATTGGCCGAGTTTTGTAGAGTGGGTGCAAGCACAAAATGGTAAAGCGACAATTGCTAACGTATCTAAAGAAGGATCAATGGAGCGAGTTATTATGAAGTTCATCACTGAAGCTTCTGACATGCAAATTCAGCAGATTTCTTTTGATAAAGGTGCTCCACGGTATGGTGCTTTATTAGGTGGTCAAGTTGATGCGTTATTTGAGCAGCCTGGTGATGTTAGAAAATTTCTAGACGCTGGTAACTTCAAACCTATCCTGACAGTTTTCAATGAAAGGCCTGGCGTCTTTAGTGACGTGCCTACTCATAGAGAAATGGGTATGGATTTTGAGCCGTTACTTCGTTTTAGAGGTTTTTACGTCCACAAGGGTGCGCCTTCTGAACGTGTGGATTGGTTGAAGTGGGCTTTTCAAAGGGCATATTGTGAGGATAGTTATCAAGCATTTAATGATAGTAAATTTATGAATGTAATTGATAGTTATCGGGATACGGCTGGTGCGATTGATATGATCAATGCAGCGATTGTACAATATCGTGATGTTTATAAAGAAATGGGATTAGACGTTAAGTAATATTTTCGTGGGAATTCAGCCGCTCGCGACAATCGTCGCGGGCGGTATAAGTAATGTGAAGTGAAAATGGGCAAATTGAGTAGATCAGACATTTTTGAGGCAATTTTTTGGCTTTTAATTGCTGTTATTTTTTTTGTAGTGAGCTTTAGTTTCAATCAACCAATAGAAATTTATAAATTTGGAGCAACAGGTTGGCCTAGGGTAATATTGTTTTTGATGGCTTTGGTCGCATTGGGGAATTTTTACCACGCTTATTCTAAAGGCTCTAAGGCTCAAGAAGGTCGAGTCGGTGCAAAAGAAAATGATGAGCCAATTGAATACACGTCCATCGGTCAATATTTTAAAACCGGAATGGTTTTAATATTACCTCTTCTGTATGCCCTGTCGTTAAAGCCAGTAGGTTTTTACTCGGGAACTCCAATTTTTATAGCTTTAATTATGATCGCGTGGGGTGAAAGAAGGGTTCGTTTCATACTAACAAATACAGTTTTGATTTATGCAATTCTAATTGGTTTGTTTATGCTCGTACTGAATGCCCCATTACCACAAGGAAATATGTCTCCTTTTTATGATATTAGTGCTTTTATGTTGAAAACTAAAACGCAATTGGATCAGATGTTTTAATGGTTTGCCATGATTGAAAATTTTTTAGCGGGCACCGCTACACTTTTTGGCGATCCTTTTACCATAGGTATTTTTGTTTTTGGTGTTTTGGGGGGTATGCTTTTTGGAGCAATACCAGGTGTAAGTATGCTTACCCTAGCTGCAATTCTTCTTCCTTTTACAGCGGATCTTTCACCTGCTCAGGGTGTTATGTTGTTTGCTGTGATTTACTGTACAGGTACTTATGGAGGGGCCATTACGGCAATTTTGTTTAATATTCCTGGTGCACCGGAAAATGCGCCGACTGCGTTTGACGGTTATCCGATGACGCAAAAGGGTATGGCTGGAAAGGCTGTGGGTGCAGCAGTTCTATGTTCTGCAATTGGAGGTGTTGCTTCTGCATTAGTAATGATGAGCGCAACGGAGCCGCTTGCACAGTGGGCTATCATGAATATAGGGCCACCAGAAATTTTTGCACTAGTTTTTTTTGGATTAGCGGTTGCGTCGTCTGTTGGCGGAAGAACAATATGGAAAGGATGGCTTTCAGTTCTACTTGGGCTATTGATCGCTACTATAGGTCAAGATCCAGTAGGTGGAATTAATCGTTTTAATTTTGGATACTCTGATTTAGCGGCTGGAATAGCCTTTGTACCTGCCATTCTAGGTTTTTTTGCTGTCTCTGAAATATTTATTCAGGCTGAAAAAAATGTAAGTGGTAAATATTTGGCTCCAAAGTTCAATGTTGATTTTCCATCATTTTTTGAATTATGGGCTCATAAAATAGCTGTTGTTCGATCTATTTTGGTAGGCTTTTTCTGTGGTATTTTACCTGGTATTGGAGCGACGTTGGCTGCTTTCATGGGGTATGGAGAAGCAGTTAGATGGTCAAAAAATAAAGCTGAGTTTGGTACAGGAAAACTTGAGGGGGTCATTTCCTCCGAAACAGCCAATAATGCAGCAACTGGTGCAGCAATGATACCTTTGCTGGCTTTAGGCCTTCCCGGTGGTGCATTGACAGCAATGATGGTTGCAGTTTTTCAAATGCATGATTTAGAGCCAGGACCTTTGGTGTTTTATAATTCTCCTGAGCTAATTTGGATTGTATTTGCAGCAATGTTTTATGCAAATTTATCGATTTTATTTGTAGGCCTAATTGAAACTAAAACAATTTTATACTTACTGAAAATTCCTTTCCAGTTTCTTGCTCCGATGATCCTTATGCTGGCGAGTATAGGAGCTTATATAAGCCGTGGATTAGTACTAGATGTTATCGTAATGTTTATCGCTGGAATAATAGGATTTTTACTTCGTCGCTCTGGTTACTCAATCCCGGGTATTGTTTTAGGGTTAATTCTAGGAAAAATAGGTGAACAGAATTTTGCTCAGGGTATGCAAATGGTTCACTACGATTTGGGGACATATTTTTCTCGTCCAATTTGTACAATATTAATTGTTGCAGGAGTTTTAACTCTTTTAAAAAGTTTGCATTCTGCGTTCTTCCAAAAGCCTAAAGTTACATAAGTTAGGATAGTTTTTATGACTAACTCTGCAGAGATTGATGAAATAGATCTTCTGGTTAATAGGGCACGAATTGCTCAGGACAAATTTGAAAAAAATGGTTCACAGCAGCTTTTTGATTTAGCTTGCCAAGCGGTTGGTTGGGCCCTTATGAAACCTGAACAAAATCAAAGACTGGCGGAGATTGCTGTAAGGGAAACAGGTCTTGGAAATGTTCCAGATAAAATTAAAAAAAATCATAATAAAACTTTGGGACTATTAAGAGATATAAAAGATGTAAAATCCTTTGGTCATGTATCTGAAGATAAAGAAATGGGATTAAGTACATACTTAAGACCAAAAGGAGTGGTTGCTGCTATTGTTCCATCTACTAATCCATTAGCTACTCCCGTAAATAATATTATAAATGCTTTAAAATGTGGAAACTCGATTATAGTTGCCCCATCGCCTAAGGGTGCGCGGCCACTTAAAGAGCTGTTATTATTAATCCATAAAAATCTTTTGATGATTGGTCTAGATCAGGATTTGGTCCAAATGGTGCCTGTGCCTGCAACTAAAGGAAAAACAAATAGGCTTATGCAATTGGCCGATATGCTGGTTGTTACGGGTTCACAAAATAATGTTAAAGCAGGATACTCATCAGGCACTCCGGCCTTGGGTGTTGGGCAAGGTAATGTGGTTACAATAATTGATGAAACAGCTGATACGCAGGCAGCCGCTGCTAAAATAGCAATTTCCAAAACGTTCGATAATGCTACTTCATGTTCCTCAGAAAATTCTGTTATTGTAATTGAAGAGGTTTATGAGGAAACGATTCAATACCTTAGCGATAACGGGGGATTGCTTTTAAGAGATGAGGAGGCCGACCGTCTCATTAATATACATTGGAAAAATGGAAAAATGACCACCGATCTTTTAGCTCAAGATATAGACGTAATAATTGATAGGTTGGGTTTAGGAAAAAGAGCAAACGAAAATACAAAGTTTCTTATTTTGCCTACGAATAAAGCTGGTCCAAGCGAAGTAGTTTGCGGAGAAAAAATGTCGCGTTTTTTAACTTTGTATAGGGTAAAGACCTTTTCTGAAGCCATTGATTTAGCAATTAAAATACAGGAATATCAAGGAGCTGGTCACTCTTTAGGGATACATACGCAAAATGAAGAAAGAGCACATCGAATTGCCATGTCGGCTAAAACTTGCAGGGTCATTGTAAATCAGGCCCACTGTTTTGCCACTGGAGGTTTTTTCAATAATGGACTTCCTTTTTCCCTATCTATGGGGTGTGGAAGCTGGGGCGGCAATTCAATCGATGGAAATCTTAATTGGGAACATTTTGTCAACAAAGTAAGAGTTGTGCAAACAATTGAGGAAAATAAGCCAGATTTAGAGGAGATTTTTGGAGATTACTGGGGGGAAACTTCTCAGTGAGTGAAACTAAGCTTCCAGAAACAATTGGCGATCAAATTCTTTTTAATAGTTCCAAATTTTCTGAGGCGGTTTGGCTTGTCTCACCAGAAACTTGCCAATCGATAAATTTTAGAGAAGTTAATGAAACTATTTCTGAAATTAGAAGTAGATTAATTGAGACAGGTATTGAGCGCGGCTCAAGTATAGCTATAGCTGCGCCAAATAGCCCGGCGTCTTGTTTAATGTTCATGGCTATTGTTTGTTCCGGATTTGTTGCTGTTCCATTAAATTTAGTCGCTGGAAGCGCAATTTTGGCTTATACAATTGAACATTCTGAGACCAAATTTATTTTTGTTGCAGACGATTGCAGAGATTTGATCGCTTCAGCGGTGGCTCAACAAAACAATAGTGTGAAATTAATAAAGCTTGATCCAGTTAGGGGCCCAGACTTAGCCGCACTCCCTGTGGAAATAAACAATTTAAAATTAGAAGATATCAAGTCAAAACCCAATGATATTGCTTTACTCATGTATACTTCAGGAACAACAGGAAAACCTAAGGGTGTTATGTTGAGTCATGCAAATTTACTTGCTGCAGGTCGATTTATATCTGCTGGTCATGAAATAGATGGAAATGATAGTGGTCTGTGTGTACTGCCATTTTATCATATAAATGGAATGTGTGTTACTGTCATGGGCACAATTGTATCGGCGAGCACCTTAGTTATTCCCCACAAATTTTCCGTAAATTCATTTTGGAAGATTATAGCTAAGTTTAAGTGCTCTTGGTTTTCGGCGGTGCCTACTCAATTTTCCTATATTTTAAATTATGAGCAAACTCCAGAGGACATAACATTCCTTCGTTTTGCTCGCTCTGCTTCTGCTCCATTATCACCTGATATTCATAAAAAATTTGAAAAGCGGTTTAATATCCCAATCATTGAAACTATGGGATTAACAGAAACGGGATCTCAGATAACTACAAATCCTATGCCGCCGGGAGAACGTAAAATTGGATCTCCAGGAAAGGCTTATGGTAACCAGATTATGATTAGTGATGATCAATATAAAGCATTACCCGCAGGTGAAACGGGAGAAATATTGGTCAAGGGCGCTAATGTTATGCAGGGATATTTTAAACAACCAGAGGAAACGCACAAAACAATTTTAAGGAATGGATGGCTGCGCACAGGTGATTTAGGGTATTTGGATAATGATGGCTATGTATTTGTGTCGGGTAGAATAAAGGAATTAATCATAAAGGGTGGTGAAAATATTGCTCCGAGAGAAATTGATGAGGCGCTACTGACCCATCCCAGTATATTAGAAGCGGCTGCCTTTGCGGTTCCTTGCAAAGATTACGGAGAAAGAGTTGAAGCCTGCGTTTGTCTTAAACAAAAAGCGTCTGTTGAGTTAGCTGAATTGAAAAACCATTGTGAAAATCAAATTGGAAAATTTAAGTCTCCTGATACAATTCATATCGTTGCTGACCTGCCTAAGGGACCGTCGGGAAAGGTGCAGCGACTAAAATTATTTGAATTGATTTATGACAATCAAAATCAACAGTAAATTATTGTTCTTAATTCTAGAGTATATTAAGTGATATGAACGAAGATATTTGGAATATTTTGTTTCCATCAAGTGATATAAATATACTAGTTTTTATGCTTTTTGTCTTCTTTGTATCTGGAATTGTTAAGGGTTTTCTGGGAATTGGGCTGCCTGCCGCTGCAATGGCACTGCTCACTTTAGTCATCCCCCCGGCACAAGCGATTTCATTACTTGTTATCCCAATTTTATTTACAAACTTGACGCAATTTTCGCGTGCTAAATACCGGATTGAGTCAATTAAGACTTATTGGTTATTTGCCATTGCCATAATTTTTAGTATTTTTTTAACGTCACTTTTTCTATCGAAATACCCAACTGGACTGCTCACAATCTCGATTGGCTTAGCAATGGTAATTGTATCCGTAAATGGTCTGATCGGTATAAAATTAAAAATAAGCGAAAGGAGATCTTGGCACGTTGGTTTTGGGGTTTTGTCTGGGGTTCTTGGTGGCTTAAGTTCAATTTGGTCACCAACGGTCGCAATTTATCTAATTGCGAGGAGGGTAGATAAAGACCGGTTTATTTCAGCAACAGGATTTCTTTTTTTAGCAGGAGCAGTGCCATTAATTTTTGGACTTATTTTTGGTGGAGTGTTAACTAAAGAGGTGGCGATTCAGTCTATATTTGGGTTAGTGTTTGTTCTCGCTGGTTTTAGAGTTGGCGAGATACTTCGAAATAAAACGTCCCAAAGCTGGTTCGAGAAAGCTGTTTTGGTTGCCTTTTTTTTCATGGGATTACGTCTTATTGGTGTGGGGCTATTTTAATTATTCATTAACTGTCTATCTAATAGTCTGGCGACGTGGATAGGTTCCCTCTTGGTGCCATCTATAATCTGACTTCTGCATGATGTACCATCGGCGATTAGAATGGTTTCTTTTTCTGCTTTTCTTATCATAGGGAAAAGATCTTTTTCAGCCATTTTTATTGAAAAATCTATGGTATCTTTTGAGTACCCAAAAGCACCTGCCATACCACAACAACTTGTTTCGATTTTCTCGACTTCAAGCTCTTCAATTAGATGAAGTACATTCTCGACAGATTGCAACACATTAAAAGCTTTTTGATGGCAGTGACCATGCAATAAGGCTTTTGCTTTTAAGGGTTTAAGCTTAAGAAGTTTTTTGTCTTTTGATAACAGTTCTTCAAAAGTAATCACGTTCTCTGCAACAAGCTTCGCATCATTCGTTTTTAATAGAGATGGAATTTCATCTTTTAGTGCGAATAGGCATGAGGGCTCCAAACCCACTATCGGTAAACCCCTTTTAGCGTAAGGAAGGTATGTTTTGACTAATCTTTCAGCAGCTTCTTTTGCTTTAGAAATATTTCCAACGGATAGATGGGTTTTGCCACAGCATAAAGCTTTTTGACTTTTCTCTTCTGGTTTTGGATAGAAAGGTTGATAGCCTGCATTGCTTAAAACTCTCACCGCGCTCCGTAAATTTTCTGGTTCAAAATATCTATTAAATGTATCAACAAATAATATAACTGGGTATTGCTCAACGGGATCTGCAGAAACTTCATGGTCGCGATACCAGTCTGTTCTCCATACTGGAAGATTTCTTTGCGAAGAAAATCCGGTGAGCCGTTCACTGATTTTGGCAAGAATTTTTGAGGAATTGCGCAAGTTCAAAATTTTATTGAACGAAGAAGCTAAAGGGGCGTAGTCGGGAAGATAAGCGATAAGTCTTTCTTGAATTGATAAAGAATTATATTTAGCGTTTAGTGCCATTACTTCTAATTTCATCGCTGACATATCTACACTTGTTGGGCATTCACGTTTGCACGCTTTGCAAGAAACGCACAATTTCATGGTTTCCAACATCTCTGTTGATGCTATCGCGTTTGGACCTAATTGACCAGACATTGCTAGCCTTAGGCTATTAGCTCTTCCGCGCGTACTATCTTTTTCTTCACCGGTAATTCTGAAAGAGGGACACATCACACCTCCCTGTAGTTTTCTACAGGCTCCGTTATTATTGCACATCTCAACGGCTCCTTGAAAACCGTTGGCGCTACCTGGCCATGTTGACCAGTCCAACTCTGTATGGAAGTCACTAACGGAGTAACCTGGTGAAAATCTGAACAGATGGCGGTCATCCATTTTTGGGGCATCTACGATTTTTCCAGGATTAAAAATTCCATATGGGTCCATTAAAGATTTAATTTCTCTAAATGCGTTAGTAAGCTTTTTTCCAAACATAGCGGGATTAAATTCTGAGCGAGAAATTCCATCTCCGTGTTCGCCCGAGTGAGAACCATTAAATTTTTTTACAAGCTCGAATGCCTCTGTGGCTATCGCACGCATTTTTATTACATCTCTGGAGTCTTTCATGTTTAATACTGGTCTTACATGTAAGCAGCCTACAGATGCATGCGCGTACCAGGTACCTGAAGTTTGATACTTATCAAAAATATTAGTCAAACCTTGCGTATATTCTGCGAGGCTATGGAGTGGTACTGCACAGTCCTCAACGAAAGAAACAGGTTTAGCCTCTGATTTCATTGACATCATAATATTTAAGCCGGATTTTCGCATTTCAGAAATCCGATTTTGTGATTTTTCATCCTCAATGACTACAATACTATTAATTTTATTATCTGATGTGTCTTTAAGTAAGATCTCTAAGTCCCTTACTTTTTTAAGATTTCCGCTCCAAATATCCTCTGCAAACTCAACGACTAAAAGCGCCTCAGGATCATTAACAACAAAATCATCAATAGTTTTAGAAAAAATGGGTATTGATCGCCCAAGCGAGATCATTGTGCTATCAATTAATTCAACAGCTATTGGGTCTAATTTTACAATGTGCTGGGCTGAATCCATCGCCTTATAAAATGTGGAGAAATGACAAAGAGCCATAATCTTCGGTGGAGGTAGTGGAGATAATTTCAGTTCAATACTTGTTGAGTAAGCTAGGGTCCCTTCAGAACCTACAATCAAATGCGATAAATTTATATCGTTTTCATTACCGATACTACCTGGCCTAGAAGCAAGCGTATCAGGTAATAAGGCATCTAAATTATATCCTCCAACTCTTCTAAGAACTTTTGGGTACCTAGTTTCGATTTCCTTTTGATTTTTCTCAGCAATTCTAATTAATTTTGGAAATACTTTTTCTAATCCGCTCAGACCCTTTTTTGTCAGTCCGAAGTGTGCCTTTGAACTATCCGATAAAATTGTATTTATCGACAATACATTGTCTCTCATTATGCCGTATCGAATGGACCGACCACCAGCTGAATTATTACCAGCCATTCCACCAATTGTAGCCCTGCTGGATGTTGAAACGTCAACTGGAAACCAAAGGCCAAATGGTTTCAATTGTCTGTTCAGTTCATCGAGAACGACGCCAGGTTCGACCACACACTTCAGGTTTTTTTCATCAATCTCAATTATTTTGTTTAAATACTTACTATTATCTAAAACAATAGCTTGATTTACGGTCTGTCCATTCTGTGAGGTTCCACCACCTCTTGGCAATATTGGGATACTGTATTCTTGAGAAAATTGAATGGTTTTTTGAATATCCTCTACTGTTTTTGGTAAAACAACAGCTTCAGGCATCATCTGGTAAATAGATGCATCTGTTGAGTATCGTCCGCGGTCAAATTGCCCGTCTATTAGATCGCCAGATAGAGAACTTTTTAAAACTGAAATCTCCGATTTCATTTTTACCTTCAAACTTATTTATTTAATTAATATAATTTAGCATAACTGGCGGTATTGAAAGTACAACTTTTATCCTAATAATGCGGCGAAAGGGGCCAAGAGGCCGAGGCGCATTCAATTTAATAGAATGGTAATTCGAAATGTCACAAAAATATAAAACAGGACGGCACTTACTTCAGATACCTGGTCCAACGAATGTTCCAGATAGAATTTTAAGAGCTATGGATTATCCTACTATTGACCATCGTGGTGAAGAATTTTTTAGTTTAGCAAAAAAATGCTTAACTGGCATTAAAGATATTTTTAAGACTGAAAGCAATGTCATAATTTATCCAGCCTCAGGTACGGGTGCTTGGGAGGCCGCTCTGGTTAATACATTATCGCCGGGAGATACCGTCTTGATGATTGAGACGGGTCATTTTGCAAGTTTGTGGGTTAAGTTAGCCAAGCGTTTAGGAATTAACTCAGAGCTAATTGAAACCAATTGGAGAAGAGGTGCAGATGCTGAGAAAATAGCGGAACGTCTTTTATTAGACAAGACTGGCGAAATTAAAGCTGTTTGTATTGTTCACAATGAAACGTCTACGGGAGCGATGTCAGATGTTTTTAAAGTTCGTAAATGCATCGATCATGTTGGCCATAACGCTTTACTAATGGTAGATACGATTTCTTCTCTAGCATCCTCAGAATACTGTCATGATGACTGGGGAGTTGATGTTACCGTTTCAGGCTCTCAAAAAGGGTTAATGCTCCCACCTGGCCTCTCGTTTAATGCGATATCGAAAAAAGCATTGGCTGCTTATAAGAGGGCAACCATGCCAAGATCTTATTGGGATTGGCGTGAACATATTGAGGCAAATTCTACCGGTTCTTTTCCATACACTCCCGCGACGAATATGCTGTTTGGTCTCAATGAAGCAATCCTAATGTTGAAGGAAGAGGGTTTAGAAAATGTTTTTGCGCGTCATAAACGATACGCTGAAGCAACGCGATTAGCGGTCCAAACGTGGGGATTAGAAGTTTTATGTGAAAATGAAAATGATTTCTCCAACACTCTTACTGCCGTACTTTTACCAGATGGACATAATGCAGATGAATTTCGATCAATTGTATTGGATAATTTTAATATGTCTTTAGGAAATGGTTTATCTCGTTTGGCTGGCAAGGTTTTCAGAATAGGTCATTTAGGTGATTTTAACGACCTGATGCTCATAGCAACTCTTGGCGGAATTGAAATGGGGCTTTCTAAAAGTTCTGTTCCCCATCAAGTTGGTGGAACTCAGGCAGCTATGCAATTTTTAAAGCAAAACTAAAAATTTGATGCTATTGATTCGTTTCAAATAGTAAAATTTTAACTTTTAAAAATTATAATTTTTTGATTTTTGGGGATAAGTTTTTCATTTTTGTGGACAAATAAACTTTTTTCTGTGGATATCTCATATTTCGTTTTGTTAGACGAAATTTTCATGCCAAGCTCAGTTTAGGATAAAAACTGGGGGGTATTAGAAGTTAATCTCTTAGAAGGTCGTCGCAAGATTGACAATTTAAGTGAAAAACGGACAAAACCAACTCTGGATCAATAAACTGAGGTCGTCCACAACTTTCGAGTTGGATCGCAGATGAAGGTGAAACGAGCTTATAATGCGCAAGCAGAGTAAGCAACTTGAACGCCAAGCGTGATATTAAACCTAGTTTGAAATCGCGCAGGGATGTGAAAGAGACAGTAGTTATCCGTGAAGGGGTAAATGTATGAGAAATCACGCATTTGCCCCTTCCGCTTTTGGCGAGCCATGATCCTTCTAGTTTTGGGGGGAATTTTAGACGGACCATGGCTCGAGATCGTCCACGGTCTAGATATCATATATTTATCTTTATGCAATATGATGTATTAAAATTGATTGACTGTACAAGATGTGGCATTAAACAGCAGTTATGTTTTAATTGAGTTGAATTCCAATGCATCAATATACAATACTAATTATGGCATTAATGATTATGTTGGCGGTCTTTGCTTTTCAAATGTTTTCAACTTATGGATTTATGGGATTTGAATTCCAATAATAAAGTTAAGAAGGGCGCTCAATATATTGAAACAAAAACTTTTTATTACAGGAGCAGGAGTAAGTAAAAGTAGTGGTATTCCGACATTTCGAGGCACTGATGGGTTTTGGACAATAGGAAGTTCTAATTTTACGCCCCAAGAAATGGCAACGAGGAAAATGTACTGTGAAAACCCTTCTGAGTTTCTACTTTGGTATTATAAAAGGTTTGCCTCTTATCGTCATATCTTACCCAACGAAGTTCATTTTTGGCTAGCTGATAAAAATCTTATAACACAAAATATTGATGGCTTGGATGGTAAGGCCGGTAATTCTGAATATATTTCGATTCATGGACGTTTAGACAAAGTAACAGTGTTTCAAAATCAAGATATTATTACCCCGATAGAAGACGCACCTTGGGATATTATTGCTAGCGAAAAGATCGATTTAAACGATAACGTTAAATTAAAGAAGCTTTTACTGGAATTGTTTAAAATTAAAGATCACCCAGAATATGGCCGTTCACTTAAGCCATTTGTACTTTTATTTGATGAATATTATACAGAATTATATCGAATGAGCGAGGCTGAGCGTGCAATGCAGTTTGCAGACAGTGTTGTATTTATGGGGACATCATTCAGTGTGAATATTACATCGATTGCTCTTCGTTATGCTCTCAGCAATAATACCAGAATTGAGATAATTGATCCTGATCCCATCGATCTTAATATTAGTGGCATAAAATATCATAAAATGACGGCGAGCGAGTATATTTCAGAGTTTGATCACGTTTAATTTGATAAGCTCAAAAAAATGAAACGATTATGCTTAAAGCCTAAATAAATCCATTCTAGGCATTAAGCCCAAAAGGTGTTTGCTATAATCGTGCTCTGGGTGGTCAAATAACTTATCTGTCTCCGCAATTTCACAAATTTTACCATTTTGCATCACAGCAACCCGATCACACATTTGCCTGATTACTGGTAAATCGTGAGAAATGAATAGCATGGTAAGACTTAGTTCTTCCTGCAAATCTTTTAATAAATTTAATATGTTAGCTTGAACTGAAACGTCTAATGCTGAAGTTGGTTCATCACAAATAAGAATTTCGGGTCTTGATGCAAGTGCTCTAGCAATAGAAATTCTTTGTCGTTGACCACCAGAAAATTCATGTGGGTATTTTTTCAGTGAAGTGCTAGGCATGCCAACAAAAGAGATTAAATCTCGAACGACTTTTAATGTTTCACTTGAATTCTCGGTCGATCCATGAAAACGGATTGGTTCGGAAATTATATCCTCAACGGTCATTCTTGAATTTAAAGAAGAGTAAGGATCCTGGAAAATCATTTGCATTTTTCTTCTAATTAAAGAAGTTTTTGTTTTTTGAGTTTTCTGCAAAACATTATGGCCAAATATAGTTATATCACCTGATTTTGGCGTATATAATCCCGCAATTAGACGGGCGAGAGTACTTTTACCAGACCCACTTTCCCCAACCAGTCCAAAACTTTCGCCGGTTTGTATCTCGATTGACACATCATCCACAGCTTTCAACGAAATACGATTTTTACGAAATAAAGCCTGCCGAATAGCAAATTCAATTGATAAGTTTTTTACTGAAACAGCTGTGCCATGGGTTTCAGATGATTTATTTTTCGAAAGCCAGTGTTCGCTTACATTTTCTAGCGTGACTTTTTCTTCTGATCCATCGATATAGTCAACAACAGTAAAGCGATGAAGCTTTTGGTCACCACTGGGTACTGCGGATATTAAACTTTTCGTATAGTCATGTTTCGGTTTTTGGAGAACTTGTTCAACTTTTCCCTGTTCCACCAATTGACCATTGTACATTACTGCAACACGGTCAGCGATTTCGGCTATAACACCTATATCGTGAGTTACGATAATAACACCTAAATTGCGCTGCTTGCATAGTGATTTTATTAAATCCAAAATCTGCTTCTGGATCGATACATCGAGAGCAGTAGTGGGTTCGTCAGCAATGATTAAATCAGGGTCACCAGCCAATGCCAAAGCAATAACAACACGTTGGCGCATGCCACCTGAAAACTGATGTGGGTAGGCGTCTAACCGTGGTTCTGGATTGGGAATACCGACTGAATCAAGTAGCTCAATCGATTTTTCTCGAGCGGAAGACCCAGAAATTTTCAAAGTTTCTATAAGTGTCTCAGATAACTGTTTACCAATGGTCATCAGCGGGTTTAACGAGGTTTGAGGATCTTGAAAAATAGTACCTATTTTTGCCCCTCTTATCTTTCTCATTTCCTCGTTAGACAATTGATCTATTCGATTTCCGTTAAAAATAATTTCTCCACCTGAAATATAACCAGGGGGTTCTAAAAGGTTGATAATTGAGTTGCCTACAGTTGACTTTCCAGCACCGCTTTCACCAACCAAACCTAGGACTTCACCCTTAGCGACTTCAATTGAAACCTTATTAACAGCTGCGACTTGCCCTCTACGAGAAGGAAAATCTACACTTAGGTTATTAATTTCAAGAAGATTGGTCATCGTAACTTTGGATTAAGTGCATCACGCATCCAATCTCCCAGTAAATTTACAGAAAATACTAGTATTATCAGAGCAATGGCTGGAAAAAAAGTAATCCACCAAAGGCCAGAGAAGAGAAATTCATTTCCAACTCTAATAAGAGTGCCCAAAGAAGGTGTGGTCGGCGGTATACCCTGACCAAGAAAGCTTAAGGTTGCCTCGGCAATTATCGCAAGGGCTAGACCAATAGTTGCTATAACAAGGACAGGGCGAAGTGTATTTGGTAAAATATGTCGCAGAATGATTGTAAATTTTGGTAATCCAATGAGTTTGGCGGCTTGGACATATTCCTTTTCAGCCTCTACGAGTGTGGCGCCTCTTGCAACTCGTGCAAACTGAGGCCAATCGGTAAGTCCAATAGCAACAATCACAACATAAATTGCAAACTCTTCACGCAGCTCTAGGGGCAGGGCGGCTCTACCAATTCCATTAATGAGTATCGCAACTAAAATCCCAGGGATAGTAAGCTGTACATCTGCTATTCGCATGATTATTGTATCTGTTAAGCCACCGAAATATCCCGAAATTACACCTAAGGTTACTCCTAGTAACATGCCCAAAAAAACGGCTGCTATGCCAACAAGAATTGAAATGCGCCCACCGTAAAGAATGGTCGAAAGCATGTCACGTCCTTGGTTGTCTGTTCCAAGAAGGTATGCTGACGACCCTCCATCTGACCAGGCCGGAGGAAGTTTCCCATCCCATAAAGAAATCTGGGCCGGATCAAACGGATTATATGGAGCAATTAAAGGTGCCGCAAAGGCTGCAGTAATGGCTACGAAAGTGATTGTTGCGGCAATAATAGCTCCAGGTGTCGTAAAAAAAGAATAAACAATATCATTATCTAAAAATCGCTGCCAACGAGATTTTGATTGATCGGTTTTAGCCAAGCTATGACCCTCCACGTCGTATTCGAGGGTCGACGACAAAGTAAAGAATATCGACAATGAGGTTTATTACGACGAAAAGCAAAGCAACAAAGATCAAATAGGCTGCCATTATAGGGACATCGACGAAATCGACTGCCTGAATGAACATCAAGCCTGTTCCTGGCCACTGGAAAACTGTTTCGGTGATTACTGAATAAGCAATAAGCCCCCCAATATTTAAACCAATTATTGTTATAACAGGGACAAGAGTATTGCGCAGAGCATGACCAAAATGAATAGCCCTGTTTGCTAAACCCCGAGCTCTCGCAAATTTTATATAATCTGATCTCATTACTTCTAACATTTCTGCTCTGACTAATCTTAATATCATTGTAAGTTGAAAAAGAGATAATGTGACCGCGGGTAAGATAATTGACCGCCATCCATCGACAGTTAATAGCGATGTCTTCCACCCACCAAGCTCAATTACGCCAGCTCTACCAGAAGAGGGAAGCCACCTCAAATATACCGCAAAAAGATAAATTAGGCCTATACCAATAATAAAGGTCGGGAGACTTACACCTATGAGACTAACACTCATTATTAATTTACTCACCCATGAATGACGTCGGATACCCGTAAAGACACCAAGAACAATACCGATGAATACAGCAATTACAGCAGAAGCAAAAACTAACTCAAGTGTCGCTGGCAGTTTCTCTAATATCAATTGACTGACGGGCTGTTTAATTCGGTAAGATAGGCCAAAGTCACCTTGTGCGACATTAACCATAAACCTCTGGTATTGAACCAAAATTGGGTCATCTAATCCGAGCTGTTGCCTAATCTCAATTCTTTGCTCTCTGGTTGCATCTTGACCAACCATATTATTTACTGGATCCCCGACAAAATTAAACAAAGAGAAACTTATGGCTGACACAACTGCCATCACCAAAATCGCTTGGGCTAACCGATTAAGAATAAAGTAAAACATGAAACCTGCTAAAAAACAGGGGGGCCATCGAAATGGCTCCCCATACTATCTATTATAATTTTATTTGAAGACCACGTATTTCGGTCTCAAATGATCGTCTGCAGCAATTGGGACGTCGACATTGTCTTTCATGCTCCAGCCGAGTACTTGGTGGTGAATTGGCAAATATGGCATTTCCTTTTTAATTATTTGCCAAGCCTCATCTATAAGCGCCGTACGCTTAGGAATATCAGTTTCAGTTTCAATAAGCTTGGTTATTTCATTTACCCGAGCGTTATTATAGCCAATACCATTCCATGATCCTTCTCCATCGAAAAGATAAGTGAATACATAGTGACTATCCAATGTAGATACACCCCAACCTAACATATAAAAGTCAGAAATTCTTTTTTGGATCTTTGGAAAGTGCTGTGCTTTTGGGATAGCATCTAGGTTCACTTTTACCCCAATCTTCGCTAACATTGCAACCGCAGCTTGGCAGATTTTTTCGTCATTATTGTAGCGATTGTTAGGGCAATCAAGTTGAATTTCAAACCCATCACCATAACCAGCTTCCGCCATTAAACTTTTGGCCTTGTCTAAATCAAAACCGTACTGCTTATCGAGTTCAGGTGTATTACCTAAAACACCTGGTGGTGTGATTATACCAGTAGGAAATGATAATCCGTCCATAACAACTCTTTGAATGGCATCTTTATCTATAGCAAGATTGAAAGCTTCTCGAACTCTTATATCTCTGAATGGGTTTGCGCCCTTGATGTTTGAACTTCTCAACTCATCAAGACTTTGATCCATACCAAAGAATATAGAACGAACTTGTGCCACAGTTTTTGTCGTTAGGCCATCTGTCGCTTCAATTCGTTTTAAATCCTGTAAAGGAGCATCTAATACAAAATCGACTTCACCAGATAGTAATGCAGCGACACGAGTTGCAGCATTTTTAATCGGTCTGTATTCTATGCGGTCAACGTTACCGGGAAACATAGAGTCGCCCCACCAATTTGGATTACGATTAAGCACTGAAAGCTCTTCTGGCGCTCTACTCATTAGCATGAACGGCCCAGTTCCATTAGAATTTCGCACTGAAAATGTTTCTTCTTCCGCGGCGAAATCCTGTGGTTTTTCCACTCCATTAGCTTTTGCCCAACCACTATCCATAATGTACACATTTGTAAGCGTGTTCGGCAGGATTGGATTTGCTCCATCAGTAACCAGTTTCACGGTATAGTCGTCAATGACTTCTATACTAGAAACAGTTTTTACTTGCTCTTTATAATCTGAGGATTCTTCAAGAGCTCTGTTAAACGAAAAAACTACGTCTTCTGCTGTGAAATCAGCGCCATCATGGAATGTCACTCCTTGACGCAGCTTGAAGGTCCATCCATCTGGTGAAGCCGTCCAGCTTTCCGCTAATTCTGGAACAAGGTTCATTTCAATATCACGAGCAACGAGTGCTTCGTAAATTTGTCCATTGAATGCAATTGTTGGGCTCTCATTTTGGGAATGAGGGTCCATAGTCAATGCATCACCTTGGCTTGTCCAACGAAAGACATTTTCAGCATTAGCTGCCGTTGCCATGATTAAGGCAACTGAAGACAGCTTTGCTATTTTGCAAAAATTCATATCTACCTCCTAAATAGTATCACCATATGAGGCTAGGCTTGTTAACTTTTAGTGTCTATAGTTTTTTTATGAATTTTTACTTTTTATTTTAATAATAAGAGCTTTCTCATGGTTTCACTTGATCAGGCAATAGAAAACTCAAAGAACTTGTTCTCTACTGGAGAGTTTATCTCAAAATTAAGAAGTTTGGTAAATATTGTTACTGATAGTAAAAATGCTTTGTCTGCCGATGACTTAGCCAGCTACTACACTGATGGCATTTTAGATATTTTAACGGAACTGGGTCTCCAAACAGAAATAGTTGATAACCCGGTCAAAACTGGGCCGCCTTTTTTGATTGGGACTAGACTAGAGTCATCTGAATTAAAAACCATCCTGCTATATGGGCATGGTGATACGGTCCCCTTGCAAGAGGGGCAGTGGAATGAAGGTATCAGCCCAAATGAATTGAAAATTATTGATGAAAAAATTTACGGTAGAGGTGTAGCTGATAACAAGGGTCAGCATCTTATAAATTTACTTGCCCTGCTTTCAGTTTTAAAAACCCGTAAAAAACTTGGATTTAACCTGAAAATTATTTTTGAAATGGGTGAAGAAATTGGTTCTCCTGGGCTGTTTGAACTGTGTGAACAGTATAAAGACTATTTTGCCTCTGATGTGTTAATTGCTTCGGATGGGCCAAGGGTGGCTGTTAATGTGCCAACAGTTTTTCTAGGTTCGAGAGGAGCAATAAATTTTGAGCTTGAAGCTAAATACCGTGAAGGCGCTCATCACTCAGGAAATTGGGGAGGGGTTTTAAGAGATCCTGGACTTAGGCTGTCCCATGCATTGAGTGCTATTGCAGATAAATATGGAAAAATTTTAATTGAAAATTGGAAGCCAAATTCTCTTTCAGAAGAGGTTCGTCGCAGATTGAAATCATTGCCTACTACTATTTCTGAGACTCTAGAAATTGATGAAAATTGGGGAGAGCCTGGTTTGTCTTCAAATGAAAAACTGTTTGGTTGGAACTCTTTTTCTATTCTTGCTCTGAAGTCGGGTAATATTGATGTGCCGGTAAATGCAATTCAACCATCAGCAAAAGCGTTATGTCAGCTGAGATTTGTTGTTGGAACGGATGCAAATGAAGTGATTTCATATTTAAGAGGTCATCTTGATCACCATGGCTTCCAAGATATAGAAATTATTGCGGAAAACGCTATTAATTTTGAAGCCTCACGAACTAATTTGAATAATATTTGGTTAGAAAAAGTTGAGCATATTTTGGAAAAATTTCATGGAGATAAAATTCATGTTATCCCAAACTTAGCGGGTTCCCTTCCTAATAATTGCTTTACTGATATTTTGGATATTCCAACAATTTGGATACCACATTCATACAAGGAGTGCTCGCAGCATGCTCCAAACGAACATGTGCCAATTAAATTGCTTAAAAATTCTCTTTTATTAATGACTGATTTGTACTGGCATTTGGGAAAAGGTGTCTAAAAAATATTTATTATCAATAAGGTATGACTTTTAATTCACGTGGAGTTTTTGACAGTATCTCTGGTCCATTATCTCCTAATATAACAATCTCCTCTAACCTAACACCAAATTTGTCTGGCATATAAATTCCTGGCTCAATAGAGAAAACCATTCCTGGCTCTAAAATAGTTTCCGAAGTAGATGTTATAAAGGGTGGCTCATGAATTTCACTGCCTAACCCATGGCCAGTTCTATGAACAAAATATTTTCCAAAGCCTGCTTTTTCAATAACGTCTCGAGCTGCTTTATCTACATTTTTAGCAATTTGACCAGGCATGGTTACTGCCAGAGCTGCACAAACTGCATCCTCAACGATTTGATGTATTAAAGTATACCCTTTAGGCGGAGATCCAATACTGGACATTCGAGTTATATCTGATGCATAGCCTTCAAATTTTCCACCTAGATCAATTACGATTACATCGCCCTCCTTTAATTTCTTTGATCCTGTCTGATGGTGGGGGAAGGAACTGTTTGAACCTGAAGCAACAATAGAAAACTGAGGTAATGCTCCTTGATTAGAAAAACTATTTTGTATGACTGAGGCTATATCTTCTTCTGCTATTCCAGGTTTTATTATGTCCCAGGCTTTTTCCAATGCCAGATCAGCTTGATGTGCATTTACCCGCAAAATCTTTTGTTCAGAAGCATCTTTTTGCATTCTTAGCGTGCCAATAGTTGATGCCGTAAATAATCTATTTGAATTTAATAGTTTATCTTGAATGAGAGCTGCATGATCTGCACGCATAGTATCATCAATAACTAAGTTTCTATAAGAGAAACCTTTGAGATCATAAAGTATTTCATCAATGGCTTTTAAAGGCCCAGATGCATCTGACCAATTATAAAATTCAATGTCAGTATGTTGCCTCGCGCTCTCGGCTTCAAGTTCAGGCATTAAAAATGCTGCACCGGAATGTGTTAAAAAAAATAAAAGTGGACGCTCATCAGAATGAGGATTTACTCCAAGAAGCCAATTCAGATTTGCGCCTGGTGACAAAACAATTAAATCGACATTTTGTTCCTTCATTTTTATGCGTAATTTATCTATTTTGTTCATTATAACTTTCTAAATAAAAAGTTTATTAGTGAATTAATATCCCACTGCCTGACCATCCTTACGAGGATCTGAACCGGCAACAAAAAATTTATTCCCCAAATTTCTTATAATCTGAGCACCACCAAAACCAAAGTTATTTTCATAGTTCTCTATTTTAATAATGTGACCCATATCGCTTAAGGTGTTTATGATCTTTGTTGGCATAGATCCCTCAACAGCTACCTGTTTTCCTTTATCAAAACGCCAACGTGGCGCGTCAATAGCTGTCTGTGGGTCTTGTCCCCAAAGCTCAGTTCTGAGGATTAACTGTGTATGACCCTGAGCTTGCATAGGCCCGCCCATCACGCCAAAGCTCATACTCGGTTGATCATCTCGCATCAAAAATCCTGGAATTATGGTATGGAATGGTCTTTTTTTAGGCCCCACAACATTCGCTGACTTAGGGTTTAATGAAAAACCTGCTCCACGATTTTGTAAATGTATTCCTGTTTCAGGAATGCAAATTCCTGAACCAAAACCTGCATAATTAGACTGTATAAATGAAATCATGCGCCCCGACTTATCAGCTGCTGTAACATAAACTGTTCCACCATTAGTTGGTGTACCAGATTTAAAATCCTTTGCCTTTTGGGGATCTATTAGTTGAGATCTTTGCTCTAGATAACTGTCTCGCAAAAGCCTGTCAGCGGCAACATCATTCATACTTGAAGGATCTGAAACATAATTATTCACATCGGCTAAGCTTAGCTTTATGGCTTCAATTTGCAAATGGATAGCTAATGGGTCGTCGGAAGATAGCTTATGGATATCGGTATAACGTAATATTCCAAGCGCTATTAAGGCGGCTATGCCTTGACTGTTGGGTGGAATTTCGTGAAGTTCAAAATCATACAATTGTTTGGAAATAGTTCCGCACCATTCGTTTTTATGTTGGCCCAAGTCTGATATGTTAAGAGCAGCATTATTTTGGATTGCGCAACGCTCAATTGCCTCGGCTAGCTCACCTTCATAAAAAGCTTTGCATTTAGTCTCAGCAATTAGTTTGAGTGATTTGCCAAGATTTCGATTAATGAAAATTTCACCTGCTTTGGGAGCTTTGTTATTTCGCATAAAGTTTTCTGCAAAACCGATTTCATTTTTTAATTCTTGACTACCAATTTTCCATAATTTTGAGATGATAGGCGAGACTGCAAATCCCTCGTTTGCGTATTTAATTGCAGGTCCAAATAGAGTTTCAAACGGGAGATCGCCAAATCTTTTTGATAATGTAAGCCAACTAGAAACAGCTCCAGGGACGGTAACACTTTCCCACCCTCGAAAAGGCATTGTCTTAAAATTTGCAAATCGCTCATAATGCCAAC
>CACLGX010000014.1 GCA_902606585.1 Paracoccaceae bacterium | reverse complement strand
ACCGACAATATAAAAAAAATTGTCAATGAGGTAGGGGCTATTCTCGTTGAGGGCTCCTGGGGCAGAGGTTTGCAGATAAGTAAGGGCATAGAAAAATCCCAAGGTGAATGGATTTTAATTCTACATGCCGACACTAGTTTATCATTAGACTGGTCTGTAAAACTTCTGCAAAAAATCAATAAGAACTTTGCTTATCATTTTAAATTAAAATTTAAATCAAAATCACTATTTGCACGTGTCTTGGAATATTGGGCACAAATAAGATCAAGGTTTCTGGGTTTGCCATATGGAGATCAAGGCTTTTTAATTCATCGTGATCTCCTTGATACTATAGGAGAATTCCCTAAAATTCCAATCATGGAGGACATAGCTTTAGCTGACAGATTAAAAGGAAGAATCAAGCCTTTGGATATAATAGCTCTAACGAGTGCAGAAAAATATCACAATAATGGGTGGCTACGCCAAAGTATGATTAACTTTTTTATATTAATTCAATATCGTTTGGGGAAAGATCCACATAAATTGTTTCAACTTTATTATAAGAAATAATCTAAAAAAGTTTACCACTTTTAAGTTTAACACGCCTTTTCATTTTTTTTGCTAAATTCTCATTGTGTGTTGCTATCAAGGCTGCCATCCCTGAAAGTTCAATAAGTGATAAAAGTGCCCCAAATACTGTTTCTGAGGTTTTTTCATCAAGATTACCAGTTGGTTCATCGGCTAGTAAAAGTTTTGGTTCATTGGCCACGGCTCTACAAAATGCAACCCGTTGCTGCTCTCCACCTGAAAGTTGAAAGGGCCTGTGACTTGCTCTATTTTCTAAATCAACTAACCTCAACAGTTCAAAAGCTCTATCCGATGCCTGTTGAGGCTTTTTTCCATTAATTAACTGAGGTAAAACAACATTTTCTAATGCCGAGAATTCTGGCAAAAGGTGGTGGAACTGATAAACAAAACCTATTTCGCGACGTCTTATTAGTGTCCTTGCCATATTTGACGCTTTTTGCATATCTTGGTCTAAAAAATTAATTGTCCCAGTATCGCAGGTATCAAGTAAACCACATATATGAAGAAGAGTAGATTTTCCTGCGCCAGACGGAGCGGTCAAGCCAACTAAGTCTCCAGCAGAAATATTCAAATCAATTGAATTCAAAACTGTTAATTTTTCTGATCCACTGGTTTCATAGCTTTTGCTCACATCGTTTATCGATAAAATAAAATTACTCATATCTTAGTGCCTTAATTGGGTCTAATCGTGCAGCACGCCGAGCGGGGAAATAGGTTATAGAAAAAGTTAAGCCAATTGATATTAAAACAGCAGTTAGTACATCTTCCCAGCGTAACTGGGCTGGGATAGAATAAATGCCGCGAATTGTGGGGTCCCAAACGTCACCACCAGATATTACGTTGATGAACGAAAATATCGGGTCGACATAAAAAGCAAATGCACACCCCATCAGAACACCAAAAAAAGTACCCAGAGTTCCAGTCATTGCACCACATAGGAAAAAAACTCTTAGTACTGATGCCTCCGAAAGACCGATTGTTCGTAGAATAGCAATATCGCGACTTTTGTTTTTGACTAGCATTACGAGTCCAGAAATTATATTCATTGTCGCGATCAAAACTAAAATAGACATAATTACAAACATCACGTTATCTTCAATTTCTAAAGCGCGAAGATAATTTCCAGATGCATCTTTCCAAGTCCAAAAAAGAAATTCACCATCCATTGCATTGGATAATTCCTCTACTATTTCCTCAATTTGATCGGGTTGTTTCACGAGGACTTCAATTTCATCTGCGAGATTAGATCTATCAAAATATTCTTGGGCGCTTCTAAATGGCATGTATATTCTGACTTTATCCATGTCATGTCGTCCAGCAGTAAACACATATTGAACCTCAAAAGTTTTTACTCTCGGGCTGGCTCCAAAAGCTGTTTTAACTCCAGTTGGTGAAATTAACTTAATTTCATCGCCAACCGAAATATTTAAGGCTTGAGCCACGCCGGACCCAATAGCTAGTCCTTTGCTAAAATTTGAAATATCGCCAGTTGATGTTTTGGGATCAGAAATGCGTTTAAGAGACAGAATGTTTTCAGGCGAAATTCCAAAAACGTCGACGCCAGTTGTAGTTGCGTTTGCGCTTGCCATGACTTGGCCTCTTATAAGTGGAGCGGCTCTATTAACACTATTGAGAGACGAGATTATAGAATTTACACTCTCATAATCTTTAAAACTTCTGTAAACGTTACCTTCGGAGTCCTTAATGGGCTGCTTGTAAACAGTGACATGGGCGTTAGCACCAAGAATAGTATCCACGAGCTCAGCTCGAAAACCAGATCTGACTGAGAGTGTTGCTATTAAAGCGAAGACTGACAGAGAAATTCCGATAAGGCTGATCCAAGTCATCGTACTGACGCCGCCTTCAGCACGCTTTGCTCTTAGATAACGCCAAGCAATCAAAAATTCAAAATTAGAAAATATATATATTTTCTTTGACAAAAGGTTGCTCCAATATTGCTCTCAAATCATTTCTAACCTGATAAAAGTGTTTAGATAAAAAAGATACGATTTAATTATTACTTGATATTTATGTTATACTTGCTCTACCTGAATGTCATGACTTATCCAAGATATACGTCTCTTGTTAATGATCTCCCATCTACCGTTCCTTTCGTTGGGCCTGAAAGCCAAGAAAGAGAGAGAAAACTTTTATTTGAAGCACGGTTGGGTGCAAATGAGAATATGTTTGGGCCTTCTCCAAAAGCATTGTCCGCCTTAAAAAAATATGCAAATGAGCAATGGATGTATGGTGATCCAACTAGCTTTGAATTAAGAGGCGCATTGGCTAAAAAGCATAAAATATCTGCTGATAATATTGTTGTAGGAGAAGGAATAGATGGACTACTTGGCTACCTAGTTCGACTGATTATTTCTGAAGGAGATGAGGTGGTTACGTCAGATGGCGCATATCCTACATTTAATTATCACGTCAACGGTTTTGGAGGAAATGTTCATAAAGTACCGTATCTGGCTGACTGTGAGGATATTGTCTCACTGATTAAAAAAGCCCACTCGGTTGATGCTAAACTAATTTATTTTGCAAATCCTGATAACCCTATGGGTACCCATTTGCCTGGGGATAATATTGTCGCAGCACTTAAAGATTTGCCTGAGGGATGCTTATTTATTTTAGATGAAGCTTACTCCGAATTTGCGCCGGCTGCATCTCTTCCTAGTCTAGAAATTACAGATAAGAGAGTTGTTAGATTACGGACATTTTCTAAAGCATACGGAATGGCTGGTGCGCGCGTAGGTTACGCAATGGCAGAAGAAAACCTAATAAAATCATTTGAGAAAATTAGAAATCATTTTGGAATGAGTAGATTAGCCCAAAAAGCGGCGTTTGAGGCTTTATCTGATAATCAATGGCTTTTTGAGATGATACAAAAAGTAGAAAACGGACGTCAGAGAATATACAAAATAGCCGCCAATAATAATCTAAAAGCCATCACTTCTTCAACTAATTTCGTTGCCATAGATTGTGGCAAGGATGGAGATTATGCAGGAAAAGTATTAATGGAATTAATTTCATTAGGTATATTTGTAAGGATGCCTTTTGTTTCTCCTCAAGATAGATGTATCAGAATAAGTGTTGGAAAAAAAAGGGATCTAGATAAGTTTGAAATGGCCTTACCAATAGCTTTAGAGCGAGCTTCTAAATAGAACTCAAAATTTCACTGGCCGCTTCTAAGGCCCCATTCCCATGATTGTAGCCAATAGCCCTAAAACCAGTTTCTACGGTACCCAATAATGCCATTATCATTTGGGTATTAATGTGACCCATGTGGCCAAAACGAACGTAACCATCGCCGTGCGGATCTTCAGGATCTGACATCCCCAAGCCTATACCTATAGTAAGACCTGATTTAGTTTGTAGCCACTGTCTCAAGCGTGTTCCATTTTCTCCTCCTAAACGGATAGACGTGACAGCATGACTGCGATCAGATGGATTTTTTACATTTAGCGAAATTTCTCCCACTGAAGACCAACTGTCTATTGCAGCCCAAATAGCTCGACTAAGGGTTTCATGACGTTTCCAGGTATTTTCAATCTCTTCATGTTTGATCATATCTAGTGCTGTTCTTAGTCCAAAAATATGGTGGGTTGGGGCTGTTCCACAAAAATATTCGTAATAAAGCTTAGGATTGACCCTGGGTTCCCAATCCCAGTAAGAACTGATGTTTGTTAAACTCTTTTGTCGTTCTTTGGCTCTATTATTAAAAAACACAAAACCTATGCCTGGGGGAACCATAAGACCTTTCTGACAAGCAGCAACCATAATATCGACACCCCAGTCATCCATTTCAAATCGATCACATGCAAGTGAAGCGATACAGTCAACTGCTAGTAGGGCAGGGCACTCAATTTCGTCTAATTTTTTTCTAACACTTGCGATATCATTTTTTACAGAAGTTGAGGTATCGACGTGTGTCATTAAAATGGCTTTATACTTAGTTATGACCTCAGAGTTTAGTTTTTTGTCCAGAGCTTGGATGTCTAGAGCCCTATTTTTACCAAAATCCAGTATATCAACTTTTACTCCCATTTTTCTGGCCATTTCGGCCCATCCATGTGCAAAGCGACCAGTAGCCAAAACTAAAATATGTTCACCAGCTGAAACCATATTGGATAGTGCAGCTTCCCAAATTCCATGACCATTGGCTATATAAATGGCTACATGTCCCGAAGATCGAGCAACATAGTTTAGATCAGGTATTAAACTTTCTGTAGTTTCAATTAACTCGCCCTCATAGATATTAGGAGCGGCTCTATGCATAGAACGAAGAACTACTTCAGGTATCACAGATGGGCCTGGTATTGCCAAATAATTTTGACCCGAAGAAAGTGTCATTTATACCCTCTTATTTTTTGCTATTTCGATATAGATACGTTAATCGTTTCGAACGTCAATCGATCTATTTTCCTTTTGGGCGATTAGTTTGATCTGTAATTGGGCTGAGATGGGAAATTTATGATTGGAAATATATTAAAAACGCTGGATAATTTTGAAAGAAACGTAAGAAATTCCTTTGGAAACGATATTTCAACAAAGAAAGGAAGATTTTGGGCAAATGTCCACTTTCAACTCATGGATCATGCATTCCTTCGGATTTTTTGGAATAATTTTCATCAGATTTCTGATTGTGCTTACCGTGCAAACCAACCAAGTCCTTCTCATTTGAAATCCTATAAGAAGCTAGGTATCCGCTCCGTGTTGAGTTTGAGGGCGCGCGCCAATCAGAGTTACGATTTGTTTGAAGAACATTACTGCAAAAGGCTTAATCTTAACTTAGTCTATAGTCCAATAAGCTCAAGTTCAGCACCCTCATCTGAAAAGTTAGTAAATCTTATAAATGTTATGCATGATTTGCCGAAGCCATTTGTTCTCCATTGCAAGTCTGGCGCTGATCGTGCTGGGTTAGTATCAGCTTTATATTTAATCGTAGAAAAAAAACGGCCAGTACTGGAGGCGAAAAAGCAACTAAGTTTCAAATATCTTCATCTTGATTTTACTAAAACGGGTATTTTAGATTATATATTTGACGTATTTTTAGAGCGATTGAAAATAGGTAACATAGATTTTCTTGACTGGATAAAACAAGAGTATAACTCTGAAATCCTTAACAGTTCCTTCAAAAGTCGAATTGAATATGGGAGGACTGCTATTGATTTGATGGAGTTTTCTAATGCCAAAAATAAGCGTTAAAGAAATACGCAATATTTCTAAAACTGCTTTAATGCAGCATGGTGCCTTAGATTGGATTTCTGAAGATGTCGCTGATGCTGTTGCCGCATCAGAGAGTGTTGGAAACAGAATTTGTGGCCTTTATTATCTGGAAAGTTATTGCGAACAACTGCTTTCAGGAAGAGTTGATGGTCAAGCTTCACCTGACGTGCAATTGGTAAGGCCTGGTTCAGTTTATGTTAATGCAGATGATGGATTTGCACAGCCCGCGTTTTCAAAAGGTTTACCACAAGCCATAAAGACAGCTGAAAAAAATGGAATAGCAAGTTTGTCTGTTGGTCGCGCGCATACCTGTACTTCATTAGGTTATTTTACAAAAAAGATCGCAGAGGCTGGTTTTTTAGGTTTGGGATTAACAAATGCCTCTCCCATTGTCGCACCACCGGGAGGGAAATCTAGAGTTATCGGTACGAATCCAATTGCTTTCTCAGTTCCTGATGGAAACGGTGGTGTTGCTATGCAATTTGATCAATCGACTACGACGGTTGCGTTGGGCAAAATTACCATGGCAAAAGCAGCGGGCAAAAGTATTCCAGAGGGTTGGGCTTTAGATAAAGATGGCAAACCAACTACTGACCCAGAAGAAGCTCTTAAGGGAACGCTGGTATCAGCTGGTGGTTATAAAGGTTGGGGCTTTGGATTGATGGCAGAAATTCTAGTCGCTGGTATGACTGGTGGACGAATTTCCAAAAATGTTAAGCCGTTAAAAGCTAGAGATGGAAAACCTCATAATTTAGGCCAGTTTTATATAATTATAGATCCTGCAAGCGGGGCGTCGTTTTATAATCGTCTCGAAGAATTGACGGCTCTTATTTCTTCTGAAGAGGGCACTCGAATGCCAGGTCAATATACTGTTCCCCAGACTGAAGTTGAGGTTTCCGATGAACTTTGGGACTTTGCGATCAGCTTGAGTAAAGCTAAGCATTTTGAGTAAGCCAAACACCGAATACTATTACAAGAATTCCTAAAACGCGCATAATCGATAGATGATTAATTTGTGCACCAAAGAGACCGTAGTGGTCGATTATTGCTGCAGAAAGTAGCTGCCCAAGCAATACAAAAAAGATTGCATTTCCAATTCCAAAATGGGGCGCGACAAAAGAAATTGACAACACATAAAAAGCTATAAAGGCACCTGCAACGAAAAGATATTTTGGCGCAGAGGGTATTTGTTTAACGAATGATTTGTCGGCAATCGTAAGAGCAAGTAAAGCTATGGAAAAAGCCGTAAAAAAAGCAAATGCCGATGCTGCTACGGGCGAGCCCAAATGTTTTCCTAAAGAAGAAGTCATTGCAGCCATAATTGGTATTCCAATACCCGCTAAGAGCATAATTGTGGCAAATGATAGCATGTTAACTCCACTAGTTATGTCTGTTTTTTTATCCATTATCCAATTTTAAAACCTTTTTTTGAGCAATGAAATTAGACTCTTTTGCCAATCAAATAATAAAAAATTATATGTCTAATTCGTCAGCAAATTTGGCATTTTCTTGGATGTATTGAAATCGAAGCTCGGGCTTTTTTCCCATAAGCTGGTCAACAAGATTACTGGTTTCCCCTGGTTCTTCATCATCAACACTAACCCTGATAAGTTTTCTAGATGATGGATCCATTGTAGTTTCTTTTAGGTCTTTAGCATCCATTTCACCTAGACCTTTAAATCTACTTACATCGATTTTACCACGGCCACCTAGTCCATTACTAAGCCAGTTATCTCTCTCAACTTCATCAACACAATATACACGGTGTGATCCTTGCGTAAGCCGAAAGAGTGGGGGACAGGCTAAATAAAGATGGCCGTAGTCAATTAAAGGCCGCATTTGCGTAAAAAAGAAAGTCATTAGTAAAGATGCGATATGGGCACCGTCCACGTCAGCATCGGTCATTATGATGACCTTATCATATCTCAAATCATCAAGATTAAATTTCGCACCTAAACCTACCCCTAAGGCTTGGGCTAAATCACTAATTTCTTGATTTGATCCTAATTTAGAACTTGCTGCACCTAGGACATTTAATATCTTACCTCTTAACGGTAAAAGTGCTTGGGTTTTGCGGTCTCTAGCCATTTTTGCAGAACCGCCAGCACTATCTCCTTCAACGATAAAAAGTTCAGTTCCCTGACGGTTTGTTGCTGAGCAATCAACTAATTTTCCGGGTAAACGTAATTTTTTAGTTGCTGTTTTTCTTTGAGTTTCTTTTTCTTGACGGCGCCTCAAGCGTTCTTCTGCCCTTAGTATCAAAAAGTCTAAAATAGCCCCGGCCGACTTATTATCTGCTGCAAGCCAATTATCAAAGTGATCTCTAACAGAATTTTCTACCAACTTTTGGGCTTCAACCGTCGCCAGCCTATCCTTAGTTTGACCTACAAACTCAGGTTCGCGAATAAAACAGCTGACTAATGCACATCCACCTGTAATCAAATCTTCACGTATTATATCTTTAGCTCTTCTATTGTTTATGAGCTCTCCATATGCCCTAATACCCTTTAATATTGCAGACCAAAAACCGTTTTCATGCGTCCCGCCCTCAGGAGTGGGTACTGTATTGCAATAAGACTGGATGAAGCCATCGCGTGCTGGTGTCCAATTAATAGCCCATTCAACTTTGCCGGCAGTTTGAAATCTTTCCTGAAAGTCAACAGTGCCAGCAAATGGTAACTCAGAATATGTTGAATTATTTTCAAGTGTTTCGCCCAAATAATCAGATAATCCTCCTGGGAAATGAAAACTAGCCTCGAGCGGGGTGATGTTGTCGTCAATTGCGGATTTCCATCGAATTTCAACACCACTGAAAAGATAGGCTTTAGACCTAATTGTTTTAAAAAGCCTTGCAGGCTTAAACCTATGGCTACCAAAAATTTCTTCGTCTGGATGGAAATGTACCATTGTTCCACGCCTATTTGGTGCTGAGCCCAACTTTTCAATTGTTTTTATTGGGTTCCCTCGGGAAAAACTTTGGCGAAATAGCTCCTTGTTTCTAGCTACTTCTACGACCATATAGTCTGACAAAGCATTTACAACCGAGGCTCCTACACCATGTAAGCCACCCGATGTTTGGTAAGCCTTGCCACTGAACTTACCACCGGCGTGAAGTGTACAGAAAATTACTTCTAAAGCCGATTTTTCTGGAAATTTAGGATGAGGATCGGTTGGAATACCTCTTCCATTATCTTTTACACTTATCGAATAATCTGAATATAATTCCACTTCAATTCTATTGGCTTGGCCCGCGACTGCTTCGTCCATG
The DNA here is from genome assembly GCA_902606585.1 of Paracoccaceae bacterium. GTDB lineage: Bacteria > Pseudomonadota > Alphaproteobacteria > Rhodobacterales > Rhodobacteraceae > Salinivivens. The sequence continues at coordinate 29,033 of CACLGX010000014.1, read as the reverse complement.
GAATTATCTAATATTTCGGAAACCAAGTGATGTAGAGCTCTCTCATCGGTTCCTCCAATATACATGCCTGGTCTTTTGCGAACTGGCTCTAAACCTTCTAAAACTTCTATCGAAGATGCATCATATCGCACTTCGTTTCCTACGGAGAGTAAATCATTCATTTTTCTGCTCTTTTACATCATTATGACAGGTCAAAGGCGTAAGGGGAAGACGAATTCTATTTAAGTTTATTACTCACTAATACCTTTAAAGTTAAATAATTAAAAACAAATTACAGACGTTAATTAATTTACTTTTCTAGTTTTTAAAGATAGCCGGCAATAATGGAATTTTTTAGGTACATTCGTTCTCTCTTTTTACTTTCCCTACCATTAATTGGGGGACATATAGCCCATATTCTTATCGGTGTCGGTGATACCTTGATTGTTGGGCGCTACTCGACTGAAGCACTTGCTGCACTCGTTTTAGGTACCACAATCTTTTTCATTATTTTTATCTTTGGGGCCGGGTTTTCATTTGCTGCGATGGCGTTAGTCTCAACTGCTAATACGGAGGACAATACCACAAAAATAAGAAGAATTACTAGAATGGCCTTATGGTTAAGCCTTGCTTTCGGTTTGGTCGTTTTGCCAATTTTTATTTTTGCAGAGCGGCTTCTTCTATTTTTAGGCCAGGAATTCAATCTCGCAGTTTTAGCTTCTCAGTATCTTGTTTTTTCTGGCTTTGCGATGTTTCCTGCTCTAAGCGCTTCTGTTTTGAGGTGTTACTTAGCAGGAATGGAATATGTAAAGGTAACACTTTATATCTCTATTATTGCTGTTGTATTAAACCTTTTGATCGATTTCTTACTCGTGTTTGGAATGTTTGGATTGCCCGAACTAGGTATTGTTGGCGCTGGTATTTCAACCGTTTTCGTCAACTTATTTATGTTTATAAGTTTTCTTATTTATGCAAAGATAAAACTATCCCATCATAACTTGTTTTTCCGTTTTTGGAAACCGGACCGTGGCGTAATTGGCCTAGTTTTAAAAATGGGCTCCGCAATTGGGATAACTAGCTTGGCCGAGGCAGGTTTGTTTTCGGCTAGTTCAATAATGATGGGTTGGGTCGGTCAACTTGAGCTCGCGGCGCATGGAATTGCTTTGCAACTAGCAAGTGTAACCTTCATGCTTCATTTGGGCTTATCTGATGCTGCCACAATTAGAGTCAGTTCTGCTTTGGGTAAAAAAGATAAACATGAAATTATTTACGAGTGCTGGGCTGCGCTGGTTATATCGCTGGGGCTATCCTCTTTAGCTATTTTGATTTTTCTTGGATTTCCAAAATTGCTTATTTCGGCTTTTTTAAATTCTAAAGAATTTAATGCTAATTTAATAGTTGAATTGGGTATTTCTCTTTTAGCTTTGGCAGCATTATTTCAATTAGTAGATGGTGGACAGGCTCTGGCAATACACTTGCTTCGTGGCCTCCACGATACAACAATACCAATGTATCTTGCAGTGATAAGTTATTGGATAATAGGTCTGCCTAGTGGTTATATTTTAAGTTTTCACTATAATTTTGGCGCACAAGGAATTTGGTTAGGTTTAGTGATAGGCTTGGGTTTTGCCTGTTTATTTCTATTTTTGCGTCTTATTAAAAATCTGAAGAGCTTATCTTGATACAATCAAGAAAGTGATCCACAAAAATTATCAATTCTTTCGCAAGCATCCGTTAAAAGTCCATCGGATGTAGCATAGCTGATACGAAAGTTTGGAGAAAGTCCAAAAGCAGAGCCAAAAACAACTGCAACACCAACTTCTTCAAGAAGGGATTTACAAAAATCTTCATCAGACGAAATTACTTTACCGTTTTGTGTTTTTTTTCCTATCAGACCTGAAATATCGGGATAAACGTAAAATGCACCCTCTGGAAGAGGGCATGATATTCCTTCAATCTGATTTAACTTTTGGACGACCAAGTTTCTTCGCTGAACAAATTTTTTGTTATTTTCAGTAATAAAACCCTTTGAGCCAGTCAGCGCAGTTAAAGCAGCCCATTGACTTATGGTGCAAGGATTTGACGTACTTTGGCTTTGGACTTTGCGCATTGCTTTGATTAAATTTTCTGGTCCACCTGCAAAGCCAATTCTCCACCCCGTCATTGCATAGGCTTTTGATACTCCATTGCAAGTTAATGTTCTGTCAAAAAGACGGGGTTCTATTTGAGCCGGTGTGCTGAAAACAAAGTCATCGTAGGCCAAGTGCTCATACATGTCATCTGTCATAATTAACACATCTGGGAATTTCATTAACACTTCTGTCAGTTTTTTAAGCTCATTTTTTGAATAGCCGGCACCTGTTGGGTTTGAAGGAGAATTGAATATAAACCATTTTGTTTTATCGTTGACTGCTCTCTCAAGTTGCGCAGGCGAAATTTTATAACTATTTTTGGCAGAGGCTTTAATAAAAACTGGTTGGCCGCCCGCGAGTAAAACCATATCTGGATAGGACACCCAGTACGGTGCCGGTATTATCACTTCATCCCCTGGATTTAAGGTCGCCATGAGAGCATTATACAAAATTTGTTTTCCGCCAGTACCAATGGAAATCTGATTTGGGTTATAGGTTAAGTCATTTTCAATCTCAAATTTTTCACAAACGGCTTCCTTTAAAGTTTTCATGCCATCTGGATCCGTATACTTAGTTTGTCCGGACTTTATTGCTTCGATTGCAGCATTCTTAATATGGTCAGGAGTGTCAAAATCAGGCTCACCTGCGGAAAGTGAAATAACATCGCGTCCGTCCAATTTCATTTGTGTTGCCAAGCTTGACATAGCAATTGTTGGGGAGGGTTTTACCCTTGTAAGATTATTGGATAGCATACTCATTTATTTGATCCGTTTGTACAATCGTTTGATTTGTCTTAAAGTGCTGCCATAAACCATTCAAGCAATATATAAGAGGCGTAGCAGGTAAAATAATATGGATTGGTATGGGCCAGATAAAGCTACTTTTGGTGAAAGGTTGGTGGCTGCAAGGGAAAATTCAAATTTATCACAGCAGGATGTGGCGAAGCGCCTGGGAGTGAAAAATTCAACTATTAAATCATGGGAAAACGATAATTCAGAGCCACGCGCAAATCGGCTCTCCATGCTGGCTGGTTTGTTGAATGTATCAATTACTTGGTTAATTAGTGCTGAGGGGGCAGGAGTTGAGGATCCTAAGAAATCATATGAGACGCCAGATGATTTGCAAGAGCCCCTCAAAGAGTTGGCCACATTAAGAATAAACTTACTTAAAAGTGTTGATAGAATTAATAATATAGAAAATAAGCTTAAAGCTAGTGGAAAACTTAATTAGACCATGGAAGAATTGGCAATAAAACGCAAAAGATTAAAGATTCGTTCCATGCGCCGTGGAATAAAGGAAATGGATTTAATCTTAAAAAATTTTGCTGATTTGAATTTAAATTCGATGTCAGAGCTAGAACTTGAAAATTTTGAAAATTTACTTTTGGAAAACGATCAAGATCTATACCAGTGGTCTACCGGCCAAGTTGACCCAAAAAAAGAATTTGTTGACCTTATTGAGGACATAAAGAACTTTATTTCCAATTCAGGTGGCTTGTCTTCTTAAAATATTTAGCACGGGCCTTATTTCTACCAATGCCCAATATTTTCCATAGAAGCCCAAGGTTCTTTAATTTCCAAGGCTCCTCCAGCTTGTAAAATCTCTACTGATATATTGTCTGGGGACCTCACAAACGCCATTCGTCCATCTCTCGGGGGCCTATTAATCGTCACGCCATTTTCTATCAAATGGTCACACATTTCATATATATTTTCTACTTCATATGCCAAATGTCCGAAGTGTCTGCTATCGCTTGGGAGACCCTCGTCTCCATCCCAATTGTATGTGAGTTCAACAGGGCATTCTTCTTGTCCCTCAGGTGCCATGAAGATTAGGCTGAACCTTCCCTGTTCACTGTCATGATGGCGAATTTTTTTTAAACCCAAAAGCTCATAAAATGCTATCGAAGCTTCAAGGTTTTTTACACGTACCATTGTGTGCAGATATTTAGTTTTCATTGTTTACACCTTTTCCCACAGTCTTTTTTTAAATTCAATTTTTTCATCGTACCAAGTAATTTTTAGCTAAGGTTTTGGAATAAAGCCAGTCCATATCCGATCTAGGGAATAAAATGTATGTTGCGGTTTATTATCATAGATGCACAATATATGGTAAGCGAATGTTGATTAAAAGGATTCGAAGATGCCAGTTACCCCCGAACAGCAAGCCGATATCAATGCACTGAGGTCCGAGAAAAACCAGACACTTCGAGCGGTCAGCGTGGGTATGGAAAATCATCTTTATAAGGTTTACCCTGTTCTAGATCACGGCTTTGTAAGGGTAGTAGATTACATGGGTGACGATGCTGCAATATGTCAGGCAGCTCGTGTCAGCTATGGCCGTGGCACAAAGTCAGTACAAAATGATGAGGGACTTATCAGATATTTAATGAGGCACTGGCATTCAACGCCGTTTGAAATGTGTGAAGTGAAATTACACGTTAAATTACCGGTTTTTGTTGCTAGACAATGGATCCGCCACAGAACAGCCAATGTAAACGAATATTCAGCGCGTTACTCTATTCTGGATCGGGAATTTTATATCCCTGAGCCAGAGGCATTGGCTGCTCAATCAGTTATAAACAATCAAGGTCGAGGAGAGGTGTTGACTGGAGAAGAGGCAGAAAAGGTTCTGCGATTGCTTAAAAATGACTCGGCTCAGACTTATGATCATTACGAACAAATGATAAGCCAAGAGGGCCAAAAGGGTCTGGCGCGCGAGCTTGCGCGAATGAATTTACCAGCAAATATTTATACCCAATGGTACTGGAAAGTAGATTTACATAACTTACTACATTTTTTGCGTTTACGCGCAGATAGCCACGCACAGTTTGAAATTAGAGTATATGCTGATGAAATTTGTAAATTAGTTGGCGATTGGGTGCCGTTCGCATATGCGGCCTTTGAAGATTACAGACTAGGCGGGGCCACATTGTCCTCTAAGGCATTAGATTGCATTAGACGAATGATTAAAGGGGAGCAGGTCACGAAAGAGACCAGCGGTATGTCAGCAGGTGAATGGCGTGAATTTAGCGCTTTGGTTGGATAAATTTATTCTAAATCTTGAACTGCTATAGACCTAATCAAAGTTCCGTCGTTTTTGTAAATCAGAATCTGATCTTCGTCTGTAATAACAGAATACCAATCTTTTGTTTGTGTAAAAGCTATAGGCTTGGTCCCATTAGGAAGAATCAATGTCGGCGGAAAATTTATACTTTCGGAGCGAAGTTTAAAGGCAAGCAGTGCAGCGATAATTAAAATTCCTCCAATCATTGATACAGTGAGTAATGTTACTAAACGTTGCAAAAACCTTAGATTTCGAGGTAATTGGAAATCGCCATTAGGAGGTTGATCGTCTTTGCCCATAATAAGTTTCTCCATTTCAAGTAGCCCGCCTTCTAGACTAGATAAAGCGCTTTCACGCGATGCGCCAGCCCATGCTGGTCTATCTCGGACGCGATTAACCCGACTTATTACTGACGGCTATGTAGAGGTTGATGGCGATATAGTTAAAAATCCAACTGTTAATGTAAGTGAAGGACAATCCATTAAAGTTTTGATGCCCGAACTGGAGCCAGTTGAAACATTACCCCAAAAAATCAAATTAGATATAATTTTTGAGGACGAGGACCTCTTGGTTATTAACAAGGTTGCGGGCATGGTTGTTCACCCGGCTCCTGGTTCGCCAAAAGATACGCTCGTGAATGCATTACTGTACCATTGTAAGAGTAGTTTATCTGGTATTGGAGGTGAAAAAAGGCCTGGAATTGTCCATAGAATAGACAAGGACACGAGCGGCCTTCTGGTCGTTGCTAAAAACGATAAAGCACATCACGGGCTGGCTGAGCAATTTGAACAACATAGTGTTGAGAGAGTATACCACGCATTTTGCCATGGAGCTCCCGATGTGGGGTCCCCCCGTTTAAAGGGCGTCAAAGGTGTCTCGTTTGAGGTGGGGAGTGTGGTTAAAATTTCTACACATTTGGCTCGTCATAAACATGACCGTCAACGTCAAACAGTTTTATTTGAAGGAGGTAGGCATGCAGTTACTCGTTTTAAAGTACTTGAAAAGTTTGGGAACCCCCAAGTTATTTCACTAATTGAGTGCTGGCTTGAAACTGGTAGGACCCATCAAATCAGAGCACACATGGCCCATTTAGGTCACGCTTTAATTGGAGACGCTACATACGGAAGACGAAAAAAAATTTCTAACAAAGCATTGAATGAAGATGGCTTTAATTCGGTCAACGAATTTCAACGTCAGGCTTTGCACGCATCAGTTCTTGGTTTTATTCACCCTTTAACAGGTAAGCAGATGAAGTTTTCAGTCGATATGCCATCAGATATGCAAAACTTGGCCCTGGGGTTGAAAAAATAAATAATATTAATATATCAATACCAATGTTAGTTCTTTTGGTGAGCTGACAGTGACTTTTTGTAAATTAAACGCCAATATTTTAAACCTTTTTGAGAATAACCAATTTATAAAAATGAGTAATTATAAAAACCTTCCAGCTCCAAGTCCAGAAAATGGACTGAGTAGATATTTGCAAGAAATACGTAAATTCCCAATGTTGGAGCCGGAACAGGAATACATGTTAGCAAAGCGTTGGATTGAGGAACAGGATTCTGATGCTGCCCACCAGATGGTAACGTCTCACCTAAGATTGGCAGCCAAGATAGCAATGGGTTACCGTGGGTATGGACTGCCGCAGGCTGAAGTTATTTCGGAAGCCAATGTCGGGCTGATGCAGGCGGTAAAACGTTTTGACCCAGAAAAAGGTTTTCGTCTTGCGACCTATGCCATGTGGTGGATACGGGCGAGTATTCAGGAGTATATCTTGAGAAGTTGGTCTCTTGTAAAAATGGGAACAACTAGTGCTCAAAAAAAGCTATTTTTCAATTTGAGAAAGGCTAAATCCAGAATAGGTGCTTTAGACGAAGGGGATATGCATCCCGATAATGTTGCGAAAATTGCCGAAGATTTAGGCGTTTCCGAGGCCGAAGTGGTTTCGATGAACCGCAGACTGTCTGGAGGTGATGCATCACTGAACGCTATGATAAGCGCAGACGGTGAGAGTTCGATGGAATGGCAAGACTGGTTGGAAGACGAAGATGCCGATCAGGCTGCTGACTACGAATTTCAGGATGAATTATCTATGCGCCGCGATATGCTAAATTCTGCTATGAGTGGATTGAATGATCGAGAGAAAGATATTTTAACGCAAAGACGCTTGGTCGACGAGGTAAAAACCCTCGAGGAATTGAGCGAAAATTATGGCGTAAGCAGAGAGCGCGTAAGGCAAATTGAAGTTCGCGCGTTTGAAAAAATACAAGAAAAAATGCGCGAGATGGCTTTGGAGAAGGGTATGATTTCCGAATAGCCATTGAACTTTACTCCGAAATAACCTCATGTGCAAAACTGAAGGATTTTGGAGATTGAAATGGAATATTTAAGGTGGGGTGTATTAGGAGCATCAAAATTTGCACTGGAGCACTTAACCCCGGCAATTCAATTAGCAAAAAATAATCGTTTTAACGCGCTAGCTTCAGGCTCTAAAGAAAAAGCCGCTGAATTTGTGCAACTTGAGCCCGAATTAGAACTCTATGAAAGTTATGATGAACTGTTGGCAGACGACGGAGTTGACGCCGTTTACATTCCTTTACCCAACACCATGCATGTTGATTGGACAATTCGGGTAATTAAATCTGGAAAACATGTCTTATGCGAAAAACCGATCGCGATGAGAGCTGAGGAAATTAATGAGTTAATAAAACTGAGAGATGCTACCGGGTTATTAGTAGCTGAAGCTTATATGATTGTGCACCATCCGCAGTGGCAAAAGGCAAAAGAGATTGTTCAATCGGGTGTTTTGGGAGACTTAGTTCAAGTTGACTCAGTGTTCAGTTATAATAACCAGGCGGACCTCAAAAATATTCGCAATAATTCGAACATGGGTGGAGGTGGTTTGCCTGACATAGGAGTTTATACCCTTGGTTCAGTTAGGTTTGTCACAGGCCAAGAACCGGTAGCAATTCAGCATGCTGATGTAAAATACGAAAATGGTGTGGATGTATGGGCGCTGGCCGCATTTGATTTTCCAAAATTTAAATTTACCAGTATTACATCTATGAGAATGGCGCCACGACAAGAAGTTACGTTTCAAGGAACAGAGGGTTTTATAAAACTTACAGCGCCTTTTAATCCAATGGTTTATGATAAAGCAGAAATTATTCAGCGGATGAATGATGGTGCAGAAAAAGTTTTTAGTTATCCAGGTGCTTCTCATTACGTAAACCAAATAGAAGCATTCAGTGATGCCGTTTTAAACAGCAAAACCTACCCTTGTAATTTAGAGTTTTCCCAAGGAACCCAGGCTATGATTGATAGCATTTTTGACTTTTCTTCAAGTTGAGGAAGTCTAAATTTTGCCCATAGTTTCCAAAACTAAGGGTCTGATATTGTTGCGCCAGTAGCGTCCGGCAAATATACCGTAGTGCCCCGCGTCAGGCTCAACATAACTATATTTTTTATAGTCCTTTAATCCAGTGCAGAGTGCTAAAGCTGCATAACACTGTCCTGGTGCTGAAATATCATCTTTTCCACCTTCTACTGTCATGACGTTTACATTAGTAATTTTTGAGAAATCTATTTTTTTACCATCTATAGAAAAGTTATTATTAGCGATTTCACGATTTTGGAAAATTCGTTCTACTGTAGATAGATAAAATTCTGCGGGCATGTCCATCACTGCTAGATACTCATCATAAAATTTATTATGCTTATCATGATCTGATGCTTCGCCCTTAGTGACCCGCAGGATTTGATCCACAAAAGCGCTTGCATGCCGGTCGGCATTCATTGATAAAAATGATGTTAACTGCAACAAGCCAGGGTATACTTGACGCCCAATCCCAGCATATTTGACACCCACATTTTGTATCATTGCATGCTCCAGTTGTCCCATAGTTATACGGTGTCCAAAGTCGGTTACCTCTGTAGGGTTGGCGTCAGGATCAATTGGCCCACCTATGAGAATTAAACTTTTCGGAATGTTATTTTTTTCATATTCGCTGACAAAAGCAGTTGCCGCCAGGGCGAGAGGAGCTGGCTGACATACGGCAATGAGGTGTATATCCGGACCAAGATACTTTATAAAATCAATTAGATATTGAGTATAATCCTCTACATCAAACTTTCCTGCAGTAACTGGAATATCTCGGGCATTATGCCAATCAGTAATGTAAACTTCACAGTCAGCTATAAGGCTATGGACAGTGGAGGTTAAAAGTGTGGCGTAGTGACCAGACATTGGGGCTATTAATAAGACTTTTTTATCGGCGTCTTTCCTGCCCTGTACGTTAAAATGAATTAGATCCCCAAAAGGTCGTTCTATTTTTAAATCAATATCTACTAAGTGATCACGTCCATCTTCGCATGTGAAACTATCAATATTCCAATCAGGTTTTGCAATCATCCGTTCAAAACTTCGCTCTGTAACTTCTCCCCAAGCTGCCAACCAATTCATCATTGGGTTTGAAGTAGCGGCAATAGTTGGGTAGGAAGCGAATGCTTTGGCACTGGCTCCCAACCATTGATTGGTATTTCTAATGGTTTCCATAAAGTCGTAGCCGAATGTCTTATGCATACCGCATCCTAAAGCCTACCTGTTGCACTTCTTAGTCTTTTCTTGTAACTCAAAATTATTATGCTGCAAAGCAGAAAAACCACATGGAAAATTTATCATGGTAGATAAAAATAATTCACTTGTGGAAGCCAGTGATGTTTTAAAACAAAATTTGGAAAAATTAGATGTGCTTACTGAGCGCTTTGTGGCAGTAGTCCAAAAAAAGAGGTCTTTAGACCCGGGCTTGCAGCGGCCTGGCCAGGATTTGGCGATGACAACAACCGTTGCTTATTGGCAAAATATGACTGAAAACCCATATAAAATTTTAGAGCACCAAGTAGAATTTTGGGGAAAGACATTACAAAATATGATAGATGTGCAGAATGCATTTTTGGCGTCTGATCCATCAATGCTAGGCTCTAAAGAAACGGATAGAAGATTTGAAAACCCATTATGGAATACAAATCCATATTTTAACTTTATTAAAAACCAATATTTGCAAAACTCGGATTTAATAAAAAGTACGGCTCGAAATATTGACGGTTTGCCAGAGCAAGAGAAGAAACGTTTAATCTATTTCACCGATCAAATTGTTGAAATGATGGCACCAACTAACTTTTTAGGTACTAACCCTGATGCTATTGAACTCGCTCTGGAAACAAATGGGCAATCGTTAATTGATGGTCTCGAGAATCTGATTACCGATTTGGAAGCAAACGATGGTGAGCTTATAGTTCGCCTGGCTGATGATAAAGCATTTGAAGTTGGAAAAAATTTAGGGACACAAGAAGGAAAAGTCGTTTACAGAAATAATTTATTAGAGCTTATCCAGTATACTTCTGAGACTGAAAATGTTTTCGAAACACCGTTAGTTATATTTCCACCTTGGATAAATAAATTTTATATTCTTGATTTGAGAAAACAAAATAGTTTGGTTTCATGGCTGGTATCCAAAGGGTATAGTGTTTTTGTAGTTTCGTGGGTTAATCCGGACGAAACTTATTCAGATATTGGAATGGATGACTATATAACTGATGGTTATCTTAGGGTAATACAGGTTACCAAATCGATCACAGCTAAAGATCAGATAAATGCAATAGGTTATTGCATTGGAGGAACAGCGCTTGGTTTAACGTTAGCATATCTGAACAAAACTAAGGATAGTTCTATTCGATCTGCCACTTTTTTTACAACACTCACTGACTTTGCTCAGCAGGGAGAATTTACGCCCTTCCTTCAAAATGATTTTATAGATGCAATAGAAGAAGAAGTTAGTCAGTCTGGAATTCTTAAAAGCTTTATAATGGCACGTACTTTTAGTTTTTTAAGATCCAATGATCTTATATATTCTCCCGCTATAAAGAGTTACATGATGGGTCAGACGCCGCCGGCCTTCGATCTATTATATTGGAATGGCGATGGCTCAAACTTGCCAGGAAAAATGGCAATGGAATATCTTCGTGGTCTTTGTCAGAAGAATAGCTTCTCTTTGGGTGAATTTGAGGTAAAAGGTATTCCTGTTGCTTTGGATAATATTCGTATACCAGTATTTGCTATTGGATGTGAAACTGATCATATAGCGGCATGGAAAGATAGCTATAGAGGCGTTCAATTAATGGGCTCAGAGGAAAAGAAATTCATCCTCGCTGAATCTGGACATATTGCCGGAATAATAAATCCACCTGCTAAGAATAAATATGGCTACTACCTTAACCACAATTTAACCTTAGACTCAGAAAGTTGGAGAAGAAAAGCTAACCATATTTCAGGTAGTTGGTGGCCGGAATGGGAAAAATGGATAAATTCTTATTCGGGTAATCAAGTAGAAGCTAGAAAAGAGGGATCAACAAGTTATCCCCCTTTATCTGATGCGCCGGGCTCTTATGTTCTGAAAAAGAGTTAAAATGCCGCACCGCAGAAAAAAGGTTGAATTTCTGCGATGCAGCAATTATAACTAAGTTAAGTTAAAAATTATTGAACGATAAAAGGATTACATGGATGTTAAACTTGGGCGATATGAATAAGCTAGTGAAGGATGTGATGGGAAACTTCCCATTTGACACGATTGCTAATGGAAAGGTAGTTAAAAAATCAGCCTCTTTAAATGAAAAGTTAGCTAATTTAGCTTTAGATGCAGCAGGTACATCAACTGAAATCTCTACGTCTTGGGCGAATGAAACTTTTGATAGACTTCGAGTTACATTGGAATCCAAGGATGAGCCAGTAGATTATGGTAAAGCCATGGTGGATTTTTGGTCAGCCCAAACAGAAATTGCTACCAAGAAGATGGTATTGTTTTCTGACGTTTTGAAGAAAGCTCAGATGGAAACAGTAGAATTTATGGTTTCTGCTGGGAAAGATATGACCAAAGACGCATCTGAAGCGTTAAAAAAGACTACTAAAGATATAGACGCAGCCAGCAAAAAAATGGCAACAGGTAAATAAATTCCAAACCTTCCCTTCGAATTTTTAAGAGTGTGTTTTAAACACACCCTTTATTTTTTTTCTGCATCAGCGTAATGTATGCTGCAGTGCTGCGTGGGGGAGACTGGTTTGTCCAACAAAAAAAAGGCTCTATTGATAAAGCGTTACGCTAGTCGCCGTTTGTATAATGCTGAAACAAGTGACTACGTGACGCTCGAAGATATTGCTCGATTTATACATGATGGCAGGGATGTACAAATACTTGATCTTAAGTCTGGTGATGATTTAACACGTCAATATCTTTTGCAAATTATTGCTGAGCATGAAAGTCGGGGGGAAAGTGTTTTACCGATCGACGTTCTTACAGACCTGGTTAGGTCATACACCACTCAAGCGACATCTGTTGTCCCTCAATTTCTAGAAATGTCATTTGAAATGTTGAGAGAAGGTCAAGAAAAGGTTATTGAAAATATGTCGTCTTCCAAATCTATCCCAGGTTTTGAGGCGATTAAAGCACAGCAAGAGGCATTTTTGGCCGCTTTTGCAAATGGTTTTGGAAATTGGCCAACTCAACCAGCCTTCGATAGTAGCAACGAAAAAGAAGAAGTAAAAGAAAACACAGAAGACTTAGAAGCAATTAAAAAGCAACTGTCTAATTTGCAGGATCAGCTAAACAAACTGAGCAAATAGATATTAAATTAAATTCCAAGCTTATCGCGTAAAGCGTACCAGCTCATAGCAAGAATGAGTAGGGGAGTTTTGTATCTATCCCCACCAGGAAAAGATTTAATTGGGATACTTGCCATTGTGTTAAAGCCATCTTGCTGTCCATTTATGGCCATTGATATTAGCTTTCCTGCATGCGTTGCAGTTCCGAGACCATGGCCTGAGTAACCAGAAACAGATAAAATTGTATCTGTGACCCTACAAAAATATGGCATTCGCTGTCTGGTTATTCCTAAAGTGCCACCCCAAGAATAGTCTATTTTTACATCGGATAATTGGGGGAATATTTCCAGCATTGGCTTTAAAACAGTGGAAGTAATATTTTTGGGAAATTTATAGGAATAATTTTCACCACCACCAAAAAGAAGTCGCTTATCCTTTGAAAGCCGAAAATAATTAACCACAAATTTTGTATCAGCAACAGCTATGTCCTTTGTGAGAACTTCTTCGGTTCTCTCTCCAAGCGGCTCAGTAGCTATTATGAAATTATTTATTGGCATTACTTTTGCCGCAACTTTTGTTTCAAGGTTACCCAAATAACCATTACATCCGAGAACAACAAAATCAGACTGAATTTCGCCTGCTTTTGTAATTGTCCTGTTTACCTTGCCTGGTATCAATTGTATTACTTCAGACTGTTCAAAAATATCTGTTCCAGCTAGGATTGCTGCTTTGCCTAATCCAAAAACAAACCTAAGTGGGTGTAGATGTGCTGCATTCATATCTAAAATGCCACCGGTGTATTTTTCAGAGTAACACAAAGTATTACAATCTGCGTGGCTCAACAATTCTAATCCCTTGTAATTATATCTTTTTTCGAGATACTCGGCATAGTTATGAAGCTCTTTTACTTCATTGGATTTAAATCCTAATGTGGCGACTCCGGGCTTGATATGACAGTCAATCTTATTTGTTTTTATTATTTCTTTAACGGTACTCACCGCATCATTTGCAAGATGCCACATCTTATCAGCATTATTTGCACCTACTTTATTTACAAGTTCATTTTGATACACCCTTTGACCTGCGCCGAGTTGGCCACCATTGCGGCCAGAGGCGCCAAAGCCTACTCTGTGAGCATCTAATACCGCCACAGAATAACCTAAATTAGATAGATGAAGAGCAGAACTTAAACCCGTATAACCAGCACCTACGATGCATATGTCATATTTTTTAGAACCTTTGAGATTTGGGAATGCACTTAACGGTTCTGCAGTTGCTGAGTACCAGCTCTCCGGATAGTTTCCTTGGGTATCGTTTGAATACAATAAATTCATACGTTTAATAGAAGGTGCTCTCTTTCCCATGGACTGATAACTTGCAAAAACTCTTCATATTCAGCTCTTTTGACTATTGAATAAACTCGGGCAAATTCTGGATGCAATACTTGATGCAATTCAGTGGCCCCTTCAAAAATATCTAGAGCTTGGCCCATAATCCTTGGGATCTCAGCCTCTCCTTCATAGGCTTCTCCGCGAAATTGCTTTATCGGGCGTATTTCATTCACCATTCCTAGATATCCACATGCCAATGAGGCTGCTATACCCAGATAAGGATTACAATCCATTCCACCCACTCTATTTTCGACGCGTCGCGCTTCTGGATCTGACAAAGGTATTCTTATTCCTGTTGTTCTATTATCGCGACCCCACTCCAAGTTTATGGGTGCCGCGTGATCTTTTACATAACGACGATAAGAGTTCACATATGGTGCCATGACGGCAATCGCTGCCGGCATATATTTTTGAAGGCCACCAATGAAATGATAAAAAAGATCTGTTTCACCACCTTGGGGTCCTGAAAAAGCGTTTGAACTGCTTTCTAAATCCAGAATAGAATGATGAATATGCATTGCACTTCCAGGCTCGTTTTCAATTGGCTTTGCCATAAAGGTTGCAAAACAGTCATGTCTGAGTGCTGCTTCTCGGATAAGTCTTTTAAAAAAGAAAACTTCATCGGCAAGTTTCACTGGACATCCATGTCTAAGATTTATTTCTAGTTGGCCTGCACCACCTTCTTGTGTAATTCCGTCAATTTCAAAACCTTGCGCTTCAGAAAAATCATAAATGTCATCTATAACTGGTCCGAACTCATCAACTGCGGTCATAGAATAAGCTTGACGAGCAGCAGCGGGGCGCCCTGAACGCCCCATCATCGCTTCGATAGGATTTGTCGGATCTAAATTCCGTGCAACAAGAAAGAATTCCATTTCGGGGGCAACAATTGGATCCCACCCTTTTGCATGGTACAAATCAACCACTCTTTTTAGAACATTTCTTGGCGCGAATGGTATTGGCTCTTCTTTACGGTCAAACGCGTCGTGAATAACTTGTAATGTCCAGTCACCCGTCCATGGCGCAGCAGATGCGGTGGAAATATCAGGCCTCAGTACCATGTCTCTTTCGACGAAGCCCTCTTCCCCAGCGGCTTCTCCCCAACCACCGGTTATTGTTTGAAAAAATATAGAATCTGGTAGGTGAAAAGACTTTTGGCGTGAAAATTTTGTGGCTGGAACAGCTTTTCCGCGGGCTATCCCCGGTAAATCGGCAATGATACATTCCACTTCATCCAGTTTTTTGCTATTGATATATTCTTTTGCGGCCTCAGGAAGGCCAGAGATCATCTCATCCAATTTATTCATCGGTCACCATTTAATACTGAACTGAACTTCGCAACTATTTCATTCAGTGATATTTTCTTTTCAAAATTACTTAAAGCTTCTTCCAGCAAATATTCTGGTACGCGGCCTTTTCCCCTAGTTTCGATCAGGCCTTTAATAACTTCATGAGTGAACTCTGGGTGAGGTTGGGTCGTAAGAATATTGTCACCGTAGCTAAGTACTGCATATTTGCAAAATGAATTTTCTGCTAAAACTTTGGCCTTTTTAGGTTTTTTAACAACCTGATCTTGATGCCAAGCATTCAAAAGAATACTCTGGTTTCCCCATTTGTATTCTTTAAGCCCTACTGACCAACCACCAGAAAATTTCTCTACTTTTCCTCCTAGTGCTTGCGCAATAATTTGATGCCCAAAGCAAATACCTAAAAGGGGAATTTTCTCTTGTTCAATGCTTCTGATAAACTCTTCTAGTGGTTGAATAAATTTATGATTTTCATATACACCATGTCGTGAACCTGTTATTAACCAACCCTCTGCTTCAAATGGTGATCCAGGAAAAATCATGTTTTCTATATCAAAAGAGACAAAGTTGAAATCACAGCCTGAAAATAGAGCCTGGAACATTTCCGAATAGTCCCCAATTGTTTTTTGAATTTGAGAAGGGGCGTGGCCTGTCTCTAAAATGCCAATTTTCATATAATAGCCTTAAATTGCTGCGACATAATATTTCCAATGTTTTTTCAATTCAATCTTTTTAAATTTATTTAATTCCTGTTTCTTGGTTCTTACCAGATTTTCAATTAATTCGTTCGAAAAGATCTGTTTAATTTCTTTATCATTTTCAAAGTAATTTATAGCGTCTTCCCAGTTGCGAGCTAATTTTTCAGCGCTATTGCTATATGCATTATTCATAACTGGTTTTATTGGATTTATTTTTTTTTCAATCCCCAGTAGTGCGGACCCAAGTATTGCCGTCATAACGAGATATGGATTTGTATCACCACCAGCCACTCGGTGCTCTATTCGTTTTGAAGCTGGGTCGCCACCTGGAATTCTGATTGCAGTTGTCCTGTTTTCATAGCCCCATTGCGCCGAGGTCGGGGCATGGGCATCTTTTATAAATCTTTTATAACTATTGGCAAAAGGAGCAAAAATTAAAGTTGATCCTTGAAGGCATTGCAGGCAGCCAGCAACGGCTGATTTCAAAAGTTTTGACCCTTCATTTTTATCATTATTGAAGATATTTTTGCCGTCTCGGTCTACAATAGAGAAGTGAATATGCATCCCATTTCCTGCGTCCTTTAAATAGGGTTTTGCCATAAAAGTTGCAGCAATGCCGTGTTTTCTTGCTAAACCTTTCGTCAGCAACTTGAATAGCCAAGCATCATCACTGGCTTTGAGTGCGTCGCAATGTTTGAGTGTAATTTCAAATTGGCCACAGCCGGACTCTGAAGTAATAGATTGAATGGTTATGCCAATTTGTTCACATCCATTTTGCAGGTCAGTGAAAAAATCATCAAAGCAATCCAATTCTGATATTCCTAGAACATCTGAAGTGGATAATCGTTTTTTTGAAATTGGGTTAATCGGAGGCAAAAGTGAAGTTTTGCGCTCATCGATAAGATAAAACTCCATTTCTGTAGCTGCAATAGCTTTTAAACCTTTTGATTCATAGCTTTTTAAAACTCGTTCTAGGGCGTATCGCGGATCACCTCCAAAAGGCTCTTCGTCTTCCGTGAACATTGACATAGGTATAAGCGCTGTTGGGTTTTGTAGCCATGGAACTGGAATGGCCCCCCGACTTGTGATTTTCAATAAACCATCTTGGTCACCAGTTTCAAAAACTAAAGGACTATTTTTTATATCCGCTCCAAAAATATCCACATTGAGAGCCGAAAGAGGCATTCTGATACTACCATCTTTAAATTTTTTCTTTTCAAACCCGGGAAGACGTTTGCCCCGCATCAGGCCATTTAAATCACATGCGGCAATTCTGACATTTTTTACTTTTTCAGGGTCTGTCATGAATAAAAATCTTTTTGGTGAAGTTCTCATGCCTGAGAGGGTATGTCTATAAGTTCCTACAGGACTAACGTATTAATCTTACTCTGAATTTTATTTTAGTGTGCTTATCTTTTGGTAAATGAATATTGAGCTTTCTGTTCGCTAAGCCAAATAAGCCGATTAAAATTAAGGTTAAAAGAATAAAGTACCCAGCTAAAATTGGATATGGGATGAATGGGTTAAAGGTCTTATCGGCAAAATAATTTGCATAGTAAAGGGCATCTCCGCGTTGTTGCCATGCTGGAAAACTCGAAAAAAAGACTAGAGTAGTGGCGTGAAACAAAAATATAGCCTCATTTGTATAAGCCGGCCAAGCCAATCTCAACATTGTTGGCCATACAATGCGCCTGAACCGAGAAAAACCTGATAGTCCATAAGCATCAGCCGCCTCTAGGTCACTTTTTGGAATTGCCTGTAGTGCACCGTAAAAAATCTCGCCACTGTAGGCTGCAGTATTGCAAAAAAGAACAAATAATGCTCCAGCCCATGCCGATGTCAACGGTGATAGAAAGGTAAAGCTTTGCTTCAATGATAAAAATAAAAAATAGGCAAAGAAAAACTGAATAAATAAAGGTGATCCCCTAAAAACAAAAATAAACCATCCTGATAATTTCCTTAAATAAATTTTTTTGGAAGCTTTTCCTAAAGCCAACAGAGTGGCCAATATAAATCCGCTGGCTAGAGCAAGGGTTCCAAAATAAATATTCCATATCATACCAGAGCCTATCAGTGTGAACTGATGGCAAAGTGTGAAATCTGATCTAGGTAATAATCGCTCCCCTAAGCCAATGGATCGAAGGCCATAATCTGCAATAATATCTAAACAACTCATCTTCCCACGTACCTTTGCAAGTCACCGCCCAATGTGGCAGATCCACGAGATAGGTTTTTCATTAGGTTATCTATTATCAGTTCTGAGACTCGCGTAAACGCAAGGTAGAAAATCAGTAATCCTAGAAAATACCAAACTCTCCAATCTCCATGGGGGTAACTCGTAAATTTTGCAGTTTTTGTGCCACCGAGCTCACGCGCCCAGTAAACGACATCCTCCACACCTAGTAGAAATAAAAGTGGGGTGGCCTTTATTAAAATCATCCACAGATTACCCAAACCTGGGAGAGCGAAGATCCACATTTGGGGTATTAATATCCTGTGGAATACTTTCCGTTCTGTCATTCCAAATGAAACAGCTGTCTCAATTTGGGCCTTTGGTACCGCGCGCATTGCTCCATAAAGAACATTTGCTGCAAAGGCTCCGAAGACTATTGCAAAAGTGAATACGGCTAAAAGAAATCCATAAACTTCATGTATCCACTGTGGTGAGGAGCTTAAGGGTAGTTTAGCTGCCGTACACACCACAAAATCATTCCCTTGCCGAATAGGTTCACTCCATTCTGGACATAAAATCTTATGACGAGTCCACTCAAGAAGTTGATCTATTGCAATTACAAAAAATAGAAAAAAAGCAATATCAGGGACACCTCTAACAATCGAAATGTAAGCATTTCCGACAATTTTAATTAGGAGGATTTTAGATCTAGCCATTACAGCTCCGCCAAATCCGAAGAGTAATGCTGTAGGTGCGGTGATTAATAATAAAAGAAGAACAGTTCCCACCGAGTAAAACAGGTTAAGATGCTTTGGTGTGGTTATGTAGCAAGTAAGCCATGACAATCCGCTTAACTTTTCAGGATCTATACAAATCTCAAACATTCAAAAGTATATTTTCCACCGTGAATTTATTACGCAGTCTTGTAAATTACGTGATTTAATAAATCAGCTTTTTGCCTGTTAATCTGGTGACCTGAATCTTAGTTTTAATACCCAGGTCACCTTTTTATTAGAATGTTTCGCCAATTTCGTGTTTGACTATCAAGGCGTTTAAGGTCCCGTCAGCTTTCATTGAGTCTATTGCTGCGGTGAATTTATCGCGTAAATCTGAGTCACTTTTTCGGATGCCCATACCAACACCCCCGCCTATTAAGGGCCGGTCACCAACAAACATTAGACCTGGGTCTTCTTCTGCAATTGGGTTCAGATATGATGCATCTGCAAGCACAGCGTCGGCTTCCCCATTTCTGACAGCAGCAATTGTCTCTTCTGGCGTAGCAAACTCAACGAGAGTTGCTCCAGTTGCCGCAATATATGCCGCTTGTATCGTATTTGATTGCGCTGCAATTATTCCTGTTTTCCAGTCGGCGCCTTCTGAAGCAGCTAAATATGATGATGGGTCGGGTTGCGTATAGTTTGTGGTAAAATCTATTTTTTCTTTACGCTCATCTGTTATCGACATACCGGCTATTATTGTGTCGTAGTTTCCTGAAACAAGGTTGGGAATAATGCTGTCCCAATCATTGATGACCCACTCACAATTTAATTCTGCGCGTTTACAAAGTTCATCCCCGAGTTCGCGTTCGAAACCTGCGACTTCTCCATTGTCGTCTACGTAATTCCATGGAGGGTAGGCACCCTCTGTTCCCATCCGAATAACTGAATGGCTTCCAGCAAGAGACAACCCTGCTGTTAGCCCCCAAATTACGGTACTCATAATCAGTTTTTTCATCTTTTTTCTCCCATTGATGTTTAGGCTGCGCGAGTTGAACTTAAAAACTTTTGCAGCCTCTCTGATTTAGGGGATTTAAACAAAGAGTTTGGTGAACCTTCCTCTTCAATTAATCCCTTATGTAAAAAAACAACGTGATCTGACACATCTGCGGCAAGCTGCATATCGTGTGTAACGATAATCATTGTCCTTCCTTCCTTTGCCAAATCTTTAATAACTTTTATAACTTCTTGTTCTAACTCCGGATCGAGTGCCGAAGTCGGTTCGTCGAATAATAATGCACTGGGTTCCATACACAAGGCTCTTGCAATTGCAGCTCTTTGCTGCTGACCTCCCGATAACTCAGCCGGATATGAGTCACATTTTTCTCCAATTCCAACTTTATTTAAATAATCACGAGCATTATACTCAGCCTTTTCTTTTTCCATACCGAGCACGGAAACCGGAGCTTCCATTACATTTTGCAAAACGGTCATGTGCGACCATAAATTAAACTGTTGAAAAACCATAGATAAATTCGTTCGCATTAACCGCACCTGATTTGAATCAGCCGGAGCCCTATTTTTACCACTTCCTATCCACTTGATTTCTTCACCCGCAAAAATTATTTTGCCCTGTTGGCTATTTTCTAAAAGGTTTGCGCATCTTAGTAGGGTTGATTTTCCTGATCCTGACGAACCAATTAAAGATATCACTTCGCCCTGCTTGGCAGAAATACTCACACCGTTCAGAACGTTTAGATCCCCAAAAGACTTATGTAGGTTCTTAATTTCAATTACAGGTTTAGGGTTGATCATGCGATTCTCAAATTTATCATCCGCCCAATTTTAGAAAGAAATATTGAAGCAATGCAATCATCAAACCTTAAGAATTATATTTTTCGAATGGTTGTATTTATGATGCTGATTACATTAGCACGCAGATCCAATATATTTTTTCTCTTCTATTGTCACAAAATCATTTAGATATAGAAGTGATCTATATTTTTCCGACAAAACTTCGATGGCTTTCTTGATAGCATCAAATAAGTTCTTTTTTAGGCTACTTTGGCTAGTTATGAATGGCAAGCCTGGGGTTGGATTAGTATGATCGAGAACCCTGATATTTATTGCAAAATTGTCATATTCCTTGATGAAACGCCAACTCTGAGCATCGATTGCTGCAAAATCTATTTGACCGCTTGCTACTGATTTTACGGAGGCCCTGTGTGATCCTGTTTTTTTCAGGAACTTCGGTGCAACATTCAACTTTCTGAAGTGAGCCATGGGAGCGGTCCAGCCTGAATGAGAGATTTTCTCATTGAAACCAAAAGTACAATTTTTAATTTCTGAAATTTCATAGCCTCGCCGACTAATTATTAGACTATTGTAATAACCAGGTGGGCAGTTTGGCAAATCATAATCAGCGGTGCCAACGTAATTTACTATTTTATGTAAACTTTCTCGATAGGGCGAGCTACAGGTTTGTGCAAGAAATAGTTGTGGCGATGTCCATAAGTCCCAGGGGGCAATATTTCTAGATAGTATCTTTGGTGATCCAACTATTTGTTCGTGGATTAACTGCCAAAAATTATTGTGAGCTTCAAACAATTCCGGCCGTTCATACATTGGCAGGCCAGCAATCATTTTTTCGCTACTTTCTGGCGAGCCCTGGCACTCTCAATATCAGTCAGGCCCAGCAGGCTAGAAATCAATCTAATTAAAGAATCTTCTTCTGCTTCCCGTTTGCCATCGGCCAGAGTAATTTTCCACAATGTTTCAAGAATTTCGCGCCTTTTATCTAGCTCAATCTTTTCTTTGATTGCTCTGGTAAATCTTACTGTATCTGGAGCTTCCTGTTCTAGTTTTTCCGCTTGCTGGCGTAAAATCGCTGCATCAGCCAAATCCATCGAGAAATGTTGGCTCAGTTCGGCATCAATACTTGAAATTTCACTTGAGTCGTAAATATTGTCTGATTTTGCTACTCTTACGCACAAAGCAGCTAACGCAATTTTTTCATCGTCGTCATTTAATTTATCTTCCTCGCTACCAAGTAGCACATCGAGTAAATTTTTTAACATCAGCCGTCATATCCCTCTACTATTACCATGTCGCCAGTTGAAACAGCGTCTCTTATTTTTTTTGCATTTTGGTATTCTTTGCTTTCGTAGCATTCTTTTGCTGTTTTAAAGTCATCAAATTCAATAACCACCGTACGCGGTTTCGAATGGCCTTCTTCAATGATTTGTTGACCTCCTCTTACGATGAAGCGAGCTCCAAATTTGTCAAAAGCTAGTGCGTTGGCTTCACGATATTTGGCATAAGTTTCATCATTATGGACATCAACATGTGCGATCCAGTAACCTTTAGGCATAATTTTTAAAGCTCCAAAATTTGATACTACGAAGATAATATTTTTAATTTATTGTGCAACTATTAGCAAATAATAACACGCTGCTATAATAAGCGAGATAGACCAAAACCGCAGTCTGAAAAAATTAAACTAATCGGGACATTTTCTTGGCGGCTCCGATAAAATCTCTAAATAAGGGATGAGGATCAAATGGTTTTGATTTCAATTCTGGGTGAAATTGGACACCTATAAACCATGGATGATCTGCCCATTCTATAATTTCAGGCAGACGCCCATCTGGAGACATCCCGGAGAAAACTAGACCTGCAGTTTCTAACTTTTTTTGGTATTTTGTATCGACCTCATATCGATGCCTATGCCGTTCTTCTATTTGAGATGCTCCATAAATTGATGCAACCTTGCTTCCATCAATTAATGTCGCGCTGTAAGCACCTAGTCGCATTGTCCCGCCCTTATCATCGCTGACAGATCGTTCTATAGTTTGGTTGCCCTGTATCCACTCTTTTAAATGATAAACAACGGGTTCAAATCGTTTCTTGCCTGCTTCATGATCAAATTCCTCAGATCCGGCATTCTTATAGCCAACCACATTTCTCGCAGCTTCAATCACTGCCATTTGCATGCCAAGGCAGATCCCAAGATAAGGTATATGATTTTCTCTCGCAAACTGAGCTGCTCTTATTTTACCCTCTGTCCCACGCTCTCCGAAACCTCCCGGAACTAGGATTGCATTAAAACCTTGTAATTTCAGGGTGGGATCTTTTGTATCAAAAGCCTCTGCATCTACCCATTCGATATTAACTTTAACCCTGTTTGCTAAACCGCCATGAGTGAGTGCCTCTGCTATTGATTTATATGCATCCTCCAGTTGTGTGTATTTGCCTACAATGGCAACGTTCACTTCACCCTCGGGATTATACACACGGTCTGCGACGTCTTCCCAAATACTTAGATCTGGTTTTGGAGCAGGCGCGATATTGAATGCATTAAGTACTGCCTGATCGAGCCCCTCGCGATTATATACGATTGGGGCCTCATAAATTGATTTTAAATCCTGAGCTGCAATAACGGATTCAGGTCTTACATTGCAAAATAATGCCAGTTTTTCCCGTTCCTTTTCAGGTATGGAGCCCTCAGATCTACAAACTAAGATATCAGGAGTGATACCGATTGATCTTAACTCTTTAACACTGTGTTGAGTAGGTTTTGTTTTGAGTTCGCCACTCGCCCTAATAAAGGGAAGCAATGTCAAATGCATAAAGATGCATTGGCCTCGTGGTTTATCTTGCGAAAACTGTCGAATAGCTTCGAAAAATGGTAAACCCTCAATATCTCCTACTGTCCCACCAATTTCACAGAGCATAAAATCGACTTCATCCTCCCCAATAGAGATAAATTCTTTAATTTCATTTGTAACATGGGGAATAACTTGGATAGTTTTGCCCAGGTAATCTCCACGGCGCTCTTTTTCCAAAACATTCGAGTAAATACGGCCAGAGGAAACAGAATCAGTATACCGGGCTGCCACACCTGTAAATCTTTCATAATGCCCTAAATCCAAATCTGTTTCTGCGCCATCGTCAGTTACAAAAACTTCACCATGCTCGAATGGACTCATAGTACCAGGGTCTACATTTAAATATGGATCTAGTTTTCTCAAGCGTACTGAATACCCACGCGATTGTAGCAAAGCTCCAAGTGCTGCAGATGCCAAACCTTTTCCTAATGAGGAAACGACTCCACCTGTAATGAAAACAAACCTTGCTATTTTGATGACCCCGCAATTATCAGTCTAATTTTGACAAACGTGAGAAAATTTATCTCACACCTACGGGATTTAATGAATAAAGGATTCGTGGCAGTTTGGCAACTGAGTGTCTACATGATGGTACTCAATTGGAAAAAATAACTACCTATTGTGTCTAATCCGCACTCGGGACAAGAGGTGCCTGTTCACCCTTAACTGGTGGCAACAATTCATCTGTTGGAGGAAGTAAAGCATCGGTATCTATTTCTTCACTCTGACTTTCATTTCCTAGGCGATCGAAAATGGATGATGAGTTTGCATTCCTTGAAGCGATTATTGTGAGAGACATTGAGGTGATAATAAATGCAATGGCCAAAACCCAAGTTATTTTGGTAAGCGCTGTTGCCGCTCCGCGGCCGGACATAATGCCATCGCCGCCGCCACCGCCTCCGCCTAAACCCAAACCTCCACCTTCAGAGCGTTGGAGCAATACGATACCGACTAACGCCAAAGCGAGTATCAGATGAATTGTTAATACTATGTTTTCCATAACATGCGGCCCGATTTATTTAGCAGTTAGATATTGAAGTTTTTTACTGGGGGCAAGTGCTCTTAACTATAGACAAAAAGAATTAAGCTAATCATAATTTTTGTTATGTCACACGATGTTGAAAAACATAGCCACTCTTTGCTGCCATCTGACCCGGAACTAAAAGTTAAAGCTCTAGAAACTGCGCTTGTAAAACGAGGTTTAATTGACCCTGCAGCACTCGACGAAATTATTGATACATACCAAAATAAAATTGGCCCAAAAAATGGGGCGAAAATAATTGCCAAAGCTTTGTTGGATAAAAATTTTAAGAAGGCTTTAATAGACGATCCAATGCAAATTTTGGAAAAACATGGTTTTTTGGGTCGACAAGGTGAGCATGTTAAAGTTGTAGAGAACACTCCAAAAATTCATAATATTGTGGTGTGTACTTTATGCAGCTGTTATCCTTGGCCGCTTCTTGGGATCCCTCCCACTTGGTACAAATCTGATGAATATCGCTCTCGTGTCGTCAGAGAACCCAGAAAGTGCTTGTCAGAGTTTGGTGTGACCTTACCCAAAAATACTAAAGTTAGGGTTTGGGATTCCACTGCTGAAATAAGATATTTAGTGCTTCCAATTTTACCCGACAAATACAAAGATTTTGATGAAGAGCAACTCATAGAAATAATCTCACGAGATGCGATGATAGGAACTGCGTTGATAGGAAGTTCGTCGTGAGTCGGGTTCATGATATGGGCGGGCGATTTGGCGATGGAAAGGTTCAACCTGGTTCCATCACAGACAAGACTTTTAAAGAAGAATGGCACGCTAGAGCTTTAGCAGTAACCTTGGCGTCAGGATCTCTTAGGCAATGGAACTTAGATATGTCACGGCATTCTAGAGAATGTCTTCCTCCGAAAGACTATTGTGCATTTTCGTATTATGACAAATGGATTTCTGCACTAGCTAACCTCCTAGTTAATAAGGGAGTTATTAGTGCAGATGAGTTTTTAAATCCTATCCTAAAAACTCATCCATTAAGCAGTAGGAAACTTCTCGCTGCGGACGTAGCAGGGGTTTTGAGTAGGGGCGCGCCTACCTCCAGATCTGTAGAGGACTCCCCCAAATTTCTGGTAGGTCAACGGGTAAAAACAAGACGTGCTGATAATAAATTTATTTCTGGCGGCCATACGCGATTACCAAAATATGTCGAAAGAAGTGAAGGTAAAATCGAAATCTGTCATGGTGCTCATGTATTCCCAGACACGCATGCGCATAATTTAGGCGAGCAACCTGAACATCTCTACACAGTTTCGTTTTTAGCATCTGAACTTTGGGAAAGCCCTGAAAACCCAGGAGACACTTTATGTGTAGACATTTGGGAAAGTTACATGGAGCCAGCGAATGTCCCTTAGGGCTGAGTATCGACCTTTTCATGAACCATGGCATGCACAAATTTTTGCATTGACGGTGCATCTCAACGAGCAAGGTCATTTTAATTGGAAAGATTGGTCAAAGGCTTTCAGTGGTGCTCTATCGTCAAAAGGATCTAAAGATTTGATAATTAACGACGATGACTACTATGTAATTTGGTTGAGAACATTAGAAAAGTTTTTAGTAGAAACGGTAAAGATTCAGTCCGATGAAATAACTCAATATTTTCAAGACTGGCAGTCAGCATTTCTCAATACTCCACATGGCCAACCTGTGAAATTAAAAAATTTATCTCCTGATTAGCTTATAATCTATATTTTAGTTCCTTTCTTTGATGAACGGAGCTATATGTCAGCGCGTTTGATGGAAGGAAAATTTTAATGGCAAACGTTGTAGTTGTCGGCGCTCAGTGGGGAGATGAAGGTAAGGGAAAAATTGTTGACTGGCTTAGTGAAAGGGCCGATATTATCGTTCGCTTTCAAGGCGGTCACAACGCCGGGCATACTCTCGTTATTGATGGCAAGACTTACAAATTGCATGCCCTTCCGTCCGGCGTGGTAAGGGGAGGTAAACTATCAGTCATTGGAAATGGTGTAGTTCTAGACCCTTGGCATTTGATCGAGGAAATAAAAATAGTTAGATCGCAGGGCGTTGATATATCTCCAGAAAACTTAATCATAGCTGAAAATACGCCACTTATTTTACCTATTCACGGAGAATTAGATCGTGCGCGTGAAGACCTAAACAAAGTTGCCAAAATTGGAACTACTGGAAGAGGAATTGGACCAGCTTATGAAGATAAGGTGGGTAGAAGAGCTATACGTGTAGCTGACTTGGCGGATCGATGTACTTTGGAGGCTCGCATTGATAGAATGCTGCTGCACCATAATACTCTACGCAGAGGAATGGAGCTTGAAGAAATTGATAAATCAACCTTAATTTCTGACTTGCATGAAATTGCGCCGACGATCCTAAAATACTCTGCCCCTGTTTGGAAAGTTTTGAACGAAAAAAGGAGGGCGGGAAAACGAATTCTTTTTGAGGGTGCGCAAGGAGCCCTGCTAGATATTGATTTTGGAACTTACCCATTTGTTACATCGTCCAACGTGATTGCGGGCCAGGCAGCGACTGGTTCAGGCCTCGGACCCAATGGCATTGATTTTGTTTTAGGGATTGTAAAGGCCTACACAACTAGGGTTGGTGAAGGTCCTTTCCCGACGGAACTAGACGATCATAATGGCAATCGTTTGGGGGAAAGAGGACATGAATTTGGCACTACAACAGGCCGCAAGCGTCGGTGTGGTTGGTTTGATGCTGTATTGGTTCGACAAACTTGTGCGACTTCTGGTGTGACTGGTATTTCTCTTACAAAACTTGATGTTTTGGACGGTTTTAAGAAACTTAAAATCTGTATTGGATACGAGCTTGATGGAAATGATCTTGATTACCTGCCTACTGCCGCAGATCAGCAAGCGCGCTGCAAACCAATTTATGAAGAAATATCTGGCTGGGACGAAAGTACAGAGGGTGCAAGGTCATGGGCGGATTTGCCAGCCAATGCAATTAAATATGTTCGTAGAATAGAAGAGTTGATAGATTGCCCTGTGGCACTAGTATCTACATCTCCTGAACGTGACGATACAATTCTGGTAACGGACCCTTTTGAGGATTGATAAAATGTCTTACAAACTGAAACGACGATTATCTTTGTTGATTTTGTTAGTCGGCTTGCCAGTGTATATAATCTTGATCGTAAATTTGATATCGAGTTTTGACAGGCCAAATTTCGTTGTAGAGTTATTAATATATCTTTTATCTGGCGTTGTTTGGGCCTTTCCATTGAAATCAGTTTTTCGTGGTGTTGGGCAGGCAGAAGAAGACCCATAGTGCAGTGAAGAATCTGTACCCATCAGAATTAATTTTTATTCTGCGTAGCTCAAATTTATTTGTAATTATAATTGCATAAAATTCAAAAGTGCTTACGACATATAGTGCATTAAATATATGGGACGATTGTGAATACTGATTACGTGATTGTTGGTGCTGGTAGCGCGGGTTGTGCTATTGCTTTCAGACTCACTGAAGCCGGGCACAAAGTTACAGTAATTGAATTTGGGGGTGGCGACGGTAGTCCATTGATACAAATGCCAGCCGCTTTAAGCTATCCAATGAATATGCAGCGTTTTGATTGGGGCTACTCGTCTGAGCCTGAACCCCATCTGGGCGGAAGAAAATTGGCGTGTCCAAGAGGAAAAGTGCTTGGCGGATCTTCCAGTATAAATGGAATGGTTTATGTCAGAGGGCACGCAAAAGACTTCGATAAATGGGCTGAAATGGGTGCCCATGGATGGTCATCTGCGGATGTTTTGCCTTACTTTAAACGCTTGGAAAACTGGGATAGCGCAGGTCATGGTGGAGAAAAAAGCTATCGCGGTACAAATGGACCTTTAAGTATAACTAGAGGTGCAAGAGTAAATCCACTGAATTTGGCGTTTGAAAAGGCTGGGCAGCAAGCAGGTTACCATACAACTTTGGATTATAATGGGAAGCAACAAGAGGGATTTGGTCCTATGGACCAAACAATAAAAAATGGGAAACGATGGTCGAGTGCTAAAGCTTATCTGAAACCGGCTTTGAGATCTGGTAAATGTCAGATCATTAGAGGTTTAGTCACAAAAATTATCATAAATGAAAAGCAAGCAGAGGGTGTTGAATACTTTAAAAATGGAAAACTCGAATGTATTTATGCTTCAAAAGAGGTCATAATTGCAGCTTCTGCTATAAATTCTCCCAAAATTCTTTTATTGTCGGGCATCGGACCTGCAGAAGAATTA
>CACLGX010000013.1 GCA_902606585.1 Paracoccaceae bacterium | reverse complement strand
TTTTGATAATAACAACGCATATTTTGTATGACACTAAAAAAGCGCCGCGGAAGCCGAGCATGATCATCAATATCAAAAATTTGCATCATGTAAGTTGATTAAGCTTTTAGTAAACAACTATCAAGTCAGTAAAATTTTAAATATTAATACGTCCTCGTTGACGCCGCATTTGAACGCATGCTAAAATAACCGAAAGGTAAGATGAATAACTATAAACGAGGGGGATAATATTCTGACACTTACTGTTGGCGTAGTTAATACTGCGATACAGCCGAAGGCTCAAAAGTCAGCCGAAGAAAAAACAAGCGAATTGCTGTTGGATCGAATTCTAATCTCACTTAAAAAAGATAAAGCAGAAGATATTGTGCAGATTGATTTGCGAGGCAAATCTTCCATTGGTGATTATATGATTATTGCCTCTGGACGATCTTCAAGGCAAGTAACAGCAATTTCTGAAAAACTAGTCGACAACATAAAAAAAGACTTTGGCCGTCCAAGCAGGGTCGAAGGAAAAAACGCTGGTGACTGGGTTTTGATTGATACGGGTGATGTAATCGTTCATGTTTTTAGGCCCGAAGTGCGTGAATTTTACCAATTAGAAAAAATGTGGCAGCCTTTGACAAAATAATCTGAGAAGTTTTTATGAAAATTTCCATAAGCGCAATTGGGCGGCTTCGTAAATCACCAGAAAAAGAATTAATTGATGATTATTTGTCAAGATTTTCAAAGCTAGCAAAACCTTTTGGTCTTTCTTTAAATCCAATTATTGAAATTGAAGATAAAAAAGGCGGCGGACCTAAGGCTGAAGCACAATTGCTAACAAAACACTTTCAGAAGAACTCAAAAATCATCGCTCTTGATGAAAGGGGCATATCTTTATCCTCAATAGATTTCTCAGACTATCTTTCAAACTGGGTAGCTGATGGTATAGGGCATTGCCACCTAGTTATTGGCGGCGCTGATGGATTAGATACAACTATATTGGAAAAATCAAATTTAAAACTGTCTTTCGGCAAAATGGTCTGGCCACACATGCTTGTCCGTGTCATGTTAGCTGAGCAATTATATCGCGCAGCAACTATTCTTGCTGGAAGTCCATACCATAGGGAGTAATCAATGCGTATCTTGTTCTTAATTTTAATCACTTCAATTTTGGGATCATGTGACGTCCCATTTGTTCCATTCATGTAAAAGATACTAGAATGCTGTTGAGAAAACCCACAGCCGGAACTAAAGATTGAATTTATATTTGTTAGGGTAAAATTTATGCCGCCTGTGGTTTTATGCATCTTAGATGGATGGGGTTTGTCCAAAGATAAAAATAGTAGTGCCCCAGAATTAGCGAAAACACCAAATTTTGATCATTTATGGACAACTTGCCCAAAAACCACACTTCTAACGCATGGTATAGATGTTGGATTACCACCTGGCCAAATGGGAAATTCAGAAGTAGGGCACATGAATATTGGTGCAGGCAGAATAGTCTCCATGGATTTAGGTCAAATAGATTTAGAAATAGAAAACAAGAATTTTTTCAAAAATGAAATACTTCTGAACCAGATCAAAAACATCAAAAATAACAAGGGTCGCGCCCACTTAATGAGCCTTCTTTCAGATGGTGGCGTGCATGGCCACATCAATCACTTACTGGCATCAATAAAGTTGTTCAAGTCTCATGACATCCCTATCACGCTACATCTTATAACCGATGGCCGTGATGTCGCACCAGGATCGGCTATAGAATTTGTTTATAAAATTACCCCACAATTAAGCGCTGATGTTCAAGTTGGAACAGTCATGGGACGCTATTATGCAATGGATCGTGACAATCGATGGGACCGTATAGAGTTAGCTTACAACGCGATGGTATTTGGAGATAGTGATCTGGAGACACCTGACGTTAAAAGGGCTATTGCCAATGCTTATATAGCTGGCATTTCAGACGAATTTATACTGCCAACCGTAATCGAGGGATACTCAGGAATAAAACAAAATGATGGTTTTTTCTGTTTAAACTTTCGCGCCGACCGTGTCAGGCAAATATTGAGTGCAATTGGTGATCCAAGTTTTTCAGAAATAAAAATAAAAAATAGACCCAATTTAATCAATTTAGTGGGAATGATTGAATACTCTGATCATCATAGTACGTTCATGTCTACTTGCTATCCGAAACCAAAAATCAAAAACACATTAGGCGAATGGGTTTCACTGGCAAAGAAAACACAATTTCGACTTGCTGAAACTGAAAAGTACCCCCATGTCACATTTTTTTTAAACGGTGGGTCTGAAAAACCTCTTAACAGAGAAGATCGAAACATGCCTCATTCGCCTAAAGTAGCCACTTATGATTTGAAACCCGAGATGTCTTCCGAGGCCGTGACTTATGCTTTGGTTGAGGCCATTGAAAGTCATTACGACCTTATAGTTACAAATTATGCCAACCCAGATATGGTGGGGCATACTGGAGATTTACATGCCGCAGTCAAAGCTTGCGAGGCTGTTGATATAGGAATTGGGCGTTTAGTAGATGCCTTGGGTAAAGTAGATGGTACTTTGTTTTTAACAGCTGACCATGGTAACTGTGAAACTATGATCGACCCTGTTACTGGAAATCCTCACACATCTCATACATTAAACCCTGTGCCTGCCATTTTGTTTAATGGTCCCAAAAACAAATCCCTAAATGATGGCGGTCGGCTTTCTGATATTGCTCCTACAATTTTAGAACTTATGGATTTAAAAGCCCCACCCGAAATGACAGGAAAATCATTATTATCATGACTGGCAAAATAAAAAATAATATCTTGTTAGCTTTTATAATATTGATTGGAGCCTTTTATTCAAATTCGGTCTTATCTCAGTCTTCAAAAGCACTAGAAACAATTTTCGCTATAGAGGCATTGGAAGTCGCTACGGCAGACCTCAAAAATGCAAATAATGCCAAAAAAAGAGTAAAATCTCTCAGTCAGGCCATTCAAAGCTATGAGGAGACATTGGCCATTTTAAGAATTTCTATTCGTGATTTAAGTTTGCAACAAACCCAACTCCAAAATGTTTTAAATAATAATGAAAGTGAAGTAATGCAATTACTCGGCGTTTTGGCAACGTTTCAAAAAGCGCCTATAGCAGGTCAAATGCTGCATCCTGGAGGCCCGCTCGCGACAGCACGAAGTGGAATGATTATTTCAGATGTTGTCCCCATATTGCAAGAAAATGTTGAACAACTCAGAGATCAAATCACCACTTTAGAAAAATTATCAGATACTCAATTTAAGGCACAAAATTCTCTTCAAACAGGTTTATCAGAACTTCAAAAAGCCCATACGAACTTAGGACGAGCAATAGCAAACCGGGAAGCCTTGCCTAAACGTTTCAGCGCAGATCCGAAAAAACTAGAATTACTGCTAAAAGCTTCAAAAGATCTAGAGACTTTTGCAGAGTCAGTACAAACTATTGCGATCAATGAACCCTCTGTTTCTTTGCCCTCTGTGCGCGAAAGGAAGGGAAGTCTAAATTTACCCGTACGAGGTAAAATTTTGCGCAAATTCAAAGAAGCTGATGCGGCTGGAGTAAGGCGGTCTGGAGTAATTTTAGCTACAGATCCTAGAGCCATTGTCATATCTCCAACAGCCGCCACAATTAGATATTTAGGTCCTCTATTAGATTACGGAAATGTAGCTATTTTAGAACCCGAAAACGGTTTATTATTCGTTTTTGCTGGAATGGAAACGCTCTACGGGGAAATAGGTCAGGTTATCCCAGCTTTATCACCAATAGGATTGATGCCCCGCCAAATGGATGAATTTGACAAAATTTTTAAGACTGGTGCTGATATTTACTCTGGGAAATTATCTGAAACGCTTTATGTAGAAGTAAGATCTGGTTCTATATCTGAAAATCCCTTGGATTGGTTCAAATAAACAAGGAACAGGAATATGAAAAAAATAGTCTTAGCGGCATTTCTAGGTGGAGCTTTAGGAATATTTTCAGCTGTTAAATTGGCTGGTCCTGTTTTAGCTGAAAACAACACAGACAAAGCTGATGTTTATGAGCAGCTTGATTTATTTGGCGATATATTCGATCGCATAAGATCAGAATACGTAGAAGAAGTGGATGCAAAAGAACTCATAGAAGCCGCTATCAATGGCATGCTTACCTCATTGGATCCTCACTCTGGCTACCTTCCACCTGTTGATGCAGAAAAAATGCGGGAACAAACTCGCGGAGAATTTGGAGGCCTTGGAATTGAAGTCACTCAAGAAGAGGGATTTGTTAAAGTTGTCTCTCCAATTGATGGAACTCCTGCCGATGAAGCAGGAATGGAAGCTGGAGATTTCATAACACACGTAGACGGTGAAAGCGTTCTTGGCTTAACTTTAAATGAAGCTGTTGAACGCATGCGGGGGCCCGTTGGGTCTGAAATAATTATAACCGTTGTTCGGGAGGGAGAGGACGAGCCTTTTGACGTTACCATAATACGTGACTTCATAAAGCTTACTGCAGCAAGAGTACGAACAGAGGGCAAAAGCGTTGTTGTCCGCGTCACTACATTTAATGATAATACCTTTGATAATATCAAAGACGGGTTGGACAAAGAGTTAGAAAAAGCAGACGGTTTAGAAAACATTAACGGAGTTGTAATTGACTTACGCAATAATCCAGGTGGTTTACTCTCCCAAGCGATACGTGTTTCAGATGCCTTTTTAGAGAAGGGAGAGATCGTTTCCACGCGAGGCAGAAACCCTGAAGAGGGAGATAGGTATAATGCGACACCAGGAGATTTAATTGATGGAAAACCAATTGTTGTTCTTATTAATGGTGGATCTGCCTCCGCATCAGAAATTGTAGCTGCAGCTTTAAAGGATCACAGGAGAGGGATCGTTGTCGGAACAAAAAGCTTTGGCAAAGGTTCTGTTCAAACAGTCATGCCTTTAAGGAAGCAAAGTGCGATGAGATTGACAACGGCTCGATATTACTCTCCATCAGGTCGTTCAATTCAAAACTTGGGCGTAACGCCTGACATAATTGTCGAGCAGCCACGTCGTAGGACTAGTACTGAGGAGGAAACAGGTTTTCAATTTAGATCAGAGGCTGATCTACGTGGGTCACTATCTAATGACAGTTTATCAGAGGATGAAATTCAACAGATCGAAGAAGACAGAGCCAAAGCGGAAGAATCCGCTAAACTTCGAAATGCCGATTATCAGCTTGCCTATGCGATAGATATTCTCACAGGCCTTAATGCCTTAGGACCAAAAAATTAGATTAACGTTAAGGGCTTTTAGAATGAATTTCATTGATATTTCAAAATTAGAATATCGAGAAAATGTGGGTATGATTCTCATTAATGTTGAGGGACATATTTTTGCTGGGAAAAGAATAGACAACAATACTGATGCCTGGCAAATGCCTCAGGGGGGTATTGATGAAGGAGAAACTCCAGAAGCAGCCGCTTACCGAGAATTATCTGAAGAAACGGGCATACATCACAGCAAAGCTCGTCTTTTAGGTAAAACCAAAGACTGGTTATCTTATGACATCCCAGTTGATCTAATTTCTAAACTTTGGGGCGGAAGATATCGAGGCCAACGGCAAAAGTGGTTTGCCTTCGAATTTCTCGGAAAAGATTCAGATATAAACATAATTACTGAAGAGCCTGAATTTTCCGAATGGGCCTGGAAATCGAAAGATAACCTTCTATCATCGATAGTCCCCTTCAAATTAGAAGTCTACAAAAGAGTGTTTTTGGAACTGGGCCACTTTGTTAAATGACTTTTGATACCTAAAATGAGGCCAGAAAAATTTGAGATTTTCATAACTTGTGTTCCCGGTCTTGAAAATGAGCTTTTAAACGAAGCTCAAGAATTTGGTCTCAAAAACACCACACTAACATCTGGAGGCATTCAAATCGTTGGAGGCTGGCATGATGTCTGGCGCGCAAACTTAAACTTGAGAGGAGCAACCAAAGTACTCTTACGTTTTGCATCATTTCGAGCCATTCACCTTTCACAGCTTGATAAGCGTTCTCGTAAGTTAGATTGGGGAAAACTTCTCAACTTTAGAAAACCATTTAAAGTTGAAACAGTTTGCCGAAAAAGTAAAATTTATCACTCTAAAGCAGCTTCTGAGCGTATTTCTAAAGCTATAAGTGACAAACTTAATGCAAAAGAAGACCCTAATGCCATGATAATGGTGAAGGCACGAATTGCCTCAGACCTCTGCACAATCAGCCTAGATACCTCTGGAGAAGGCTTACATAAACGCGGTTATAAAATTGCAACTGGGAAAGCCCCAATTCGTGAAACATTAGCCGCGTTATTTCTTCGCAAAATGAAGTTCGATGGTTCTCAAGTCGTTTATGATCCTATGTGCGGCTCAGGAACAATTGTTATTGAAGCGGCAGAAATTGCATTAGGTTTGCCTGCTGGCAGGCAAAGAAGTTTCGCTTTTATGGAGCTACCCTCATTTAAAAGAAATGAATACAAAGAGCTGACAAAAGTTGAACCCAAAAAGAACAAACTTAAATTTTTTGGATCCGATCGGGATAATGGCGCTATTATAAATTCTATTAAGAATGCAAAAAAAGCAAATGTTGAAGCAATCTGTCAATTCGAAACCAGTTCTATAACTGGAGCAACACCTCCGACTCAAGAGCCGGGTATTGTACTAGTGAATCCTCCGTATGGAAAACGCGTTGGAAATCGTAAAAACCTATTCGCTTTGTACAGGTCACTGGGCCAAACCTTGTCAGAAAAATTTGTTGGTTGGCAGGTCGGTATTATCACAAGCGATCCAGGGCTTGCCAAAGCAACTGGATTAAAATTTTTGAATATTTCGAGCACTGTGGATAGTGGTGGGATCAAAGTGCAACTCCACGAGACTAAAATTAATCATCCACGAATTTAACATTATCATCTAAAATCATTTCTTTAACTGGGTCAGGTATTTTAAGACCTCCACGCACTTCTGCATCCAAAGAATACTCCAAATCAGCAACCTGGGAGAGACGATTTATAACAAGATCTATCCTGCCATGAGGGACGACAACTACCCCGTCTCTATCTGCAACAATAACATCGCCACTTTCTATTTTCTGTCCACCAATATTAATAGGCAAACCTACATTTGCTGGACCTTTAGTAAAAGGAGATGCAGGCGTTAACCCAGTACACCATGCTGGTAAACCTACCTCAACTAACCCAGCATAATCGCGCATAGGGCCGTCAGTGACAAAGCCCACACCACCGCAGTTTTTGAGCATACCCATCACCCTATCGCCAGCTGCAGCGCAACCTTGATGCCCTGAAACTGAAGCTACTAAAACATCATCTTCTTGAATGAAATTTAAAGCCGCCAATGTACCCATGATATCCGCCGCATTATTGCCAGCAGTAACAGCTGCTCCAACAACAACACAATTTATATCTCTTCCATCACCAACAGGTTTAATATCGATTGATAATGTTCCCACCCCATCTAAAGCGTCCGTTACAAATCCAGTTGGTATATTCTCAAATGCTTTTAATTGATTTTTTGAGGGTCTTTCCCAACTTTTTTTTATGGTCAGTGGTTTGGGTTCTTCAATCATTTTTAAGTCCTCACCTCTAAAGTTGCGGCGACTGCCGACTTCCAGTCTTTATATCGCTGCTCCCTTAACTCATCATCCATGTCAGGTTGAAATCGTTTTTCCAGTGACCAGGATTTTGCAAACTCACTTTGTTCAGGATAAAGGCCAACGCGCATCCCTGCCAACCAAGCCGCTCCCATAGCCGTCGTTTCTAAGATTTCGGGTCTATCGACAGGTGCATTAAGAATATTTGATAAAAATTGCATCGTCCAATCAGATGCTGACATGCCTCCATCTACGCGTAGAACTCCGCCCTTTGCACCACCTTGCCAGTCTGAAATCATTGCTTCAAGTAAGTCTCGCGTTTGAAAGCCAACACTTTCTAAAGCCGCCCTGGAAAACTCAGCTGGACCAGAATTTCGTGTCAAACCATATACAGCACCCCGACACTCAGCATTCCAGTAGGGTGCACCCAAACCTGTAAATGCAGGCACTAAAATTAGGTTTTGACTATTGTCTGATAATTTTGCCAAATCACCAGATTCAGAGGCTTTAGCCAAGATTTTCAATCCGTCCCTCAACCACTGAACAACAGCTCCCGCAATAAAGATAGATCCTTCAAGCGCGTAAGTTATTTTTCCATCAAGTTGGTAGCCTATTGTGGTTAACATTCGGTTATGAGAACTGACTATTGTATCACCAGTGTTCAGCAGCGCAAAACAACCCGTACCATAAGTTGATTTCATCATTCCAGGCTCGAAACAAGCCTGTCCAAGTGTTGCAGCATGTTGATCCCCAGCGACACCCTTAATAGGGATAGATACCCCAAAAATTTCTTGTGATGTTAATCCAAATTCTGCAGCGCAGTCACACACTTCGGGCAACATTTTAATCGGAATATTTAACATATCACACATCTCTGTGCTCCAAGCACCATTTCTAATATCATAGAGCATTGTCCTGGCAGCATTGGTTGCGTCGGTTACATGACTTTGACGTCCTGTAAGATGCCAAATCAGGTAACTATCGACAGTCCCAAAGAGCAGATTGCCCGCCTCTGCTCTCGATCTTACGCCTTCAACATTATCAAGGACCCAAGCTAATTTCGTTGAAGAAAAGTAAGGGTCTAACAACAAACCAGTAATATCTGTAACTTTCTTTTCATATCCCTTTTTGCGAAGCTCTTCACAATGAGACGCTGTCCTTCGATCTTGCCAAACAATCGCGTTGTAGACAGATTTACCCGTATTTTTATCCCAAACTAAGGTTGTTTCGCGCTGGTTTGTAATCCCAATTGCCGCTATTTTTTTTGGGTTAATAGACTTTTGATTTAATGCTGATTTGCAAGTATCGATGGTGGTATTTAATAAATCTTTTGGATTGTGCTCGACCCAACCGCTCTGAGGAAAATGCTGAGAAAATTCTTCTTGTGCTGATCCAATTATTTTGAGGTTTTTATCAAAAATAATTGACCGGCTAGAAGTCGTTCCTTGATCGATTGCTAAGATAAAAGACATTGTTACTCCAAAATTTGGTAGAACTTAACGATAAAGAAAAATATCTTGCAAGTTTTATGATATCTTTAGATATTCACTTAGCCGTTTTTTATCTTGCGCCGACATTTTAAGACCTAGCTTGGTACGCCTCCAGATAATATCGTCAGTCTCCATTGCAAACTCGTTCTTCCTTAAGTATTCAACTTCTCTCTGAGTTAAGAACTCACCAAATTGTTCGCCTAAATCTTCTAACTTTGAAGCACCTTTCAAAAGTTCCCAAGCGTTTAGACCATAGGCTCGAAAGAGCCTTTTTGCTCTTATTTCGGTTAAGAAATTAAAATCAGACTGAAGCTTTTTAATGAGTTTAGCCACATCCTGAACTGGAAAATTTCCTCCGGGTAAAGAAGAGTTTGCTGTCCAAGACCCCTTCAAATCAGGAAAAAATTTAGCAATCTCCAAAATAGCAGCCTCTGCTAATTTTCTATACGTTGTGATCTTTCCCCCAAATATATTCAGAAGCGGTGCAATACCGGCACTGTGCTCTAATTTTAGAACATAATCGCGTGTTGCTGCCACGGCATTTTCCGTTCCATCATCATAAAGTGGACGAACACCCGAATAACTCCAAACAACATCTTTTGGGGTTACTTCTTTCGCGAAATACTGCGACGTAAAATTGATGAGGTAATCTCTTTCAGCTTCACTACAAGTTGGTTTCGTTTCAATACCATCATGATCAGCGTCGGTTGTACCGATTAATGTAAATTCATACTCATATGGAATGGAAAAAATTATCCGACCGTCTGTTCCTTGAAAGAAATAGCATTTATCATGATCATACAATTTAGGGACCACTATGTGGCTGCCCCTAACTAAACGTGTGTTATCTTTAGAGTTCAACTGAAGTTTGGTATTGATAATATCAGCAACCCAAGGTCCCGCCGCATTAATGAGAACCTTGGCGTGATGCTCTTCAACCTCATGCGTTAGCTGGTTCTCCACAATAATCTTCCAAAAATCTTCAATGCGTTTAGCTTCAATGACTTTTGTACGCGTTAATATTTTTGCTCCACGGTTTTTGGCATCAAGTGCATTTAGTGTAACGAGTTTGTTATCTTCAATCCAACAGTCTGAATATTCAAAAGCTTTTTTAAATTTCTTTTTTAAGGCATTTCCCGCCAAGTCCTTACCCAGTGAAATACTTGACGTACCAGGCAAAATTTTTCGTCCACCTAAATTATCATACAAAAAAAGCCCTAGTCGAATCAGCCAGGCCGGCCGTTTCCCTTTAGCCCATGGCATTAAAACATTTAGCAACCGAGATGTTGGGGTAGAATTTTCAAATCGCATTTCAGAGCTTAGCGGCAGAACAAAACGCATTGGCCAAGAAATATGAGGCATCATTCTTAAAAGAACTTCGCGCTCAATGAGAGACTCCCGTACTAGTCGAAATTCAAAGTACTCTAGATAACGTAAGCCTCCGTGGAACAGCTTGGTAGATGAAGACGATGTTGCTCCTCCAATATCATTCATTTCCGCCAAAGTCACAGATAAGCCGCGGCCAACCGCATCGCGGGCAATACCACATCCATTGATACCGCCTCCGATAACGAACAGGTCTACCTCTTTTGTTTTTGATTTGCTCACGTGAAGTTCCTCAACAGGATTTCAATAAACATAAAATTTAAATTTTAAAATAGGAATATCAGGTAAAGCACGGTCAAAGAGATTATTTTTACTTTCTTATTCAAATCTCAAAACAAAATACTAAATCATTATTAAATAAAAGGAGTAGTCTAATGGTAGCCTCACCCGTTGTCCAATCACAGGGCCTGCATCACATAACACTTAATGGAGCAGATAAAAAAACCTCTATCGACTTCTGGGAGGGTGTCCTCGGTATGCCATTTATTTTTGAGCAACCCAACTTGGACAATCCTGATGAAAACCATCTGTACTTTG
Source organism: Paracoccaceae bacterium (assembly GCA_902606585.1). Taxonomy (GTDB): domain Bacteria; phylum Pseudomonadota; class Alphaproteobacteria; order Rhodobacterales; family Rhodobacteraceae; genus Salinivivens. The sequence goes on along the minus strand of CACLGX010000013.1, from coordinate 29,532 downwards.
ATCCAGGTGACAGCCGTTTAGTTACTATATTTACCGACGAAAAACGTTCACCAGACAAGTCAAAAGTAGGAACCGAAATTGGGTCAGTTCACCACATTGCGTTCGATGTTAGCAGTGCGAGTTTCTCCCAAATTATTGAGCGTTTGGAAAAACGAAAGATAGCTCATTCCGGAGCCAAAGACCGCGGATTCATGGATTCTATATATTTCCGAGATCCATTGGGGCTCCTTATTGAAATAGCATCTTATCGATTTATTCCACCGATTGGATCCACACATTCAGATGTATTGAGGGCAGCTCATTTAATTAGGTTGAAGCTTGGTGACTACAATATCAACCAAAAACACCTTGCGCTCGCGATAGAAAAATTAAGTAAAACTATTAGACCGAGTCTGTCAAAATAATACCAGCTTACCGAGCATCTTCAAAAGTCAGGACAGGCTTGGTACCAAATTCATTTCGCCATACAACGTAAGCCATTATTGGATGTTCCACAGTCTCCATAGAGTGAGGTTGGTTGGCTGAATGTTCAATTATGCCACCCGAACTAAGTCGAACATCAGGATAATTTTCCCGACGAAAAACCGCCTCCCCAGCCAAACAAAGATACATCTCTTCGGCAGGATGATGATGCCAAGGATAATAAAACTTCATTGGCATATACACAACCCATGCGCGGATTTTTTCACTTTGAAAAGGGCTTTCGGGCCCAATCAAACCGTAACAGCCAAATTCATTGAGAAACCTCTGACCAATAATGGTCCCTTTATAAGTTTGACGCCAGTGTGCATGAGGACTTGCCGAAATAAATGCGTCTCGCAGTTCAGCATAGTCTTCTGTTAGCAAGTTAGTTTCATTTTGGATTAAATCACTTGCGGGAATATGAAAGGGATGGAACTCCTGCTTTTTTATATCTTTAGGAAAGGGACAAAAGTCTTGTAATTTACCGTTGGCCAAATGGACTTTTTTAGCTGTTTCAAGCAGTTTTTCCCAAGGGTCATTCATCAGCAGACTCTAAAAAAATTTCAACTGTTTTAAACAAAACTTTCAACGAAATTTTTTCGCATCGATTCACGACAATAATGTCGTTTCCAACGAAATCATTTTTCTACAGCAACCATCAGTTTTTTGATTGAATCAAGACTGCCATATTGTTCCAACAACTTATGAGAATTTTGTATCGCTTCTCTGAAAATTGAGCTTTTTCTTAAATTTTCAGGGAAAACTTTACTTAGATCCAAAATAGAGTCGACGTAATGCTCACTTGTTTTTGATTTTTTGGCAATAATGGCAAAATCATTTGCCAAAGGATCACGAACATCTATGGTCGCCCCATTTAAATCTACCCCAGTTGCATATTTTATCCATGCAGCAATAGCCAAAGCCAAACCCTGAAAACTCCTTCGACGTCTAAGAAGATCATCAACTGTTTCAAGTATTCTCTGCGGCAATTTCTGGCTTCCATCCATCGCAATCTGCCATGTTCTATGCTCTATTTCGGGGTTTTGATAACGTCCCAATAACTCGTTACAATAGTCATTTAAATCTTCTCCCTCGGGCGCTTCCAGGGTTGGAATAATTTCTTTTTCCCACAAATACTGAATGTATTTGACCATAATATCGTGAGAAATACATTCAGCTATTGTATTAAAACCAGCTAAGTACCCCAAATAAGCTAATGAAGAATGGGTTCCGTTTAAACAACGCAGTTTCATTTTTTCATGAAGCTCAACGTTTGAAACCATTTGAATTCCAGCTAATTCAAAATTTGGTCTTCCCACAGAAAATTTATCTTCAATAACCCACTGAAAAAACTCTTCATGAATAACAAGAGCTGGATCAAACGTGCCATAATCTTCAGCGAAATTGATAATATCTTGGTCTTTAGTTGCAGGCGTAATCCGATCGACCATAGAAGATGGAAAACATACCTCTTCTGATATCCATTTTGCTAAAAAGGGGTCGATTTTTTGCGCAAAATCTAAAACGATTTTTTTAACAACAGCACCATTACTTGGTAGATTGTCACAACTTAAAACTGTAAATGGTGATTTCCCCTTCAGATAGCGTTCTTTTAGTCCTGCAACAATAAAGCCAACTGCTGTCTTAGGCTTTTCTAGATTTTCCAGATCATCAATTATATTTTGGTTGAAAAAATCTAGTTCTTTTTTGTCCGAATTATAATGATATCCCTTTTCGGTAATTGTTAGTGAAACAATTTCTATTTTCTCATCTGATAATGCATCTAAAACAGCCTGGCTATTTTTTTGAGCAACCAAAAATTCACTTATTGAGGAAATCTGCTGAACCTCTTTTGACAAGCTAGACACTGCTAAAGAGTTGAACACAAAATCTTGCATCACTAGTTTATCAAAGGTAGTTTTGCTTCTGAGTGAGACAGCTATAATTCCCCACTTTTCTACGCTCTCTTTATGAACTTCATCTATTAATGAGGCAACAAATGAACGAAAGAAAGCCCCGGGCCCAAAGTGCATAATTTTAGGGGCCAATTTAGGCTTATTACGTGTTGGCCTTGGAAGTTTTTTTAAATCTGTTTCGATGATAGAAGAGTTCATAAATTGTATGCACTTTTTGCAAGACCGTAAGCGAGATCATAAGCCAGTTCATAGGCCTCATTTTCTCTCAAACGCCCAGTAGATATCAACTCTGCCAAATAGCCACAGTCTACTCTACGTGCAACGTCATGGCGAGCTGGTATTGAACAGAACGCCCTAGTATCGTCATTAAATCCAACTGTATTGTAAAATCCACAAGTCTCCGTTGTGGTCTCACGAAATCGCTTCATTCCTTCATAGCTATCAAAAAACCACCAGGGTGGACCAAGTTTTAAGGCAGGATAAACTCCAGCCAATGGAGCAAGTTCCCTAGAATAGCTAGTTTCGTCCAGAGTAAATAAAATTATTGTCAGGTCGGTCCTCAATCCCACCTGATCTAATAGTGGTTTAAGCGCTGAGACATAGTTAGTCGATCCAGGAATATCAAAACCTTTATCTAAACCAAATTGGTTAAAAATTTTATTTGAATGATTTCGTATAGAACCAGGATGAATTTGCATGACCAATCCATCGTCACAACTCATCTTGGCCATTTCAGTTAGCATCTGGCCTCTGAACTTATCTGCATCATCTCTTGTAAAATTACCCGTCAAAATCAACTTAAATAATTTTTCAGCTTCATTTTGTGATAAATTTTCGGTGCGTGCTGATGGGTGACCATGATCAGTGGCTGTTGCACCTAGCTTTTTAAAATATAATCGCCGTGTTTTATGCGCATTGAGATATCCAAGCCACGAGTTTACATCTTCATCGGTTAATTCGCCCATCTTCAATAGACTTCGCTTAAAATCTCTGTTCTCTGGATCGATTACGGCATCTGGACGATAGGTGGGAATAATTCTTCCACGCCAATCACCATTTTTTATGCTCTCATGCTCTTTTAATTCGCTAACAGCTGCATCAGTTGTCGCTAGAACTTCGATATTGAACCTTTCAAAAAGTGCTTGAGGTAAAAATTCAGGCTTCGATAGTTTTCCCTCAATATGATTAAAATAGAAATCGCAGTTTTCTGATGTAAGGGGTTCAGTTAATCCGAAAACTTTTTCAAATGAATAATCTAGCCACATTGCGGTTGGTGTCCCACGAAATAAGTTATAATTTTCACTAAATTTTTTCCATATTTTTTGGGGTTTTTTTTGAAATGGGGTGTTATCTAAAGTATTTACGCCTAGTTCATCCAATCCAATCCCCTGGCTAGCTAACATGCGAAATACATAGTGATCTGGCACGACAAACAACTCGGCAGGATCTGGAAATCTCACGTTGTGAGCAAACCAACCTGGATCACAGTGCCCATGCGGTGAAATTATCGGTAAATCTTCAACAGTTGTTAATAGTTCACGTGCTATATCACGTGTAAATGGTTGAGCAGGTAAAAGCCTGTCCGGGTGATTAAGCATAATTAAAAGTCAAACCGATATTAAATATTAATGTCACAACTCAGTATAATGGAAAAATATAAATAAAAAATTTAAAAAATGATTTGGTCTGCTCCCTGGGAAACAACAAAATTAGCAAACGGCTTTAACTGAACTCGAAAAGTTAGTGACTTAACTGGTTCTGATGCCCCTAACTCTTGATAACGATTTTCAAATGAAAAATTCAATCTTGTGCACTCGTCATCATAAATTGCTGAAAGTGAAAACTTGTCACTTTCTTCCTCCAAATATTCTTGATTAATATTATACTGCCAGTATCCTAAAGAGATACCTAGCCCTATTGATGCTTTGGCCATTTTATCGAGAGTAACGTCATATAGGCCTCCAATATCAACATTTAAAGAATCTAAAAAATTGTAAGAAGAGATAAAATCAAAAGTTTTTAAATCTTTTTGTAAACGACTATCAATCGCGTGATTTAAATATTCATAATTGCCTTTGAGTTCAATATTTTCATAAGCATAAGCACCTCTAAAATCTCCATGCAGAAGATTACCGTTTGCTGAAAACAACATGTTTGAGGATAAGTTTTTAGCTTTTCCTTTGGAGTAAGAAAATGCACCCAAATAATTGAAATTCGAATCCACCAATCCATTTTCATAAATGGGAGTGTATGTAAGACCACCTATTTTTGCGGCAGCCAGCCAAAGTTTCAATTTATGGTTATTTTTCCAGAAAACTTCATGCTCAAGGCCTATTGATAGTGACACTCCCTCCTCACTCTCTGATAAACTCGAGATTTTTTTTCCAGAATATACATTACCCCAAGATAACTCATCAGATCCTATAAAAAAATCTCCCATAATATCATTTTCTTGACCATTGACTGAAACAGAAAATTTAGGGGTGAATATAGTATTCACCCCAATCCCTTTCTTATAAAGCGGAATGGACATTAAAGATGAGGCACCATATTGAAAAGAGAATTCTTCATTTGCAACACCTGCATCAGCCGAATTAACAAATGAGTTATAATTTCCAAAAACATTTTGTGAAAACTGGATAGGACCAGCAAAACTTACCTGATCGTAATTAGCTCCCAATTGAGCAGAACTCGGAGGGCGGGAAAAGCTATTATCATCGTTAACATTTAGTGAAGAATTTAGATTCGCAGATAATCTTAATTTACCAGGAATTTTAACCAAAGATATATCTCTAGAATAAGATCCAGAGAGAGCAAAGTATTCATCTAGAGCACTGCCCTGCTCTTTTTCTTTAAGATAACTCAAATTGCCATCAAAAAACTGATGCTTTTTGACAACTGTTTTGCCAAGGTTGATTTCAGAGTTAAAATCACTTTCTTCAGAATATACATAGTCCCCTAAATATGAATCATCCCCTACTTTTCCTAGATCAAATTTGATATTAATATCGTATAACATGTCAAAGGATCCAACAGCTCTAGAAAAATATCTCCACTTATTTTTAATCAATTCATCGTTTGAAATAGACCCGTTTAAAACTAAATCGCCATTCGTAAATTTCTGCCTATAACGGTACTCAAAAGTATTAGTTTTTGTGGAAAAATAAGGTGTTAAAAGAATATCACGGCTTAATCCTATAGGTACAAAATAAGGTAATTTTAATCCAGTAGCTAAATTTGAGGTGAGTGCTGCTTCTGGGACTAGGAAACCCTGGGCACGATCAACGCTGGGATCAGGCATCCTCAAAAAAGGTAAATAAGCAACTGGGAGACCTTTTACGCGAAGTGTCACATTTCTGTAAATGATGTTTGAGTTCTCAAAATCTCTTTTCGCCGATGATGCCGTCAAATACCAATTAGGATCTTTATCTTCACATTCTTCACAAGATGTTACGCGTGAAATTCCTTTGGCACTAGAAATTCCACTGTTATCTAATCGAACCTGTTCTGCTCTTATTTTAATTGCTTCGTCGAGCAAAATTCTGGCCGCAAATATTATGCCCTCTGACAGTTCTCCATCAAGGTCGGCTTTATCAGCCGAAAACTTTATTTCTTGTCCATCATAAAATTCACTAATTTCTTTAACTGAAATAGAATTTATTTTTTGATTAAATGACAAAGCTTCAGCTTTTACAGTAATTTGACCATATTTCACAACCACATTGCCTGAGGCCTTTAACATGCCATCAGGACTAACTGTGACAGTATCAGCAGAGATTTTTGTTTCAGTTTGTTCGGAGTACGATAACCCGGGTATCAATAAAAAAAAACAAATTAAAAAAAACTCAACGAGTTGTTTGAGTGGTTTTAGGGTCAATTGACTTTTCCGTAACAGCTAAAAAATTTTTAAATGCAATACTCGATTTTAGCAACTTGATTCATTAAAATTTAGTGATGAAGCTTTTGGTAACTTCTTATGGGAGTATACAAAATAAAATTTAACTTCTCAAAATTATTCACTCCAGAATTTTTCAATCCACGGCGTTTTTTTGATAAAGCGGTACCAACTCCTACTTCGGCCATGAATGGCATCGAAAGGTTCCGGATTGCCGTGAAAAAGAATTATCTTTGAGTTAACTGGTATTTTTGGTGCAAATAGAAAGTTCAGAGGAAACTTAGGAACACAATGATATTTGAAACTTGGACACCACTCCTTCGGAAAGAAGGATAAGACACCTTTTTTGTTCATTAGCGCTGATAAATATGCTTGCTCATTCCGATAAGTCTTTATTACCTCCTCGGCATTTTGATTAAAGTTTTCTAGGATCGGGCTATGGGTCAGTGCATCAAATAGAAAGACAGATGAATTTCCAATTTTTGAATTTTTCTTCTTTTCATCGAACGCAAGACAAAAAGTAGAATCTATCTTGCAAAATTGATCTAAACTCCCAACAATAATCACATCTAAATCTAAAAACAAACACTTTCCTTTAAGCTGTGCTACAGTCTCTCCAAAAACCGTAAGTTTACGCCACCCTCTTTCTGGGGAGCCGTCTGGTATTTGAACTGAAGGCAAACTGTAAATTTCAACGCCATCTTTTATTCCATCTGCATCATCCGTGAAACAAACAAAACGAAAAGGCAAACTTAAATGTCTTGCCACCATTGAATACAGTTTGTTCACGTATTCAGGTGAATATTTTGTCCCCCACTTCATGCAGATTACGTTAAGCGACATAGAAAGTCCTGTTTATTTTAATCTTAAAAAATTTTTATTTTAATTAAAGTCTACTTTTGGATCTAAGTAATATTCATGCTTGTTTCTAAGAAAGTTTCATTTTTTTAAATTCAAAATTCGTGGCATTAATAAATCCAGTTACAGATCCACAATCAAATCGTTTACCCTTCAACCTAACAGTGTCTACGGCTCCCAAGTTCGCCTGCAAATTGATTGCATCTGCAAGTTGAATTTCTCCACCTGAGTCTGGACCCAACTTACGAAGAAGATCAAATATATCAGGAGTGAGTACATAACGGCCAATCGAGGCTAAATTAGAAGGCGCATTGTCTATTGTGGGCTTTTCAACAAGACCCACAATGCCTGCACTGTTAGAACCAGGGACAACTACCCCATATTTAGAGATTTCTGGACCATCAACTTCCATTACAGACAATTGTGATTTTCCACTTGATCCATAGGCTTTAACTAGATCAGCGGTAACGCCAGGGAAATAATCCGTAAGAAAATCGTCTGCAAGCAGTACGGCAAATGCATTATTCCCAACGGCTCGCTCCGCGCATAAAACTGCGTGGCCTAAACCAAGTTGATCTGGCTGTCTGACGAATATACACTCTACTCCCTTCGGCAGTATGTTGCGCACCATATCTGCTTGGTCTCGCTTGCCTCCGGAGTGTAGCGCTATTTCTAATTCCTTGTTTGCATCAAAATGATCTTCTATCGATCGCTTATTTCTACCGGTCACAAAAATCAGTGTATCAATGCCGGCTGCAATCGCCTCTTCTGCAGCATATTGAATGAGGGGTTTATTTACGATTGGAATAAGCTCTTTTGGCATAGCTTTGGTTGCAGGCAAAAACCTAGTCCCAAATCCAGCCACAGGAAAAACTGCCTTTTTGATTATTTGTTCACCACTCAAAAGAAACTTCTTTGCTAATTAGTATCATGAGACGCTGCTTAAGCTATTTTCTTCTCTCGGACAACTATTCATGAAATAATTTACTAAGCGTTCAGGGTCCATGGTTTCTAATTAATACAAAATATGAAACTCATTTGCATGCTAGGCTAAATCGACAAGCCATAGAGAATCTGTTGCAAGAGGTATAGCACTCATGCCAAAAGCAAAATTATATAAAATAATATTGGGGAAAGCTCTACTATGACCCAACGCATACTGCATTTCCATTTTGGCAAAGAGGGTGGCGCGGAACGTTTTTTTGTCAATCTTGCTGCTGCTTTTTCAAGACGCGGGATAGAACAACAGTTTTTCATTCGACCCAATCGAACTTGGGAACCAGACATTGCTAAACTTGGACCAATAACAAGATCAAATTTCAGACGGCTATCTGCTTTTAGCCTGTTAACACATCTGCAAGCAAATATTTTGGTAAGAAAATGGAAGCCAGACGCCGTCATGGCTTGGATGCCACGAGCCGGCCGATTGCTAGGCCGCTGGCCAAATACAACTAAGTTGGCAAGAATGGGTGATTTTCCAAACAATCTAAAACATTTTAAACACTGTGATGTTTTAGTAGGAAATCTCCCCGGAATTGCCAATCGTTGTTATGACTTAGGCTGGAAAAAGCCAGTCATTACAATTTCGAATTTTTCAAGAGTTGTAAACTTCAAAGATATCGATAGAACGCTTCAGAATACTCCTGAGAAAGATTTTATCGTAACAGCCAGTGGAAGATTTGTACCAAGAAAAGGTTTTGATACCCTCATCAGGGCAGTTGCAAAATTGTCTAATGTCACACTTTGGCTTATGGGTGAGGGACAAGAGAAAGAAAGGCTTTCTCAAATTTCTTCTGATTTAGGGATTTCAGAAAAAGTAAAGTTTCTTGGTTGGGTTGAAGAGCCCATACATTATATAAAAGCTTCGAATGCTTTTGTTATGCCATCGCGTCACGAACCATTAGGTAATGCCCTATTAGAAGCTTGGCAGGCAAAAGTGCCAACGGTTTCAACAAAATCTGAAGGCCCAACATGGTATATGAGAGATAAAGTAGATGGCATATTAACCGAAATTGATGACGTGGATCAAATATCATTAGCTTTAAAAAATCTACAAGATGATAAAAGTTTGCAGGAATTCTATGTTAAAAATGCCACCGACCGTCTAAAACAGATGTTTGATGAGAAGGCTGTGGTCGATGCTTATATAAAAGTATTTCAGGGTGATTTCAGTGGATAATAAAATTCTATACTATGTGCTTAACCTGGACCGGAGTGAAAAACGTATGAATGAATTCAACGCAGCATTTAGCGCAACTAATCTCACAGTTGAAAGAATCCCAGCAATAGACGGACATTTTATAGATACAAATTCATTTTCAAATGACAGTATGTGCCGAAAGGAAATGGGAAGAAGTATTCAAAAGGGTGAAGTTGGTTGCTTTCTAAGTCATAAAAAAGCTCTTAAAAAATTTTTATCAACAGAAGCAAAATACGCTGTAGTGTTTGAAGATGACGCAATTCCAAATAATGAATTTAAAAATACCATTGAGGAGATTGTAGAAAAGTTTTTAAAAAATAATCACTTTACAGCAGCCATTAATTTAGGAGCCGTTGATTTTAAATATAGCTCCAGATGTCTTACAATTAAAAATAACATGCTTCGATGCGCTCACCGTTTCCCAATGTTAGCGACTGGCGTACTTTGGACCCGATCTGGAGCAAAAACATTTCTAGAAAGTGCGTCCATCGTCACAATGCCTTACGATAATTTTCTTCGTTTCTTGTTTTCCGGGACGAACCAAGTATTTAGCATTCAGCCACCAATAATTTACTCTTCGGGTATTGAAAGTGATATTGAAGCTCGCAATCATTCCAAACGGAGATCCACACAAAATCGAAGTAAATTTTATTTCTTTGTAAAGCAGCGTCGTATTTTCCGAGACAAATTTCGGGCAATTCGAGCATCTATTAAATGGATTTTTACCAAAAAACTATCAGCAAAAATTCAAATTGAAGATAACGCAAGCTAAATGTAGTTTCATTTAAATAAAACCACAAAAATTTGGACTCTAAATTTGGCTAAAATAAACAAAACCACCAAAAGTTTTAACTATCCGTTTTCCAAAGGCACTAAAAATATTTGGAATATTCCCATAAACTTAAGAATAAAAAATTCATTTGGAAGACTTTTATCAAAGCAACCCAAAAAGAGGGATAAAAATGTAAAAATTTGGCTTGCAGAACAAAAAGAAATGGTACCTCTAAAAGAAAAGGACTTCCCATTAATTTTTGTTATCCACAATGGAAGGCGATTTCTTCCTTCTTTTCTCAAGCACTACAGATCTCTTGGAGTGACTAAATTCCTTTGTGTTGATGACGAATCTACTGATGGAACAACACAATATCTCCTTAATGAACCTGATGTTGATGTCCATTTTTCAAACGTTAGATACGGTGCAGCCGCTAGGAGTAAGACCTGGCGCGAGCTTTTAGCAGCTCTATATGGTAAAAACCGTTGGTATTTGAACGTAGATGTGGACGAATATCTTTTTACAGGTTGCAACGCAACAATGAGTATTTCTGACTATGCCAACCATCTCTATGTGAATGATATCTATCGATTACCAGCCCCAATGATTGATATGGTTCCTGGCGGAAGTTTAGATGAAGCAGTTTTAGACGATTATACAGACCCTTGGAAAATATGTGATTTTTTTGATGCTGCGGGTTATTCAGGTACTGTAAGAGCGGGCGGTTTAAAATTATACGGGGGTGCGCGAGAGCGATTATGGAATGCAGATGTTGAACTCATGAAGTACCCATTAATCTATTGGGATGATCATACTTCGATGGGTGTCTCGATTCATTCTCCTTGGCCTACTCATAGAAATCATGCTCCTGTTTGCGGAGCTTTACTTCATTTCAAGGTTTTTGCAGACGTTAAAAAAATTTCAAAAGGGGCTCTAGATACTGGCCAATATTTTGATGGCAATAGAGAGTACAAACTGATGCTTGATTATTTTAGTAAAAGTGAAACTAAAAGACTTACTTATGAAGGGTCTATCCACTTCGAAAATGAAGAAACCCTTATTAAGAATGGAATGGTTAAACTAATTTAATCTTTGCCACCATATAAACGGTCATATAGATCAATCTAAATGGCTGGGTATAAGGCCACTAATTTTTAATTTAAAATTTTATTTTTTATAACAAAAATTAAAATGCAAGATTTATCTCGGTAGCCGTTTTTTAATGCTGCGGCGCACGCGTAGTAAAACTTGCATAAACTTACTCAAAAAAAGATCAAATTGCGTCACTGGCTGGATCGCCTTACCGTCACGTTTTACAACAATTAAACTCTCAGCTCTCAAAATAACTTTAAATTGATCATTTTTTTTCAAAAAGCGATTCAATGCCCAAACCACACCTGGAAACTTATCATTATAATCATGGAAACATGCGATTCCACCAACGCTCAAAAGTTCCATCCACTGGATATCAAGCATAACCGGAAAAGCTTTGTGGTCACCATCAACAAATATAAAATTAAACGTGAGCCCTTTCTCGATTGCTGGTGGTAAATGTCTCTCAGTTGTACCCTCCCAAAATTTAACTTTTGTTGGATCAATGTTCGAATTCAACAAGTTATGGTGAACTTTTTCCAACTGGTTTGGAAAATAAGTAAGAGGGTCGAGAACAAAATAATTAGCCAATAAATTGTGTTTATCAGCGGTGTTTATGATTTCCTTTAATGTTCCTCCAGCCGCAGTCCCAATTTCGAGGAAATTGCCACCACTCGAAAGTGTTTTTATAGCCGTAGAAATACACGAAAGCTCTTTGGGAGTGCATTCAGATGAAAAATCTTTACCGCGCTGTTTCAATAAAATACCCAAACGCCTTTTTATAAGCAGTTAATGAGCACTCAATGCATTAAATTGTTCTGTGTATCAATCATTTTATTTGATTTCAAAGGACGTTAACAAGTGGAAGAAATTTAATAAACAAAGGCGGAAATAGTTAAAATTCAGTATTTTTTCCAAAAGACAAAAATTCAACATCCTTAACAGAATAAGAACTTCTATTTAGCTAGATAAGCATTGAAGATTGCGACTAGTGGAAATAAATCATAGAATGCAAGGCTTATTTTGAAAGTGGGATCTTATTATGAAAATTGGCTATAAAATAATGCAAACTAGGACGTATAGTATTGCAGTGGCAATGGCCAATTTAAAACTACTTTTAAAGGGATCAAATTTACGTATCTCTTACAATCAAAAAGAAAAACTTTTCTCAATTAAAGATAAAGAAAAAGTCCATTTTTTTGGTAATTTGGTAAGAGGTCATAGGCTATACCAGAGGGGTTTGAAGAAAAGAGCAGAGGACATTTTCAAATCTTATCTGCTGAAGCATATTCACTTTGAGGATAACGATATCGTTGTTGATTGTGGTGCAAATTATGGAGATTTATGGTTAAGTTTAGAAGGAAAAATTAACAAAACGTCTTACATAACTTTTGAGCCGGGCATTTTAGAAAGCAAATCCACAAAATTAAACGCCCCCGGCGGGGTACACAATCAACTAGGACTAAGTAATACAGTCGGGAATTCTCGTTTTTATGTAAATGAAGAAGATGCAGACTCTAGCCTTATAGAACCATTTAACTTTACTCACTATGTGGATGTTTTGACTACCACACTGTCAAATTACGTTAAATCAAACAATATTAAAAATATAAAATTGTTTAAAGTGGAAGCCGAAGGTTTTGAACCGGAAATACTGGAAGGAGCCAAAGAAGTGCTGCACTTAATAAACTATGTAGCAATAGATGGAGGGTATGAACGTGGCAAGAACAATGATCAAACCTTTAGTAAAACTTGCAATTTTTTATTACGAAATAATTTTGAAATGGTTTCTATAAATTTCAAATGGAGTAGAGCCCTTTTTGTCAATAAGCGATTTTAATTAAAAAGATCAAATCTCTTTAAAATATTTAGCTTTAAAAAAAATCCAATACTTTATGCTTAACGGAACCCACAAACGCTTGATAAGCAGACAATTTCCATTTTTCTTATAATCCTTCCTTTTTATAACCACTTGTTGCGTTTAATCTCTACGACCAGTAGCCTCGCATAATGCGTAAGTATCTTGATATTCCTCTGACGCTGATTGTAACCGCCATCCTGACGATTGCCATGCTTTGGCCACTAGACCAACCACCGCCAGCGCCAGACGGCAGCGACAAACTTGTGCACATCGTTGCCTTTGCAGCACTCTCCTTCCCCCTCTCCAGAACTGGCCGCTTTGGACTGCTCCTTGTGTTTGTGGGGGCGAGCGTCTTCGGAGGAATGATTGAAATCATCCAGCCCAGCTTTAACCGCAGCGCAGGTGTGAACGACTGGATCGCCGACATTGTTGGCGTTGTTCTCGGTATTATCTGCGGCCTTATTTATCGACGCCTCCGGTCCCATTGAGTTCGTTTCAGGAATTAGGGTTCTCTCGTCTCAGTTAAACGCGCACCAGGACTTGAGGGCTTTCCTGCGCTGCGCCCTCGCCGCTCCGAGCTCGTTACAATTAGAAGTGATGACCTTAAGTTCACAACAGACGGCGCGCTCAAGGAAATGATTAGAAAAAGTAAAACCGACCAATACAGAAAGGGTCGGCTTGTGTTCGGCTCCGAAAAAAATGCGTAGCTAGCCAGAAAGTGGCTTAGGCTAAAGCCTCAGGAAAATAAGCCCGTATTCTGCGCGATAAATCATAGGAAATGTAAGGACCGCACCATCTGCGACCGAAACGTCAATGACATTATAAAACGCAGCATCTTGAAGTTGAAGAGATGCGAGCGGCCAATGATTTGGAGGTTTCGGGGTACTCCCTGTGGGTCGGTGCTGCTCAAGATTTACTGACAAAGGGCTAAGACCTCGCCGCAATGATGCGCGCCGGCGGTTGGTCAGATCCGAGTACCGTCTCGCGGTACTTGCGGTTTTCCCAACATACTATTTGGAGATGATTCAAAGGGAGTAGTTATTTAAGTATTAGTAATTGATTTTAAACGATTAATTACTTACTCATTACTTTCACAACAAGAAATCAATCGTTGATTTCCTCAGTCTTTTTTCATACAGTCACTAAAAATGTTACACAAGCGTGTGACTACTGAAACTCGTAGTAACTCAGAGACTAAGATTTGGCACTTAAGAAACAGCACTTTGCTGAAGGCGAAATACTATTATATGACGAGTCTTATATCTACAGGCGAGGTGAGTGTTGGCTGTTTCGAATGTGGTTACCAAAAGAAAACAGATACGCACGTAAAAGCCTACTTACACACAGTGAAGCGACTGCAATTGAAAAGGGTAAAGCTGCGTACGTAGAGATTTACGCCAAACTACAACAAGGCAAAAGCTACTTCTCCATAACCACAAAAGAAGGTGTAGAAAAATATCTTAGCTTTCGACTGCGTGACGTTGAACTTGGACACCTAGTCAAAAGACGACAAAAAACAATCGCAACGCATCTGCAGCATTTTCTAAGCTACATTGGCAAAGACATTAAGCTAAGAAGAACGGGCTTACTAACGCACTGAAAGAAGTGAAGCGTATTTGCAAAGAGTTTTGCTTTACTGCTGGGATGCTGAAAGGCTCACTAGCTGAGAGAAAGAAAAAGAAATGAAAATTTTTGTGCAAGGGCAGAAGATAAGAGTTGGCAGCAAAATATTCAAAATAATATTGAATCGAATTAATCATTCAATCGCACGTAAAAACATAGAAACAAATCCCCAACTTGTAATTTTCTCGTTTGATCACATCGGACTCTCTTTAAATTTAGAAGGACGATATGAGAACTCTTCCCTCTTGTTAGTTGAAGAATTCATCGACAAAAAAATTCCTAACGCAAAAGATAAAACTGCTCTGGATATTGGCGCAAATATTGGAAATCATTCTATATTCTTTGCGAAAAAATTTAAAAATATTTATGCGTTTGAGCCCAGTCCTGTGACTTATGAGGTACTTAAAATTAACTGCAAACATGCCGCTGAACATAAAAATGTTGTGCCATTAAATTTTGGATTAAGCGACATAGAAGGTAGCTTACCGTTCCACATAAACCCATCAAATATAGGAGGTGCAGGGATAATTGATGCAAATAATAAGAGCATTAAGGATTCAATACAAATCAATGTGAAAACACTTGACCAATTAAATGAATTAAAAGATGCGAGTATTGCTCTTATAAAGATTGATGTGGAAGGTCATGAGTTAAATGTTTTGAAGGGTGCGAAAAATACAATTTTAACGCATGTGCCAGCAATATTGTTTGAGCAGAAATCATCGGTGGTAGTTCTTCAGTAATTGAATATTTAAACGAACTTGGTTATGAATTCTTTACCATTAAAAAGAACTTTTATTGTGGTGATAGTGTGATTGCAAAACTTGTTTGCTTTGCATGTAGACCACTCTTTGGTGAAAGGTTAGATTTTGTAAAAGTAAAATCATTTAGAAAAACCTTTTACGACATGATTTTAGCCGTCCCAAAATCTTAATGAGCAAATAGTTTGATAGTCAAAAAAAGGTAAGTGGTGCTTTTCGCGAGTTTTTACAAAAACGAAGCGAAAAAACGAACAGAATAACGTGTATGGATTAAGAACGTTCTTCGTCTTACACTGTGTAATTGCTGAGTGCATAAACTATTGGAATGCAGTGGAAATAAAAGAATGGCTTAATAGTGATAAAGTTACAAAATTTGTAAGATTGTTGAATTAAGTATTACAACAGAAAGTAAAAAAATGGCTGATAAATGGAAAGAAATTTGGTCAAAAAAAACAATTAAAAATGATTCAAATATCTCACTAGAGCAACTCATTTTAGCAGATGGTTTTGACACAGGAGTTGGTTCCTATAATCTATTTGAATGGAGGGAAATGGTTGCAGACATTTTTCAAAGAACTTCATTGACTATCGATAGTAATATTTTAGAACTCGGTTGCGGGAGTGGGGCATTTTTATATGCTATAAATGAGATTGTAGAGGCAAATTTTTATGGTATTGATTACAGTAATAGTTTAATAGACGTAGCTAAAAAAGCTATACCTAATGGTAATTTTATAGCTGATGAAGCAATCCAAAAAAACTTTAGTTCTATTTTATTTGATCTTGTTTTATCACACAGTGTTTTTCAGTATTTTCCTTCAATAGAGTACTCGGAAAAAGTGTTAGAAAATTGGTGCAGTAAGATTAAAAAAAATGGTTTTTTGGTACTGTTAGATATTAATGACGCTGAATTTGAGACAAACTATCACTCCGAAAGGTCCAAAGAATACAGATCATTAGAAGAGTACGAGTCTAATTACAAAGATTTAAATCATCTTTTTTATGAAAAACGGTCTTTATATAATTTTTTGAAATCTATTGGAATGAAGGATATTGATTTTTTTCCACATTGTGTTTCAAGTTATGGAAATTCAAAATTTCGATTCAACTTGATTTGTAGAAGATAACAACGAAGCCGTAAACTTTTACAAAGCAGTTTTCTTTGGTGGAGTACTTACAGAAGTTAGGTGTTGATAGAGAAGCAAGCGCAGTTTGGCAGACGAGTAAAACAAAAGAACAAGTGACAAATTAAATGGCGAAAGTGTTTTGTTTAAGCACGTTCTTCGTCTTACACTGTGTAACAAGTGATTGCGTAAACTATTGAATTGCCACAATACAATACGCTACAGCAAGCGTAGAAAAAACGTGCTGTTCATACCCTTAACAAATCTATAAGATTATATTGATACTGAACCAATGAATTTGTGAGATGAAATCTAATGACGAACCTGAAGGCTCGAAAAGCTTTTCCAGAATTACAAGAAGATAATACGCTGAGAGGGATACTCCTCCAGCAAATTCGCTCAGTGTTACCAAAAGAGCCAAGTGTAGCTCTTATTCATTCTGACTTGTCGAACTTCAGGGTAAAAGATAAAGATTTTATTTGGAGCATTCTTTATGCGGTTGGAGAGTTAGTTGATGAAGGTTGGACCCTTCTTTTTCCCTCTTTTACCTTTAGCTTTTGCTCCGAAAAATTTTATTCATATAAGAAATCCCCATCAGAAACTGGAATTCTTGCAGATAAAGTCTTGTTAAACTTTCCTGATGCAACAAGAACTGCTGCGCCTATTT
This sequence comes from Paracoccaceae bacterium, assembly GCA_902606585.1. Taxonomy (GTDB): domain Bacteria; phylum Pseudomonadota; class Alphaproteobacteria; order Rhodobacterales; family Rhodobacteraceae; genus Salinivivens. Next base: position 12,301 of record CACLGX010000013.1, on the reverse strand, counting down.
ATTCATTTGTGAGTTTGGGTAAAAAAACATCATCGATAAATAGCCTGTTACCCAAAACAACCTTCGGTCTTGGCAGCGTTTTCGAATGGCTTGAGAAGCAAAATGCTCAAGTTTTGATGTTAGGTTGTGATTGGAAATATTGCACCCTATTTCATAGGTATGAAGAATTAGCAGCTGTTAAATATAGGGAGTTTAAAACGTTTGAGGGGACAGCTGATTATGGAGAAGGAGCTATCTCTACAGTGTCTTCTATGTTTGTTAGGTCATTGGATTTGGAGCCTATAAATGATTTTACATCAGCTGTGAGTGAAATGGAGGCCGCTCATCTCATAAATAAAGCAAGCATCTTTGGTGCGAGTATTCAGTGCACTTATGTTAACAATATAAAAGATGTTTGCCTGAGGCTATTGCAAAGCGATCCATTTTCATTCGTCTCTAATAAAAATTATGTTGTTAAAAAAATAAACGAGCGAACTGAAAGAACCCGGGCAGACGAAATATCAATTTCCATCTTCAGTAGCAAAAATACTGAGATTTTTAACCAACATTTAAAGTCGTTTTTAGACCGTTTGATACCCGAACGAAAATCATTTATTCACCAAATACCATTCGGTCAAATGTATAGAAGTTTAATTGATCACACTGGCGACATCTACCGTTCGCCTCCATTTATCAAGATCTTTATAGATCGTTTTAAAGATCTGACAGGTGTAAGTTTTTCCGATAGAGAAAAAACGTTAAATGCAGTTTCTCAATATGCTAAATCCATAAAAGACTTTCATGAAACGGTGGGCGGGTGGAGTGTGGTTCATCTATTCACTCTGGAGTTGCCTACTCTTGCAGCAAATCAATCTCATCTGCATGCAAAGCTAATTGCCGAATGCAATGAAATTTTGTCTGATGAGCTAAAAAGCGTGCCTCAAGTCATACTTTTAGACCTTGGGGCAGAGCTCGCGTCATACGACGGCTTGGCTTTCGATCCAAGACTAGAGTTTGTTGGGAAATTTCCTTTCAGTGATGGCTTCTCATCCTATCTGGCTCACAGATGGGTTTCATTTGTTATAGCGATGCTGGGTAAGGATGTTCGATTAATAATTATCGATTTGGATAATACACTCTGGGGTGGTGTGCTGGGCGAAGAAGGAATAGAAGGATTACAACTTGGGGAAGATTATCCGGGAAACGCCTTTAAAGCCTTTCAAGTTGAATTGCTAGAACATCATAAAAGAGGTATTGCTTTAGGAATTGCATCAAAAAATGATGAAGATCTAGCTATGAATGCTATTTCGGAGATGCCAGATATGATTATTCGTCCACAAAATATTCAAACTTATGGCATCAACTGGGAACCAAAATGGAAAAATATTCAGAGGATGGCAGCAGAGTTAAATTTGGGTTTAAGTTCAGTTATGTTAATAGACGATAATCCCGTCGAGCGCGAGTCCGTAATACGCAATTTGCCAGATGTAAAAGTTTTGCCATTAACAGATGATCCAGCACAATATGTCTCAATTTTAAAGTCATCACCATATTTACAACCAGTCATGATCACTAAAGAAGATTTAGGACGTTTAAAAGACTTTTCTGCAAGTAAAAAACGCAAAGCGCTCAAAACAGATGCTGTAAGCTTGGATGACTACTATTGTTCTTTAGGCATTACATTAAACCTTACCAGCATAAGCGCAATTAATGCGTCGCGCGCAGCCCAACTGTGTCAAAAGACAAATCAATTTAACACAACTACTCGGCGCTATGATCAAAAACAGCTTTTCGCTCTAAAGCAGGCCGGACATGAGGTGTTGGTTGTTAATTACACAGACAAGTTTTCAGCACCGGAAAACATAGGTATTTTAGTTATTAAATATCAAGATAAAAGAAAAGCGACCATAGATTTGTTTCTTTTGTCCTGCCGTGTGCTTGGAAGAGGCATTGAAGCAGCAATACCAAAGATTGTAGCTAAATTTGTTGCTGAAAAGGGAGTTGATATCTTGAAAGCTGAGATAATTGAGACTGAGCGTAATACTCCTGTGCGTGATGTCTACAAGGAAGCTGGTTTTTCTAAAGCTACTTCGGATACTTTTTGGAAATTAGAGACAAAAAATATAAGTGTGCCGAAATGGGTTGAATATAAATTTGAAAAGGATGACCCTTCATGAATTTAAATTTTGAGCAGTTTTCTGTTGGCGATGTAATTAATTTTGAAAAAACATTTCAACAAGAGGACTTTGAAAAATTTGCGCATATAAGTGGGGATCTAAACCCTCTGCATCATGACGCAGAATACGCAGCGGATTATGCAAATAATCATTTGATTGTTCCGCTCCACTTAATTATTGGACCGCTCTCGCGAGTAGCTGGCATGAACTTTCCTGGCGCTCCTTCGCTGTATTTAAGCCACAGCGTAAGGGCTGTGAGCCAATTGAAGTATGGGGAGACTATCACTTATTCGGCCAAAATTATTGCCCTAAATCCTGCAAAGAGAGTGATGAAAATTAGGGTCTTAGGACTTGTAGGGGCCAGAGTAATCTTTGATGCAGAGATGAATACGCGTGCATTGCGTTTTGAATGGGATCAAGAAATAGATTGTGAAGTGAGCAAAGCCTCTTTGAAGAAACGAGTCCTAATTACGGGATCTTCGGGCGCGATAGGTTCTGCAATTGCTCGAAAGTTTGCTGAAGAGGGATGGTCTCTATTACTTCACAGTAGGTCGAAACGGGAACTAAACGAAGATGCGTTAATGAGCGAAGATAACAGTTCTCTGGAGCTTATTGATGCGGATTTAAGTACAAATAAAGGTTTAGAAAAGCTAATTGAAAGGATTGAAATTTTGGGAGACATTGGTGCTGTAATCCATACAGCATCACCACCATTAAATGCCCCACTAAGAGATCTCGTTGAAATAAATTATTCAGCACTTAAATCTATTTCTACCGCGGTTCTTCCGCAAATGTGTAGACAGCAATATGGCAAAATTATGTCAATCGGTAGCACCGCTATGCTATCGCTGATAGAAGGTTTTGAGGATTACGCAGCCTCTAAGTCTATGGCGGCGAGTTACCTTAAGAGGTTGGATGCAGGGTTAAGTGCATACGGAGTGAATGGCTATGTGTTCGCTCCAGATTTTGTGGCTACAGAGTATTCAAAAGAGATAAGAGGCAGTGCGCCATCTCTGCTTCCTGGAGAAGTTGCATCGAAGCTATATGACGCTTTAACTACAGCTTCATCTTTCATGACTGTACAGTATATTGGTTCGACGGGGGCTGGGGTATACGGATTTGTGCCGTCTAGTACTGGGGAGGAAGGTTCACCATTGAGTGTCGCTGCCTCAAAAAGTGACGAAGGGGAATCTTTTATTTTTGAGGGTGATAACGAAGAAAAGTTAGTCAAAGGTATTAAATCTATTCTCCGCAATGCATCGAATAAAGAAATACGTAATGGAGGAATGGGATTAACACCTGGATGGGATTCATTAGCTCAAATCCAAATAATGTTAGAAGTGGAAAGACTTTTTAAACGGAAATTCTCCTCTGCAGATTTCGAAAGCCTTAAGACTTACAACGGTATTCTCACAGCTTTGACAACTAAGGAGACTTTTTAATGAAAGGCCTGGAGTTATATGAGTTTGCAAAAGAACTTTGGCCTATTAACAGAAGTATTACTGGTGAGGGAGTAAGAAAAACACTCGAACTGATAAAGCAGCATTTGCCAGACTTAGAAATCAAATCTGTACATTCTGGAACAGAAGTATTTGATTGGGTTGTGCCGAAAGAATGGCATCCTACAGAAGCTTACATTATCACACCCAGTGGCGATAAAATCTGTGACTTTAAAGTAAACAACCTTCATTTATTGGGTTACAGCACATCCTTCGATGGAAACATTACATTAGAAGACTTAAAGGAACATTTATACACTTTACATGAACAACCAGAAGCTATTCCTTACATTACAAGTTATTACAAAGAACGCTGGGGTTTCTGTCTTTCCCAAAATCAATTTGATCAGTTAGAAGATGGTGACTATTACGTCAAAATAGAAGCTAAACACTTTGATGGCGTGCTTAACTACGGTGAGCTGATAATACCTGGTGAAAATCAGAAGGAATTATTCATGAGCACCTACATTTGCCATCCTTCAATGGCGAATAACGAACTTTCTGGCCCAACAGTCGTTACATTCTTGGCGAAGTGGCTGTCTGATCTAAGTGAGCGCAAGTACACATATAGAATTGTTTTCATTCCCGAAACTATAGGATCCATAACTTATCTTAGTTTAAATCATAATGAAATGAAGCAGAAAGTAATATCTGGCTTTAATGTATCTTGTGTTGGAGATGATAGAGCATACTCATATCTCCCATCGCGTGATGGGAATACATTAAGTGATGATGTTGCTAAACACGTTCTAAAACATATTGATCCAGGCTTTAAATCATATACTTGGCTAGATAGAGGCAGTGATGAACGCCAGTATTGTGCACCCGGAATCGATCTTCCCATTGCATCGATCATGCGTACAAAGTATGGACAATATCCCGAATACCATACATCACTTGATGACTTAGATAACGTAGTCACACCGAATGGCTTAGATGGTGGTTATTGGTCAATTCGTAAAGCTATTGAGGCTATTGAGAGAAATAAACAATACCGCGTTACGGTACTTGGTGAGCCTCAAATGGGTAAGCGTGGACTTTATCCAACGCTATCAACAAAAAAATCTGGAGAGCAAGTTAGATTGATGATGGATGTCATAAGTCTATGTGATGGAGAAAACACTCTTTTGCAAATAGCGGAAAGTTTGAGCACTCCCATTTGGGAGCTTTATGAGCTAGTTGATAAGCTTGTTGAGCACAAACTACTCCAAGCAAATGAATGAGTGGCTCGACAATCAAAAGAAGCAAAGCAGCAACTTTCGTAAGTTGCTGCAAGAACGAATTGAAAAAGCTAATCCGCGTCGCAAACTAACTACTGAAGAAGCCAGGCGCTTGGCGAAGTTAGAGACAATAGCTGACAAACTGAAGCGTGGAGAAAACGTGCAAAATCGTCAGCTGCAGACGTGGCTTAGTGAAGACGAGTACGCACAGATAGAAGCAGAGTGGCAAGAACAGCTTGAGCTACGTGAAGAACTTAAAGACAAGCCAAGCGACTTAAAGCGATATGAAGAGAAGCTGAAGCAAGCTACCTTTAACTACAACAGAGCAGAAGGCTACAGCAGCAAAGGTAAGCACAATACTGCTAAGACGTTTTACAACAAGAGTGAAAGACTTTGTGAAGATGCGCTAGAGCTACTGCAAGAAATTCTGCACTATGACAGTAATCTTCGCGTTTGGTTTGATAGGGATATTAGCTTTGAAATGGGTAGTGGCTTAAGCGCAGATATAGTTTCGCTTCCTCGCCTAGTTACATCGCGCAGTCATGAAAAGCTAAGTGATGACAGCAGACTTACAAACAAGCAGTGTGTTAAGTTAGCTGTGGTTGAACTAGCAATGTACAACATCGGCAGAGACGCAGTGCCAGCATCTAAAGATACAGCTTCCAAGTTAGATAAGTTTCTGAACACTGAAGACTAATCTTTGGATGACAGCCACCAAGCTCTGAAAGCACAATGCTTTTAGCTAACTAGGAGGCTGTTATGACTGTACTTGATACGTTAAATTTCGTTGCTTTTAATCCACTTCAAAACAACAACCCTATCGCTGTTCATCGTCGCAAGCTGATTGAAAAGATTGATGAACAAATCCAACTTGCATCAAATAAAGACTACACACCTACGCAACACAAATGGGTTACTGACGAACATGGTAACCAACGCAAAGTCGAAGTTGCTAAACAAGTTAAGCGTTGGTGGACTGCTAGTGTTGATGGAAAGATAAATCTTGTAGTGCGCTATGTAAGCAAGCCTTTAGAGTTTGCTAAAGGTAAGAATGCTATCGAACTAGCTACTGAAGCAGATTGGCTGATGTGCTGCGTAAAGTACGTGAAGCTGCTGATTTAGATGAGTTGGATGCACTTATTGAACAGCAAACGCAGTTTTGCAGACGAGTGACACAAAAGAACAAATGAACAAACGATCAGAAGAACGTGTATGGATTAAGCACGTTCTTCGTCTTACACAGTGTAGGTGGTGAGTGTGTAAACTATTGAATTGCAATAATTGCATAAGCACAAATAAAACGTGCAAAGTGGTGTTTGAGTTACACATTAGTTACACACTAACTTTTCAGGTGTAGTAAATGGTTAATCTTAAACAAGAAATTATCAGCGTTTTTACTGAGTGGGAGTAGTTTTTCTAGTGTAAGTCATTGTTTTAATTGTATTAGTGACTTTCATATACTTTCACACTCAGCAATCAGTCGTTGATTTCCTTAGTCTTTTTTCTTACAGTTACACAAAATGTTGCACAAACGTGTGACTACTGAAACTCGTAGTAACTCAGAGACTAAGATTGGCACTGAAGAAACAGCACTTTGCTGAAGGCGAAATTCCAATATTTGACGAAACTTGTATCTACAAGCGAGGTGAGTATTGGCAATTTCGTATGTGGTTACCAAAAGAAAACAAGTACGCACGTAAAAGCCGTTGAAATGATAAGTATCAATCAAATTGACAGTCCAAAAAAAAGAATTTTATTTCTTGGCTATGATCAAACACAGACAACACTAATCGATGCTCTGATTGCTAACAAATGTGCTGTTGATCATACGGCAGATAAAATTGATGCAATCAAGGGCTATGACTGTGTGATTAGCTATGGATACAGACACATTCTCAAACAAAGCACAATTGATGGTTTTGGGTGTCCAGTATTAAATCTGCACATATCGTTTCTGCCCTATAACCGTGGAGCTCATCCGAACTTTTGGTCGTTTTATGACAACACTCCAAGTGGTGTAACAATACACTTAATTGATAGTGGAATTGATACTGGGCCAATTGTTAAACAGAAATATGTCAATTTTAAGGAATCGGATGACACGTTTGTAAAGACGTATTCTGTCCTAATCAAAAGCATGGAGGATTTGTTCCTCGAATTTCTTCCATCGTTGCTAACCGACACTTGGACAGCAAAACCGCAAAGGGGTGATGGGACTATTCATTATGTAAAAGATTTACCAACTAATTTTTCTGGATGGAATGCAAAGATATCAGACGAACTTGAAAGATTAGATTCTGAAGGACTTAAGCATGACAACTAATAGCTTTGTCATTAACTCTAGAGAAATTTCCAGTGATTATGCCCCATACATAATTGCTGAGGTGTCAGCAAATCACAACGGTTCGATATTACGGGCTAAAGAAACAATTCTCGCAGCTCGTAATGCTGGAGTAGATGCAGTTAAAATCCAAACTTACACGCCAGATACAATGACAATTGATGTCCATAAGTCAGATTTTCTTATCGACGATGGGCTATGGAAGGGGCGATCGTTGTATGATTTGTATAGCGAAGCCTACACTCCATTTGAGTGGCATAAGGAGCTGTTCGATTGTGCAAACGAGATCGGAATTACGCTATTTTCTTCGCCGTTTGATGAAACCGCAGTAGATTTGTTAGATAGCTTGGATGCGCCAGCATATAAGGTTGCATCTTTTGAAGTAGTCGATTTGCCTCTTATCAAGTACATAGCTAAAAAGAATAAACCGATACTCATGTCAACTGGGATGGCGTCGTATGATGAAATTGGTGAGGCGCTAGAAGCGGCTAAGTCAGTTGGCAATGGAAACATTTTGTTGTTTCACTGTATCAGTAGTTATCCCGCGCCTTTATCTGAAGCTAATCTGAATATGATTTCGATATTACAAAAGGAATTTAATATCCAAGTTGGGCTCTCTGATCATACAATTGGTAATTTAGCAAGTGTACTTGCCACTTCGATTGGTGCAACTGCAATCGAAAAACACTTCACAATAAACAGATCTGATGGAGGTGTAGATAGTAGCTTTTCGCTTGAGCCAACTGAAATGAACGCGCTAGTAAAGGAAACGAAAGAGGCTTTCCATGCATTAGGATCTAAATCATTCAGTAGGTCTTCTGTTGAAGATGGCAATAAGGTCTTTCGGCGCTCATTGTACTTTATAAAAGATGTAGAAGAGGGAGAAGTTATCACCAATGAAAGCGTTCGAAGAATTCGTCCTGGTTTCGGATTAGAAGCCAAGTACTTCGATCACGTAATAGGATCAAAATGTCTTATTTCTGCTAAAAGAGGGGATAGAGTTACCATTCAGCACTTCGCTAAGAGGGGTGACTAGGTGAATCTGTTAGTTGTTTTAGCCCACTTAATGTCGAAGTCTTGCGAACTAGGTGACGAGTCAGTCGCACGAGCAGATATGGCTATTAAACTTTTTTCGAGCGACCAATACGATAAATTAGTGACACTTGGTTGGGATTATCGTGCTGATTGCGATGTGCCAATTGCTGAAGTTGTAAGTGATTACATATTTAAAAATTCAGATATTGATAATTCATCAGTAATGGCAGTGAGGGAGTCGCGCGATACTGTCGGTGATGCGATCTACTGTTTAGATTATTTTCGTAGCTCCAAATTAAAAAAAATGGTTGTAGTCACGTCAGACTACCACGTTGAAAGAACAAAATTCATTTTCAATCGTGTGTTTAACAACTCTGTCTCTATAGAAGTATATGGGGTGGAAACAGTAGCGAATTTAGATTCAGAAATTTTAATGCATGAACAACAATCTCTTGATGCTTTCTGCCAAACATTTGATGGAATTGATTTTTCATCTAGGCATGAAATTTTTTCAGCGCTTTCAGAAAAGCATCCATTCTATAATGGTAAGATCTACCCTAAGATTTCTTACTAATGAGTGAGTGGTACGACAACCAAAAGAAGACATGTGTTAACTTCCGTAAGTTGCTGCAAGAGCGGATTGAAAAGGCTATCCACGTCGTACACTGACTGCGGAAGAAACCAAGCGGCTTAATAAGTTAGAAGGAATAGCTGAAAAACTTAAGCGTGGAGAAAACGTGCAAAACCGTCAGCTACAAACGTGGCTTAGCGAAGATGAATACGCACAATAGAAGCAGAGTGGCAAGAACAGCTTGAACTACGCGAAGAACTTAAAGACAAGCCCAGTCCCAAGGTAATGCACCGCATTACATGATCCGTGCCTATTTCGAGTGAAGCATCCGTTCGGAATATAATGGTTAAGGGATCGGCCATATGCTTTAATGTTTCTTTAGGACTTCCATCATTAATTCAGCATGCTTCCAATCCTCTTTGGTGTCGATATCTTGCACGCGGTATCGTGGTAAGTGCACGGGAACTGAATTTGGACCAAAAATAGGTACGCCAGATAGCCAGGCGTCTTTTGTTCCCCAATAAAATTGACCTGCATCATGATAGGCTTCAGGTAAATCCTGAGAGCGCATTTGGAATTGCGATCGATCAAACATTTCAATTCGGCCATCCGTTCGCAGCTTGATCGCGCGTTGGATTGGAAACGCAAATGAAGTTATAGAAAAAGCAAAATCAGCTTCTAACTGTTCCAAAATTTTCATACCACGCATAATATCTATACTTTGGAGAAAAGGAGCGGTCGCGTAAATGCAACATATCTGTTCTGGCTCAAAACCATTAGCTAAATGCCATTCTATGGCATGCGCTATTACTGGGCTAGTAACTGTATGATCGTCTGACAATTCGGCTGGGCGCATAAATGGAACTTCGGCCCCATATTCTAGCGCAACAGCGGCAATTTCAGCGTCATCGGTACTCACAATAATGCGATCAAATACGCCACTTTTTTGCGCAGCTTCAATGGACCAGGAAATCATTGGTTTGCCGCCAAATAATTTAATATTCTTAAGGGGAATACGCTTTGATCCTCCGCGCGCTGGAATCACCGCCATTTTCATTTTGCTAAAATCTCATGCAATGTAGAAATAACTTTAGTTTGTGCTTCACAACTCAAAATAGGGAACATTGGTATAGAAATTGCCGATTTATAATAAGCCTCTGCGTTTGGAAAGTCACCCCACTTAAACCCCATATTTTGATAATAAGGCTGAGTATGAACCGGTATATAATGCAAATTGACTAAGATATCGCGATCACGTAATGCTTGGAAAACCTCTGCGTGGGTTAATGGTTTAATGACATCTAAATCCAGTCTAATGACATAGAGATGATACGCCGAATGCGCAAACTCTGCCTGTTCCGGTAATATAAGCGGTAAATCAGAAAGCTCTCGCGAATATCGATCCGCTATCTCATGGCGCCGGTCAATATACCCCTGCAGCCGCTGCATTTGGCTGATACCTAATGCGGCATGCAAATCGGTCATGCGATAATTGTAGCCCAGCGCAATTTGTTCATAGTACCAGGCCCCTTCCGGTACCCGTGTCATCAGTGATGGATCTCTAGTTATTCCGTGGCTACGAAAAAGTGCCATCTGTTCAGCTAAAGCTGGCTCATTGGTCAGTGCCATCCCACCTTCTGCAGTGGTTACAATTTTCACTGGATGAAAGCTAAAAACCGTGATGTCACTATAATCACAATTTCCTATAGCATTTTTTAGATATCGTCCACCAATCGCATGTGATGCATCTTCCACAACTTTGAATCCGTAATGTTGAGCTAACTCATGTATCGCTTGCATGTCACAAGGTTGCCCTGTCAAATGAACAGGGATTACCACCTTAGGCAATACGCCTAACGCTGCAGATTGCTCCAATTTTTCCTTCAGCGCAGATATCGACATATTATAAGTCTCTAAGTCGATATCAACAAAGTCGACCTCGGCCCCACAATACAATGCTGCGTTTGATGATGCCACGAATGTATTCGGAGAGGTCCAAACAGTATCGCCAGCTGCAACGCCCAACGCCATTAAAGCAATATGCAGTGCAGAGGTTGCACTATTCACCGCAACGGCATGCCTAGCACCACAAAATTCACTTACAGCTTGCTCAAAAATTGGGACAGCAGGACCTTGGGTTAGAAAATCTGATTTCAGTACCTCCAGTACAGCAGCAACGTCGCCATCTTGGATATCTTGGCGTCCGTAAGGCAATACCATTATATTTTTCCAATATGATCACGGTTTGAGTCAACCCAAGTAATCAATTCATTTTTAGTCATCCATTCCGCATTATTATCAGATCGGTATGTAAAACCTTGAGCCACTTTTACGCCATCTTTGATCCGTTCAGGTGATGTGGACCAATTATTGATCGCAGGAAGGATTTTATAATGCTCCGGATATTCGTAGGTGTAGTAAGCATCTTCTTCACCGATCATTTGTTCATGTAATTTTTCACCAGGACGAATACCAACAATTTCTAATTTACATTCTGGTGCTAACGCTGTCGCTAAATCAACAACTGACATCGACGGGATCTTTTTTACATAAATTTCACCGCCAACCATATCTTCGAATGCCTGCCACACGAGTTCTACGCCTTGCTCTAATGTAATCATAAAACGCGTCATACGTTCATCTGTGATTGGCAATATACCCTTACTCTTTATTGACTCAAAAAATGGAATGACCGATCCGCGTGAACCCATGACGTTTCCATAACGAACGACAGAAAATTTCGTTCCATGTTCTCCGGAATAAGCATTTGCAGCCACAAACAACTTATCAGATGTCAACTTGGTGGCACCGTAAAGATTAATTGGGCTACTTGCTTTGTCTGTCGACAGCGCCACCACACCTTTGACACCCTTATCAATTGCAGCGTCAATGACGTTCATAGCACCGTTCACATTTGTTTTAATGCATTCAAATGGATTATATTCAGCTGTCGGGACGATTTTGGTTGCAGCAGCATGAACTACATAATCAACACCATCTAACGCACGATACAAACGGTCGCGGTCTCGAACATCACCAATGAAAAACCTCACGCGGTCATCACCTTGGCAAAGCTTAGCCATTTCCCACTGCTTCATTTCGTCGCGTGAAAACACGATAACCTTCTTCGGGTTATACTTATCAAGTGTCATCCTAATGAATTTATGACCAAAAGATCCAGTTCCACCTGTCACTAATATTATTGAATTGCGCATATTTATCCTTTTACGCTTTTATTTTTAAAGAAAGGTTACAAAAGATAAGCTCAGAATATCGGGCAAATATGCCTCGACCTATCAGATTCGTCTACTGCCTTCTTAGCGCCTTCCCAATGTCCATAATCGTCGATGATTAAAAGACCTTTATCACTTAATCTAGGATATAGAACCTCTTTTTAATATAATCGATAGAACTGGTCGCTCAGCTATTAAAATTGAAAATCGTTAATCCATATTCCTAAGTCTATAGCTAATAGGAGC
>CACLGX010000012.1 GCA_902606585.1 Paracoccaceae bacterium | reverse complement strand
TGGGCTGATCAATTTGATGCAGACAATCCGCCAGCAGGCAGTACCGTCTATAAAACTGATATCACACAGGACGCGGATGGAACTTACACTTTTGATGTTGCTGGAACGGACTTTGATCCTGCAGACTTGAATTACAGTGCAGGTGATGATCCCTTAGAATTTGTTACTTGGGCCGATCAATTTGATCCAGACAATCCGCCAGCAGGCAGTACTGTCTATAGAACTGATATCACGCATGCCGCTGATGGTGCCTACACATTTGATATTACTGGTACGGACTTTAATCCTGCAGACTTAAATTACAGTGCAGGTGATGACCGTTTAGAATTTATTACCTGGGCTGATCAATTTGATGCAGACAATCCACCTGCAGGTAGTACTGTTTATAGAACTGACATCACACATGCCGCTGATGGTGCCTATACATTTGATATTACTGGTACGGACTTTGATCCTGCAGACTTAGATTACAGTGCGGGTGATGTTCGCTTGGAATTTACTGCCTGGGCTGATCAATTTGATGCAGATTATCCACCTGCAGGTAGTACTGTCTATAGAACTGATATCAGACATGACGCTGATGGAACTTATACATTTGATGTCACCGGCACGGATTTTGATCCCGCAGACTTAAATTATAGCGCAGGTGATGATCCCTTAGAGTTTGTTGCTTGGGCTGATCAATTTGATGCAGACAATCCGCCAGCAGGCAGTACTGTTTATAGAACTGACATCCGACATGACTCTGATGGGGCATATACTTTTGATGTTGCTGGAACGAACTTTAATCCTGTAAACTTAAATTACAGTGCGGGTGATGTTCGCTTGGAATTTACTGCCTGGGCTGATCAGTTTGACCCTGACAATCCACCTGCAGGTACTACTGTTTATAGAACTGATGATGAATTAGCCGAGCCAGCATTTTTTACTAGCGATGAAGTGGCTTCACCAGAATTTTTTACTAGAACAGAGGTAGGTTCACCAGAATTTTTTACTAGCAGTGAGGTGGCCTCACCAGAATTTTTTACTAGGACTGAGGCGGCTTCACCGGAATTTTTTACAAGAATTGATGATGCGTTAGCTTTGCCAGAATTTTTTACTAGATCTGCTGGTACTGTTTCTTATTCAAATTCTATCAGTCATTATGAAAGACCTGTAATAACAGACTATGACCGGCAGGAAATTACTGGATATAGTCGAGAAGAGGTAGCCTTCTATACAAGAAATAAACAGTTGAGAACTGCAGTAAATATTTCGGGTCAAGTTGAAAAATATATCGGCGAAACGCGGGTAACGAATAACCCAGATGGTTCTGAAATTAGAGCTCACGTGGGCTGGGAGCGCGATAATCAGGTGTACATAAATAATTGGAAGATGTACGATGATCGTGTCGAATTTGGTTCAACATTTCAAGTTTTTGATACTGATGGATCTTATGCATGGAACGGAGACGGAACGGGTTTCAATCCAGCAGACGTACCTTCAATAACTGTACCAACACCAACGCTGGCTCAAATGGCTAAGCCTGATTATGGCTCATTCACACGCCTAAATGGATCACCTGGTAATCCGGCTATTAAAAACAGAGATGATGCGGCAACTGTACCGGTAGAGCAAAGTGGTGGCGAGGATGTGCGAGATTATGCAGATACTTTTTCTCTTGATACACCAGATGTTCCAATTGGCCTTGTATCAGATGATACTGTAACAGATCCTTTTTCTGGAGCAGCTATGGAGCTATTTACAGGAAAATTAAAATTTGAGGATAGTGCAGCATTTGGTATTTATCACGGTCCGGCCATTGTAAGTGAACAGTTTTCTGCAGAGGCGGGCCAATTTCTTAAACTTAATTACAGTGCCGCAGGAGATGTAGATGATTATCACGTCGCAGGTTATATTTATAAAGTAGACGTCGCTACTGGAGATCCTATCTTGGATGAGAATGGCGATCCTAAAATTTTTATGGCTCTAAATGAGACTGGTACCGTTGAATTAGATGGTCGTGCTTCAGTGGAAATTGAAGATAGTGGCGACTATAGATTTGTCTTTATCGTAGGGACCTTCGATAAAACTGGAGGATTAGCAGCTGGCGCTAGTATGAGAATAGATAATATCGTTGCAGAATTTCCATTTATCGCGGATGAGGAAACTATTGCTGCTCTTATAAAAGCAGTGAGCTATTCTAATTCTGATATTGTTGAGAGTGAAACAAGTTCGATCACGTCATCTATAAGAAATGATAACACTGACCAATTTTCAACCGATGATATAATTACCAACCTTGGAGATGATGATCCTGAATCTTCCAGAAGTATTGCGGCGGCACTGGTGTCCACTGCGGGTGACGCGGCTGCTGATAATGGTAATATAACTAAAATAAGTGAAGAAATTGATACTAGTATACTAACTTCAAAAATTGATCGAGTTCAGCAACTTTTAAATAAGGCGCGTGAGCAGGCGGGTTCGCAATACTCTGCTCTTGAGAGTTTAGTAATATCTACTACAGACCTGACAGCTGAATACGAGACGAAATATAACGAGGTTAGTCGCGTTGATTTAGCTTCTGAGACAGCTCTTTTAGCTAAAAAGCAAATACTAAAAGATACTGCTACCGCCATTTTGGCTCAGGCTGGTGAGGGCCAGCAACATCTCTTAAAGTTGTTGAAAGATTCTCAAAAGTTGCCGAAGTATTAATATTATTTTAAATTTTTAATTTGACCTTCACCGATGGTTTTGGCTGAATTGAATGCTTCAAAAACGATGTCGACCACTTCTTGTTTTGTGTAAGACTCTTTAGACATGTGATTATCTAGTTTTTGGGATACTTCATTCATAGAAGTCATATATGCTTCCATTATGGCTTTGACGAACTTGCTCGTTTCAATAAAGGTATAGTTTTTTTGTTTTTTGTTGTCTTCTGTGGGATTTGAATTTTCAAGCCATTCCAAAAATTTTGCATCATAATAACTTGTAAAATCAGTTCCAGTTTCCTTTGAATAGGTCTGACATAATTGCTTGATCTGTTTTCGAGTGCACATTTTTTTCAAGGGATTTAATCCTATATTAAATTGAAACTCTACTAGGCTATTTTTTCTAAAAACCAGATTTATGTAAAGGCTTGATTTTTTCTCCAAATTTATTGGATCAGAGTAGCTGGTCGTTTTCATTTTTCTAGTAAAAGTTTCAACTTTGTGAAGTACTCTTTCTTTTTGTAAGAGCATCTTTAGATATCTAGTAGTAAACCATAACTAAGATTGAAACTTTTAATGTTATCCAATAAAAACTAATAAAAATATTTACTTATAAGCCTTCTAATATTCCACAAATATGAATGAGTATAAAATTTTTTCAGTAAGTTTTAAAAATGCATATCTGCCAGAACAATACCTCTAGTAGGTGTAATACGCCAAGAGATACCAGTCTTCTTTACAAACTCGGCTTCTGCAACTCGAAACAATTCTTGGCAAGCAGTAAATGCTTTTTCATCTTTATATTACCACATGAAACCCAGCTTAAAAGTGCCTTTCCTGTTCCAAATTTGGGAAACGGTCTGCCTTAAAGCCCCAGCTTTTTTGAAATCTTCTTGCATACCTTCAATAATTTTTACCCAGGCTTCATGAGCGACTGTTTGATCACTTTTACTAAGAAGGTCACAAACAATATAACTCATTAAAAGTGTCTCAGATTTTGGCATTTACTTCCACTCAACTTTTATTTCATTCGCTTTAGAATTTTCAAAATAAGTAATATCACCCTCATAATAAAAACTATCAACGACAGTAAATTTATCTTTTAATATCTTCTGAAATTCTTTTCTTTTAGTAAGGTTAGTCTCTGCATCTTCGTAACTGGAGTATACAGCAAATGACAAAATCGAGGTGGGGCCTGTTCGTACATTAATAACTGTCTGCGCATTACCAAACCATTCTTTTTGTATCGTTTGATAGAAATTTTCAGATTCGGCCATTTCCTTTTCTGACAAAAATTCCATCATTGTTATTCTGGCTATAGACATAAATAGTTTCCTTATGAGTTTTAGCGCTCACAGCATCAGCGCCGCAGATGTGTTATATATTGAGAAGAACGTGTTTCGTTTTATTGAGTTTACGAAATCAAAGCTATAAGTTAGCCAGCCGTTAAGTACGGTATCGTGCCAGCTGCATCAGTATCATCTATTAACTGGAAACTGTTTATTGCACCCTCTTTTCTCGCTTTGCCATGTGGAACATACTCTGGGTCGGTTACGAATGCCTCCGCAGAAGTTGCGTCTGGAAACTGTAAGATTGCGATAAAAGTATTGCCCCTGTCCTCGCCTTCCAAAACCTTGATGTTAGCGCTTCGAGATAAGTACTTCCCGCCATGCTTTTCCACAAGCGGATGAACATGTGCGGCATAATCTGGAACCCACTTATCATCTGTAACTTTTATTTCCGCAATTAAATAAACAGTCATTTCAATCCCTTTCATAAACTTAGTTTAAATACTTTTGATGAAAACATAAGAAAGCCGTAAGTCAATAATAAGATTAACAATTAAAATATTACTAAAAAAAAATTGTGATTAGGGCGTGGTTTAATTTAAATTTTTTGCGAATTTAATATAAACGAATGTTCCAATGTTTTAGAGACCTTACCAACAATATTTTTCTCCCGAAAGAAAGATTAGCAAAGGAATTAACAATTGCTGCTATCCCAAACCGAACTACCATAGGATAGGGTTTTTTCACGACCTGGTTTGCAATCATCTAACACTTTAATAAAGCTTACCAAACTAAATCTAAATTCCGAATAATAACGATTAAAAGTATAATTGACGTTGTGTCATAGGGTAGTTTCTTACTCCTTCCAAGGTTGCCAAAGAAATAGGAAGACTAGTAGGCCAATCTGAAACCAGAAGTATGTATTAGATGGTTTTGCAAACTTACCATGCTTGGTAAAACCTCTAGTTTTGTAAATGTACAACAGACCAACAA
Organism: Paracoccaceae bacterium; assembly: GCA_902606585.1. Taxonomy (GTDB): domain Bacteria; phylum Pseudomonadota; class Alphaproteobacteria; order Rhodobacterales; family Rhodobacteraceae; genus Salinivivens. The sequence goes on along the minus strand of CACLGX010000012.1, from coordinate 42,034 downwards.
GCAATATGATTAATATAATTCCAGCTATGTTTTCTGTAATCATGATCCACCACCGCCACCATCAAAGAAGGTACCAATGTGCTTCTTATGGTCAATCTTACCTGTATCCGCAGTTATCATTTTAATTGCTATTAACACGCAGAATATAGCTCCAGAAACAATAGAGGTAATCAAGTAATAGAAGAAGCTTTCTTCATTTGTGCTGAAGTAACAAACAGCACCGCTAATAATTGTAACTAATAAAGAGAAGTATGTAAGGTACTTTAGCATTTTATTGTTTCTGAAGTATCAGCACTAACAGCCGTAACTTCTATTTGGATCATACTATAGGCTCGTCTGGTGTATCTGGAGCAACATGCGCTTTACCAAGACAGAGGTCCTTGGTGCATCGCTTGTAAATCAGACCTTAGTAGAAGCATCTTTAAAGGCTTGAGAGCTACTATATTTTGAATATGATTATACTATGAAAGATGATAAAAACAAAAACTTTATAAAAAAGACAAGAGGTCTGATTTTAATTTGGGTTATTGCTCTTCCTTTATCACTGATGTTGTATTCTACTTTTGAAAGAACGAGTATCACGATTTTAGCTTTTGCAACTGTTGCTTCGGTATTTGTTGCGATTTTGTTTCCCAGTAAAAATATTTTTTCCAAGCAACACAAGAAGACAGATATAGTTACAAAGCCGTTTGCTCCCTCAATGGATATAAAAGACGAGGAAAATTATAAACAGTTTTTAAAAAGGACGAGAGGTATACTCTTCATTTGGATTATTGCTGCTCCCTTGTCACTAATTTTTTATTATTACTCCGAAAAAACAAGTGCCACGATTTTGACCTTTGCGCTTTTGGCCACTGCGTTTGTTGCGTTTTTATTTCCTAATAAACACTTGCAAACAAAAACGGGCCAAATGCCTTTTGGTCCCTCAATGGATCAGTTCATTTGGAAATTTATGATCACGTGGTCAGGCACTTTTCTCATAGTATTTGGAAACGTCTTGGCTTTCGGTGTAATGGTATATTTCGCAAAAAAATCGATGGGAGCAGCCATGCTGGTAAACAAATACATATTTTTTATTATGGTATGTTCGTGGGTGATACTAGGGTGTGGGCGATGGTACATAGGAAAATATTACCCAGACGATTATAAAGATCTGTAACAGATTAATCTTTAAGCATACATGGACAAAATAAATGATGGGAAGGCAGCATTTAACACGCTGCCAGACTCAATATAACCATGTCCACAGTGCGGTTAGCAGTTCATATGACTCATGATAGCCTGAGAGTATTTACGAGCCTGTGGACACGCCAAAGAAAAAGCCCTTTCCACTGCAGCCATTCATTGAAAGAAGGCTTCGGTGAGTAAAGGGCTTCTGTGCTTTTTTAGTTTACTGCCGTCCATGAGTATGTAGATGTTTTTGCGTCAATTTGAATGTCTGTTTTACCTATTACCTGAGAGCCAACTAAAGCGGCCCATTTACCAGTACCTGAAACTTGAGTTATCAATACTGTTCCGTCACCCTGAAAAGCCCCCATGTGTATTGACACATCGCCATCTGGGTCTACTACTTGGCATGCTAAAGCGCCTCCCACAGGTTGCTGCTGTTGTCCCATCGCAAAAGTAATAAATTGACTGCATGTTGCGCTTGTAGCTTTTGGAAAACCTTCTGGTGGATTGTCATAAACCCAAACATCGCTAGTAGTCTGGTGTACTAGAACTCCTGATTTGCCCTCCATTGTTTTCATATCAACCACTACGCCTGTACCAGTTCCACCCAGGCCAGAGTGGCCACCAGAAAGTGCCAGGGATGGCATTATTATAGCAACAAAAGCTATCAATAATTTTCTCATAATCTTTCCTTTCAGAGTTAAATTATGAGACTAGGTAATATGATTAAAAATAAACTACTAGTTAGTACCTTACGTTAAGCGTAAGGAATTTTTTGTATTTGAGCGTCAGTGGTCTTTTCACAAAAATTATTCATCAGCACTTACAGCCGTAGCACTTAAGATAAGTAATATGGTGAGTAGGATGTGTTTCATTTATTCACTCAGTTAAATTATCTGTAACCACATTTATCAAATGTCTGTAAATTTTATTATCTTTATATAAAAAGACGTTTGAAAATGTTATCAAATGGCCATCTTTCTTCATGGTCACCTCAAGTGCTCCCATATCTTTTGTTTCAAATTTTGCTGTGACTCCCATTTTAGTTGCATCAAGCATACCATTTTTAAATTGTTCTTTGGTATCTCTCATCCACTCTTCTTTTGTCTCTAAAGTTGTTTCTTGCACGAAGAGCATATCTTCATGCAAAAGACTTTCTAAAAGAGCCAAATCCTGGTTGGTTATGCCTTCGATAAATTTCTCTAAAACCATCACCAATGAACCTCTATTTACTTAGCCAATTATCGATAAGGCCAAACTTGAATAAAGCCCATCTAGTTCCATAGAATGTTGATATTAACATCACTGCATCAACAGCAAGCCATATCACTAAATTCATATTACCGCTATCTGTAGCACTGAATACAGCGGGAAGCACATACCTATCACCTAAGAAATAAAGAATAACAAAAGCAACTAATGACGGCACTCCATTTCTTATTAAATTCGATTTAGTAAACATTATAGGCAGATCTCACCAGTAAACCTCTACTCCTCATTTTCTTCGTTCATCCTTTTTCATCAGCTTTTCAAGCCTGTATAGAGAAAAGGCTATAAATATATGGCTATTCCAACCTGAACCTACGTTGCTGTTAGGAATACGCTAATCTTTTCACAGCTCTATTAAACAAGCAGCTTTCACAAAGATGAAATTTTTTATTTTTGTTATAATTCTGACAGTTGAGCAAGAAGAGGGCCCATAGTTTCTTCAACCATCTTTATTGACAATTCGCTTGAACTGTCTTTACGAAATTCTTCTAGTTGCGCTCTATGTTGGTTTGCTGATTCCTCAGAAGAATAAATCATTATAGATTGATGATGGTTATCATCTTTCTTCCACCATATACAATCTACTGCAGGGGAATGTGGCTTAACATTTTTGCGCATACCTTCTTGAAATTCTTCCGCAGGCCTCAATCCCTTTTCATGATACCACGTTGTGTAAACTATATATTTTGCCATTTTTTGATCCCTTTGATTTAAAAATTATGAATAATATTCTATCTATACTTATTTTTAATACATGGAGTAAATGCTGAGTCTACCAAGTGCGAGTGGATGAAGCATGCACCTTACAGAGGTTCCTTCCAGGCTCATACACCCACTGAGCAGCCTCACACAGTAGAGTTAATGGCTAGGGCTGACTCCATATACCTGAGATAGTTTTTAATCGCAGATACAGCGATCAGATTCTGTGGTGCAATCTGTTTCACAGCATTCACAAGTCACACAATCATCTAGATCACCGCAATTACAACTACTACAATTACAGTCACTACTACAGCATTCACAATTAGTATCTTGAAAATCTGACATCATGTCTAAACCTCCCATATGATTAAACGTCCGTCAAATAAAATCTGTTAGGCTTTTATGAGCCTGTGAACACGCCAAAGAAAAAGCCCCATGTCGGGGGGAATGACACGAGGCTCAGTATGACATATCGAACGGGGAGGTAAGATATTTGTCGAAAGGTAATACTTTATAAATATCTATTTGGATCACTTAACTGTTCTAGTAGCCCATTTCTTCCTATCAAATCCACCTTCTCACATTCTTTTTGTACTCTTCATATTCCTCACCAAAAATTTCCAGAAGTGCTTCCTCTTCAGGAATGATTTGTAAAAAATTAATAAGAAAAATAAATACAATATTAATGATTATACCTAACCAAGTTCCAAACCAAATTGTTGAAGCGATAGTTATTAATAGCAACCCTAGGTACATTGGGTTTCTTGAATACCGATACATACCTTCAGTTACTAGCGCAGTAGTATTGGAAGGCGTTAAAGGGGTGATAGTTGTTTTGAATTTCGCAAACAATTTAAAAGAAGGTAACAAACATGCGAAACCCAAAATAAGAACCAAGATACTCAATGAGCCTTGATAATTAAATGTGGTTGGTTCAATAAATAAAGAAGAGAGATAAATTAAACCGATCATTACGAGCGCTAGAATAGGAGGCGGTATTTTTGTCTTCATTGTTTAGTTTCCTTCATTTTTAGCTATCTCTATTAGAAACCACTTCTGTGTTTTTGTACATATACCATATCTATGCCACCCCCAGTGGCGCTCGCACCCCATCTAAAACTAATTGACTCTGTTCCTGTTTTGTTCTCATTGTCATTAGTATGATTCAACTTAAAAATGTGCTTCCTCACCACTTGTATCTGCGATGTCGGTGCAATCATTCACGCATGGTAGCTGTGATAGAACTAGTCGAGGCATATGGTGAAAACATTACCCTAGATCAAGTACGCAAGAATGCTAAATGCACAGCGTGTAAACGGAAGGGTGGTATTGAGATGCGACTTGTTTATGTCGGAGGCTCAGAGTTTGCTATGAGAGGGAGCAATACAAAAGAAAGAGAATAACTTTACTTCTTCTTAGCTTTCCACGTTCCACCGTATTGGTACGTGCTTTCAAATTCTGCCTTTACCTTTTGCAAGCATTCTCCACACAGGAACACCCATTCCTGCAAATCTTTATATCTGCAACGATAAAGAACCTCTTTCGGTGCAGAGCATTTATAGCAATCTTTGGTGCGAACTCTCATACGTTGTATATAGTGCCAATAGACCAAGGTCTAAGAGAACTATACTATATAGTACCAATAGGATTGTATTTTCTATTTTTGGTACTATAGTTCCATTTAGTCTTAGATGCTAATGGGAATATAGATATGTTAATAGGTGTAGCTAGGACATCCACCATAGAGCAAGTCGCAGGGTTGGATGCACAAGTAAAACAATTAAAAGAATATGGCTGTGAGAAGATATTCAAAGAGCAAGTATCAAGCGTTGGTGAGCGTGAACAACTCAACGTAGCTTTAGGTTCTCTTCGTAGCGGTGACAAAATAGTGGTCACAAAACTTGATCGCTTGGCTAGGAGCGTCAGGCATCTAGGCGAGATCATAGACACTGTTAATCAAGCGGATGCCTCGCTAGTCATATTAGATATGGGTGGCACAAGTATTGATACGTCCAATGCCACAGGAAAACTAATATTAAATGTCATGTCATCTGTCTCACAATTTGAGCGTGAGATGATGTTAGAGCGTCAACGTGAAGGTATAGCCAAAGCAAAGGCAGAGGGTAAATATAAAGGCCGTAAACCCACCGCTAGAAACAAAACAGATATGGTTATGATGGCAATAAAAGAAGGTTTTAAACCTGCCCATATCATGCGTGAGTTGAATATAAGCAAGACCAGTTATTATCGGATAGTTAAGGAGGCCAACTTATGAAGTATTACTGGAAAAGTGATAAGCTGTGGACAGAAGGTTTTAATGATCCATACCATGTGCATGAGGCAACTGTTCAAATAAAAGATGAAGAGTGGGAAAACAGATTTACTGAGTGGACACCAGAACAGTGGGAATATCTACCGAAGCGCCAAGTGCAAATACACCAGAATCTAAACCTGTCGAGGATTGCTAAGCTCAGTTTAGACAAGGTTAGATATTTAAGGCAGTTAACTATTATTGGCTGGATCATAGTAGCTTTGTTATTTTTAATTTTCCTATCTGGAGCGAGTTAGTTGTGACGACAAACACACGCTCCTCTTGTAAGAAACTCTTTGATGCTAAAGACATAAGTAATAACCTATGCGAGAAGTGCTTGGCTGTTGAGGTTGTAAAGCACTGGCTGAAAAGTGACTTGGAAAAGGAATGTTAAACTATGTCTATTGGTAGAATAACTATGATTGAGTTTACAAGTGATGAAGCTCTTAAAGGCGCTCAAAAATTGTATCTTGCTACACAAAAAGAATACTTCCCAAACGCTCAGGTAGTTATCAATGTTAAAACTGGGCCACTTTCTGTAATGTCCTTAGCAATATATGAGAGTTATGAAGAAGCTGAAAAAAACTTGGTTGGAAGACAGAAATGGCAAGATGCTGTGGCTATAACTGTAAAAGATACTTTTTACTACGAAGGAGATCTAAATTACTTTTTCCAAGACCCAAACGCAGAGATTGTTGCCGAATACACAGAAAAAGATAGGCAATTTTTTGAAGCTGAAAGAAAAGCTAAGAAGTCAGGTTAATTAGATATGGAAGAAACTCTGTCCATCATAAAGTATAGACCACTTGAAGGCTGTGGGGACCAGTTCGAAGAAGAACTGAAAAAACTTGTTGAGATAAACAAGGCAAGTGGCTTTGCCGATAAAGCGACTGTTAAGTTTACTAAGCTAGATGACGGTAGCTTCATCCAGATCATGATATGTCCAAACATGGACGTTCTTATCGGGGAACAAGATGAAGGTTTGGCGTGGTTAGATAGCGTGGACCACCTTCTACAAAAGGATGAAAATGGCAGTAGAACTGAAGCCGTTACGGGTTTTACGTTTAACTGGAGCTAAAGATGAAGACAATATCAACTGTAAGATTTAGACCAAAGCCTGATTACTTTGATCTCGTTGCTGATACGCTTAAAAAGCGACTAGGTGACAAAGGGGCCGCACCTTTTGTTACAACTTTCTAGTGATGTAATTAATAAATACTAAATATTTTTGGCATCTAGTGTGAATGCCTGTTCTTTTGGTTCAAGGATTATGTTCAAACCAAAAATTTCCGCTCCAATAACATTGCCATATCGATCTACGGTGTATGTAAAAGTTTCATCGCCTATATCTTCTTGAATAATATATTCGTAATTCCCTCCTAACCCTCTTACTTTTTGTTGAAGGGTCAAGTTTGCGCCCAGAAAAACTTCTTTTTCAAAATCTAGATCAAAAACTTCTATGGATCTGGTTTCTCCAATTTCAGGCTTTGATAAAATAAAGTTTATCTCAGCAAAGTAATCATTCATATGAAGTTTGGGTAATTTAAGAAGCTTAGACGTTTCTTCGTCTTCACTATTTGTTAAAACCTCATAAGAGAAGTCACCTTTATATTTTGCGGTTAAGGTCGATATTTCCCCCTTGAAGTGATTACTTTTTAAAAGAGAGTCATAATCAGCATAATATTTTTTTCCATCAGCTTTTGTCATTTCATTGAGTAGGCCAGTTTTTTTATCAAACTGATAACGAGAAATAATCTGAGAAAAAGCGTATTTAGCTTTATGTTGCGTCTGCTCTTCTTCAGAAAGTGTTATGCGCATATTCATTGAAAAATTTTGAGTAACTGTATGTTCAGTTTGGCTAACCTCATGGCTCACGTAACCTAGTTTAAATTCACCAAGATAAACACCATAGAAGCGCTCACCAAAATTCTCTTCGGTTAAGCCTTGTATTCCCTCTGCAAAAACGAAGTTTGGTAAATAAACAAGAAAAAGGAAGTTTGATATAAACCGTAAACTCAAAATTTCTCCTTATTTAGCTAAAATTGCTACTACATTCTGAGAAATACAACATTCCAGCCACTATTCCCTGAACAACAAAAAACAGTGGTGAAATAATATAAAAAATTATCAAGTAAAAAAGGTCTTGATTTATCTCAAGAGAATACAAAAACTCACCTAGGAAGCCTAAAATAATAAAAGTCAAAACTAGCGGTACAAATAATTTTTTACCTACATTTTTAAATTTGTAAATTTTGTAGGAAGCAAAGAAATAAGAAAGAGAAAATAGAGCAAATAATAAATTTCTAATAGTTGAAAAATTGTTGACCTCAGAATTATTTCCATCGTTCATTTGTACCGTGCCGCCCCAAATAATTATCAAAACAAACAATAAAACCTTAAATATGATTAGCTGTTTAAAATAAGTTTCCTGCATTATTGCCCCCTTGGTAAAAAAAATCATTCTATTAGTCCTTCAAAAGCTTCCAATAGAATTAATCTTTTAGTTAGACGTTTCTTATATCTACGCTGCCTACGTCTTGCGTTATCAGAAGTTGCCCTCCATGCCTCACGCTTGTCAGCTACAAGATCGTCAAGATCATCTACATCTTCTATCTTTGCAGCATCAGATTCATAAGTTCGTCTTACCATAGCGAAATGATAGTTTTGAAATGGTGAATGACAATATTTGCATGTTGGGGTTTGTTAGTAGACCATTCTGCTCTAATGCAAACTAATGCACTACCGACCTTCATACCTTCCTTATAACAAAGCGGCCTCTGATTTAGTTCAATCCATAGCTGAACAAATTGGTTTAGCGTTGAATCAAAAGCATGAGATTGTTTTGGCGTCTTTCCTTGCCATGGCTAAAACAGCTGACAGCACACCTTTCTATTGGTTGGTAGGTAATGAGAATAGGAACCTAAAGTTTTACAGCCACTATCCAAATGTTGGCGTTAAGGTAATCAATAAGGTTCGTGGCCTACTAATGGAACATGGCTTGCTTTCAGATACGACTAAAAGAAAAAAAGAACTCCTTGAACAACAGATCATGGAAAGCTTTGGAGTAACACCGTCAGAATTTGAGCTAATGACAGGTGTAAAGCAGCCAGTGATCAACCCAACATCTGAAGTTACGGCAATGGTAAAAGGTTTGGATGATGCTATCTTTGTCGAGGCTAATCTCCCACTAGCGCAAGTTAATGAAGCTGAAACTTGGGAAGAAAGACTAGACCGCAAGAGCCAAGGCGAGCAACGGCAGCGCATGGGCATCAGCAAAGTCAAATCTACCTTTAGGTCAGAATACTCAAAGGCAGTAAGACCAGTAAAAGAAATGACTGCCTATTGGCAGCAACACCCCTTATACAATCCCATCCAAAAAGAATATTACGCAGCAGCTACTAGGGTATTCCACAATGCCTCAATCAAGTCAGGAGGCCGTTGGTACGGAAAATGGAGTAATATTTCTTCTGACCAACGCTTGCAGTTCACAATAGATGAAGAGCCAGTGTGTGAGATTGATCTAAATGCTTCGCTGCCAACCCTGTTGTCCTGTCTTGTTAGCAAGCCCATGCTTATTGGTGAAACGTGGACAGATGCGTATCAATGTTTGGTGGATCAGCTTCCTAATATTGAGAATGCTAGAGATAAGGTGAAGCAAGTATTTGTGGAGCTAATTGGCACTGGTAATCCTAACAAACGTGAGCCATCCAAGCAGCCAAACAACATCCTGGAAAATGTTGAGGAGTTCACTTTAATACGTGATCTAGCCTTGGATATGTACCCTGCTTTAAACGATCTCAACAAAGAATATTTTAACTTTATAGACGCTTTATCCTTTCACGAAGCAAACATCCTAACTAACACTCTTGTCGAGTTAAAAGGGCAGGGTGTTGTAGCATATCCTATCCATGACTGTGTGTTAGTAAAAGAAAAGCAACAGTCTATCGCAGTTAAAACTTTTAGGGCTGAGTTCTCTAAATACGTTGCTACCTATCAGAGTAAAAAAAACCTACCTCAATTAAACCTTAAAGTAGCTGTAAGCGTAGAGAGTAAAACTAAATCTAAAGTTAGAATGCAGGGAAGGTATTTATTAGAACAATGCTCTACTGGAATGCGTAACGCTATATAGTTCTTCTGCTAAGAGACATTAGATAACAAGGGTTTATCCTTTAAGGTAAGGATGACTCATTTTACAGATACCTTCGTACACAGCATCAACGCTCATACCTAGGTACGCATTAGGGCTAGTGTCACCAAGTCCATGCCCTATGTAGTGGTGATTTACATCCATAGGTATGCCAGCATCTCTCATATGCTTTTTAAGAGTACGTCTAAACGAGTGTATTTTTAATCTATCATTACCAAACATCTCAGTTAGCACAGCGTTTATAACATCATTCTCATGCCCTTTTGCGTATGAGAACAATCTGCCTTTAGTTTTCTTTGGTGGCAGTATTAGGGCAGGGTGCAACGGTACTTTCCTCTTTGAACCCTCTGTCTTCACTTTTGCTTTTGTAAGATCAAAATACCTAATACCTTGATACTCGGTATCGTTATACTGCTCCCAAGTTAAAGATGCAGCCTCCCAACTTCTCATACCTGTTGTAACCAATATGGATAAGAACAATCTGTCTTCCTCGCTCCAATCATGGTTAAAAACATCAAAGAGTTGTTCCCTTTTGAAGTCCTGATAGTGACGGGTTTTTACACCTCTCCTTTCACCTAATCTTACAGAGGCAAATGGATTGACCTTGATCAGACCCTTTTCAACAAGATGTTTTAGAAAACTAGATGCAGCCCATTGGTTATCTTTAAGCACAGACTTAGAGACTTTAGGGTTCTCTTCTAACTGTCTGTCAGCAAAACTAAATGCATGGAAAGGTTCTAGTTCTTCTATCTGCAAATCTCCTACAAGTTCCACAAATAGTCTGATGCCCTTACGCAGTTTTCTGTAGGATGAGGAACCCACTTCATAGTCTCTTACTAGGACATTCTCCCAACTATCGAAGTAGCTTGTTATCTTTTTGGGAAGAGGATCATCTGTTGTGCGTGGTCTGTCAGACTCCTTCAAAAGTTCTGAAGTTAAATCTTCCTCAACAGGTAATAAGTCTTCAGCACCTATGGTCTTATAAAAGTTAACCACTTCTTCTTTAGCGTCTTCATATGCTTTACTCCACATTTTCTCAGGTGTCGGTAGAGTAGGTGGCTTTAATCTTTGCTTATCTGCCGCTAGTATAAACAGGTCACACCAGAAGCTGTGAACCGAATATGATTTATATTTAATAGCTGCTTTTATTTGGCCTTTCGTAAAGCCCGTATCCATCCTGTCGTTATCAGTAGCACCAACTTTTACCTCCTGTCCTTGCCAACCACCGACCATCCTTTTAGGGGTATCTTCTTTTGGTAGCTCCCAAGATCCTAAGTCTCTACCGTAGACCTGTGTATAGAACGACTGTCCTTTTGATGTAGTAGGGTCAGGAAGAGTATTTACCAAGACACTTGCAAACGTTTCTAATGTATCTCTGTGGGCTTTCAGTTCATCCAAGCTAGTAGTTTCTACGAGTTCAATACTGGGAACACTAAAGGCATTTGCAAAGTTAATGATCCTTTTTTGCACATGTGCATCTAATGTTTTTTGTGTTCGTAGTTGTTCAGCATACTGATGCTCTAGGTATTCCATCTGCTTCTGATCAAACTTATCATAAATCTCATTTGCCTTGCGCCATAGCAGCTTCTCAGCAAGCGATTTATTCGAAGTGGAGAGTGTCTTTTCTAGGTAGTTTGTTGTGCCAAAAAGAGTTGATAACGCCTCTGGTATGTAAACTCTGCAACGCCAAATCCCATTACGTGGTCTAAGGTGTGGTTCAGGATAACTGAATCTTTCTAGAAGTAGTGCCAAATAAAAGCCCTCTAACTCTCATCAACACCAATATACACATGTACAAAAACATGTACACTTTTATATTAGACAATCTTGTAAATGTCTGTTATTAAAGGGTTATTTACATACATAGAAGAGTAGATGGTGGGTGATGAGAGACTCGAACTCCCGACATCTTCGGTGTAAACGAAGCGCTCTACCAACTGAGCTAATCACCCGCCTTGCCCTGTCTACTTAAACCCTTAGTTTTAGGCAAGTGCATTTGTACAACTTTTTACCAACAAATCTTAATGTTTAATTGTCTGGCTTTGTTTCTGTTCCTCAAGAGCTTTTGCAGCTGCAGCCTCCTCTGCAGCTTCGTCCCATTCTATTGGGCTTGGAGACTCCGTAAGTGCAATCTTCAAAACTTCAGAAACATTTTTGACGGCGATAATTTCCAAAGAAGTTTTCACATTATCAGGAATGTCTACAAGATCTTTTTCATTTTCCTCGGGAATAAGTACTGTTTTGATCCCTCCTCTGAGGGCGGCAAGTAACTTTTCTTTCAGCCCGCCTATTGCCAGAGCATTCCCACGCAAAGTAACTTCTCCGGTCATCGCTAGATCTTTTCTCACAGGAATGCCGGTTAGTACGGATACAATTGACGTAACCATTGCCAAACCGGCGCTTGGCCCATCTTTTGGTGTAGCTCCTTCTGGTACGTGAACGTGAATGTCAGTTTTGTCAAATTTGGGCGGTTTGATCCCAACTTCAGCGCTAATTGAACGAACATATGAATTTGCCGCATCAATACTTTCTTTCATTACATCTCCCAGTTTTCCGGTAGTTTTCATTCTACCTTTGCCCGGTAACTTAAGCGCTTCGATGTGTAGTAAATCACCTCCAACAGAAGTCCAAGCCAAGCCTGTAACGACGCCTATTTGATCATCTTGTTCAGCTAAACCAAACCTAAACTTCTTAACACCAAGAAAGTCTCCAAGGTTATCCATAGTGACCTTAATGTCCTTATTTTCATTTTTAACGATCTTTGTAACAGATTTACGCGCTAATTTTGAAATTTCCCGCTCCAAATTTCTTACACCCGCTTCCCTTGTATAGTAACGAACGATACCGGTTAAAGCCCCATCTGTCAGCTCAAACTCTCCTTTTCTTAAGCCATGGTTTTTGACGGCTTTTTCGATTAGGTGCCTTTTGGCAATTTCAATTTTTTCATCTTCTGTATAGCCTGCCAGCGGTATGATTTCCATTCTATCTAACAAGGGGGCCGGCATGTTGTAGCTATTTGCCGTTGTAATGAACATAACATTTGAGAGATCGTACTCGACTTCCAAATAGTGATCCGTAAACGTACTATTTTGCTCTGGGTCGAGAACCTCAAGCATAGCACTGGCGGGATCCCCACGAAAATCTTGTCCCATTTTGTCTATTTCATCCAACAAAATTAATGGGTTACTTGTCTTTGCCTTTTTGAGTGCTTGAATAATTTTTCCTGGCATTGAGCCGATATATGTCCTTCTGTGTCCACGAATTTCGCTTTCGTCCCTGACACCTCCAAGAGAAATTCTTATAAATTCACGTCCAGTGGCTCTTGCTACTGATTTGCCAAGAGATGTTTTGCCCACGCCTGGTGGACCAACGAGGCACATAATTGGGCCCTTTAATTTAGAGCTTCGTTTTTGAACGGCTAGGTATTCAATTATTCTTTCTTTAACCTTTTCTAAGCTGTAGTGATCTTTATCGAGAACTGTTTCAGCTTTATGGAGATCTTTCTTAACCCGCGACTTTGTTCCCCATGGAATAGAAAGTAGCCAATCCAAATAATTTCTGACCACGGTTGCTTCAGCAGACATTGGACTCATATTTTTTAATTTTTTGAGTTCTGCTTCTGCTTTTTCGCGAGCTTCTTTCGTAAATTTGGTCTTGTTTATGCGCTCCTCAATCTCGGCAGCTTCATTTTGGCCATCCTCGCCATCACCTAGCTCTTTTTGAATGGCCTTCATCTGTTCGTTTAAATAATACTCTCTTTGAGTGCGCTCCATTTGCGATTTTACGCGTGTCTTAATTTTTTTCTCTACTTTTAAAACACCCATTTCGCCTTGCATTAGTGAAAAAACTTTTTCTAACCTTTCGCTTACTGAAAGCGTCTCAAGTAGATCTTGCTTCTGGTCAATCTCTATTCCAAGATGGCCAGAAACTAGGTCAGATAATTTAGCCGGGTCATTGGTGCTGGCGATTGTTGTGATAGCTTCATCTGGGATATTTTTCTTTACTTTAGCATATCGATCAAACTCTTGGGATACTGTTTTCACAAGTGCAATATTGGCCTTTTCGTCACCTAGCGTCTCATCAATTTTTTCGCATTTTGCCTCAAAAAATAATTCATTTTCTACAAAATCGGTTATCAAAACCCTTGTTTGGCCTTCTACCAAAACTTTCACTGTGCCGTCTGGTAATTTTAATAGTTGGAGTACATTTGCAAGAACACCAGTTTTAAATATACTATTTTCGGTTGGCTCATCTTCGGCGGGATCGACTTGACTTGACAACAAAATTTGTTCGTTGTCTTTCATCACTTCTTCCAATGCTCTAACTGATTTTTCCCTACCTACAAATAGAGGAACGATCATATGTGGAAAAACAACAATGTCTCTCAGGGGAAGGATAGGAAAGGTGATATTATTTTCATCCGGCATGCTCAATCCTCGTCTTATAGTTGGTATTATAACTCGTTTATTTCTTTTTGTTTTACATTTTTATATTTGGTTCTCTATCAACTGTTTTTCAAGTCTATCCTCAAACTAAATCGTGAACTATAACTAAGAATTTGCGAATATCTTTTATTTTCTGATAATTCTCGCAAAAAATAACTAAAATTTCTATTAGAATCCTTGACGAGTGTATGCCCCAAGTTTAAACCGGAATTTACGCCTAGAGCGAAGCGCGGTTGTAGCTCAGCTGGTTAGAGTACCGGCCTGTCACGCCGGGGGTCGCGGGTTCGAGCCCCGTCAACCGCGCCATTTATTCCTCCTAAAAACAAATACTTAACCAAAAAAAGGGTGCTTTCGATCACAAACGGATCACAAAGAAAAGTGTAAGGTGACGGGACTTAGATCCAAATCGCAATGTCAAAAAGCAGTTATACTGTTGTTTTCATTAGGAGGATTTTTTCACAGAATAAATTAAATTTTTAAGAAGTTTTTTGGGATAAAATTTTTATAAATAATAGATTTAAAATAATTTGTGTCTCAAAATTGAGAAAATTAGCTTCTTAGAAAGCTAATTATCAGGGTGTATCCTAAACTACTTTGCAATAATGATTGTTTGTTGAATAAAGCTTTAAAGTTCAATAGGCGCTATCTACTAATCGATGCGATACCTTAAGTAACTGTTCCTCTGAAAGTCCTATTGTCGTTAAGTAAGTACGAATATCTTGGTGGCTAACATAAATACTGTCTAGAGCGCTAGCCATTGTTTTCCCTGGACACCTAAGCATTCGAGCATAGGACTCGGTATCTCCTCCTCGCTGGCGGGATCTTTCAAGGAATTCTTCAACTAATTCAGAGATAAACAGTTCGCTATCTGTATAATTTTTTATAATGTCGACTGATGGAACATCAACTAAACCTAATAGAAGGGCTGAAATTATTCCAGTTCTATCTTTACCAGCAGTGCAATTGAAAAGAATTAAGCCTGGATTGGATTCCGAAATTGCTGAAAAAATATTTCTTATAGCAGATTGTCTTTCATGAAGAGCTGATAGGTAAAACGATAAAAGAGGGTCATTTGAAATCTTTCCATTTTTGCTTGTTCCTAAGAAAGCTGGAGCCAAATTTTCCAGTAATGGTATATTTAGATATGTAACTCCACCAATATCAGAAAATGGGTTTGGCTCTTTTTCAATCTCATTACTTGTTCGTAAATCAATGACTGTTGTTAGATTTTTCTCGAGCAAAAAATTGATGCCTTCGGCTCCAATTCTGTGGAGGCTATCACTGCGTATGAACCGCTCAGTCTTAGTAATTTTGCCACCTTTTGTTCGGTAGCCACCCAAGTCTCTAACATTGTGAGTGCCAAGAATTCTGTATACTGGGTATTGCGTTGTGACCATCATTAAACCATCAAACCAAGTAAATTCTTATTAACGCGTCTTATTTCTCTTCCTGCTGGGTGTATTTGTAAACTTGTAATATTTAGCCCGCCCTTGTTAAGTTTGCAAAGGTTCACGCTTGCTGCTTCAAGTAATCTTAATTCTGTTTTTTCCAATGGATCAATTGTGGATTGAAGCCCACTGGAAGTGATAATTGGAATATTATTCCAATTTATGAATTTGTTGAGATGGATGTGTCCACAAAAAATGCCAGAAATATCGTGACCTTTTAAACAACTATAGAGTTCCAGCGAACTTTTTTTATCAAGTGTTGTCCATGGTAAATCATCCTCATCAACTGATGGAGGATGATGCAGCACTAGAAGCACTTTGTGATTTTTGCTTTCATTAAGAACTTCTTGCAAAAAAATAAATTGATTTTCGCAAATAGTACCTGAAACTTTTGAAGGTTTGCTCGTGTCTAATACGATAACCTTGAATTCGTCATATTCCGAAGCATGAAAATATGGGTCATCAATTTCACTTCCATAAAAAACCTTTCGAAAATTTGATCTGTTATCATGATTGCCAAGTGCTAAAATAATAGGAATCTTAGAAGCCGAAATGACAGATTTAAGATATTCATAGCTTTCGAGATCACCTGTATCGGTCAGATCGCCGCTAAATATCACAAACTTCGGCTTTGGTGTTAGTCTATTTGTTATGTTAATGGCCATCTTTAAGTTTGAATTCGGGTTATTATTCTCATTTTGCGTATCCCGAAGTCTGCACGAGATATGCAAATCACTGATATGTAAAAAGCTGCTCATTTTAAGCGCTTGCTGAATTCAACAGTTCAATAGTGTAAGGATCTTTTGGAGTATTTATCACCTCCATAGTTGGACCAGTCTCTACCACGTTTCCATCTTTCATTACTAAAACATCGTCACATACACTGTTTATAACTGCAAGATCATGGCTTATAAATATCACCCCAAGTCCTAAGTTTTCTTGAAGTTCAATAAAAAGATTGAGTACTTGTGCTTGAACAGAGACATCCAGTGCTGATACTGCCTCGTCGGCAATTAAAATTTTGGGACGGCTTACAAGTGCTCTGGCAATAGCGATCCGCTGTCTTTGACCACCAGAAAATTGGTGAGGGTATCTATCTGCATCATCAGGTTTCAAGCCAACTTGATGTAGAGCTTCTGCTATTAGCTTTTTGTGTGCAGAACCAATTGTTTGTGCTCGAAGTGGCTCAGAAATTGACCATCCCACTTTACGGCGTGGATCTAATGATCCAAATGGATCTTGGAATACAATTTGAAACTCAGATCGCAAAGATCTGAGCTTTTTTTGGCTAATCTTATTTATATCATTACCTTTAACTGACACCTTCCCAGTATCAGGCTTTTCAAAACCCATAATTAGTCGAGCAATGGTAGACTTACCCGACCCAGATTCCCCAACAATGCCCAGTGTTTGACCATGTTCCAATGTGAAATGTACTTTATTAACTGCAGTTAAAAAGCAGCGTCTTTCGAAAAGATTTTTGCGCGGTAATTTATATGATTTACTAAGGTCAATTACTTTGAGTAATGGCTCATGCTTTTCGTCATTAGTTTCTAAATTTTGATTTTTTGCGTCAGATAGAAAACTGGGTGAGCTGTGAGATGTGACAGTCGACTTTCCTTCATTCGAATAGAAAATATCTTCCATCATTATTAATCGCGGTCGTTTCCCTTCTAAGTCTTTAAATTTAGGCTCCAAATTTGGTCGAGCGGCAATTAACCCTTTTGTATAAGCGTGTTGCGGGTTGCTTAGTATTTTATTTGTGGGCCCTTTTTCTAATATTTCACCTTTGAACATTACAGCCAAATATTGGGTGGTTCTAGCAACTGCATTTAAGTCGTGACTTATGAAAACTAAGGCCATATTTCGGTTCTTAGATAGAGAAACCAATAAATTAGTGATTTGAAGAGCTGTGTTAGAGTCTAGTGCCGAAGTTGGCTCGTCTGCTATTAATATTTCAGGGTCACAAGAGAGTGCCAAAGCTATCAAAACTCGCTGACGCTGCCCGCCCGAGAGTTCATGAGGAAATTGATTTATTTTGATTTCAACTTCTGGTAACCCCACCTCCTCAAGTAATCTAAGTGCTTTTTTTTTCGAATTTGAGTAACTAATTTTCTGGTGAATTCTGATAGGTTCAGAAAGTATGTCTCCTATACGTTTTATCGGATTTAATGCGCTCATGGGTTCTTGGAAAACCATTGCAATTCTGTGCAATCGGAGTTTTATCCACTCATCTTCCGATGCATTGAGCATATTTAGATTGTTTATCTTTAATATACCGGAGTTTATTGCTGGATCTGGTGTAATACCTAATAAGCTTAAACCAAGCATTGTTTTGCCACTACCGCTCTCGCCTACGAGCCCCAACCGTTGGCCCGCTTTCACTTCAAGATTAATGTTTTTGAGTGCTTCAACTTTGGGCAACTTTACAGTAAGTTTTTCAATATAAATCATCTATCTGTCCCCTTGCAACCGTGGGTCAGTAATATCCCGCAATCCGTCACCTAATAAGCCAAACCCAATGACAGCAATTATTATGCAAATACCTGGATAAATTGCTAATTCCGGCGCTAAATACATGAGTGTTTGAGCTTCGGATAGCATTCGGCCCCAAGAGGGTTGAGGCGGTTGTGCACCAAGCCCTAGATACGAAAGCGCCGCTTCAGCTAGAATTGCGACCGCAAATTCAATAGTAGCTTGAACGATTATGGGTGCCATAATGTTAGGTAGGATATGATCTATCGATATTTTGAACTTTGTGAGCCCAGAAGCTTTGGAAGCAGCAACATATTCTCTTTGCCAAATTTGATTAGCACTACCTCGTGATACTCTGGCGAAGATAGGTATATTAATGAAAGCTATTGCGATAATCGCATTGTTAAGAGACGGTCCTAATGAGGCGGCAAGCATAATTGCAAAAAGCAAGGCTGGAAACGCAAACCCTAAGTCTGCCAATCTCATAATTATATCTTCTACCACTCCACCAATAGCCGAAGCCGTTAAGCCTAGGAAAGTTCCGATTGCGCCACCAAAAAAAACTGCCAAAAGTGCAACCTGCACAGAGTTTTGAGCAGCGACCATTAATTGTGAAACTACATCTCTTCCTAACTGATCAGTCCCAAGCCAGTAAAGCATGCTAGGTTCAGCAAATTTCATAGATATATTTAATTCGCTATGGCTGTGAGGCGTCCAAAATAAAGAAACTACAGCAGCGGTCAAAACGAAAATAATCATTATTGAACCAATTACAAAGTTTAATGGAAATCGCATATTTAAGCTCGATCTTTCAGTCTGGGATCAATCACAGAGTAGGTAATATCAACTATAAAGTTTGCGATTATAACAATGGCAGCAAATAGCATAACCAAGGCCTGAACAGTGGGTAGGTCACGATTTGAAATAGATTGAAATATCAATTTACCTAAACCTGGCAAATAAAAAACATTCTCAATCACAATTGTTCCAGTGACTAGAGCTGCGAACTGCATACCAATGATAGTCACTATTGGAATTAAAGCATTGGGGAGTGTGTGTCGCCAGAGTATTCGACTTCGCTGGAAACCGCTTGCTCGAGCAGTACGTATATAATCTTGACGCATTACTTCAAGCATAGATGAGCGAGTAACACGTGCTAAAACTGCTGATTGGACGAGCGATAGAGCTAAAGTAGGCAGGATCAAGGAACGTATCGCATCTGTAGGGTTTTCCCAGCCAGGAAAACCTCCAGGCGGCAGCCAGCGTAGCTTTACTGCAAATAGTAGAACCAAAAGGATAGAAAGCCAAAATGCGGGCAGTGCAATACCTAGCTGGCTTATTACCATAACGCCCCAATCTCCATAACGCTTATGATTTGCTGCAGCAAAGACACCGAGAACAAAGGCTAATATCACGGTACAAGTCATTCCTGAAATCGCGAGTGAAACCGTAAGAGGCAAACGTTCAATTATTAAATCTGAGACGGGAACGGAAAATGAATGGCTAATTCCAAAATTTCCCGTCAGGGCATTGCCTATCCACAAGAAGTATCGCTTAGTTAATGGCTCATTGAGTCCTAGCCTTTGCCTTAAGGCTTCCAAAGCGTCTTCAGTTGCATCAAGCCCCAAAATAGTGAGGGCAGGATCCCCTGGCAACACATTCATAGCCGCAAAAACAATTATCGAGACGGCAAAAAGTGTTACTAAAAAGTTTACTAAGCGCCGCAATAAAAAATAAGATCATTTGACTTTATGTTACCGACATATCTGCGATTAGGCAGCCTAGGGAATTAGACCTAGACTGCCAGATCTGTTAATTCACTGATACAGCTTGTAGCGGCTGGTAAAGAACAGGTGCAGATTTCCAGAAACCTTTTATCCCATTCTTAAAGATACCAAGTTTTGGAAGTTGAAACAAAAAACCATGCACGGCCTTGTCAGTTAGATAGCGCTGAGCCTGCTTAACAAGTTCATTGCGCTTTTCTGGATCGGCCTCTCCGACAATTTGCGCATACAAATCGTTATATGCTGGATCATCGAAACCATAAAAGTACTTGGGGCCGCGCGCAAAGTTTCCAAGATCATTGGGACTGGTGTGTGCAATAATTGTCATATCGTAGTTTTTCTTTTTATACACCTCATCTATCCAAAAGCCCCACTCTACGTTTTCCACTTTAACATCAATACCAACTTTAGAAAATTGCGCCTGTATAATTTCAGCAGACCGAGTGGCATAGGGAAAAGGAGGAACGCGCAAGCTTAATTCGTCAATTTTTAACCCAGAAACTTTCAGCAACTCTTTGGATTTATCCAGATCGTGAGCATAAACATTCGTCAAATCAACATAAGCAGCGCCGTGAGGCGGATAGAAGCTTCCGATTGGTACTGCTCTACCGTACATGGCTCCATCGATTACTTCATCGCGGTTTATCGCATGGCTTAATGCGCGACGTACATCTAAGTTGTCAAAAGGTGATTTTTTGTTGTTGAAGGCAAGGATGACTTCTCCCTCAGTGCTTCCGATCGTAACCGTAAAGCGCGGATCTGCCTCAAACTGCTCAAGTAATTCTGGCGCGGGGAAACCGGGGAAAGCATCTAACTCCTCAGCCATCATTGCTGCTGTTGCCGCAGCAGCGTCAGAAATGAACCTAAACTCTACTTTTTCAAGAGACACAGATTGCGCATCATGCCAATTTGAGTTTTTCACAAGTACTAGCCTATCACCTCGTTTCCAATCATCAAAAATGAATGGACCCGTTCCAACGGGTTTTTCATTGTTTGAAGCACTGCTTTCCGAAGCAACAATCGAAGCATCACCTTTTGCCATGTTGAAAAGAAAAAACGCATCTTTTTTCTTCAGTTTAATTACAACAGAGTGACTGTCTGGCGCTGAAATTTCTTCTATTGGTTTGAATATTTTCTTGGTTGGATTGACGCTGTCTTCAGACATAGCACGTTCAAAAGAAAATAATACATCTTCACTATCAAAGGCAGAACCGTCATGGTATTTAACGTTCTTACGAAGATTGAAAGTATATTCCAACCCATCTGGGGAGACCTGCCAATCAGTTGCAAGCGCAGGTAGGACCTGTCCGCTTTCGTTTACTGTAGTGAGGGATTCATAAACATTGTGAGACAACATTCCGTCAATGGATGCAGTCGCGTCTGAAGTTGGGTCTAGGGAAGTAGGCTCCTGCTGCATGCCGATAGATATTGATGAGCCAGCAAACAAATGAGAAAAGCTCATGGTTAATGCAATCGAGGCATAGATGGCAACCCGGATTGGTTTATTAAACTTGTTTAACATAAATTGACCTCCTATATAACCTGCTCAATTATGTGGCCAAAGCAGAAAACTGTCTCAATGAAATAATTGAACTATTTATTTATAGATCGAGAGTAGACTTAACACTCAATTAAAATCAACAAATTTCATTGTTTGCAGATTTCTGGCCGTTGGGGTGAAAGGTATCTGTTTGGGAAGGTGATCAAGGCCCTGTCGCCAGCAGAATATGGCAGCCACCACAGCTGGCAAAAGGCGTAACAAAAAGAAGGGCAATCAGTTCTCAAAACAGCCCAAATCGATCATGGTCAAGACCCATAATTATAGTACCTAAATTTCATTCGTATTTTTGTGATCAGGATCACAAATGGATCACAGACGATACCGTTTTAGACCTCCGTTTAGCTCCGCTAAGACGTAAATATACGTATATAAACAACGATTTTCGTACATAGCCGAAGTTAATTTAATGGGTTCGAGCCCCGTCAACCGCGCCATTAATTCTTATGAAAAACAATAACCTAGCCTTTTTTAGGGGCTTTGGTTCACTTTTGGGTCACTAATAAAAACGCAAGGTGACGGGGCTTAGATCCAAATCGCAATGTTTAAAAGCAGTTATACTATTGATTTCATTAGGAGGAGTTTTTCTCTACTCTACAAACTAAAGCTCTCCATATCTGATTGTTTTTTTTAACCATAAAGTTTGTAACTACTTCGTCATTTTCTTCCCACCTTGCCTCAGTGACGAACTCATTTTCATGAATTAAAATGGCAATGTGCTGCCAATTCCAACTGGTTTCTTTTACTAGTTGAGCAATATTGCGTACATGTTCATCACGATTTAAAAGCTCAGTTTCCCTAATAAACATAAAGTCTTCATGGTGTAACTCTTTAAAGATTTCTTCATCCCAATTATTGAAGCACTCAATAAGTTGTTGAAACATACTCATATCTTAACCTTTTTCAGAAGTAGTTTTTGTCATTTTTTATCTTTCCGAAGTAAAATGTAGACGACCAACACTACAGCAACTAGCAATAGTAACCCTGATGAACCCATATTTTGCATAAGCTAACTAAACCCCAAGAACTATCCTTAGTAAATCCCAGCGTGTGTTTTTGTGAGTATATGTAGGAAATACACCAACAAACCTACCAAAAGTAAAAGCGCCACAAACTAATGTAATGCCTTTGGACTGCTGATGGACTACGGTATCCGACATGGAAGGTCAGGATGTATAACTTTACGCATCCTTAACTTCCATTTGGATCATACTAAAGGCTCGTCTGGTGTAGCTGGAACCTCAGAAGCTTCTTCCTCTTCCTTAAGATGGTTCCAATACCGTGCCTGCTGCTGCCGTCGTCGTTTCTGCCATCGCTGCTTTTGCTGCCGCTGCTTTACCAAAGGGTTTTACTTGTAAATCTATATCTATCCTATTGATAAATCTTTTTAGCAGTTTGCAAGGCAATCTCATTCAGAAACTTAAAATCACCAAATTGCCAGTTCTCAAATTTGAAATCTGGATTGAGTATTAAAAGCTCCTCCAAGTTCCACAACGCATCCTCCATATTTCCAAGAGCTACATCTGCCATTATAAGCATTACTAAACTAGACCGATGCTCTGGCAGTCGCTGCAATGCTAAAGTTGCAATCTCTTTTGCTTTTTTCCAGTCTTCCATCATCAAGTGCGCAATTAACTCGATACTCAGGTACTCTATTGAAAAGTTGGGATTTAATTCACTTGCCTGTGCTAAGCTTTTTAGCGCTTCTACAGGCTTTTTTAGCCCAAGAAGTGCTGTCGCCTTAACAGCCATCGCATCTGCATAGCTGGGGCGCAATGCTAGAGCAATATTTACATTTTTAAGCGCGTCTTTATGCTGGCCAAGTCGTAAAGTTTGAACAAAGGCACGGGCAAAAAAGGTCTCGGGCACGTTTGGGCCAAGCGATGTGGCAGCTTTGGTCGTTAAGTCTGCTAAATAAATAGCGCTGTGTTGTTCTTCCGGTTTAAACGCTGAGCCTGCGATAGGGTTAGAGATACGAGAAAATAATATTCCCAAGTAACCATATGGTCGAGCAAATTTTGGGTCGATATTAATTGCATTATCGAAGTGAGTTTTTGCCTTGTAAGTATCGAGAGGGGTTCTTAAATTGAAGTGGTAATCTCCTTTTAGAAATTCGTCATATGCTGCTATATCTAATGTCCCTTGTCTCAACGCACCAGCTTTTTCAGAAGATGAAATAGGCACATCGATGCTGTCAATTACACTTGAGACGGCACTCGCATTTTTCTCCAGAATTTCTGTAAGCTCGCTTTTGGTTGAAAAAATAGTGCTAGTTTTATCCTGCTGTGATTCATACAAATTGACTGCTAATTCGATTTTAGAACCTTGAAGCGAAATTTTACCAAATACTAAGTGGTCTAAACCAAGTTTATTAGAAATTTCTAGGAAGCTTTGGTTTTGCAGAGAAGCTGCGTTGATGCTAGAATTGGAAATTACATCCATACTGCTTATCTGGGACAGTGATCCAGAAATTTCATTGCGAAGGCCGGCTACTATATAGTCTAGTTTTGCGTCATCGGTTGCGTTTATGAAAGGAAAAACAGCTACGGTACTTCGTTCATAGTCTGTTACAAAATAGTAGTTATATGCCCAAGTTGTTAAGACAAGGATAAAAAACAAAGCTCCTACTTTTATTCTAAATCTCTCTTTAGAGCTGAGTAACCTTCTCTTATTTACGCCTGGAAGAATTAAGTCAAAACAGTGAATTTGAGAATTTTTTATGGTTTGTATGCCATGATCACTAACTAATAATTCTGACATTCCCAAATTCTGATAGAAGCTCTTCGATAGGCTTATACCGTTTGGCTGGGCGAAACTTTCAAGCCGCGCAGCGAAGTTAACTGCTTCGCCAAGCAAATTTTCTCCATCCGCAAATACTTCTCCAAAATCGATGCCAATTCTGAACTCGAGTTTCTGTAACTTTGTGTTTTTTTGATGTTCGCATATTTCATTTTGAATTAACCTTGCAGCTTCAAGTGCGTTTTTACTTTCAACGAATTCAGCAAGCACGGAATCTCCAGCAGAATGAAAGATGCGTCCCCCATTTTTAGAGATCAATTCAGCAAAGATATTGAGGCAATCTTTAAGCGATGCTAACGTTTCATATTCATTCTCAGACACTAACTTTGAAAATCCAACCGCATCTGCAGCGAGGATATTTCTTTTAAAACTTTCGCTGGCCTTCTGCATCTTGTATTAGTTTCCATTTTTACTTACTGACAAAAAGTCAATTTCTTAAATAGCTAAGCCTAACAATCCAAATAATTCAAATAAATAACTTACATGGTCATTAAAAGCAGTTTATGGTCAGTTGTTTGACCAGTCCTTTGCGGCCAATGGTGTGAAGTTTGTTCTCGCCAACTGATAACTAAAGCTTTTTCCCGTGCTTTAGAGTGCAAAAATTGGATTTGTTGCAGCAAAAGCAAAAGATAAAAATATCCCATGGGTCAAGCCAACTTTTAAGGGCCCAATTTTTTTTCGTTGGTGTTTTCCAATGTAGCCAAAAACAAGGAAGTAAAGAATATAGATTAAAACTGTTGTGAACATTAAGCCGTATTCTTCTGGGAATAAAATTAAAAGAATTGAAAAACCAACAATTGGTAAGCCGCGTAATAAGATAGAAACCCAAATTGAAGAAGTGGCTATCAATTTTTCAATCATTAAACAAAACAAAGTAACTGGTAAAATTAAGGTAAAAAAAGCGGATGCTCGGTTTTCGTTTAGATTAAAAGAGCCAACATAGCGATTTATCAAGAGACTTAATACTCCAAAACACAAAATAAGTTTTAGCCAAAGTAGAAGGTCAATATTGGGTTTCGTAATTTGATAATCAAAAGAAGATAAATAAGCAAAAAGTCCGATTAATCCAAAATAAATTGCAATCCTTTCAAAGCCATAAATAGATAGAAGGTTTATTTCAATAAATCCGGATGATAGGGCACAAATTGTAGCTAACAGTAATTTGCGTAAGGCTCTTCTATCCTCTAAATCTGATATATTTTGGTGGACCAAATTAGCATTCAATCGAGACATACCAAACACAATTAAGGTTACGCCTATTGTAATCCATACAATTTGAGTTTTCCAAAAGGGTCGGTCATAATTATTAAGTTTTAGCCAATCAATGATAATTCTTGTAGTTTGCGGCGCATAAATAACACTTACGTGGCCGGTGTTTTCTATAAAGGAAGCTTTTCTCCTGATTTTTTCATCCGCATATTCCGTATTTTCCTTAACCTCGGGTTTAAAAGCTTTTACCATTTGTAAAGCATGCGACCTTAAATGATTTTCAAATTGCCCAGATATAAGCAAAAGGTCTTTTGGAAAGTCCTTAGTTACTCCAGTAGAATATGGAGAAATAGCAACAACAGACTTAATTCTTTTATCGGAACTGGCTCTAATCACGATGTCTGAAGCCATAGAGTGCCCAACTAAAGATATAATGATTTCATTTCCAAATTTCTCATAAAATAATTTTATAATGTCTGATAATTGATTAACTAATTGCTGGGTAGTACCT
Source organism: Paracoccaceae bacterium (assembly GCA_902606585.1). Taxonomy (GTDB): domain Bacteria; phylum Pseudomonadota; class Alphaproteobacteria; order Rhodobacterales; family Rhodobacteraceae; genus Salinivivens. The sequence continues at coordinate 16,206 of CACLGX010000012.1, read as the reverse complement.
GTGATCTCTGTTGGTTGATTTACAAGCTTATGCTGATTTGAGCCATGACCGATGAAATCGAACAGCACAGCATTACTTCCTGCCTTAGCAATATCATAGGCTATTTGTCTCATCATTTCTTTTGAGCCGGCAAAGCCATGGCTAATAATTGTAAACTCTTTTGACGGGTAAATACTTTTAATAATTTCGATATTGCTGTCAGAATTATTGAAAGTATTGCTCTCATACGCCTTTCGGTCTAATTCGACGAGAAATAGGCTAAGAAACCCAATTATTACGCAAATATTTGGAAGTTTTAGAATTTTTTCTAAAAATATTGACACTTTTACCCTTTGGAAAACTACCTTGAAGTGGGAAATAGTTTTTTTTGAAAATTATCCAATTGAATTTAGTTTGGAACCCAGTCGAATGCGCAATTAAATCTAGCGAAATAAAAACTACCATGAAGTGACTAACGCAATAGTAAATCAAAAACAATTACAAGCCAGCTCACGCCGGTCGCGATTGCTGTAATTGCTACAGCTGCACTGCCTGCATCTTTTGCCTGCTTCGCTGCTGGTCTTTCTTTAGTGCTGATATCATCTACCACGCGCTCTATAGCTGTATTTAGACATTCAGCTGCTAATATCAAAATACCACCTGCTAGTATTAAGGCCTGTTGAGTATAAGTAATAGGTAAGGCAAAAGTTAAAGAGCCAGAAATAATATTTGCGATTATCCACTGCCATAAGCTCCCTTCGGTTTTCGCAACATGGTAAAAACCATACCAAGACCAAACGGCTCTATTTTTTATTTTAACTAATTCTTGTAATATAAATCGCATGAAAATTTTACTTTTAAATGCGCAAGACTGTATGATTTATTCTGCGGCTTCTTGAACCTTTTCAGCATCAATCTCTTTAGCGCGTTTCTCAACAAGATCTACAATATGGTCGACCATAGCATCGTTGCCAATGCGGTGATCCTGTTTTCCAGCCCAGTAAATCATACCGTTTCCTGCTCCACCCCCTGTGAACCCTATATCTGTCATAAGAGCTTCTCCCGGGCCATTAACGACACACCCGATTATTGATAAACTCATTGGTGTTTTGACATGAGCAAGACGGTCCTCTAAAATTTTGACGGTTTCAATGACATTAAAGCCTTGCCTGGCACAAGACGGACAAGAAATAATATTTACCCCTCTATGCCGCAGCCCCAAAGATTTCAATATGTCAAAGCCAACTTTTACTTCTTCTACGGGGTCGGCTGATAAAGAAACTCTTATAGTATCCCCTATGCCTAGCCAAAGAAGGCTGCCTAACCCGATAGATGACTTTATGGTGCCGCTCATCAAACCACCAGCTTCAGTAATCCCTAGATGTAACGGTGCATCAGTAGCATCCGCTAGAGCCTGGTAAGCTGCCGCGGACAAAAATACATCAGATGCTTTGACACTTATTTTAAATTCGTGAAAATCATTATCTTCTAAAATTTTTATGTGGTCCAATCCGCTTTCAACCATTGCCTCTGGACAAGGCTCCCCGTACTTTTCTAGTAAGTCTTTTTCTAATGAGCCAGCATTTACACCAATGCGCATAGAGCAGTTATTATTCTTTGCCGCTTGAATAACCTCTTTGACCCTTTCTTCAGAACCGATGTTTCCTGGGTTTATTCTCAAGCAGGCTGCCCCAGCTTCTGCGGCCTCTATGCCTCTCTTGTAATGGAAGTGAATATCAGCAACGATTGGAACTGGGCTCTCCTTAACAATCTCTTTCAGCGCCTTACTACTGTCGAGATCTGGCACTGAAACCCGAACAAGGTCTGCTCCAGCTTCAGAAGCAGCAACTACTTGTTGAATAGTACTCTTAATGTCAGTGGTTAGCGTATTGGTCATTGTTTGGACTGCTATAGGGGCGTCACCACCAATCGGCACGTTACCAACATTAATTTGCCGCGATTTACGCCGGTAAATATTTCGCCAAGGCCTAATATGGTTTTCAGACATTTTTATACCGTTCTTGTGACATTCGTATGCCAGTTGTTTTATGAACGATAAATAGCCTTTTAGTCCAGATTAAACTTCTGTAAACTTGGAAAATTCCCCTCAGAGATCAACTCAGCAATCATTTTTTTGTTCGAAAGTTCAGGCGTTTGTAAAGTTGAAACAATATTAGTAGCAGAAAGCTCAACATTTTTTCTAACTGAGGTGCCGCTTCCCGCTGGGCCATAAAGTTCACCATTTACAGAAAAATAAACATAACCGGACATGCCTGCTCTGAGTTTTGGTGGCACTTCTAATTGAGGTAAAATAAATTCTTCTCCTGGAAGCATTATATTTTCATAAATAACCGTACCATCTGAAGCAGTAATTTGCACCCAAGCGTTTTCAGTTACCAAGACTGCAATAGCAGGCGGAAGATCTTGAACAACCTGGATTGATACCTCTTCGATATTATTGCCAAGCACTTTCTCAGCTAAGTTGATTTCTGATCCGTTACTCGTAATTTGAGGGACATTTAACTTATGATCCATAACAAAATTATTGGAAAAAGATGGGTCTAAAGTGGATATAGGACCATCCCTAGCTGTAAGGACCGGCACATCTAAAGCCTGAGGTCTATATAATCGATCTAATCGGTCATTTGTTACTTGGTCTGTTGCTAGACTGACTACATTTTCTTCCCTTATAAGTTCTGAACTGATTTCAGTAAGAACTACTGGTGTGGCGTCAGAGGGTGAAATTTTAACTGTCTGCATTTGATTAAATATCATTAATCCACCATAACCAATTCCACATACAACAAGTATCAATGCAGCTAAAGAACCTATGGCTCCAGGTTCAATTTTGTCGAAAGTTTTTGAGGAGCTGTCCAATATAGCTGAAGGAGATTTGTTAAAAAGTTCTTCTCCGTCAATAAACGTTTCAGATGGCAGTAAGACTGAATTTTTATTTGGTTTGATTGATGAGGCTTTATCTGACATCCCATGAACAGTAGCAAAGCCACTTTCCATACAAAACTTCTCATAAGTTTCATCGGGATCCAAGTTCAAATATCGAGCATAAGAACGTACGTAACCGGACACAAACCCGGGAGTATCAAATGCGAGAGGATCACAATTCTCTATAGCTGAAATATAGGCAGCCTTGATTTTTAACTCATTTTGAACTTCTTCAAGGGACTTCCCTAAGGTTGCTCGTTCGCCGCGCAGTGTGTCTCCAAGTTTCAACTCAAAGTCGTCAAAACCTTTAGGTCTATCTTTTTTATGTTCCTGACTATTATAAGCCAGTTTATATTTAGCCATAACCAATTTACCCCAAGTGCCTTAACCCCAACCGAAAACGTTCAGCGAATCGCTTTCACGACACCTAACCTGTTGTTTATCACAATAAACTTATTTTTGCACTTACATCAAATTTATGCGCTTAAATCGGCACGATTCAGTGCACAATGGGACCAAAGATAGTCCATCGATGCTACCAAGTGATCAATTTCTTTTGGTCCGTGCACAGGAGATGGAGTAAACCGAAGGCGTTCGGTGCCTCTTGGAACGGTCGGGTAGTTGATTGGTTGTACATAAATATCAAAATCCGACAATAGCATATCAGAAAGTTTTTTCGTATGAATCGGGTTGCCCACGACAACTGGTATTATATGGCTTCCATGATCGATTATAGGAAGGCCAACAGCCTTCAACCTAGCTTTCAGAATCTTTGCCTGCAATTGGTGTTGCTCTCGAAGCGTATGATTAGATTTCAAGTGTGCTACCGAAGCGGCTGCGCCAGCTGCGATTGCAGGTGGTAATGAAGTTGTAAAAATAAATCCTGGCGCATAAGACCTTAAAGCATCACACAATTTCGAAGAGGAAGCGATGTACCCTCCCATTACTCCGAAGGCTTTTGCTAAGGTTCCATTAATGACATCGATATCAGATAGTAAATTATCCCGTTCAGCTACTCCGCCACCACTTTCCCCATACATTCCAACGGCGTGCACCTCATCAATATAAGTCAGGGCTGCAAATTCCTTAGCTAAACTACATATCTCATTTATCGGAGCAAAATCACCGTCCATGGAGTAAATTGATTCAAAAGCTATAAGTTTTGGCGCTCCAGGATCATCCGTCTCTAAAAGTTTACGCAAGTGTTCTACATCATTATGACGAAAAATCCGTCGCTCACTTCCATTTCTACGTATTCCTTCGATTATGGAGGCGTGGTTTAATTCGTCAGAGTAAATAATCAAACCTGGAAATAGCTTTGTGAGAGTTGAAAGAGCTGCGTCGTTGGCGACATATGCGCTTGTGAAAAGTAGGCAAGCCTCTTTCTGATGTAAGCCGGCCAATTCATGTTCAAGTTCTTTGTGATAGACAGTTGTCCCAGATATGTTTCTTGTCCCGCCAGAGCCAGCGCCAGTGCTTTTTAGAGCATCCTGCATTGCTTCCAGGACAATGTTGCTTTGTCCCATGCCGAGGTAATCATTGCCGCACCAGACAGTCACGGGTTTCTCTATCTTATTTTCGGTTATCCATCTTGCATTTGGGAAGTTGCCCCTGGTTCGTTTTATTTCAATAAAAGTGCGATATCTTCCCTCTAAGTGCAGGCTTTCTAACGCGGAACTCAGTTTCTGGTCATAAAAATTTTTATCTATTTTGCTTGTCATCAAACAATATCTTTTATTGACCCTGATGCCAAATAATCAAAGTTTGTTTATAATAAACGGCACTTTGAACTTTTGTCTTGCTCGTGCGACAATCAAAGTCTAGGCTAAATTTTCTATAATGACAGTTAAGCCGAAACATAAGGGTTTCAATAGATGCTAGATGCCACTTTGTCGCGCATAGATAATGAAATGGAGCAAAATCTAAATAGGTTATTTGATTTTCTGAAAATAAAATCAATTTCCACAGATCCAGAGTTTAAAAGCGACTGCGTGGATGCCGCAAATTGGTTAGTTAAAGATCTTGAATCTTTCGGTGCAAAGGTCGAAAAATATGAAACAGGTGGACATCCGATAGTTTTGGGACACTTAGGATCTGAAAGTGGGCTCCATATCCTATTTTACGGGCATTACGATGTCCAACCTGTTGATCCATTAGAATTATGGGACAGGGATCCTTTTGACCCAGTTCTAGAAAAATTACCCAGCGGCCACGTTATCCGTGCTCGTGGAGCATCAGACGACAAAGGGCAACTAATGACATTTGTGGAAGCTTGCAGAGCCTGGATTTCACAAAATGGCAAGCTTCCATTCAAGGTCACTTTTTTCTTTGAGGGTGAGGAAGAAAGTGGATCTCCCAGCCTGGTTCCATTTATGAAAAAATATAAAAAGGAAATATCTTCAGATATTGTTCTTATATGTGATACTTGGTTATTTGAAAGTAGGGTCCCTTCAATTGTAACGACGTTGAGGGGTATTCTCAAAGAGGAAATTATTATATCTGGACCAGATAAAGATCTGCATTCTGGAATGTACGGAGGTATTTCTACCAACCCAGCAAGGGTTCTAACAGATGTTTTATCTGCTCTCCATAATCACGAGGGTATAGTAACAATACCCGGTTTTTACGACGAAGTCTCAGAATTACCCAAAAATATTAAAGATCAATGGGAAGGTTTAAATTTTAACCATAATCAATTCCTTCATGACGTTGGTTTATCTAACCCAGCAGGAGAAAAAGGTAGGGCTCCACTTGAGATGATATGGTCGCGACCAACTTGTGAAATTAATGGCCTGAAATCTGGCTATATCAATGAGGGGTTTAAAACGGTTTTACCATCTCAAGCCTCAGCAAAAATAAGTTTTAGATTGGTTGGAACCCAAGATCCCTTAAAAATACGCAAATCTTTCCGAGAAATGGTTGAAAATCACGTCCCAATTGACTGTAAAGTTACATTTTCTGAGCACGAGGCCTCAAAAGCCAGCCAAATGGATACCTCGTCTCCTGGGTTTGAAAAAGCAAGAGAAGCGATTTCAGAAGAATGGGGAACTGAAGCCGCTTTCGTTGGTTGCGGTGGTTCCATTCCGATTGCTGGCCATTTCCAGAAGATAACTGGGGTTGACCCAATATTAATAGGATTTGCGAAAGATGATGATCAAATTCACAGTCCAAACGAGAAATATGATCTTGAGAGTTTTCATAGAGGTATCCGGAGTTGGGTGAGAGTGATAAATTCCTTTTCTGAGTTGCAAAATGTTTGAAGATTTCGAGCTCTCTTATGCCAAAGTGAATGGTGTAGAAATAAATTTTAGGATGAAAAACAATCATAACGCATCTGAAAATGCGATTTTGTTTCTTCACGGATTTCCGCAAACTCATGCAATGTGGGCAGGAATAGCAGACAAGTTTCCTGACACGTATCCTATTATCTGTTCCGATCTAAGAGGGTATGGTAATTCGGAAAAGCCTAAGGGTGTTGAAAATTTTAGTTTTAGACTTATGGCTGAAGACCAATTTCAATTAATGTCGCACTTGGGCTTTAAAAAGTTTCATATTGTGGGTCACGATAGGGGAGGGCGAGTAGCTCATAGAATGGCACTCGATCAGACAGATAGAATAAAAACTATTACACTAATGGATATAGTTCCCACCGCACTTATGCTTTCTCAGTTAACAACTCAGGTTGCTCAAAGCTATTATCATTGGTTGTTTTTGGCCCAGAAATCACCTTTACCGGAAAAATTGATTGCTGCGGATCCTAACTATTTTTATGAATCTTGTCTTTTGGGTTGGGGCGGAGCAAAACTTGATAGCTTCAACCCAGAAAAACTCACCCAATACAGAAAATCGTGGAATAACGTAGATACAATTCGTGCTATGTGTGACGATTATAGAGCAGCAATAGATTTTGACTGGGCACTTGATAAAGAGGATAACAATCGTTGTCTTGAGATTCCGGCTTGCGTGATGTGGGGAAAAACTGGGGCAATGGCTCAGCACTTCGATGTCCCTGCAACTTGGAGTAAAAATTTTTCAAATATTAAAAAAAAGCCCATGGATGGTGGGCATTTTTTTCCTGATCAATATCCACAACAAACTGTAAGTGCCTTACTCTCTTTTATTGTCAACAATATTAATTAAAGTATCGAAAGGGACATAGCCCCGAATTAATTCATCATTCATAACGAAGGTTGGAGTTCCACTTATCTTCAGCCTTTCAGCCAGATTGCGTGTATAAGCAATCATTCCATTCACCTCATTACTTTCCATTGCGCTTTCAACACGGTTGGCATCTAAACTAAGGTTACTCATAATTTGATAGAAGGCTTTTTCACTTGGTGGAGCTTTCATTTTAATTAAAATGTCATGTACTAGCTTATACATTTCATCGCCATGTGTAATTTTAACGGCCAAAGCAAATTTAGATAACAATAAAGAGTCGTCGCCTAGTATGGGAAACTCCTTTATAACAAAACGAATATTCCCATCGGTACTCAGAAGCTTTTCCACCTCATTATGCGCTTTTTTGCAATAACCACATCTGTAATCAACAAACTCCACCAGCGTGATATCCCCATTTGGATTTCCGCCCATGAACGAAAAGCCATCTTCAAAAATAGCTTTTTTATGCTTTTTCACTAACTCAAAATCAGATTGAATCGCTGCTTGCTGCTCTTTTTTTCGCAATACTTCAATGGCTTCCATGATAACTTCAGGATTTTCCAGTAGGTATAGTCGAATTTCTTCTTGCAATAGCGCTCTTTCAGATGCGCTCATTTTAGGTAGGTCTAAAGCAAATGATTGAGTTGCCAATAAAAATAAAAACGAAATTACTATTCTAAACATTGTTTGGACCTATTCTTTGGATTATCTCATCTGTGGCTTTTAGAGATTGCATTTTCTTTATTATGGTAAGTATATTTTCTAACCCGCCTCCCACAGGGTTAAATCAATTTTTAAATAGTGCAACCTTCTAAATTAGATTAAAAATGTAACATGAAAATTTGTTATAAACTCTACCGACAGTCAAAGCCGATGTATCTGGAAAAGCCTGGATCTAAAAAATATGGGAAAGCAATCACATGAAATACTCGATGAGAGGAAATGTAGATCCATTCATTGTCATGGATGTTATGGAAAATGCTAGGAAAGCTGAAGAAGGTGGCCGTAAAATTATACATATGGAGGTTGGCCAGCCTAGTACGGCAGCACCATCTGATGCCTTAGAGCGAACATGTCGGATAATTAAAAGTAACCCTCTTGGATATACAGTTGCACTAGGCTTGCCAGAATTAAGAAAAAAAATCTCTGATTTATATGGCCGATGGTATAATTTAGATTTAGACCCCTCGCGTGTGATTGTTACATCAGGTTCTTCCGGTGCTTTCATTCTTTCATTTACCGCTCTTTTTGAGGAAGGTGCGAGGGTGGGTATAGGTGCTCCGGGCTACCCCAGTTATCGACAAATTTTGAAATCGCTCGGTATTTCACCAGTTGATATCATGACAAATTTCGAAAATAAATTTCAACCTACGGCAAAAGATGTCGTTTCTCAAAATTTAGATGGATTGCTCGTTGCGTCACCTTCAAACCCTACGGGCACCATGTTGAGTAAGGATGAGCTTACTGATTTAATAGACGCATCTCAATCTATTGGGGCAAATTTCATAAGCGATGAAATATATCACGGCATACAGTATGAAAAAAAAGCTGTTTCAGCCTTAGAAGTTACCGATGATTGCTATGTAATAAATTCTTTTTCGAAATTTTTTTCGATGACTGGATGGCGCGTTGGTTGGATGGTGGTTCCCCAAAATCATATTAGAGTTGTAGAGCGCCTAGCTCAAAATTTATTTATATGTTCCCCCCACGTTTCTCAGTTTGCGGCTTTAGAAGCTATGAGTTGTGAAGACGAGCTGTCTCAAAATTTAAATATCTATCGCAAAAATCGTCAAATTATCATGGACGGTTTACAACATATAGGATTACAAAGCTTTGCCCCTCCCGATGGAGCTTTTTATTTTTATATAGATATCTCTAAATATAGTGATGACAGTTTATCGTTTTGCAATGATATCTTGCAAGAAGTTGGAGTTGCCATAACTCCAGGAGTAGATTTTGATCCTGCGAGAGGCAAAACGACTATTAGAATTTCATATGCTAGATCGACTGAAGAAATAACAGAGGGTTTAAAAAAGTTAGGCGAATTTATGAAAAAACGAGGGTATTTTTGATAAATTTTATTTATACTATCTTTTTTTTAGTTTTAGCTGTTCCAGCAGCATCAGAAGTTAGTTTTGCAAGATTATTACATGAAAATTCTTTTGCTAAGGATCGATTTTTCGGTGGTGTTGAAATTAATCTTAGCTTAAGCCAGGGGGTTCCTTACAAAATAAGCTTTTTAGAGGATCCAATAAGTTTAATCATCGATTTTAATATAGTGAACTTTGATGAGATAGATCCACAAAAACTTAATCATAGTAAGAATATAAAATTTATAAAATTTGAAGAGTTAGACTCTAAATGGTCAAGGCTTTCGATCCAATTTGAGGACTTATGGAATATTGAGAATACTGAAATGAGGATTGATCCAAACGATAGCAGTGCAACAATTTCAATTTTATTAAAATCAGTGTCTGAAGATGTTTTTAAATCAGAAAATGTAAATGGTAAAAATTTCCTAAAGAGTGAAAATTCGGAACAAAAAGAAAAAAGTGCAGTCATTGAAAATAAGGAATTTGTAGTTGTTTTGGACCCTGGGCATGGCGGTAAAGATCCCGGTGCTGAGGCCAGTGGTTATCGTGAGTCGAATCTAATGTTGGAGTTGGCCGCAGCGGTCAAAAAAAGTTTAATTAGAAACACTAAATTTAAGGTGGTTTTGACGAGGACCGACGATATATTTCTTTCTCTTGAGGATCGGATAACAATAGCAGCAAAATCGGGTGCAGATCTTTTCATTTCATTACATGCAGACGCTGTAATTGAAGGAGAAGCAAGTGGGACAACGGTTTATCTTTTAAGCGAAAATGCAACTGATAAAATGAGCGCTCAATTGGCTTCGAGGCATGATCGGTCAGAAATTTTAAGAGATGTTGATCTGAGTGGCATAGATAGCCAAGTCGCCTCTGTATTAATTGACATGGCTAGGCAAGAAACAAAGCCACGAAATGAGGCCGTTGCTTCTTTTATTCTTCAAGTATTTAAGGAAAAAATCACGGAACTCAGTTCGCAGCCGTTAAGATATGCAGCATTTTCCGTCTTAAAATCTCCAGCTATTCCGTCAATTCTAATAGAGGCTGGCTTTATGTCTACTTCCTCTGATTTGCAAAATTTAATTACGCCACAGTGGCGGGTAGAATTTGCCGATGCACTTTCCGAAGCAATATCACGCTGGCAGATAAATGATAAACAGCACAAATTTTTAAAAAAGGAATAATCTTAAAATTGTATCTATTTAATTTAAACATATTGTAAGTATTTTAGAGCATGAGTAATTTGTTGACTACATTTGAGCATGTTAAGGGATGAGCATTGGTTAGGCCATTAATAAACATTATTGGATCGGTTTTCACCATCTTAACGTTGGGTGCAATTGGTGCTGCTATTACTATTGGAGCAGTTTTTTGGATATATGGACGAGATCTTCCAAGTCATGAATCGCTTTCTCAGTATAAACCCCCAACAATTAGTCGGATTTATTCTGTAGAAGGGCGAATAATAGATGAGTTTGCTCGAGAGCGGAGGCTATTTACGCCTGTTGATGAAGTCCCGGTTTCAATTAAAAATGCATTTATATCAGCGGAAGACAAAAATTTTTACTCACATCCCGGGTATGATGTAAGAGGAATAATCTCAGCTATTGTTGATGCAGTTCGTTCCGGCGGACAGGTAGTAAGGGGGGCATCAACTATTACTCAACAAGTCATGAAGAACTTTTTGTTAGATGGTTCACGTCAAGCTGAGCGAAAAATTAAAGAAATAATCTTAGCAACGCGCATAGAAAATACGCTACCTAAAAGTAAAATACTTGAGCTATATTTGAATGAAATTTTTCTTGGGCAAAACTCCTATGGTGTAACGGCCGCGGCCCAAACTTATTTTAATAAAACCTTGGACCAATTAGCTCCGCATGAAGCCGCTTTTCTCGCTGCTTTACCAAAAGCTCCCTCCAAATTTCATCCAGTAAGAAAAAAAGATCGCTTATTAGAGAGAAGGAACTACGTCCTCCGCGAAATGTGGCAGAATGGCTATCTTAACGAAACAGAATATAAAGTTGAACTTCAAAAGCCACTAAAATCTGTTCAAAATGGTGATTTCCTCTCATTTAAATCCTCTCTTCCTCCGCGTGATTATTTTACAGATGAAATCCGCAGGCAGTTGAGCAGAAATTTTGGTGAAGAAGAGTTTTTTACCTCGGGGATGACGGTTAGGGCAACACTGGATCCAGAGATGCAGAGCGTCGCGGCCACAGCATTACAAAGAGCACTTGAAGCTTTTGATAGGAAGCAAGGGGCTTGGAGAGGGACTGGATTGAAATTGACAGAAGTTCAGTTAGGATACTGGAGAGAAGCTCTTTCTGTGCTCCCTATGTCGCGTAAAATCAACTTAGGTGGGCGATGGTACCCTGCCGTTGTTCTAGGTTTTAAAGGAGATAGTGCAATCATTGGGATAGAAGGAGTTCCTGACGATCCAAGAGGACATTATATTTCATATAAAGATGTAACTTGGGCTCATAAAAAAACCGATCAAGAAAGCGTGCAGTATAAGGCAAAAAGGGCACAAGATATCTTGTCTCTAGGTGATGTTATTTATGTAAGAGCGTTACTTGATGAGGATAAAGAATTTAAGAGATGGACACTGAGACAGATTAGCGAAGTTCAGGGAGCGTTTATGGCCATGGACGTCAACACTGGGCGCGTTCTTGCCATGCAAGGTGGCTTTGATTATGACCATTCTGTTTTTAATCGGGCCACCCAAGCAGATCGTCAGCCAGGTTCAAGTTTTAAGCCATTTGTTTATGCATCTGCGCTTGACAGTAAGTATACTCCTGCCACCGTAGTTATCGACGCACCAATCGAATTCAATACGCCGGAAGGTCTTTGGCGGCCCAAGAATGCGTCAAGTAAGTTTTATGGACCAACTCCCCTGCGTACGGGTATAGAAAAGTCTAGAAATTTAATGACTATTAGGGTTGCTCAAGATGTTGGAATGAAAACTATAGCAGATTATGCTGAACGTTTTGGTGTTTACATGAATATGCGTCCCTATTTGGCTAATTCTTTGGGTGCCGAAGAAACCACACTTTATAAGATGGTTGCTGCGTACGCCATGTTTGCAAATGGTGGTGAGCGAGTAGAACCAACGTTGGTAGATCGTATTCAAGATAGGTTTGGCAAGACAGTTTATCGCCATGACCCAAGAGTATGCGAGGATTGTGTGGAGGATTTTCTACCACTGGGTTTGGGGCCAGAAATTACTTCAAAAAGAGAAAGAGTTATGGATGCCGTAACCGCCTATCAGCTGACTTCAATGATGGAAGGTGTTGTTACTCGCGGAACAGCATCTAGAACGGTAAAATTACCAGTGCCTACTGCTGGAAAAACAGGGACAACTAACGAAGCTAAAGATGCATGGTTTGTGGGTTTCACCAGCAATATTGTTGCTGGTTGTTATATCGGTTATGATATTCCCGCGCCGCTTGGTCGAGGAACGGGCGGTGGTAGTACATGTGGTCCGGTATTCAATGAATTTATGCTTTCAGCTATCAAGAAATATGGTGGAGGTGATTTTAAGGTGCCGGAAGGCGGTAAGTTTATTAACCTCCATCGTCTTACAGGTGATCGATTAGATGAAAAGGCAGAAGGGGATTTTGTGGTTGCAGAATATTTTCGCGACGGAGAGGAACCAACATTTGGGGATGCAGTAAACGGAGGTTTTGCAATGGGAAGCAATATTGACCTTTTTTCCGAAGAGGATGAGCGACTAGTTCATACAACAAGTTCCAGTGGAGAAATTGTAACCTTCGGTGGTGCCGCAAGCCTAGGAACTCTTACTTCTGGTGGTCTTTACTAAGAAAAAATTCATGAAATATTAGCGGTAAATTAAAAGAAAAACTATGAGAGCAGATATAGAAAATTTAGTTAACGCAGTTGAAAAATCTTTGGAACTACTTCGCCAGAGAATGGATTGGGATACTGCTCCTAATCGTCTAGAAGAATTTAATGCTCGTGTAGAAGACCCCAATCTTTGGGATAAACCTGATCAGGCTCAGAAGTTGATGAGAGAGAGACAATCATTAGTTGACGCAATGGAGGGGCATAATCAAATTAGAGATGATCTACTGTATAATATCGAAATGATTGAATTAGGTGAGCAGGAAGAAGATAGCGAAATTATCGATGAAGCTGAAAAAGCTATAAACCTTTTAGCAAAAAATGCAGCTTCAAAAGAGCTTGAAGCGCTTTTGAATGGTGAGGCTGACGCAAACGATACGTTCCTTGAAATTCATGCTGGTGCTGGCGGCACAGAAAGTTGTGATTGGGCGGCGATGTTGGCTCGCATGTATCTAAGGTGGGCTCAAAAAACAGGGTATAATATCGATTTACAATCGGAAACCCCTGGGGAAGAAGCTGGCATTAAATCTGTCACTTATAAAATAAGTGGCCATAATTCTTATGGTTGGCTGAAATCGGAAAGTGGCGTCCATAGGCTTGTTAGGATTTCACCTTTTGATAGTTCGGCTAAAAGGCATACTTCCTTTTGTTCAATTTGGGTTTATCCAGTGGTAGATGATAATATTGATATTGAGGTTAATCCAGCGGATATTCGAATAGACACTTTTCGCTCTTCAGGGGCTGGTGGGCAACATGTTAACACCACTGATTCAGCGGTTAGAATAACGCATAATCCCACGGGAATTGTCGTGACAAGCTCAGAAAAATCTCAGCATCAAAACCGCGATATTGCAATGAAAGCGCTAAAATCGCGATTATACCAGCTGGAGTTGGATCGTAGAAGTGCTGCCGTTGTTGAGGCCCATGAGAATAAAGGTGACGCGGGTTGGGGCAACCAAATAAGGTCGTATGTCTTACAACCTTATCAGATGGTCAAAGACCTTAGAACTGGACACGAAACTTCTGATACAAAAGGAGTATTAGATGGTGATCTCGACGATTTTATGGCTGCTACTTTAGCAATGAATGTTTCTGGGAAATCAAGGGCTGAAGCAAAGGATAGCGATTAAGTTAAGAGTAGAGAAAATTAGATAAAAGATAACAATTTGACAATTGAAAGATCAGTAACAGAGAAAATTGAATTTAGGCTTGCGCAAATTCGTAAATGGAACCCTGAAGTGAATGCCATTGTTTCAATGCGACACGAAAGTGATATTCTAGATGAGGCTTTTAACAAAGAAAAATTACCAATTGGGGAGCAAGGTGAACTTCATGGCGAGATCATTGCAGTAAAAGATTTAGCAAATGCAAAGGGTTTCAGGACAACTCAAGGTTCGCCGATTTTTGCTAATGAAATAGCTGATAATGATGACATAATTGTTGCCCGAATGCGTCAGGCCGGCGCTATTATAATTGGAAAAACGAATACACCAGAGCTTGGGCTAGGTAGTAATACTTTTAATCCAGTATTTGGAGCTACAAAAAACCCCTATAACTTGAGTAAATCTGCTGGAGGATCCTCTGGCGGAGCAGCGGTTGCTTTGGCTTGTGATATGGTAAAATATTCTGATGGCTCGGATATGATGGGTTCTCTTCGGAACCCCGCTGCTTGGAATAATGTCTATGGGATGCGACCTACCTGGGGTTTAGTGCCTAGTGAACCTAGCGATGAGTTATATTTGCATAAATTGTCGACTAGTGGACCAATGGCCAAAAACCCTCAGGATTTAGCAGTTTTATTGAGGGTTATGGCTGGTAAAGATGCACGGCAACCTAATGGAGTTCCTTTTTTTGATGTAAACGTTCCGATAAAGGATCATTCATTAAAAAATAAAAGGATAATATCTTTTATGGGCTGGGATCTTCCACTTGAAGAAGGAATAAGGGATCTCACTGAGCAATCGTTAAAAAAATTTGAGGAACTAGGCGCTTCAGTAGAGGTTATTGATTTACCCATGGCTATGGAAAAAGTTTGGGAAGCTTGGATTACTTTGCGATCTTGGTCCGTCGCCAACTCGCTTGCAAAGGAATTTGATGATCCAGTAAAACGTAGGTTGATGAAGAAACCACTTATATGGGAGATAAAGCGAGGGCTATCGCTCAAAAACGACGAGATAGTACAAGCTTCTAAGACCCGAAGCGAGTGGTTTAAAAAAATGGCTTCAGTTCTTGACCAGTGTGATGCTGCTGTATTGCCTTCAACACAGGTACAGCCGTTTAATATAGAAAAAGAATATCCAGAATTCATTTCTAACCACCCGATGGACACATATCATAGATGGATGCAGGTCGTAGTGCCGGTCAGTTTAATAGGGCTTCCAGCTATTAATCTTCCAGCTGGTTTTTGCAAAAATAAATTGCCATTTGGTATTCAATTAATTGGCAAACAGTTTTCTGATAATAACCTTTTAAATATTGCCGAAAGTTGGCACAGGGCTACAAGTTTTCCAGAAAAATACCCACCTACTTTTATAAACTAAAAGGATTGCATGATTTCAACAAGACAGATATCTGCAATTTATATACAAGGAGTTATTTGTGGTTAGAGCTTTAGTATGCCCTGGGCAAGGGTCTCAGAGTATAGGAATGGGCAAATTACTAGCTGACGAATATTCGTCAGCCAAAGCTGTATTTGAGGAAGTTGATGATGCATTGGGCGAAAACCTATCTTCCCTAATATGGGATGGCGATATTGAAGAATTGACTCTCACCCAAAACGCTCAGCCAGCATTAATGGCGATGAGCTTAGCGGCTTTAAGAGGATTAGAAAGTGAAGGTTTTAAAATTGAAAGCTGTGCTTACTTAGCCGGGCACTCTCTGGGTGAATATTCTGCGCTGGCGATGAGTAAAGCTATTTCTGTTTCAGATGCGGCAAGACTTCTGAGAGCTAGAGGGCTCGCTATGCAAGACGCAGTTCCCGTTGGAGTTGGGGCTATGGCTGCCATATTGGGATTAAACTTTGCTACGGTTCAATCTTTGGCTAATGAAGCTGAAGCTGCAGGTATTTGTCAGGCAGCAAATGATAATGATCCTTCTCAAGTTGTTATATCTGGTGAAAAAGCTGCCGTAGAGTTAGCTATTGAGCTTGCTAAAAATCTTGGGGCGAAAAGAG
>CACLGX010000011.1 GCA_902606585.1 Paracoccaceae bacterium | reverse complement strand
GCATCTCAAGCGACTGCTATTTTTAAAGCTATTTATGGGAACTTAGATCATTTCCATGGTTTGATTTTTGTAGGGCAAAGACGCTGGAATATCGTCATGAAATCAGGGCAAGTTATCATGTTACCTGAGAATGATCCATTGCAGGCTATTCAAAAAATTCTAATTTTAGACGAAACTGAGCAAGTCTTATCCCGTCAGATAGCAGTTTTTGATTTCAGGCTCCCTTCCAGGATTACACTTAGGGTTCCGTCGGATAAATATGGTCAAATAAATTCAGAAGCAATTGGAGTAAAAAATTGATAGAGTTGTATCATTCACAGCGAGCTATGAGGGCGATGCGATCCGCTGCTTTGCAGCGAGGCGTAATAGCTGTTTTAGATGTTGGAACTTCCAAGATAGGTTGTTTAATTTTAAAGTTCGATGGTACGGAAGCAAATATTGATGGAGACGGTGTTGGCTCCCTAGCCGGACAGTCAGGGTTCCAAGTAATTGGCTCTGCATTAACCAGATCCAGAGGAATAGAATATGGCGAGATTGTATCAATGCCTGAAACGGAGAGAGCAATTAGAACTGCGTTGCAATCTGCCCAGAAATTGGCAAATTCTCGAGTGGACCACGCAATTGCTTGTGTTTCGGGTGGCTGCCCACGCTCCTACGGTCTTGAAGGTAGAATAGATATCAAAAATGAAATCGTTGATAATAATGATATCGCTGATGTTCTAGGATCTTGTGGAATACCTGCTTATGATTCAGATAGAGAAGTTCTACATGCACAACCAGTAAATTTTTCCTTAGATCATAAAACGGGCTTGTCTGATCCCAGAGGTCAAATAGGTAAAAGCTTGTCCGTCGACATGCATATGCTTACTATCAAAGAAAAAACAATCCAAGATTTAGCCTATTGTATAAAAAGGTGTGATTTAGAGTTAGCGGGGGTTGCTTCTTCCTCATATGTATCGGCACTTTCATCTTTGGTTGAAGATGAAAAAGAACTGGGAGCGGCGTGCATTGATCTTGGCGGAGGTTCAACCAATATTTCAATATTTTGGAAAAAGCACATGATTTTTGCTGAAACAATAAAAATGGGCGGAGAATTGGTAACTCGAGATATTTCTATGGGCTTGCAGGTTCCTTCATCAACAGCAGAAAGAATAAAAACTCGAAATGGAGGTGTAGTCGCAACTGGTTTGGACGATCGTGAGATGATTGAGATTACTAGCGAGACGGGAGACTGGGAGCTTGATCGCCGAATTATTAGTAGGTCAGATTTGATTGGAATAATGAGGCCTAGAATTGAAGAAATTGTGGACGAGGCGCGCTCTAGTTTAAGTAGTGCTGGCTTTGATGATTTGCCAAGCCAAAAAATCATACTTACTGGAGGAGCTAGTCAAGTTCCCGGGATAGATTCTTTAGCTAGTAAAATTCTAGGCCAACAAGTTCGGTTAGGAAGACCTATGCGAATTCATCGTTTGCCTCAGGCATACTCCGGACCGAGTTGTGCTGGACTTGTAGGACTTAGTCTATTTGCGGCTCATCCTCAGGACGAATGGTGGGATTTTTCTCCACGCAGCAAAAATTTTAGTGGGCAGTCGGTGAGTCGTGTCTTTCGGTGGTTCAAAGATAATTGGTGAGTTTGAACCTAGTAACACGCTATTTTGTCTAAATATCGACAAAAACTTTGATAATTTACCACATATAGTCATGTTTATTTTTTTTTTACGTGACCTTTTTAACAAAACGCTTTATCATCCCTTTAATAAAAGCAGTAAATTAAGCACCAAAAAATGGGCAAAACAGGCGGATATAATATGACATTAAATTTATCAGTATCAGAGAAAGACGAGTTAAAACCTCGCATAACGGTTTTCGGCGTTGGTGGAGCTGGCGGAAATGCGGTTAACAACATGATTGAAAAGCAATTAAAAGGTGTGGATTTTGTTGTCGCCAATACAGACGCTCAGGCTTTACAACAAAGCCAGTCTTCGCAAAAAATCCAGCTGGGGGTTAAAGTCACTGAAGGTCTTGGTGCAGGTGCCCGAGCCTCTATTGGTGCTTCAGCGGCTGAGGAGAGCATTGAGCAAATTGTAAATGAACTATCTGGCACGCACATGTGTTTTATTACGGCAGGAATGGGCGGTGGAACAGGTACAGGAGCTGCTCCAATCATCGCACAGGCTGCCAGAGAACTTGGCGTTTTAACCGTTGGAGTGGTTACAAAGCCTTTTCAGTTTGAGGGTATGAAGCGCATGCGCCAAGCTGAAGAAGGTGTTGAAGCCCTGCAAAAAATGGTCGATACCTTAATAATTATCCCAAATCAAAATTTATTTCGAATAGCAAATGAAAAAACTACATTCACTGAGGCATTCAGTATGGCCGATGATGTATTATACCAAGGTGTTAAAGGTGTGACTGATTTGATGGTCAGACCTGGCCTAATTAACCTGGATTTTGCCGATGTTCGTGCAATTATGGATGAAATGGGTAAAGCGATGATGGGAACTGGGGAGGCAGAGGGTGAAGATCGTGCTGTTCAAGCCTCTGAAAAAGCAATTGCTAATCCACTTCTTGACGAAATATCGCTACGCGGTGCTAAAGGAGTATTAATAAACATCACCGGTGGATACGATCTAACACTTTTTGAACTCGATGAGGCGGCTAATAGAATTCGTGAGGAAGTTGATCCTGATGCTAACATAATAGTTGGTTCAACTTTAGATACTGATTTAGAGGGTAAGATGCGAGTTTCGGTCGTCGCAACAGGTATTGAAGCTGAAGAAATCTCACGTCCTACAATAGAAAATCCATTAGAAACCTCCGTTATGGCATTAGAAGAAGTAGAAGAAACTGGTCAAAACTTGTCTTTAGAGGAACCAATTGTAGCTAAAACTCAAGAAATATTTGACGAAATCGATAGTGAAATTTTCGCACGCAGTGAGCTTGATCAATCACTCGATCAGCAAAACCATGGTCTAATGGCGGACTCTAGATCAGAAGAAGCTTTGGAAACTCAGCCTCATTCATCTCCAGGGGTTCCTTCACCGGAAACTCTTGCGAGACTAAAGGCGGCAGTTACAAAAGAATCTGATCAGAAAAATAGCTTGCCTACCGGTGAAGAAAATTCAGCACCTGAGCGTCCAAAATTTGGGATCAGCTCGTTAATTAGTAGAATGTCAAGAAGCGAAACTGTGGGCTCAGGGTCTGGTATTAGTAGAAAGGAGCCAAACTTTAATACGGACATTACTGGGGAAAGTGAATTTGATGATTTAGAGCAGGAAAAGATAGAAGTTCCTGCATTTCTGCGACGGCAAGCTAACTAATTGTTTTATTAATATTTTTTAAGAAATACTTCATAGTGGGCTTAAGGGCCCCCTTTTGTTAAGTCATGTAACAAAAAGTCACAAAGAGTTAATTGTTTTTTTACGATTGACGTTCTATTCATCTGCCTAATTGAGGTTTAGTCTAAATGCAGTGTGGGGTATTAATTTGCAAACAACCGTAAGTAAACCAATTATTTTTGAAGGAATAGGTTTACACAAAGGCTTGTTATCAAAGTTAGTAGTATTGCCAGCCAATATCGATTCTGGAATCTGTTTCAAAAGAATTGATGTAGAGGCAGGCAATAAATTTATTCCTGCTGTTTTGAATAACCTAGCTGACAGTGAACTCTGTACCAGATTAGCAAATTCAGACGGAGTTAGTGTTTCAACTATTGAACACCTAATGGCAGCATTAACTGGATGCGGTATAAATAATGCCATGTTAGAAATAGATGGACCAGAAGTTCCGATACTGGACGGTAGCGCACTAGCATTTGTCAAAGAGATTCTTAAAACTGGAATTAAACTGCAGCGGCAATCATTAAAGGCAATACGTATCCTTAAAACAGTTGAACATAAACATGGGATGGCCTGGGCGAAATTTCAGCCAAGTACGAACCCAAAAATGAGTTTTTCTATTGAATTTTCTGATGCAGCAATAGGAATACAAAGTAAGACTCTAGATTTGTCTAATGGCTCTTTCGTCCGAGAGCTTTGCGATAGCAGAACGTTTTGTCGGTATTCTGAGGTGGAAGCGATGAGATCCAAGGGATTAGCCCTTGGTGGCAGTTATGAAAATGCAGTAGTAGTCGATGGTAAAAATGTTTTGTCCCCTGGTGGATTTCGTCATTCGGACGAACCAGTAAGGCACAAGATGTTAGATGCACTGGGCGATATAGCATTAGCTGGATATCCAATTATTGGACACTACATCGGAAATAGAGCGGGCCACGGAATAACCCATGGACTTCTCAGAAGTTTATTCTCTGATGAAGGAAATTTTGAAATTATTTCTTGTGACAAAGAAACAGTTGATAATTTGCCGGGAAGTGGTGTGAAGCTATCTGAAGTCTGTAAAGTAGCCTGAATAAAAACTTAATCTTTACGACTGGGTATTTTTCAAAGATTCATTTTATGCTAAAGGACAATATGTTTTTCAAGTACAAACGCTGTCCTGTTGGAGAAAATTGTAAATGACTTGGCTAAAAGGTCCTGTAACGCCTTTCATATTTTTTTTAATCTTTACTTTACTTTCAAATTGTTCAGACAACCAAGTTGATATTGAGGATAATAATTCTGAGGATCAGGCAGCCGAAGAAATTTTTAATTCTGGAGAAAAAGAAATTCTTCGAAAGCGGTACAGCGACGCAGCTGAAAAATTTACCGAAGTTGAAAGACTTTATCCTTATTCGGATTGGGCAAAACGGGCACTAATCATGCAGGTTTATTCTTATCATAAAGATGAAGATTATGATAATGTGGTTAGCGCCGCAAACCGATTTATTGAATTTCACCCTAATGATAAGGATGTGCCATACGCTTATTATCTAATAGGTTTAAGCTATTATGACCGAGTTCTTGCGATTGGTCGTGATCAAGAATTGGCAAAAGAAGCTCTGAAAGTTTTTAATTTAATTAAAGAGGAATATCCGGAAAGTGAATACGCCTCAAATTCAGAGATTAGATTTAACTTTTTAAGAGATCACTTAGCAAGTAAAGAAATGGAGGTAGGGCGATATTATCTAAAACGCGCCCATTTTGCACCTTCCATTAATAGATTTAGAGGTGTTATCGAAGAATTTTCAACGACATCTCAGGTTCCAGAAGCTTTGCATAGACTTGTTGAAGCTTATTTAAGCCTAGGGTTGGTGAATGAAGCTCAAACAGCGGGGGCGATCTTAGGGCACAACTATAGATCAACAGAATGGTATAATCGGACTTTCGAGCTATTGGGCAGTAAAGGCTTAAAGCCTAAATCTTCGGGCAACAGCTGGTTAAATCAAATATACCGACAAGTTGTTAAGGGACAGTGGTTGTAAAGTATCATGCTTCATGAGCTTGAAATCAAAGATATTTTATTAATAAAGAGATTATCTTTAGAATTTTCCTCAGGCCTTAACGCTTTCACAGGTGAGACTGGAACAGGAAAGTCAATTTTACTTGACTGTCTTGGCTTTGCTTTAGGAGCCCGTGGTCAAGCTTCAATGGTGCGTGATGGAACGGAAAGAGGAGAAGTCTTAGCTGTTTTTTCCACAAAAAACTCTAACAAAGTAAACTTAATTCTTGATGAAGCGGATATTCCGAAATCTGATGAATTAATAATTCGAAGAGTAAATTTTTCCGATGGTCGTAAAGCAGCCTGGGTAAATGATAAACGTGTTTCGTCTGAATTTTTGAGATATTTAGGCGAAAACCTGATTGAATTTCATGGGCAGCATGATGAGCGTGGTCTTTTGGATGCTAAGGGACATTTGCATCTCTTGGATCAATTTGCCAAAACCGGCCCAGCATTAAGTTTAGTAAAAAAAGCTTTCCTTAATTTTAAAGAAAATCAAAAGGCTTTAGAAGCGTTTACCAGGAAAAATCAAGAGCTTGCCGATGAGGAGGATTTTATTAGGCATAATTTAAAAGAAATTTCTGACTTAGGAACTTATCAAGGTGAGGAGACTGAGCTGGATACTAAGCGAAGATTAATGCAAAACTCTCAAAGTATTCGTGAAAGTATTACTGAAGCTAGTACTTTAGTTGATAGAGGCGGCGCCGAAGGTCAGCTAAGCGGTGCTATAAAGTGTTTAGAGAAAGCTGCTAAAAATATTGAGAATGTTTTAGATGAACCAATTGAAGCCCTCGGCAGAGCTCAATTTGAATTACAAGAAGCGCAGTCTGGCATCTTTGATGTACTATCTAATTTGAGCTTTAATCCAGAAGATTTGGAAATACTCGAAGACCGTTTGTTTGCTATTAGAGGTCTTGCCCGAAAGTACAAACTAACAGTAGATCAGCTTCCAGAATTCGAACATAAATTAAAAGAACAATTAAATTTTTTAGAAAATGGCAAAAAGAATATTGAAGGCTTGAAAATTAATTATGACGAGTCTCTCAAAGAATTTGACCACTTGTCAAAGAGGTTATCGAAAGCGCGGGAAAAAGCTGCGGCCGTTTTGGACAGAATGGTTGAAAAAGAACTGAAGCCGTTAAAAATGGAAAGAGCAAGATTTAAAACTGAAATAAAGCAAATTAGTCCAAGTGAATTAGGTCAAGACTCAGTTGCTTTCACAATTTCTACAAATGCTGGAGGCAAGTTTGGCGCTCTTCTAAAGATAGCATCCGGAGGAGAATTAAGTAGGTTTCTTCTTGCTCTAAAGGTTTGCCTAACAAATGATCAAAATGGAGTTTCCATGGTTTTCGATGAGATAGATCGAGGTGTTGGTGGAGCAACAGCTGATGCGGTTGGTCGACGCCTTTTACAGTTGGCCAAAAACAATGCTCAAGTTTTGGTAGTTACACATTCCCCGCAAGTTGCGGCTTTAGCGGAGAGGCATTTCTTAGTCTCAAAAGTTATTGAAGATGAGAAAACCTTGTCTCAGGTAAACCAGATTAAAGGTGAGGATAGAGTCGAAGAAATAGCTCGTATGATTTCTGGAGATAGAATAACGGATGAGGCCAGAGAAGCGTCAAGAGTTTTGATTTCTGGGTACTCTAAAAAATAGCTAATTTTTTTCAACAAGTTTACCAGGATTCATTATATTTGTTGGATCTAACGCTTCTTTTATTTTACCCATAACATGCCATGCGTGGCCAAGTTGTTTGGGCATAAAGTCAAGTTTACCCATGCCTATTCCATGTTCGCCAGTACATGTTCCACCTAAACTTATTGCTAAATTTGCCATTTTGTTGGTAACAGCTTTTGCAGCTTTCATCTCCTTAGGATCCTTAGGGTCAACTAATAAAATTGCATGAAAATTTCCATCGCCAACGTGTCCCAAAATTGGCCCTGATATTCCACTTCTGGAAATATCTTTTTGGGTTTCTAATACCGCTTTACTCAATTCGGTCTGAGGAACGCATATATCTGTTACTATAGCTCTTTTCCCGGGTGCAGAAGCTAAAATCGCATAGTAACCTTTGTGGCGTAAAGCCCAGAGTTCCTTTCGCTCTTCTTCTTTAGAGGACCACTGAAATTGTATTCCGCCATGATTAGAGCATGCTAACTTAAAGTTTTCAATATCACTGGGAGACGATTTTTCTGAACTATGCAGCTCAAAAAGAAGGTGCGGTTTTAAAGGTAAATTTAATTTGGAATAGGCATTGAAAGCTTCGACTGATTTTTCGTCTAAGAATTCAAGTCGCGCTACAGGGGCTCCAGTAAAAGTTATGTCCTGTACTGCTTTAACAGCATCATTAATTGTACCAAAAGCAACTACTCCAGACGTAACTAATTCTGGGATAGGGTGAAGTTTGACCGAAATTTTTGTAATAAGTCCCAGCGTGCCTTCTGCTCCTATAAATAGAGAGGTAAGATCATAGCCTGCCGCTGACTTCTTAGCTTTTGTGTTAGTACTAATGCATTCACCGTTTGCTAATACTATTTCTAGACTTTGAATATTTTCTCTCATTGTGCCATAGCGAATAGTGGTTGTTCCAGAAGCCCTAGTTGATGCCATTCCTCCCAGAGTTGCATTTGCGCCAGGATCTACAGAAAAAAATAGCCCTGAATGCCTTAACTCAGTATTTAACTGCTCTCTGGTTACACCCGGCTCTAATGTTGCTGACATATTATAGGGGTCGATTTCTAAGACTTTGCACATTTTTGAAAAATCGACACAGATACCGCCGTTTATAGCAGCGGTATGCCCTTCCAAAGATGTACCAATTCCATAACCAATCAAGGGGATATTAGCTTCCTGACAAATATTCACGAGAAAAACTACATCTTCAGTGGTGACTGGATATACTACCGCATCTGGTGCATAAATTGGGAAGTAAGACTCACTGCGCCCATGATTTTCGATATCTGAAGGAGATACTGACCATCGTTCGCCGAAATGATTTTGTAATGTTTCAAAAGATTTTTTTTTGTACATTTGATGCTAATTTACCTAATAATAATTACGTTGTTATAAATTATTATAACTCACAATTTAAATTCTTTACTTTCAATATTTAAAGTGGTCTTGTCATATTTTTTAACCAAGCCTTTGTCGGAGCTGTCACAAGGTCTTTTGCACGTTTCCAGCACTGACTGTGATAATTGTTTATCCATACAAGCTCATAACTATCCAATAAATTCCTAGATATTAAACGCCTATCTATGGGAACAAAAGTAAGAGTTTCAAATTCTAAAAAAGAGTTGTCAGTTTTTAATTCAGAATTTTTTACCAAAATAAGATTTTCAATTCTAATCCCAAATTTTCCTTCTTTGTAAAAGCCTGGTTCATTTGAGACAATCATACCTTCTTTGAACTCGACGTCTGAAAATTTTGAAATTCGGTGTGGGCCTTCATGCACGCTAAGATAGTGTCCAACTCCGTGACCTGTTCCATGTGCATAGTCTTTTCCAAATTGCCACAAAGGCGCTCTCGCGAAAGCATCAATATCTCTACCGCTTGTGCCAGATGGGAACTTTAATTTTGATATAGCAATTAAGCCCTTTAAAACGCAGGTAAATGCATTTTTGACCTCTTTGCTTTGCCTCCCAATTGCAATCGTCCTGGTTATGTCAGTTGTACCGTCAAGATATTGGCCTCCGCTATCTACGAGCAAGACTTCACCTGTCTCAATTGTCCTATTACTTGAGTAATTAACGCGATAATGTGGCAATGCAGCGTTTGGGCCTGAAGCCGCTATAGTATCAAAACTAATTTCTTTAAGGTTTTCATCTTTTCTTCGAAAATTTTCTAGCTCTATTACAACATCAATTTCATCGAATTTATTCTTATTTTGTCTGTCTACCCAGGAAAGAAATTCACACATGTGAACGGCGTCACGCTTGTGGCATATTCTTGCATTCCTCAGCTCAATTGGGTTTTTGCATGCCTTTGGTAAGATTATAGGATCTTCACCCATAATAAGCTTGCAACCGTTGCTTTGAAGTATTTTGACAGCAGCGAAGGGAGCGGTTATTTCATCCACAAGTACAGATCCCTTTAGTTTAGTAAGGGCCATCTCAAATCTTTCTAAAATAAAAACCTTAACAAAGTTCTCCAGACCATTGATAGTATTAGATAGATTTTCATTTTGGCAAAATATTTTTACATATCCTTCGGCGTCGATTATCAAAAATGCTTGTAATATTGGACTATGGATTACGTCGTTCCCGCGTAAATTGAGAAGCCAAGCGATACTGTCTGGCAATGTGATTACTGCTGAGTTAGCCTTCTTAAATCTTATTTTTTCTGCAATTTTCTGACATTTTTCTTTCGCAGAAAGTCCAGCCAACTCAACAGGGTAATTCATTACTTTGTTGGATGTTTTCGGGGGACGGGCCAACCAGACTTTATCAATGAGATTGTGAGATGGCGCAAAACTAATACGTGTGCTTGCAAAGGCTTCACTTAGCCAAATAATGTCCTTGTGTGAGTGAAGCCAGGGATCAAATCCAATTTTTCCCTTGATGATATTTTTTTTAATCCACTCTAAAAAATTCTTTTTATTCCATTGGATCACTTCAAATGGTGATTTTGTTTGCTTTTTAGCTTGGATACTGTAGCGGCCGTCCACGAATACTCCAGCCCTGTCACTTCCAACAATGCAAATGCCAGCTGAACCAGTAAAACCTGTAAGCCATGACAATCTCTCATCACATGCCGCAACGTATTCCCCCTGATGGACATCAGAACGAGGAACTAGGTACCCTGATAAACTATTTTTTTTCAGCTCTGCCTGCACTATAGATAATCTAAAAGGAGTTTCTTCCCTATCGGATGAGTCTTCAAAAGATTGAAAGAAAGCTGTTTTCATGTTTAGCCAGTCTTTTTTAACCCCATTGCCCTGGCTCGCGCCCTCGGATCTGTATCAAACAAAGCTGCTAGCTGTTCTGTCATTGCACCAGCCAATTGTTCGACGTCTGTAATTGTAACAGCTCTTTCATAATATCTTGTAACATCATGACCAATTCCGATAGCAAGTAACTCTACTGCATTTCTACGTTCCACCATGTCTATAACATCTCTAAGATGTTTTTCTAAATAATTAGCAGGATTAACCGATAATGTACTATCATCTACCGGTGCACCATCTGAAATAACCATTAATATTTTTCGCTGTTCAGCTCTCGCTGTCATCCTTCGATGAGCCCATTCCAGGGCTTCCCCATCAATATTTTCCTTTAGAAGGCCTTCCTTCATCATAAGGCCTAAATTGGGACGAGAGCGTCGCCATGGTGCGTCGGCCCCCTTATAAATAATATGCCGTAGATCATTTAAACGACCTGGTTGCTGAGGTCTCCCATCGTTCAACCAACGCTCTCTAGATTGGCCGCCTTTCCAAGCCCTGGTTGTAAAACCGAGTATTTCAACTTTAACGTTGCATCGCTCAAGTGTTCTTGCAAGGACGTCAGCACAAATTGCAGCAATTGATATTGGTCGTCCCCTCATTGATCCTGAGTTGTCCAATAGGAGTGTTACGACCGTATCGCGGAATTCTGTATCTTGCTCCATTTTAAAGCTAAGGGGAGTGGTTGGGTTCGCAACAATACGAGCCAGCCGACCAGCGTCAAGAATACCCTCTTCTAAATCGAAGAGCCAGCTCCGGTTCTGTTGGGCTTGAAGTCGTCTTTGCAGTTTGTTTGCTAATCTACTCACTGCACCCTTCAATGGCTCTAGCTGTTGATCTAAATATGCTCTTAAGCGCTCCAGCTCTACAGGTTCAGCAAGTTCCTCTGCGTGAACCTCCTCATCAAACTCTCCAGCAAAAACTTTATAATTAGGGTCAGCTTCGGAAACCGGCTGAGGTGCTGGAGGTTCGATTGGTGACTCGCCTTCAGGTAATTCTGTTTCCTCAGACATATCATCTGAAGCATCATCATCGAGGGAAACACGGGCTTGTCCATCATCTTGTTGCTCCTCTTGAGATTGTTCTGGATTAGCGTCACTTTCTTCGTCCTGACTGTCTTCCTCTCCTGTGGTGTCTGGATTATTTTCCTCGTCAGCATCATCTTGAAATTGCTCTTCGTCCTCATCTTCCATATTATCTGGATCGTTACCAAGCTGATCGCCGTAACCAAGATCGGTTATCACTTGGCGGGAAAACCTTGCGAACTGACTTTGGTCTTCTAATTGATCTGAAACATTCTCGATCGTTTTCCCCGCCTGAGTTTCTAGAAAGTCGCGCCAGAGATTTAAAACATTTTGAGCTCCCTCCGGTAATTCACGACCTGTAGCTAGACTCCGAATTAAAAAACCAGCTGCGTCTGACAACGGTGCTTCGGTTCTTTCTTTGATATCTCGATATCCCATTCTGTCTGTATCAGAAGTTATTTTTGCATCAATATTGCCGGCGGTACCTGGCATGTCTCGTGCTCCCAAAGCTTCGCAACGTGCCGTTTCCATGGCCTCGTAAATCTCTTGAGCAATTCCCCCTTCCGGCACGTAGCGGGCGTGGGTTTTTTCATTATGGTAGCGATGATATAGTGCGAGAGCATCGGAAGTACCGCGGGCTATTAAGACTTCTTCACGGCTCATTCTTCGACTTATCTGTGGTAGTCTTATGCTATCTCCCGAAATACCAGATGGGTCTACAGTATAATTAACGTTTAATTCGGGATTATTAGCCAATACTTTCGTAGCTTCAGCTAAAGCTTTTTTAAATCGATCTGCTGGATTATCAGAATTACTGGCCATTTTGAAACAGATTCCTACATTTTATTATAAGATCAAATTCTTTACGATCTTATCTTATCATTTTAGCTAACACTCATTGCGGCTGCGCTTTCTGGTAATTCTTCATCAAAACATCGTTGATAAAATTCAGCAACGGTTTGCCTTTCTAATTCGTCACATTTATTTAGAAAAGATAGCCTGAAAGCATAACTCATACTATGAAAAATCTCAGCATTTTGTGCCCAATTTATTACAGTTCTAGGGCTCATAACGGTAGATAAGTCGCCATTCATAAAAGCGGTCCGTGTCAGATCAGCTACTGTTACCATCTGTTTGATCGTTTTTCGTCCGGCATCAGTATTGTAATTTGGTGCTTTTGCCAAAACAATCGAAGTCTCGGCATCTATCGATAAGTAGTTTAAAGTAGCTACTAAAGACCATCTATCCATCTGAGCTTGGTTTATTTGTTGGGTTCCATGATACAAACCTGTAGTATCGCCTAAACCAACTGTATTTGCCGTAGCAAATAGTCTAAAGTTTGGGTTTGGTTGGATTATTTCATTTTGATCCATAAGTGTTAATTTCCCATCATGCTCCAAAACCCTCTGAATGACAAACATGACATCGGCTCTTCCGGCGTCATATTCGTCAAATACTATTGCAACTGGATTTCTTAAAGCCCAAGGTAGAATACCTTCGTGAAATTCAGTGATCTGCACACCATCTCTGAGTTTTATCGCGTCTTTCCCTATTAAGTCGATACGACTGATATGGCTGTCCAAATTAACACGAACTGCTGGCCATTTAAGCCTGGCGGCGACTTGCTCAATATGGGTTGACTTCCCAGTTCCATGATATCCTTGAATCATCACACGTCTATTGTGTGAGAAGCCCGCCAAAATGGCTAACGTGGTGTCAGGATCAAATTTATAAGTTTCATCAATATCAGGAACCCTATCAGATATTTCTTCGAAACCCTTGACCACCATATCAGTTTCTATGCCAAAAGCTTCTCTTACTGAGATTTCTTTATTGGGCCTATTGCTCGAGTCATTATTGTTATCAGTCATCATTTAGTCCTTAAAAGCACACCGCTCATCAAGTGCAGCATATAGCGGGATTCCACAAGGGGAAGGAAAAAAATAAATAAACACTATATACAATTCTAACAAATCGTTTTTGTTGCTCTAATTACTAAGAAACGTTTAGTATTGGGCGAATAAATATTTGAATAATAAGATGGGATTGGAACATGAATCGAAGGAGTTTTTTCAAGAACTCGACTACTGCAATCTTGGCTGCTTTTATTCCAGCTAAAGTTTTATCTAAAGAGGCAAAGGTATTTGAAATCACGAGAACTAAGCGTGAATGGAAAGCTTTACTTTCCGACTTGGAATATAAAGTTATGCGAAAACATGGTACGGAGCGGGCCTTTACTTCGCCTCTTGATAAACTGTTTGAAGAAGGGCTTTATCATTGTAAAGGTTGCGATTTAGCGCTCTATTCCTCTGCCCATAAATATAATTCGGGCACAGGTTGGCCTAGTTTTTGGAAAGCTTTACCCGGAGCAATTGGGATACAAACGGATAAAAAGTTTTTCATGATTCGAACAGAGTGTCACTGTAGTAGGTGCGGATCCCACCTAGGCCATATCTTCGATGATGGACCACAGCCAACGGGAAAAAGACATTGTATAAATGGTGTGAGTTTAAGTTTTAAGAAAAGTTGACCATCATACTGTATAAAAGATAGATCTATTTAAAGTTTCGGCTGTCTTTTATCTGGTCCCATGCCCAAACAACTTCTTGTAATTGTTCTTCTTGACTCCTATCTCCGCCATTCATGTCAGGATGTAGTATTTTTATAAGAGCTTTATAAGCTTTTCTAACCTCGGCTTTGCTCCAGGTATCTTTCGCATCTAGAATTTCAATAGCTCGGCGCTCTGTCGGTGGAAGCCGTCTTGAATTTCCAGCACTAGTGCCGTTTCGACCTGGGTTTTTAGTAGCATTTTCACCTAGCACTTGATGTGGGTCTTCTATACCTAGCCGTGCCCAGGCTCTTGCCTCAGGATCTCTAAAATCTTTTGTCTCTCTTTCCCATACTTTGTCTTTTGACATTTGAGCGTTCATTTCAGCTTCTGTCTGGTTCGTAAAAAAGTTCCACTTTAAGTTGTATTCACGAACATGTTCCTTGCAGAACCAATAAAACTCATCGAGTACATCCGGTGACTTTGGGGCTCGAAACTTACCTGCTTCTTTGCATCCCTCGTGCTGGCAAGCCTGAATAGAGGTCTCGGATCCTCCCGTAAGCCCACGTTTACCACGAGGATTTTTTTTCTTCGCAGAAGAAACAGACATGTCAAAACCGAATGGGTCTGATTTGCTCATTTTAGAACCTTTTTGACTCAAGGCGCTTATGATAGACTAATGAAAAATAAAACTGAAGAGGTAAACGAAAAAAATGTCAAAAGCCAAAGCCATGGAAACGGCCTTAGAGCAGGTTTTTCAGGAAAGTGAAATTGAGATTGTGAATGATAGTGAGGCTCACCGAGGTCATGGTGGTTATAGTGATGGAGAAACTCACTTCAAACTAATAATAAAGTCACCCAAATTTATTGGAATGTCTCGTCTGCAAAGGCATAGGGCCGTTCATGAAGCTTTAGGTCCCGACCTCATAAGCCAAATTCATGCACTAGAATTACAACTAACTGAAAAGTGAAAAAGTATATCTGCTGGTCATAAGTTTAGTTTTTTAGCAACAATTTCGTTTACTGATTTGGGATTGGCTTTACCACCAGTGGCTTTCATTACCTGACCCACAAACCAACCTGCTAGCTTGGGATTTATTTTAGCCTTCGCCACTTGATCAGGATTATCATTTATTACTTTTTCCACCGACTGTTCTATCGCAGATGTATCAGTCACTTGTTTCATTCCGCGTTTTTCGACAATTTCGTTCGGATCTCCGCCCTCACTATAGACTATTTCAAATAATTCCTTTGCAATTTTTCCGCTTATGTCTCCACTTTGTATAAGAGATATTATACTCGCAAGTTGATTTGGAGTTACTGGACTTACAGTAATCGAAAGATCATCTTTTTTCAAACGACCAAACAGCTCGTTGATAACCCAGTTTGCAGCTAATTTACCCTCACATGAGCTAGCCACTGACTCAAAAAAATCAGCAGACTCAATTTCTGCTGTCAAAACGCCAGCATCATATTCAGTTAAATTAAAATCATTTATAAAACGTAATTTCTTTTCGTCAGGGAGTTCTGGCAAACTAGACCGAATGGACTCAACCCAATTTCGATCAATTTCGAGAGGTAGAAGATCAGGATCGGGAAAATATCTATAATCATGAGCTTCCTCTTTTGATCGCATAGATCGCGTTTCACTT
Organism: Paracoccaceae bacterium; assembly: GCA_902606585.1. Lineage (GTDB taxonomy): Bacteria > Pseudomonadota > Alphaproteobacteria > Rhodobacterales > Rhodobacteraceae > Salinivivens. The sequence goes on along the minus strand of CACLGX010000011.1, from coordinate 33,840 downwards.
TTATCAGGGTCATACAGGCGGGTTTCTTGTTCAACTTTGCCACCCGCCTCTAAAATTGCAATTTGGCGACGAGCTTCTACTTCTATTGCTTGTTGAATAAAACGCATAGAGTTCATATTTTTAATCTCGCATCGTATTCCTAAGTGACTGAAATCATTCGTCTGTTGATATTTCTCATATTGGCCTGGCAGACAAACAGATACGTTAACGTCAGCTCTTAAGTTGCCATTTTGCATATTGCCATCGCAAGTTCCCAAATATCGCATTATTTGTCTTAATTTACCCACGTAGGCCGCGGCCTCCTCCGGTCCTCTAATGTCTGGTCGGCTTACAATTTCCATTAAGCACACACCGGTTCTGTTTAGGTCTACGAATGACATATTGGGATCCATGTCATGAATAGATTTTCCAGCATCCTGCTCCATGTGGATCCGCTCTACCCGAACTCGTCTCGCTATACCTGGTTCCATATCGACGATTACTTCACCTTCGCCAACAATCGGATGATATAACTGTGAAATTTGATAGCCTTGTGGTAAATCTGGGTAGAAGTAGTTTTTACGATCGAAAGCAGACCACAGGTTAATTTCAGCTTTTAGACCCAGGCCCGTTCTAACTGCTTGTTCTACGCAGAATTCATTAATTACTGGGAGCATTCCAGGCATTGCTGCATCAACGAATGAAACATTTGAATTTGGTTCATTGCCAAATTCTGTAGAAGCCCCTGAAAATAGTTTGGATGCAGAAGCTACCTGTGCGTGTACTTCCATACCTATGACCAGTTCCCAGTCGAATTTTGCTCCGGAAATTACCTTTGGTTTTGGGCTTTCAAAGCTTAAATCAAGCATTTTTTTCTCATTTTTCCAAGTAATGTAGATTTAGCTAACTTGGTCAGTAGTTTCAATAATGGTAATTCAAAAACTAAAACTTATCCGATTAATTGAATTTTCTATCGACGACTTTAATACCGTAGAGCTTTAGGGTTTCTTTAAAAATATTTATTCTTGGTAATGCTTCTGCTGGTAGTACAGTTTTATTATTATTTTGGTCTATTAGCCCTGTTCGATAAGATAAATCCAACCTTTTTTTGAATTCAACACAGGAAATATCTGATAAATATATTTGGCCTTTAAACTTTCCTGAAAACCAAGTGATTTCTTTATTTGAAATTTTGATTCCAGATTTTTTATTTCTCCCTATATCGAAAGCTAGTGGTAAAACTATTAGCATTAAAAAAATTATGACAAAATTATGGGCAGCAATTAAATATTTTAATGTTAAAATAAGACTAAAATAACATATTAATAACATTAAGGATTGGGGGCTTCGTGCTGAATTCTCATATTCCATGGCTTTAATTTATAAGCCTGGTAAGCATTTCTCTCGTATCTTTTGAAACGGACCCAGCCCCCAATACTCTATTAATTTGCGATTTGATTAACTTCTGCCTTTTGGGGTCATATCGCTTCCAAGTTTCGAATGCCGAACACATTCTTGCTGCCACTTGAGGGTTTACAGAATCGACTTTCAAAATCCAGTCACAAAACAATTTATAATTTTCTCCTGTTTCCAAATGAAACCCAGCAGTGTTGGCAGAAAAGGCTCCCAATACAGACCTAACTCTATTGGGTGTTGTGATAGTGAAGTCAGAATGAGTAGTTAAATTTTTTACAACTTTATTCAAAGAGTTTGGGTGAGCTGTTAATACTTGGGTGCTAAACCATTTATCAACAACGAGCCGTTCGTGTTTCCATTGATCATAAAATAATTTAACGTGTTTGCTTTTTGGATTGTGTTTGATCACAGTTGAAAATGCACTAAGTTGGTCTGTCATGTTTTGTGCGTTTGTAGCCTGAATTTTGGCTAAATTGGCGCTGTCTTGATAGGCTAGTAATGACAGTGCTCGATTTCGCAAGGCTCGATATGCTGATTGAGTTGCATTAGGTTTATACTCGTCATTTACGTAGTATTTCTCATAAATTTTCTCAAGTTCTGGTTTTAGGTGATCCGATATTGTGAGATTCATAATTTCAATTGAGCGATAAATAGCCATTGGATCCGGGACAACACCATTATCTAAACATTTTTGAGCGATTTCATCTTGGCTTGGCAAGGACAGTGTTAAGGCTCTGAAAGCTGGGTCAAGACTATCATTTCGTATTAATTTATTCAAAGATTCAAGATATAAATTATTGGGTAAAGCACCTTGTGAAATAATGTTAAACAAAGAGTTTTCACAGAGCTTTCGCCCTGCGTCCCAACGATTAAAACTATCTTTTTCGTATTCAAAAATAAAAGCTAGTCTTTCTTTGTCTACATGTTGCTTAAGAATGACTGGGGCAGAAAAGTCTCGTAAAAGAGATGGTATTGGTTTCTCATCGAAGGGGCCAAAAATAAACTCTTCTTTCGTTTGGCTCACTTTTAAATTTTGAGAATGGATGATTTCTCCAGAGTTTTTATCTAAAAGGCTCATATCCACGGGTATGAGGTGTGGTTTTTTATTAGACTGCCCAGGTGTATCGGGAATTTTTTGTTGGAAAAAAAGTTTTAAAAAGTTGTTTTCCCATCTCTCTGAGACAGAAAGAATTGGGGTTCCAGCCTGTTGATACCAAAGGATGAATTGGCTCAAGTCGAGCTCTGTCACATCTTCAAACACTTTTATCCAATCTTCAATTGTGACAGCTTGGCCATCATAGGTATCAAAATATAAATCAAGCGCATCTCTATAGGCTTTATCGCCAACGAGCCTTTTTATCATACCGACCAGCTCAGCGCCTTTTTCATAAACAGTTAAAGTGTAAAAATTATTTATCTCGACAAAACTTTCTGGTCGGACTGGATGGGCAAGTGGGCCCCCATCCTCTCTAAATTGACGGCTCTTTAGCAAAATTACATCTTTAATTCGCTTCACGGCAGAACTTCTTTGATCGGCTGTAAATTCCGCATCACGAAAGACCGTTAATCCTTCCTTTAAACAGAGTTGAAACCAATCGCGGCAAGTAATCCTATTACCAGTCCAATTATGGAAATATTCATGTGCAATGACAGCTTCTACGGCTTCAAAATTGTCATCGGTGGTTGTCTCCGGTTTTGCAAGGACGTAAGAACTATTAAAAATATTCAAACCTTTATTTTCCATTGCACCCATATTAAAATCATCGACGGCTACGATATTAAAAAGATCTAAATCATATTCTCTGCCATAATTTTTTTCGTCCCACGTCATAGAAGTTTTGAGTGCATCCATACTAAAAGCGCATTTATCTTCATCTCCTGGCCGTACATAAATATTAAGCTTCACATCGCGACCTGAGCGAGTTTTGAAAATATCATTTACTGAAACTAAATCTCCTGCAACGAGTGCAAATAAGTATGATGGCTTGGGCCATGGGTCATGCCATTCAATCCAGCCTTTTCCATGAGAGGTTGGATTACCATTTGAGAGAAGAGTATTTTTATCTCCTTCGATACGAACAAAAAACTCAGCCATCACGTCTGGTCGATCCGGATAATAGGTTATCTTTCGAAAACCCTCAGCCTCACATTGTGTGCAGTACATTCCATTTGATAAGTAGAGCCCTTCAAGCGCTGTATTTTTCTTTGGGTTGATGATTACTTCGCACTCCCAAACAAATTCTTTTTTGTTAATGTCGAAGTTAAGGCCCGTTGAGCTGATTGTTGGATTTATTTTTTCGCCATCAATTCTTGCCCACTGAAGATCCAAATCTACTCCGTCGAGATAAAATTTGCTATCCGTTGCTTCGGGGTTAGCCCGGAAAAAGACTTTCGCTAACACACGTGTTTTTTCTTCGGATAATTTGAAGGTTAGTTCCACCTGATCAACCAGATAATTTGGAACTTGATAATCTTTTAAATAGATTTTTTGATCTTCTAGCTTATTCATAATCATTCTGTAAAAATCTTTTTGTGCTTTTTTTTATTGAGCTCTACTTGTAAAATAAATGATTAGTTTTCCCAGGAGCGAACTGCAATATGAAGCGTGAATTACCACGAAAAAAAACAATTGTTAATATAGTTTGGTTTAAAAGGGATTTGCGATCCTCCGACCATGCTCCGTTGAACGAAGCAGCATTAGCAGAATATCCTGTGTTACCAATTTATGTTTTTGAGCCTGACTATTGGATGCAAGAAGATGCAGCTTTCAGGCATTGGGAATTTACAAAACAGTCTTTAGAATTTTTAAGAGAAGATTTAAGTAAGTTGGGTCAGGCGCTTGTTTTTCGCAAAGGAAAAATTTTAGATGTTTTTGAAGATTTAAAAAAAGATTTTAAGATAAATGCTATCTATTCTCATCAAGAAACAGGAAATGCTTGGACTTATGAACGGGATAAGTCTGTGCGGTATTGGGGTCGCGTTAATGGCGTAAAAATCTTGGAGTATCAAAATAATGCTATTATTCGAGGTTTGTTGGACAGAGATAATTGGGCAGATGAACGAGATAAGTTCATGTCAAAACCAATCATAGAGAAGCCAAATATACGACCTCTGGAAATTGATCTTTCTCAAATTTCAGTCGATATAGATTTCAGAGGAAATTCAGTAAAAAACAACCAACAAATGGGCGGTGCTCAAAATGGATGGAAACATTTGGAAAGTTTTTTTCAGGGACGGGGCAATAATTACAGGAAAGAGATGTCGTCGCCACTTTTAGCAGAAACTGCTTGCTCAAGAATCTCGCCTTATTTAGCATATGGAAATCTATCGGTTAGAGAGGTTTTGCGATTTGTAAGAGATAACCTTTGTAAAGACAAAAAAATGTCATCATCCACAAAATCTTTCAAGTCGCGTTTGGCTTGGAAAGATCATTTTGGGCAAAAACTAGAGGATGACTTTTCAATTGAATTGGCTTGTCTTCACCGGTCTTTTGAAAAGTTGCGACCTAAAACACCCGATACTACCTTATTAAATGCTTGGGAGAATGGTGAAACTGGCTTTCCATTTGTGGATGCATGCATGAGGTACTTAAGAAAAACAGGCTGGATCAATTTTCGAATGCGGGCTATGTTAATGTCGTTTGCTTCCTACCACCTTTGGTTAGATTGGCGAAATTCCGGAAAGATTCTCGCGAATTTTTTCACTGATTATGATCCAGGTATTCATTGGCCGCAGGTTCAAATGCAGTCAGGCACCACCGGAATAAATGCAATCCGAATTTATAATCCAATAAAGCAGGGCATCGATCAAGATCCTGAGGGGTTATTTATCCGAAAATGGGTGCCAGAGCTTTGTCAACTTACAAATGCCGAATTACATAAAGTTGGGACATGCCCAACCAGACGGAACCTTGGATCTTCTTATCCTGAAGCAATAATAGATCTGAATAGCGCCGGCAAATATGCCAGAGAAAAAGTATGGGCAATACGAAAGCTGGATGGTTTCAATAACCAAGCCCAAAATATTGTTAAAAAACATGGCAGCCGACAAAATAAGTCGAGAGAGTTCGTTAATGATCGCAGAAAAGCCAGCTTAAAATTACGTATCAATAGACAAAAGAGTTTTGATTTCTAGTGGCAAAGATGCGAAAAAAAATCAATCTGGCGCAAAAGACATGTAGCGCGTGCGGTTTGCCTTTCGTATGGAGAAAAAAGTGGGAAAGGAGCTGGCCTAACGTTAAATTTTGCAGTGACAGATGTAGGAAATCTTCTAAAAATAAGAAAATTGGTTAAAAAATATAACCAATTTATGGACTTTGGTGTTAAGGCATCTAAATGATCATTTGAGGTTTTCCAGGGTGATCAAATGTTACATTTAGAAAACAAATTTGGAATAAAAATTTCAACTGAATTTGTTGATTTTATTGAGCAAGAGGTTTTGCCTGAGACAACTGTTGAGGCAGATAAGTTTTGGGCGGGCCTTGCAAGATTGGTCAAAGAGCTCACTCCGACAAATAAGCAACTGTTGGAAAGGCGAACTTATTTTCAACGTCAAATAAATCAATGGCACACGGCGAACAAGGGTAGGGAATTCAAATCCGCTGACTACAAAAGCTTTTTATATTCAATTGGCTATATCGTACCAGAGAAGGAGCCATTCTCTATCGACACTAAGCAAGTAGATCCTGAAATATCAAAAATTGCAGGTCCTCAGCTAGTTGTACCGATTATGAATGCTCGCTTTGCATTAAATGCAGCAAATGCGCGTTGGGGCTCTCTGTACGATGCTCTATATGGGACTGATGCGATAAAACCAGTCGAAAAGGCAATTGCCTATAACAAAAATAGGGGGAAAAAAGTAATTGAGTGGGGCCGCAAATTTCTTGATGACACTTTTCCACTAATAAATAGCTCTTGGAGCAATGTAACTGAGGTGGCAGTTAAGAATGGTTGTCTTGATCTATCCGATAACCAGTTGAAGTCGACCAATAGTTTCGTCGGATACGTTGGAAAACCTCTTCAACCTTCTTGCGTTGTTTTACGCAATAACAATTTACATGTACGGATCGAATTTGATCGAAATAGCGAAGTTGGGCAGTCTGATTTAGCTGGAATTTCGGATATCGTGATTGAATCAGCTATATCAACTATTATGGATTGTGAGGATAGTATTTCTGCTGTTGATGCTTCGGACAAAATTATTGCTTATCGAAACTGGCTTGGGATGATGAAAGGCAATTTGACTGAGAAAATATCAAAGGGAGATAAAACCTTTACGCGAAAATTGAATGACGACTTTTCATACTGTTTGCCCTCTGGGAAATGTGCCACTTTAAAGAGTAGAAGTTTAATGTTGGTAAGAAATGTTGGCCATTTAATGACTACGCCAACAGTACTTGATCACAACGGCGATGAAGTATTTGAGGGTCTTCTTGATGCTATGTGTACTGTCACAATAGCACTGCATGACATAAATCGCATTGGAGGTAATTCGTCTGTCGGATCAGTTTACATTGTAAAGCCTAAAATGCATGGTCCCGACGAAGTGGCGTTTGCATGTCGGACGTTTGAGCTAGTTGAAGATATACTGGGGCTTCCATTATATACCGTAAAACTGGGTATAATGGACGAGGAACGCCGGACATCTGTTAACTTATCCGAGTGTATCCGGGCTGCTAAATCGCGGGTTGTGTTTATTAATACTGGTTTCTTAGATCGTACCGGTGATGAAATTCATACCAGTATGAAAGCTGGCCCGATGGTTCGAAAAAGCGATATGAAAACGATGTCCTGGATACAGGCATATGAAAACAGAAACGTCGAAATAGGTCTAAAATGTGGATTGCAGGGAAGAGCCCAAATTGGAAAAGGCATGTGGGCAATGCCTGACCAAATGTCAGATATGCTTAAACAAAAGGCCGAACACCCACTAGCTGGCGCTAATTGCGCTTGGGTTCCGTCACCAACAGCTGCGACTTTACACGCTACCCATTATCACAAAATTGATGTCAAAAATCGACAAGATGAAATACGGTCAATTGCAATGCAAAGCTCCCTAGACGACTTATTACAAATACCGGTTCAGTCGGGTGACAAATTGACAGAAAGCGAAATTCAGAGCGAAATTGAAAACAATTGTCAGGGAATTTTGGGATATGTTGTTCGCTGGGTCGACCATGGAATTGGGTGTTCCAAAGTTCCTGATATCCACAATGTGCAGCTAATGGAAGACAGGGCAACCTGTAGAATATCAGCCCAGAGCTTGAGTAATTGGCTTTGCCATAATTTCGTGGACCATGATTTGGTCGTTAACACCCTTAAAAAAATGGCAGCGGTTGTGGACTCACAAAATGCCGATGATATGAATTATAGACCCATGTCGCCTACTTTTGATACTGAAGCTTTCCTAGCTGCATATGACTTAATATTTAGCGGCGAGATCCAACCTTCTGGTTATACAGAACCAATCCTGCATAGATGGCGTTTGGAACTAAAACGTAAATTTTGATTATTTTAGCTTCAATGCTTAATAATTGGACAATTTTACGTTGAACTCGTTGTTTCTAGGGGAAATCAACGGTAGTTCGTTTACGGATCATTCAAAATCTGTTTAGTTGTGCCCACGAGAGGGATTATGAAATGTCACGCCCTGTAATTGGCATAATGGGAAATTTTTATCTGATTAATGATCAGTATCCAGCCCATGCAGCTGGAACAATGAACTGTGAAGCAATCGTTGATTTATGCGATGCAACTCCTCTTATCATACCTAGTGACCCAAGGTTTGTCAGTGTAGACGAACTTATGAGGGTCTGTGATGGCTTTTTATTTACTGGTGGTAGACCAAACGTTCATCCATCAGAATACGGTATTAAGGAAACTGAAGCTCACGGAGAATTTGATAGAGCGCGTGATGCTGTAAGTCTTTCCCTTATTAGAAATTGCGTAGAAATTGGACAGCCTATTTTTGGAATTTGCCGTGGTTTTCAAGAGGTGGCAGTTGCTTTTGGTAGCGAGTTGCATCCTGAAATTAGGGATATCCCTGATAGAGATAATCATAGAATGCCTCCCGATGGCACTTTGGAGGAAAAATTTGCTTTAAGGCATGAGGTAACAGTTTCAGACGAGGGTCCATTTAAAAAATTATTTGGGAAAAATAGGGTCTTAACAAATACTTTGCATGGGCAAGGAATAATGAAGCCGGGTAAAAGAGTTGTCATTGACGGTTATGCACAAGATGGCACCCCAGAAGCACTATACATTGCTGATGCTCCGGGATTCACACTTTCCGTTCAGTGGCACCCTGAATATTGCGCATCACAAGACCCCGTGTCAAAACCTTTGTTCGAGGCATTTGGTAAGGCAACTCGTGATTTTCACAGCTACCGAAACTCCTGATTAAGTTACCTTATTTCTTTTTTGAAATTTAGGGTCATTCCATAAATCTTTGGACATTATTTCTGCCAAGGTTTCTGTTGCCCTTTCGACGTCTTGGCTATCAATGAATAGAGGTGTAAATCCAAATCTCATCACGTCAGGTGCTCTAAAATCCCCAATCACTCCACGCTCAATACACGCCTGCATAGCAGCATATCCATGCTCAAAAGAGAAAGATACTTGGCTTCCACGCTTTTCAGGTGCGCGAGGTGTAATTAATTGCAACATTGGACATTTTTGCTCTACACCCTTTATGAATTGATTGGTGAGTTGGATAGAAGTTTCTCTAACATCTTTAATATTTACGGTTTCCCAAATATCAAGTGACGCCTCCAGAGCCGCCATAGCAATTACTGGAGGAGTGCCCACTCGCATTCTATCGATCCCAGATGCTGGATAATATTTTAAGGAAAAATCAAAAGGATTTTTGTGGCCTAACCAACCGGATAGACACGGGTCCAATGAGTTGACTAAATTAGGGTTTACATAAATGAATGCCGGTGATCCAGGACCACCATTTAAATACTTATATGTACAACCAACTGCTAAATCTACCTCCAATTCAGTCAAATTCGTATCGATAGCGCCAGCTGAATGTGCTAAATCTAAGACTACCAGAGATCCATTTTGTTTTGCTGCTTTTATGATTTTTTTAGCATCATATCGACGCCCAGTTTTATAGTCTACTTCGGTAAAAAAAACGGCTGCAACATTTTCGTTGATATTATCAATTAAGTTATCTGTGCGGACAATTTTAACTTGGTGATCTTCCTGTAACATATTTACTAGACCTTGCGCCGCGTAAATATCTGAAGGGAAATTGCTGGAGTCGGTGAGTAAAACTTTCCTTTTCTTTTGATAATTTGTGGCACTTGCAAGAGCTTGAAAAACTTTAATGGATAGTGTGTCACCGACAGTAACTGTTTTGGAAGTGGCTCCGATTAGCTTTGCTATCCTATCGCCCACCTTATTTGGCTGTTCCATCCATCCCGCTTTGTTCCATCCAGTTACCAGCATCTCACCCCATTCATAATTTAGAGTATGCTGAATTCGATCTTGGGCTTTTTTAGGGAGTGGTCCAAGAGAGTTTCCGTCCAAGTAAATAATTCCCTTGGGTAGGTGAAATTGTGATTTTGTCTTAAAAAAGTCACTCATACTTTACCACCGGCGATTTCAATGGCCTGCCCATTAATGCTTTTTGCTGCTTGGCTACAAAGCCACAACGCTGTCTGGGCAACTTCGTCTGTTTGGATTAATCTTTTATGGCGATTTGCGTCCACCATCATTTTACGGGCATCTTCTTCACTAATTCCTTTTGACACCATTGATTTTACATTTGCGTCCACAATTGGTGTGTCCACGTAGCCTGGACAAATAGCATTGAATGTAATTGATCCACCCATGTATTCCTCGCTGTAAGTCTTGATTAAACCCAATACTCCGTGTTTTGAGGCGCTATAGGCACCGGCCCCTTTTAATCCTTTGATGCCTGCTATTGAAGAGATTGCAATTACACGACCCCACTCCGCTTCCAGCATTGACTTCATTGACTCTCTAATGGTTAGGAATGTGCCATCAAGGTTTGTCCCCATTATTTTTTGCCAAAAATCTAAATCAGTGTTTTGGAGTTTCTTTCCTTCTGCGATCCCGGCATTTGCCACGCAAACCTGTATGGGCCCACATTGGGATACTGCTTGGGATATCACGGATATAACTTGTTTTTCGTTGGATACATCCATTTGAAAAGCAGAAATATTTGCTCTTTCATCTGCAACTTCTTCAAGCGCCTTTGATCTTCGGCCGGTAATCGTTACTGTAGCACCTTCGTCTGCAAATAATAATGCAATTGCTTGACCTATTCCGGATCCACCCCCGGTTATTAATACATGTTTGTTTTTTATCATCAAAGCACCATCTTGGTGAGAAAGTAATTGAAAAAAAGTGGGTAGCAATAGTAAATTGCTCTAACTCAAATCAAAGGAAGTTTTCTTGTATGTTTAGATTTATTTATTTGGCGACGAACAAATGAAAATTTTAAATTGTCTGGTGATTGTGTTTTGGAGTTTGAATTCGGTTGTTTTAGCTAGTGAAGATATAAAAGATAAATATCCCCAGTCAGAATTATACAACAAACCAGTCGAGGTTATCCCTAATGTTTTTTCAGCAATTGGAGCGACGGCACCTCCCACATATGAAAATTCTGGTCACAACAATAATTTATCTTTTGTGATAACTACTGATGGCGTTGTTGTTATTAATTCTGGCGCTTCAGTGAGACTTGCTTCAGCTCTTCATGAGGAAATAAAAACTATCACTGATCAACCAGTAAAACTCGTCATCAATGAAAACGGACAAGGTCATGCAATACTGGGAAATTTATATTGGTCGCAACTCGGCGTTGATATTCTGGCCCATGAAGATGCTATCCATGAAATTGAAGAAAATAGTTATACAATTTTAGAGCGAATGAAATCTTATAATAGGGACAAAGCAGTTGGAACAGAAGTGGTTATTCCTAATAAAAGTTTTTCAGAAAAGATTATTTTTAATTTAGGTGGTTTGGAATTTCATGTGCTTCATTTGGGCCCTGCCCATGGCCCTGGTGATGCTCAAGTTTGGTTGCCGCAGCTATCTTTAATGATAGCTGGTGACATGGCTTTTCACGAGAGAATGCTTCCTATTTTTGAAAATACTTGTACCAAATGTTGGTTAGAAACATGGGACGAAGAGTTTGCGCCTTTAAATGCAACCTATGTCATCCCTGGCCATGGACATCCAACAAACATGGCGCAAGTAACCAGATTTACAAGAAATTATCTTTTAGACCTGCGGGCAAAAGTATCGGAGGTACTAGACAAAGGTGGTGATTTGGCCGAAGCATTTTATGTAGATCAAGAACGTTGGCGTTCATTGGATACATTTGAAGAGCTTGCCAAGAGAAATGCGGGTCGCGTGTTCGAAGAAATGGAATTTGAATAACCTTCAGTTATTTTTTTTCGATAAGACTAAACTTTTCTTTTATTAGGTTGAAAATCTATTTTATTGAACCATTTAAGGAATGTTCAGGGTGAAACTTACGGAGAATTACCGATTATTATCGGTCAAATAGACTTGCACCATGTTTATCAATAGCGTATGGCGACTGATCAGTGAAATTAGTTTTGATTATGTGTTGATACCTACTGGATTACACTTTGAAAAAAGAGGATGACAACTTTGAAAATAGGTACCCCAAAAGAGGTTTTTGATGGCGAGGCGCGCGTTGCAATGACGCCAGATAGCGCAGTTCAACTACAAAAACTTGGATATGATTGCGCCATTGAGAGTGGTGCTGGATTATTAGCTGGTTTTTCAGATAAGGCATATTCCGAAGCAGGCGTTGAAATTAAGAAAACAGCGGCCGCCCTTTGGAAAGATGTAGATGTTGTCGCAAAAGTGCGTGAGCCAGATGATGGCGAAATGAAGCGTCTAACTGCCGATCATACTTTAATATCTTTTTTCAATCCGGCTGGAAATGATAAAGGGCTACAGGCTGCTGCTAAAAAAGGCGCCAGCGTGATTTCGATGGAAATGGTTCCTCGGATAAGCCGGGCTCAAAAAATGGATGCGCTATCATCCATGGCTAATATAGCTGGTTACAGAGCAGTAATAGAAGCAGGAAACAATTTTGGTCGTTTTTTTACAGGTCAGGTGACCGCTGCAGGTAAGGTTCCACCAGCAAAGGTACTAATAGTCGGCGCGGGCGTCGCAGGTTTGGCTGCGATTGGAACAGCTACATCGCTCGGCGCGATTACTTACGCATTCGACGTGCGCCCTGAAGTTGCTGAACAGGTTGAATCTATGGGAGCCGAGTTTGTCTATCTGGATTTCAAAGAGGAACAGAAAGATGGTGCAGAAACTGGGGGTTATGCCGCAGTCTCAAGTCCTGAGTTTAGAGAAGCGCAATTGGCTAAATTTCGAGAACTCGCTCCTGAAATGGATATTGTTATTACCACGGCGCTAATTCCAAACAGAGAGGCTCCAAAACTGTGGCTTAAGGATATGGTAAAGTCAATGAAGCCAGGATCTGTTATTGTTGATTTAGCGGCCCCTGCGGGAGGCAATGTTGAGGGTACCGTCCAAGATGAAAAAGTGGTTAGCGATAATGGCGTTACTATTGTTGGGTACACCGACTTTGCGAGCCGTATGGCAGCCCAAGCGTCATCTCTTTATTCCACAAACATTCGTCATATGATGGCTGATCTGACTCCAGAAAAGGATGGCGTAGTCGTTCACAATATGGACGATGATGTTATTCGCGGTGCGACTGTGACTTTCAAAAAAGAAATAACGTACCCACCTCCACCGCCTAAGGTACAGGCCATCGCGGCCAAATCCCAAGAGAAACCAAAGGAGCTAACGCCGGAAGAAATTAGGGCTCAAGAAGCGGACGCTTTTAAAGCACAAACAAAACAACAAGTAATTCTGCTAGCGACAGGTGCCTTACTCACTTTAGGTCTGGGTCTTATCGCACCAGTCAGCTTTATGCAGCATTTTATTGTTTTTGTTTTATCGGTATTTGTTGGGTTCCAAGTTATTTGGAACGTAAGTCATTCTTTGCATACACCTTTAATGGCCGTCACTAATGCAATTTCTTCTATAATAATACTGGGAGCCTTGATGCAAATAGGATCGGGATCATTTCTCGTTATAATATTAGCTGCATTGTCGGTTTTCATGGCAGGTATCAATATTTTCGGCGGGTTTCTAGTTACGCGACGCATGCTAGCCATGTTTCAGAAGTCTTAAAAGAAGGGCAAGAAGATGGATTTAGGTTTTACAACTGCTGCTTACGTTGTTGCAGCTATTCTTTTCATTCTTTCTTTAGGTGGATTATCTGGACAAGAAAGCGCTAAACGAGCCGTTTGGTACGGTATCGTTGGAATGGCTTTAGCCGTTTTTGCAACTTTGATAGGCCCTGGTTCTGGCTTATGGTTTTTCTCTATAATTCTCATAGCGGGTGGTGGTATCATTGGTTATATGCTGGCGTCTAGGGTCGAAATGACCCAAATGCCTGAGCTGGTGGCCGGAATGCACGCCCTTGTGGGTCTAGCGGCTGTTTTTGTAGGATTTATTGCCGACTTTGAAATGGGTAATGTTGCAATAGCTAAGGAAGCAGGTACTGCAAAAGATCTTACTGGTTTTGCGGCTCTAATCGCTAAGAAATCAGCTATTGAATTGAGCATTCTCAGGGTAGAGTTGTTTTTAGGTGTATTTATTGGTGCTGTAACATTTACTGGATCAGTTATTGCTTACGGAAAATTGTCCGGAAAAGTTACATCTGCTGCTACAAAACTTCCAGGTGGTCACGCTTTAAATGCCGGTGCTGCTATAATCGCAGCTTTGTGTTTGATTTGGTATCTTCAGTCGGGAAGTTTGCTGGCAGTAGTAATTATGACACTCATGGCATTCTTTATTGGATTCCACCTTATCATGGGTATAGGTGGAGCTGATATGCCTGTCGTGGTTTCAATGCTAAATAGCTACTCGGGTTGGGCGGCTGCAGCTATTGGGTTCAGTTTGGGCAATGACCTTTTGATAGTTGTCGGAGCATTAGTCGGCTCGTCAGGCGCCATTTTGAGTTACATCATGTGTAAAGCGATGAACAGGTCTTTTGTGTCTGTTATTTTAGGAGGTTTTGGAGGAACTTCTGGCCCGGCAATGGAGGTTGAAGGCGAACAAATCGCCATAGATGCAGACGGAGTTGCTGCTGCTTTGAATGATGCGGATAGTGTTATTATAATACCGGGATATGGAATGGCTGTCGCTCAAGCTCAGCAAGCGGTTTCAGAGTTAACAAAAAGACTTCGAGGCCAAGGAAAAGAAGTTAGGTTCGCTATTCACCCAGTGGCTGGCCGGTTGCCTGGTCATATGAACGTTTTATTGGCTGAGGCAAAAGTTCCATATGATATTGTTTTGGAAATGGACGAGATAAACGAAGATTTTCCATCAACCGATATAGCAATTGTAATTGGATCAAATGATATCGTTAATCCAGCTGCCCAGGATGATCCAAACAGTCCTATCGCAGGTATGCCAGTGCTCGAATGTTGGAAATCAAAACAGGTCTTTGTCTCTAAAAGAGGTCAGGGAACGGGCTATTCTGGTATTGAAAACCCACTTTTCTTTAAAGAAAATACCCGTATGTTCTACGGGGATGCCAAAGAGAGTTTGAATAAATTATTGGCATTGATCAACTAAGCTAATTGTAAGCCCTGTATGCTCTGTGTGAAATGCTCATGCCGGAATTTAAAGGGCAACTAATTAGATTAATTTTGGGATAAAGTACGGATCTTTTTTGAAAGCTATTAAGTGTTATTGTACTTTTTATTTATTTGGTTTTAGAGTTTCCTTAGAGATTAACTCTTTTTCTAGATTTTTAATTTATCAAGATTTACGGAGAAATTATGCCAGTAAAAAATCGATTTGCTGAACTTCAGAAAGAAATTGCTGAGTGGCGGCATGATATCCATCAACATCCAGAAATTTTGTTTGAAACGCACCGAACTTCCGCTTTAGTGAGGGATAAGCTTAAAGAGTTTGGTTGTGATGAAGTAATTGAAGGCATTGGTAAAACTGGCGTTGTAGGAGTAATAAATGGTCAGACAAATCAATCTGGCAAGGTTATAGGTTTGCGCGCTGACATGGATGCGCTCCCTATTACTGAAGAGACAGGTTTAGATTATAGTTCAAAAATTCCAGGTGCAATGCATGCATGTGGTCATGATGGTCATACTAGTATGCTGCTTGGCGCAGCGAAATACCTATGTGAAACAAGAAATTTCGATGGTCAAGCTGTAGTAATTTTTCAGCCAGCAGAAGAAGGTGGCGGCGGTGGCCTGGAAATGTGCAAAGACGGCATGATGGAAAATTTTAAAATTGATGAAGTTTATGGTATGCATAATTGGCCAGGCGTTGAACTGGGTAAGTTTGCAATTAGAAGTGGTCCATTTTTTGCGGCCTCAGATTTTATAGAAGCCATAATTTCGGGAAAGGGCGGGCATGCCGCCAAGCCGCACGAGACCATAGATCCGACGGTTATAGCTAGTCAAATTGTTGTGGCACTTCAAACAATAGCCTCTCGGAGATCAGATCCGGTAGAACAAGTCGTTGTTTCAATCACTTCATTTGAAACATCTTCAACCGCGTTTAATGTGATACCGCAAGAAGTTAAAATAAAAGGTACTGTAAGAACTTTAGATCCAGATGTGAGAGATTTAGCTGAGAAAGAATTTTTGCGAATTACCGAGCTTACAGCAGAAGCTATGGGGGGTTCTGCAGATGCAAAATTCACAAGAGGTTACCCAGTCATGTCAAATAGCACTGAACAGACTGAATTTGCTGCTAAGGTTGCGCGTGATGTTGCTGGTGAATGCGCAGAAGCACCTTTAGTAATGGGGGGTGAAGATTTTGCTTATATGCTGGAAGAAAGACCTGGGGCGTATATACTGTTGGGTAACGGCGATAGTTCGCCAGTTCATCACCCTAAATATAATTTTAACGATGATGCTATACCTTTTGGCTGCAGTTGGTTAGTTGAGCTGGTTGAGCAGAAAATGCCAGTTTAAGTTCCAGTTAATAACAAGCTATGAACAAACCTATATTTTAACCACCAGTATGACTCATGTGCCTGCTCATTTGGCCTTTAATATCGGTCCTAGAATAATCAAAATCGTGACCTTTAGGTTTATTATCTATAGCTGATCTAATAGCACTTTCTAATCGTTCTGGATTTTTCGGATATTTTCGTATTGTATCACGCAAGTTAGCATTATTTTCTTGTCCTAAACACATGAAAAGGTCGCCGGTGCATGTTACTCTTACTCGATTACAGGATTCACAAAAATTGTGGGTTAGGGGAGTTATAAATCCAATTGTTTGTTGTGTTTCTTTGACCTTTACGTATCGCGCCGGGCCTCCCGTGTTTTCCTCGAGATCATAAAGTGAATAATTTTCTTCTAATTTATTTCGCAAATCTTTAAGCGACCAATATTGACTTTTCCTGTCTTCTTGTTCAAGTTCTCCCATTGGCATAACTTCTATAAAAGTTAAGTCTAAATTTTTTGATGAGCACCAATCCGTAATAGAAAATAATTCGTTTTCGTTGAAGTTTTTCAAAGCCACTGTGTTTATTTTTACGCGCAATCCTGCGTCCTGTGCTGCCTGAATTCCGTCTAAGACTTGCGACAATCGACCCCATCTAGTGATCTTGTTAAACTTTTCCTCATTTAAAGTATCGAGGGAAACATTTACTCGACGCACGCCCATTTTGTACAAATCATTAGAAAAGCGTCTAAGTTGAGACCCATTTGTTGTGAGTGTTAATTCCTCGAGTAAATCGGTTTGCAGGTGGCGCGATATCCGCTCAAAAAATTTCATAATATCACGTCTGACAAGAGGCTCACCGCCCGTAACACGAAGCTTTTTCACTCCCAATTTGATAAAAGTTGAACACATATAGTCCAGCTCCTCCAATGTTAATAAATCTTTTTTAGGAAGAAACTGCATATTTTCTGACATACAATAAAGGCATCGAAAGTCGCAACGATCAGTTACTGAAAGACGAAGATAATTGATCTCTCGAGCAAATGGATCAACTAGTTTTGACTTAACTTCAAAGTGATCCCGATAATGTTGCGCTTCTAAATTCATTCTGAAATTATCTTTAAAATTTTTTGGTTTTCGCTATTTAAATTATAACGTTTATTCTTATACAATCCGGCATTTGTTATACAGTAATTAATTTTGTTAAACAAAGTAAATCTAACCTAAAAGAAGTTCCTTACCTATTGGAAAGAAATTAGAGGTGCTATTTTTTAAAGAGATAGCAGTCAAACTTGAAACACCATATATTTCTGTCTCACTTTTATATAAAGTTTTTACTCGATCCATTAATATATCGAAATCACCGTCCCCAGATGCTAAAACAATAATATCTGATTTACTTGCATATTCCATTATATCAATAGTAATTCCTACATCCCAATCACCTTTTGAAGACCCATCAGAACGATTAATGAATGGTTTTAGTTTTACTTCAAATCCGATGGTTCTAAGAATATTTTGAAACTGGATTTGTTTTGCGTCACCCCTGTCTGTCGCATAAGCAAATGCTCCGATGACTTGTCTTTGGTTTGTTACCTTTTGCCAAAATTTGTTATAGTCAAAATTAGCATTAAACGTCTGTTTCGTTGTGTAATAAATATTTTGAACGTCGACAAAAATGGAAACTTTTTGCATGGTCAAACCAAAGTAAACTTAAACGTCATTCAACCGTCACAGACTTGGCTAAGTTTCTAGGTTGATCCACGTCTGTGCCTTTTGCAACAGCTGTATAGTACGCAATCAGTTGAACAGCGACGGCGTAAAGTATCGGGTTTAGCGTTTCGATTGTTTTAGGTACTTCAATAGTACTCCAAAATTCCTCTTCTGTATTTTCAAAACCTGATTTGTCTGAGAGTAAAACCACCTTGCCACCTCTAGCAGCCACCTCTTGAACATTTGAAATATTTTTATCGAATAGCTTATCTTTAGGGGCTAGAATTATTACTGGGACCGATTTGTCAATTAATGCAATTGGCCCATGTTTTAACTCACCAGACGCATAAGCTTCAGCATGTATATAACTGATTTCCTTTAATTTTAATGATCCTTCAAGCGCTAATGGATAAACTAGACCTCTTCCAAGAAACAGAATATCACGTGCCTCTGATAATTTGTTTGCAAGTGCAATGAACTTATCTTTTTTCCCCAGGATTTGATTGATCATGGAAGGTATTTGTAAGAAATGAGAGTATATATTTTTTTGCTCTTTTTTTGAAATTTTTTGTACGTCAGCAGCTGCTTTGATTGATAACGCCAACAGAACAGAAAGCTGACAAGTGAACGCTTTGGTAGATGCAACTCCAATTTCCACACCGGCCAGTATTGGTAAAGAATGATCACTTTCACGCGAAATAGAGCTCTCTGCTACATTAGTAATCGATAATATTTTTTTCGCCTTTCCAGAACAATATCTAAGGGCGGCTAAAGTATCAGCTGTTTCTCCTGATTGGCTGACAAAAATTGCCAGAGTGTTTCTTTTGATGGGAGGCTCTCGATATCTATACTCTGATGCGATATCAATTTCGACCGGGATCCGCGCAATTTCCTCAAACCAGTACTTTGCGACGTGACAAGCATAAAAAGCCGTACCGCATGCAACTAAAGAAATTTGTTCAAAATCATTAAAGTTTAAATTTAAGTTATCGGGAAGAGTTACTTTTCCTGTTTTTTGATCAAAATAATATTCCAGGGCTAAACTTATAACGCGGGGTTGCTCGTGAATTTCTTTCTCCATGAAATGTTGATAGCCATCTTTTTGAACTTGAGCATTTTCAGTATTAATTTCTTTTATTTCTCGTTTGACTGAATTTTTAGATTGATCCCAGATATCGACAGTTTTTCGAGTAAGAACAGCAAAGTCCCCTTCGTCTAAATATGAAATTT
This sequence comes from Paracoccaceae bacterium, assembly GCA_902606585.1. Lineage (GTDB taxonomy): Bacteria > Pseudomonadota > Alphaproteobacteria > Rhodobacterales > Rhodobacteraceae > Salinivivens. The sequence goes on along the minus strand of CACLGX010000011.1, from coordinate 14,482 downwards.
TATTAGTCATAGGAGATAATGCAATGGCATCTGATCCTATGAACATCTCTCCTTTGCCATATCCTATAGCTAAAGGTGAGCCTTTACGCGCCGCAATCATCAAATCGTTTTGACCTTGGAACAAGAAACATAGTGCAAAAGCACCTGTAAGCTTTTCAATTGTTTTTTGGGCAGCTTCGATAGGCTCATTCCCCTCTTCTATCATTGCTTGTGTGAGAAGGGCGATCGTTTCAGTATCGGTATCTGTAGTATGTTTAATACCCTTTTTTTCTAAATATTTTCGAAGTTCTTGAAAATTTTCTATGATACCGTTGTGAACTACTGCTACCTGTTCTGTCATATGTGGGTGAGCGTTGTTTACACTTGGTTTGCCGTGTGTGGCCCAACGAGTGTGTCCAATGCCAGATTTTCCTTGTATGGGGTCGCGCACTAAAAGATCGCTTAACTCTGCTAATTTTCCAAGCGATCTTCGTCGTCCCAGTTTCCCATCATTAAGGGTCGCAATACCAGCGCTATCGTATCCTCTATATTCAAGTCTTTTCAGGGCATTAACCAATATTGGACCGACTTCGTGATCACCTAGAATTCCAATAATACCGCACATTCGATCCTCAAGATTTATTTTTTTGTTTGCGAAGGAGGTTCATTAATTTCTTACCCATACCAATTTTATTTTCTTGGCGGGATCTAGCAAAAGCTAAAGCTTCATCGGGTACGTCTTTCGTAATCACAGAGCCACTAGCTGTAACTGAACTTTTTCCCACCTTTACTGGAGCAACTAGCATAGTATTGGAACCAATAAACGCGCCATCCTCAATGGCAGTGTCGTGTTTGCTGACGCCATCATAGTTGCATGTTATTGTACCAGCACCAACATTTACCTTTTTCCCAATTTTAGTATCGCCAATATACGATAAGTGATTAACTTTACTTTTCGGGCCAACTATAGATTTTTTAACTTCCACGAAATTACCGACATTGGCCCCTTCGGAGACTATCGAGCCGGGCCTAATACGCGCGTAAGGCCCTATTTTGGAATTAGAAAAAATACGACATCCCTCCAAGTGAGAAAACGCCCGTATCGTTACATTTTCCTCGATTTTTACAGCCGAGGCTATTACAACATTTTGCTCGAAAACTGTACCTCTGCCAATTTCTGTATCAAAAGAGAAAAAAACTGTTTCTGGAGAATTCAACTGAACACCTTTCTCCATAAATTCTATTCTCTTTGCTTTTTGAAATATTTCTTCTGCTCGGGCTAGCTCTTCAAGGGAATTTACTCCAGCAGTTTCTTTTTCGTCACATAAAACAAGGGAAGACTTAAATCCAGCTTTAGCGGCAAGCTCTATACAGTCAGTGAGGTAAAACTCTCCTGATGCATTATCACTACCTAATTTTGCAATTAAGTCAAAAATTAGTTCTGCTCTTCCTAATATTACTCCACTATTGCAAAGTGCTATATTAAGCTGTTGCTGAGTTGCATCTTTAGCCTCTACAATTCTGGTAATATTTTCGTCATTGACAATTAGTCTCCCATACATTCCAGGGTTTTTGGCATCAAAACCTAAAACAGCAATATCACAAGTTTTTCTCGCTTTTATCAATTGAGAAATAGTCTCAGACTTAATAAAAGGAACGTCCCCATACAGTACGAGGATATCTTTTCCATTTTTTCCAAGTAGTTTTTCAGCTTGTTTTACAGCATGTCCTGTTCCTAATTGTTTTTCTTGAATGACGATTTTAGCATCTGGAGATTTTATTTTTGCAGCTTCACTGATAAGCTCTGCTTGGTACCCTGCTACAATAACTGTTTCTTCCGCTCCAGCCTTTTTTGCTAATTCCATAACATGATACAACATGCTCGCATTACCAACTGTATGGAGCACTTTGGGTTTTTCGGACTTCATCCGAGTGCCTTTACCAGCAGCTAAAATTACAACTGAAAAACTCATTAATAGACACCTTGATCTTCTGCGAGGTAATATCTTACCATGAGACCAAAGCAAGTTAAATTCTTTAACAAATCATTGCTTTTTGTTACAAAACTGAATGTTTCATCTGTCACAGGAAATTAAATGATATCAATCGTTTTTGATTTAGATGGTACGCTGGCAGATACCAGCAGAGATATGCTTAAGGCGGCTAATTTGTGTTTTGAGGAAATGGGCTATTCCGGTGTTCTTTCGGAAGAAATGCATAGAGGCACGGCTCTTCATGGAGGTAGAGCAATGTTAACTAAAGGTTTAACTTTACTAAAAGAACCTGATCTAACCAATGTTGTTTCAGAATATTACCCTAAATTTTTGAAATATTATCGCGAAAACCTTTATGAAAAAACTGCCTTCTATGATGGAGCTATTAATTGTGTAGAAAAAATGGCTGGAAAGGGCTGGAATATAGGTATTTGTACAAATAAACCCGAAGACTTAGCTAATTCACTACTAAATAAAATGTCTGCCCAAAATTATTTTAACGCTCTCGTAGGTGCAGATACGCTTTCTGTCCGTAAGCCAGATTCGGCACCGTTTTTTGAAACGGTGCGACGATTAAATGGAAATCCCTCTCGTTCTTGCTTGGTTGGCGACAGCATCACAGATTATAAGACCGCGAAAGCCGCTGATGTTCCAATAATTTTAGTTGATTTTCCACCTAATGATACAGACATAAGTTCTCTCAAGCCAGATGCAATAATAGACCATTTTGATGAACTGGTTCCAACTATAGAAAATCTCTTTCTTAAGATAAATTGAACCTTTGGTCAGAATTAGTATCAGTATTTAAGATTTATTGTATTTGAAATTAAAAATATGTAAGAGAGACATTTATTTATATAAATTAAATATCCACATAGAACATTGACCATCATATAAAATTTAATCATCAATGCATTATGGAAAACAAATTTCACGGTAACTTCACGCAACAAGATGGGCTTCCGGAAATTGCAATTGAACGGGCCACAAGAGTTTTGCGTTCAGGTCGATTGCACCGATACAACTTAGGTAAAGATGAGATTGGTGAAGTTGGCTCTCTCGAGCTTGAGTTTGCAAAATTTGTTAACATAAAATATTGTTTAGCCGTGGCGTCTGGTGGCTATACTTTGTCGACTGCGCTTAGAGCATTGGGAGTTCGCCATGGCGACAATGTTTTAACGAATGCCTTTACACTTGCTCCAGTACCTGGTGCAATTGCTTCCGTTGGTGCCAAGCCGATTTTTGTTGGCGTAACCGAAAATTTGGTAATTGATCTTGATGATTTAGAGGCAAAGTCCCAAAACGCTAAAGTGCTTATGTTAAGCCATATGCGAGGTCATATTTGCGATATGGACAGACTGCTAAAAATTTGCGCCTCAAATAATATCCAAGTGATAGAAGATTGCGCACATACCATGGGTGCGAAATGGGGAGATCGATGGTCGGGGACTGACGGTGTTATCGGCTGCTATTCAACGCAAACATACAAGCATATTAATTCGGGGGAGGGCGGATTATTGGTAACGAACAATCCGGATATAATGGCAAAGGCTACAATGTTATCTGGATCTTATATGCTATATGATAGGCATCCTGCTGGGCCTGAAAAGAAACATTACGATTTAATCAAATATGAAACTCCGAATATTTCGGGAAGAATGGATCACTTGAGGGCTTCAATTTTAAGGCCGCAATTGGATGTTCTGATGGAGCGCGTTGCGAAATGGAATGAGCTTTACCAGATATTAGAAGAAGGTTTGCGAGATACGTCAGGTTTGACGATAGTGGAACGACCCAAGAGTGAAAAGTACGTTGGGAGTTCATTTCAGTTTTTATTATTAGACTGGCCTTCAGAACAAGTAAAAAGAGTTGTTACTGACTGTCATTCGCAAGGTGTCGAATTAAAATGGTTCGGTGAAGCTAATCCGCATGGATTTACTTCCCGATATGACAGTTGGAGATATGTTCAATCCGAACCCATTGCAAATACTGACAGAGTTTTGTCGGGATTGCTTGATTTGCGGTTGCCTCTTTCATTTACTAAAAGTGACTGTGCATTGATCGCTTCAATTATTAAAAATGTGGTACAAAAATTATTTGAAATGTCAAATGCTACTGATGTCTAGGTTAGCTTTTAATAGAATATAGTTTTTTAATTTTCGCCAAAATTTTTTATAACCTAATGGTAGTTACTAATATCTTGACACGCGCGACCATTTTATTTTAAATGAACAATTGTTCAATAAAGGTAATCATTATGTTTATGTCTTCAATGGAATTTGATCTAGGTGATGATGTAAAAGCTATGCGTGAGGCAGTGCACCGGTGGTCCCAAGACAGTCTTAAACCTTTGGCTGCTAAAATTGATAAAGATAATTATTTTCCGGAACACCTTTGGCGAGAAATGGGTGACCTGGGTATCTTAGGTATAACGGTTGAAGGATATGGTGGTGTAGGTATGGGTTATCTCGCCCACACTGTGGCGGTTGAGGAAGTTGCAAGAGCTAGCGCATCTGTAAGTCTATCGTATGGGGCACACTCAAATCTTTGTGTAAATCAAATCAACCTCAACGGTAATGATGAGCAAAAGAGTAAATTTCTTCCAAAACTAATAAGTGGTGAGCATGTAGGAGCTCTTGCAATGTCAGAGCCAAGTGCCGGATCCGATGTAGTATCAATGCAGCTTAGTGCAGAAAAACGAAATGGATACTACCGTTTAAATGGAAATAAGTATTGGATAACAAATGGCCCTGATGCGAGCGTCTTGGTCGTTTATGCAAAGACTGATAAAGATGCAGGCTCAAAAGGAATAACTGCCTTTATTATAGAAAAAGATATGGTGGGCTTCTCCACCAGCAAACATTTCGATAAATTGGGGATGCGGGGGTCGAATACGGCTGAACTTATTTTTGAAGATGTTGAAGTGCCATTTGAAAATGTGCTCGGAGAAGAGGGTAAAGGTGTCAATGTTTTGATGTCGGGTTTAGATTATGAAAGAGTGGTTCTTTCAGGTATCGGAACTGGCATAATGGCTGCCTGTCTTGATGAGGTCTTGCCATATGTACTTGAACGAAAACAGTTTGGTAAGAGTATTGGTGATTTTCAGCTCATGCAGGGAAAGATCGCTGATATGTACACGGCAATGAATTCCTCTCGAGCCTATGTGTATGAAGTTGCAAAAGCCTGCGATAGGGGAAATGTGACACGACAGGATGCAGCGGCATGCGTTTTATATGCATCAGAGGAGGCAATGAAAGTAGCTCACCAAGCGGTTCAGTCTCTGGGTGGAGCTGGTTATTTGAGCGATAATCCGGTTGGGCGGATTTTTAGAGATGCTAAATTAATGGAAATAGGAGCTGGTACATCTGAAATTAGGCGAATGCTCATCGGTCGCGAACTTGTTTCTTTAATGCGATGACATGAAATTTCCATGGGCTATTTTAAGTATGCTAAGTTTGGCTGCTTTGGTATTTGGCCTATTATTAGGCATTAAAAGTATAAGAATAACCGAAACTGAAATTATAGATTTCTATGCGGATGAATTTGTACAGAAAATGAATAAGAAAGGAGTTTCGATCGATCGCTCGGCTTGTTATGCCACGGTTTCCGAAAGTTTCTGGGAAAGAATGATTGTAGTATGTGATATCGATGCCTCCTCTTTTTTAGAGTATCCTATTGGGGCTTGGGGACAGCTGTTGGTGAAAGAACCTCTTATTGGTTTTAGAGAGGGTATCTAATGAGAAACGTCCCATATCTTAAGCAAAAAAATGGAAATTGGATTTGGGATTTTCCCAGTGAATTGAATATGGCAGTTCAAGCATGTGATTATTGGGGCAGTAAGTCTCCTGAAAAAGTATGTTTGAAAGACTTTACCAATATAGATCAACCGATCTTATACACGTATAAGGAATTGAGAAGTTTCGCAGATAGTATTGCGTTTGAATTAACCAAGCGTGGGGTTGGAATTGGCGATCGCGTTGGAGTTTTGCTTTCGCAGGGTATTGGGTGTGCAGCGAGCCATATTGCAATATGGAAACTAGGGGCAATTTCTATCCCTTTATTTAAATTATTTGGACCTGATGCCCTTAAGATGAGGCTAAATGATGCACAGGCGAAGTGTACGATTACAGATTTTGAAGGGACAAATAGCCTCCTGCCTAACGAATTTGACCGATTAATATTTGACAATATCGAAAATACTGGTGAGCCTTTCAAAACTCAATCAACAAAAGCGGACACACCTGCCGTTCTTATTTATACATCGGGCACCACCGGATTGCCCAAAGGAGCCTTACACTCACAACAGGTTTTAACTGGTCATTTACCAGGAGTATCAATGAGCCACAATTATCTGGGTCATGATCAGGATTGTCTCTGGACGCCGGCAGACTGGGCATGGATTGGAGGTCTTTTCGATGTTCTGATGCCGGGCTTAGCATTAGGTGTTCCAGTAGTTGCAGCAAAAATGAAGAAATTCTCACCTAAAGACACTATAGAAATAATATCTAGAGGAAAGGTACGAAATATTTTTTTCCCGCCAACGGCTTTGAGAATTTTAAAGGCATCTGATGTTAAAATAAATGGCTTAAGGTCGGTCGCTTGTGGGGGTGAGCCCTTAGGTGCGGAAATGTTGGAGTGGGGCAAGAAAAATTTAAAAATAACAATCAATGAATTTTATGGTCAGACAGAATGTAACATGGTCGTAAGTAGCTGTAATGCTGATAAAGAGCCAATTTCGGGTTTAATGGGCACACCTGTTCCTGGCCATGAGGTAAATATCTTAGACTCTGATGGTTCTCCGACTTTAGAAGAAGGAGAAATAGCAATTAAGCGTGGTTCCGCAAGTATGATGCTGGAATACTGGCGCCGGCCTGATCAGACAGAAAAAAAGTTCAAAGGTGATTGGTTGCTCACAGGTGATAGGGGGCGTTTTCATGCTGAAGGTATTGAATTTATTGGTAGGGATGATGACGTAATTAATTCTGCTGGCTATAGAATTGGACCGTCCGAAATTGAGGACTGCCTTTTGATGCATCCAGCAGTTGCTACGGTCGGTGTGGTTGGTAAGCCTGATCGGTCACGCAGTGAAATAGTTAAGGCTTATGTGGTTCTTAAGCCTGATCACAAAGCTGATAGTCTTCTAAGCGAGACCTTACAAGATTTTGTTAGAAAGCGGTTGGCTAAGCATCTTTACCCAAGAGAGATCAGTTTTTTAGATGAATTGCCAATGACTATCACGGGCAAAGTGATTAGAAAAAAATTGCGTGAAAAAGCAATTTTGGAGAGCAAATAGGAACAATAATGAAACTCAAATCTCAAATTTTGACATCAAGTAATTCTTTTAAAGAGAACGTTAAGAAACATATGAAAGATATTGAAAATATTGAAAAGATAGCAAAATCAAATTTCTTAGGAGGGCCAGAATCATCGCGAGAGAGGCATATAAAGCGAGGGAAAATGCTACCAAGGGATAGAGTGTCAGGGTTGTTAGATGTAGGCTCCTATTTTCTCGAAATTGGGAGCTTTGCCGCACAAGATTTATACGATGGTGCTGCACCAGGTGCTGGTCTCATTGCAGGCATTGGAATAATTCAGGGTCAGGCATGTATGATTGTATGTAACGATGCTACTGTCAAAGGTGGAACATATTTCCCCTTGTCCGTTAAAAAGCATTTAAGGGCACAAGAAATTGCCGAAAGATGTCAGCTACCTTGCATATACTTGGTCGATAGTGGCGGAGCAAATTTACCAAATCAAGATGAGGTGTTCCCCGACCGAGATCATTTTGGAAGAATTTTTTACAATCAAGCGAGAATGTCTGCAAAAGGTATTCCGCAAATTGCAGTTGTAATGGGTTCTTGCACTGCTGGCGGAGCCTATGTGCCTGCGATGTCGGATGTAACCATAATCGTCAAAAATCAGGGGACTATTTTTTTGGCAGGACCGCCACTTGTAAAGGCTGCCACGGGTGAGGTTGTAAATGCAGAGGATTTAGGTGGAGGCGATATTCACACCAAATCTTCTGGTGTTGCGGATTATTTAGCTGATGACGATCGTCAAGCATTGGCTATGGCCCGAAGGGCAATTAAAAATCTAAACAGAAAGCATCCGGAGTCTGTCAAATTGATAGAGGCTAAGGAGCCTGACTACGACCCTAACGAAATCATTGGGATTGTACCGCACGATTTACGAACAATCTACGATGTTCGTGAGATCATTGCCAGGCTGGTAGATGGGTCTGAATTTGATGAGTTTAAATCCCGTTTCGGCGAAACGCTTGTTACTGGTTTTGCCCATATCATGGGATGCCCCGTGGGGATAATTGCTAATAATGGGGTTCTTTTTTCTGAGTCAGCTCAGAAAGGTGCGCATTTTATTGAGCTATGCTCACAAAGAAAAATACCTTTAATTTTTCTGCAAAATATCAGTGGCTTCATGGTGGGGAAAAAGTATGAAAATGAAGGTATAGCACGGCATGGGGCAAAGATGGTGACAGCAGTTGCTTCAACTGAAGTACCGAAAATTACCTTAATCATTGGTGGTAGTTTCGGGGCGGGAAACTACGGGATGGCTGGTAGAGCGTACGATCCGTGTTTTCTTTGGACTTGGCCGAATTCTCGTATTTCTGTTATGGGGGGAACCCAGGCCGCTAATGTTTTAGCAACTATTAAGAGAGATCAAATAGAAGGTCGGGGAGACATTTGGAGCGAAGAAGAAGAATTAGCTTTCAAAGAGCCAACGCTAGAAATGTTTGAGAAACAAAGTCATCCCATTTATGCTTCAGCGCGTCTTTGGGATGATGGAATTGTTGACCCAAGGAATTCTAGGCAGGTTTTGGGCCTCTCGTTACAAATAGCTTTGAATGCTCCAATTAAAGATACTAATTTTGGCATATTTAGAATGTAGGCAGGGAGTTTTTTATTACTATTTACAAAAAATTAATTAGAAAATTTGGATGAGCTTAATTAGTAAATTTTTACTTTTAGGACATTCTAATACTGGTGAAGGTAACACTGTTGTTTAAAAAAGTTTTAATAGCAAATAGGGGTGAAATCGCATGTAGAATTGCTGCGACTGCTAATAAAATAGGCTTGAAAACTGTTGCAATCTTTTCTGAGGCAGACTCGGGGTCAAAACATGTAAGTTTATGTGATGAGGCTTTTCTAATCGAAAGCCCAACACCTTTGGAAAGTTATCTGAACCAGAGTGAAATCATTAATGTTGCCATAAAAACTGGTGCTGGTGCTATTCATCCCGGCTATGGTTTTTTATCTGAAAATTCGGAGTTTGCTCAAAAGGTCCAGGACGCTGGACTTATTTTTATAGGTCCTGATTTTAAAGCTATTGAAATTATGGGGCAAAAGGATGCAGCTAAAAAAGCCATGTCGAAAGCTGGTATTCCGATTATTCCTGGGTACCACGGTGAAAATCAAACCGATGAAAGATTGAAAAAGGAAGCAGGTTCGATTGGTTACCCTGTATTGATAAAAGCGGTTGCAGGAGGTGGTGGAAAAGGTATGCGATTAGTCGAAAGTCCAAAAGAATTTTTGACCCTTTTAGCAAGTGCTCGGACCGAGGCTGAAAAAGCTTTTGGAAATGGCAGGGTGTTAATTGAGAAGTATATTTTGGCTCCTCGTCATATTGAAATACAGATATTTGGTAATGGCCAAAAGGCTATTCACTTATTTGAGCGAGATTGTTCTCTACAGCGACGACACCAAAAAGTTTTGGAAGAGTGCCCAGCTCCAGGAATGACCGATAAAATGAGAGACGCTATGTGTAGAGCAGCTGTTAGTGCAGCTGAAACTATTGGCTACAAGGGTGCTGGAACAGTAGAATTTATTGTTGATGGGTCTGATGGTCTAAAAGAAGACAGATTTTGGTTTATGGAGATGAACACTCGTCTTCAAGTAGAACATCCAATAACAGAAGAAATAACTGGAGTTGACTTAGTAGCATGGCAATTTGACTTTGCTATGGGTAGGCCAATGGAAAAAAAACAGAAAGATGTTTCTATTAAAGGACACTCTTTTGAGGCAAGAATTTACGCAGAGGATCCAAATAATCAGTTTTTACCAGATACTGGAAAAATTATTCACTTACATTTTCCATCAAATATCCGTGTTGATACTGGGATAAGAAACGGAGATATCGTTTCTCCCTTTTTCGACCCAATGTTGGCAAAGTTAGTCTCATACGGAAAAGATAGATCGAGCGCTCTCTCAAAACTAAGGAAGGCTTTAAAAGATACGGAAATTGTTGGAGTTAAAACAAATGTAAACTTTCTTTACAATTTGACAGAGAACTCAGAGTTTAAAATGGGCGTTGTTCAGACTGGTTTGATTGAACAAAATATCGAAAAATTGATTGGTTTTAAATCTGTCTCTACTCAGGCTATTATCGCAGCTGCTTTATCTTATTTTTCACCAAAACCAGATCATTCTGCCTACTCACATTGGATCAATATTACTCATAAAATACGATTATTTTGTGGAGATAGGGATATAGAAATTGAATTTTCTCAGCCAGATGTCAATAAAATAGAAATTTCATTTTTTGGAAAATCTTATGATGTAATTTTTAATAAAAAAAATGATTGGTCTTTTGAGGGAAATCAACTGCCTGTCGCAAAAAAATTTGATAATGAAATACTGGTATCTGATGGTAGGCAGTTTTTATTCAAACTTCAAAATCCTTTTGAAATTAAAAAGGAAACTAACCTTGAAAATAGTGATATTTTATCTCCAATGCCTGGTATGGTTTCAAAAATCTATATCGAAAATGGCTGTGAAGTGTTTAAGGGTCAGCGTATTTTAGCCGTAGAGGCCATGAAGATGGAATACGAGGTGGTTGCACCCAATGATTGTTTCATTAAAATAGTGAATTTTAATGTTGGAGACTTTGTTCAATCTGGTGAAAAGTTATGTGATTTTTCAGAAGTTAAATAAGTTATTATTGTTTTGATTTACTAAGCTTCTATTTTTTTCACAAAAATTTAGAACATTATTGCTTTTTCATGTGTTGACCCTCGTGAATTAGAGCGGTAAACCCCTATTCATTAGCCGAAGCAAAGCGTTTACACGCTTGCACAAAAGGAGCCATTTGTGGACAATCTTTTGTTAGAATATTTGCCTATACTTGTGTTTTTGGGCATAGCGCTTGGTATCGGGCTTATTTTACTGTTAGCAGCTGCAGTTATCGCTATTCGCAATCCGGATCCCGAAAAAGTTTCTGCCTACGAATGTGGTTTTAATGCCTTTGATGATGCTCGGATGAAATTTGACGTAAGATTTTATCTAGTCTCGATCTTATTTATTATTTTTGATCTAGAAATAGCATTTTTGTTCCCCTGGGCGGTTGCTTTTAAAGACATCAGCATGATTGGTTTTTGGTCAATGATTGTTTTCTTAGGCGTTCTAACTGTTGGTTTTGCCTATGAATGGAAGAAGGGCGCATTAGAATGGGAGTAATGTTGGGCGATAACATTGCTGGTGCCGACTTAGAGAATTCGACACGAGAACTTAATAACCAGCTTCAGGATAAAGGTTTTCTTGTTACTTCAACTGAGGATATAATAAATTGGGCTAGGACAGGTTCTCTGCACTGGATGACTTTTGGGTTAGCTTGCTGTGCTGTTGAGATGATGCATACTTCGATGCCGCGATACGACTTAGAGCGGTTCGGTACAGCACCTCGCGCATCTCCCCGCCAATCTGATTTGATGATTGTAGCTGGAACCCTAACTAATAAAATGGCGCCCGCGCTAAGAAAAGTTTATGATCAAATGCCCGAGCCTCGATATGTTATATCCATGGGCTCATGCGCAAATGGCGGCGGTTATTATCATTACAGCTATTCTGTAGTGCGAGGTTGTGATCGAATAGTGCCAGTTGATGTTTACGTTCCAGGCTGCCCGCCAACAGCAGAGGCTTTGTTATATGGTATTTTGGCACTTCAGAAAAAAATCCGAAGAACAGGAACGATCAAAAGATGACGGCTGAACTCCAAGAATTAAAGCAATACTTAAAAAATAAGCGAAACGATTGTGTGTTATCAGCAGATATTCAATTTGGTGAGCTTACTGTTGATGTCGCACCTACGCAAATTTATGATTTTGTGGAATTTTTAAAGGTAGATCCCCGTTGCAAGTTTTCATCTTTGGTGGATATTACTGCAGTTGACTACCCAGAACGGATAAAACGTTTCGACATAATATATCATTTTTTATCCATGTATCAGAATAGGCGCATTAGATTACGTGTATCTTTGAGAGATCGCGATATGATGGCGTCTATCGTTGACATCCATCCTTCTGCTAATTGGTTTGAGAGGGAAGTCTTTGATATGTTTGGAATAATGTTTACGGGCCATCCAGATTTGCGAAGAATTTTGACTGATTATGGGTTCCGCGGACATCCATTGAGGAAAGATTTTCCAACGTCAGGATATTCTGAGGTAAGGTACGATGAAAGGGAAAAAAGGGTTGTTTACGAACCAGTAAATCTTGTCCAAGAATATCGAAAATTTGACTTTATGTCTCCTTGGGAAGGCGCTGACTATATTTTGCCCGAAGAAGGGGGTGATAAATGATGGACGGTTCTAAGGGGTTTGAAGATGTTCTTACAGGTGAGCAGAAAATCCGTAATTTTAATATCAATTTTGGTCCTCAACATCCCGCAGCTCATGGGGTATTGAGGCTTGTATTAGAGTTGGATGGGGAGATTGTTGATCGATGCGATCCCCATATAGGATTACTACACCGCGGCACTGAAAAATTGATGGAAAGCCGTACTTATCTGCAAAATCTTCCTTATTTTGATCGGTTGGACTACGTAGCCCCAATGAACCAGGAACACGCCTGGTGTCTTGCAATTGAAAGACTAACTGGCACAGAAATTCCCAGAAGAGCATCACTCATTCGTGTCTTATTTTCTGAAATAGGACGTGTGCTAAATCACCTTCTCAATGTCACCACTCAAGCTATGGATGTTGGAGCGCTCACTCCTCCATTATGGGGATTTGAGGAGAGAGAAAAGCTTATGATTTTTTACGAGCGAGCTTGTGGCGCTCGCCTCCACGCAGCTTACTTTAGACCTGGTGGTGTGCATCAGGATTTAACAAAAGAGCTTTTAGCAGATATTGATAGTTGGTCAGTAGATTTTCCTAAAGTTCTTGCTGACATCGACGCGCTTCTTACTGAAAATAGAATTTTTAAGCAGCGAAATGTAGATATAGGCATTGTATCAGAAGACGATATTCAGAAATACGGATTTTCAGGAGTTATGGTGAGAGGGTCCGGATTGGCCTGGGATTTAAGGCGAGCTCAGCCATATGAATGTTATGATGAATTCGACTTTGAGGTACCTGTTGGCAATAATGGCGATTGTTATGATCGCTATTTAGTCCGTATGGAGGAAATGCGTCAATCTGTGGCTATTATTAGGCAGGCCATCGAAAAACTAAATATTGAAGATGGACCTGTTTTAGCACCGGGTAAATTGTGTCCACCTAGACGGGTAGAGATGAAGCAGTCAATGGAAGCTCTGATACATCACTTCAAGCTATATACGGAGGGTTTTCATGTTCCGAAAGGGGAGGTGTACGCATCCGTGGAGGCTCCGAAAGGAGAATTTGGTGTCTACCTTGTATCAGATGGGACTAACAAGCCTTACAGAGTTAAGATCAGAGCCCCGGGGTACTTACATCTTCAAGCGATGGACCATATGGCTTCGGGTCATCAGTTAGCAGACGTCGCTGCTATAATTGGAACCATGGACGTAGTTTTTGGAGAAATTGATCGATGAGTAAAGTCTTGTCAAACAGCAGCTTCAAAATCAAACTTAGGGAGGTTTTTAAAAGTGCTCCGTAGATTGCATCCAGACCAGCCTAAATCTTTTGTTTTTTCACCAGAAAATCAAAAATGGGCTGAAGCTCAGATGACAAAGTATCCTGAAGGTCGAGAGGCATCAGCTATAATACCTCTTTTATGGCGTGCTCAAGAGCAAGAAGGATGGCTATCACGTCCGGCAATAGAATTTGTAGCGGATATGTTAAATATGGCACATATCAGGGCGCTAGAGGTTGCAACTTTTTACTTTATGTTTCAGCTTCAACCAGTCGGTTCAGCGGCACATGTTCAAGTGTGCGGTACTTTGTCTTGTATGTTATGCGGCGCTGAAGATCTTATAGAGGTTTGTAAAGAAAAAATTTCACCGACAGCACATACAGTTTCAAAGGATGGTAAATTATCTTGGGAAGAAGTGGAGTGCCTAGGAGCCTGTGCTAACGCTCCGATGGCTCAAATAGGTAAAGATTATTACGAAGATCTTTCAAATGAAAGGTTTGCGGAATTGATTGAAGATTTGAGAAATGGATCTGCTCCTGTGCCGGGTCCGCAAAATGGACGTTTTTCGGTTGAACCGGCCATCGGTTTAACTAGTTTATTAGAAGGTGAAGGAGCTGGTTCAGCTGTCAATAAGAGTGTGGCGTTAGCTAAAAAGTTTAAGGAT
>CACLGX010000010.1 GCA_902606585.1 Paracoccaceae bacterium | reverse complement strand
AATGGGAAAGGTTTCTATTAGTGCTCTGACCGTTTCTTCTACGTGGTGAAAAGAGCCTCTTTGGGTATAATTATTAAATCCATCTGCGCCACCGCCAATAACCATTTCTCCCTTATCGGACTGGCTCATATATCCATGGACTGTATTGGCCATTACAACTACATCCATGCAAGGTTTTATCGGCTCCGAAACGAGTGCCTGAAGCGCCACGGCCTCAACTGGCATTCGAAAACCTGCCATATCTGCCAAAACGCCAGTATGACCGGCAACAACAATACCCAGTTTTTGGCAATCAATTGAACCTTTACTTGTTTCAACTCCTTGAACTTGACCATTTTTATGACGAATGCCCGTAACCTCACATTGTTGGATAATATCCATACCCATATCAGAGCAAGCACGGGCGTAACCCCAGGCAACTGCATCATGTCTAGCCGTTCCGCCACGAGACTGCCACAAAGCTCCTAGAACTGGATATCGTGGACCATCAATATTAATTATCGGCACCAGAGATTTAACTTTCTCAGGAGAAATAAATTCGGTTGATACGCCCTGCAAAGTATTTGCTTGGGCTGTACGTTTATATCCCCTAATTTCATGCTGGGTCTGAGCCAACATCATTACCCCTCGTGGACTAAACATGACATTATAGTTCAGATCCTGACTCATGGTTTCGTACAAACTTCGAGCCTTTTCATAAATTGCAGCCGAAGCGTCTTGCAGATAGTTGGATCGAATAATCGTGGTGTTACGGCCAGTATTTCCTCCGCCAAGCCAGCCTTTTTCAAGTATCGCTACATTCTTTAGTCCGTGATTTTTGCCCAGATAGTAGGCAGTTGCCAGACCGTGGCCCCCTGCGCCTATAATGATAGCGTCATATTTCTTTTTTGGTTCTGGACTTTTCCAAGCACGACCCCAGCCTTGGTGATAACGAAGCGCCTCTCGCGCAACTGCAAAAACAGAATAACGTTTCATTTATATTTCACCCAAAACAGCTAAATTACTGGATATTTCTAACCGAAGTTTGTTAGCCTTTACGACTCAGTACGTCATAAATCATTTCAGTTGCGACATCTAGCAACATCAGAGATTTAAGGGCTTACCTTGGCCAAATTTGATGTTTAAAAGACCAATATAAAGGGAGATATAATGATAGTATTCTGGCTGAGCATCTTAATTATTTTAGCCTTTGTTTGTGCCATTTTTTATCAAACGCTGAAAAAGAATGCTGTCCAAAAAGAAGAAAATGCGGATTTGAAATTTTACAAATCACAGCTTTCTGAAATTGAAAAGGATATCGCGAAGGGAGCCATAGGTCGCGAAGAAGCTGAACAAATCAAAGTTGAGATTTCACGCCGAATTTTAAAAAATAAAAATCAATCTTTATTTAAATTCAGCTTTCAATCTGCAAACTCAAGATTAAAATTCGCTTTTATTTTAGGAGTTTTTATCAGTTTTCTTTCGTTTGGTCTCTATTCATCACTCGGAAGCTTAGGATATTTCGATTTCTCTCAAAAAAATCGAATTGAAGCAGCTAAACTTTTAAAAGAAACTCGACCTTCGCAACAGGAAGCCTGGGATGCTTTATCAGATGAAAAAACTATCAATACTCCAGAAGGCGAGATGGGTGAAATAATTACTAAATTGAGAAAAATATCGCAAGAACGCCCTAATGATATAACAGGATTGCGTTATCTTGTGAGAACTGAAGCTAGTTTGAATAATTTTGAAAATGCAGCAATTGCTCAAATGTCTTTGGTTAAACTATTGGGAGAACAAGTTTTAACTGAAGATTTGTACCAATTGGCAGAGTTGATGGTAATATCGTTGAATGGCTATGTCTCGCCAGAAGCAGAAGCGCTTTTTCGCAAGGTTTTGGCAAAAGATGATGATAATGGCGGTGCTCTTTACTATTTAGGGCTAATGTACGCCAACTTAGATCGGCCAGACCTTTCTTTTGAAATTTGGCGAAAACTTCTCAACCGAGGTCCAGATGACGCGCCATGGGTTCCTCTTATACGTCATCAAATTATGGAAGTGGCGTGGCGAGCTGGAAAAAATCGATATGAGCTTCCTCCAGAAACAAAAATACCTCCAAATGGGCCCACTCAAGCTGATATTGAGGCTTCCGACGAGATGACAGCCGATGAAAGACAGGAAATGATTTCTAACATGGTTGAAGGCTTGGCAAGTCGTCTAGCATCTGAAGGAGGAACATCAGACGAGTGGGCCAGACTTATCAAGGCACTTTCAGTACTTGGTGATTCAGATCGTGCACAAAAAATATGGGCAGAAGCAATAAATATTTATAATAATTCACCAGCTGACCTGAGGGTCATTAATAATATTGCAAAGGAAATTGGTATTTCCAAATGATATACGAAGACGTTTCCAAATTTGCGAATGAACTCCAATCAAATAATTCCTTAATCGGCTTAGACTTAGGAACGAAAACAATTGGCGTTGCAGTAAGCGACATCATCCTTTCTATCGCCACACCTATTAAAACTATCAAACGGAAAAAGTTTTCAATAGATTCTGATCAATTATTGGGGGTCATCTCCATTAAAAATTGTTGTGGGGTCGTTTTTGGTTTGCCAAAAAATATGGATGGGAGTGAGGGACCCAGAGCGCAGTCAACGAGAGCATTTGCCAGAAATTTTTCAAAAAAAACACCGCTTCCAATTACTTTTTGGGATGAGCGACTGTCAACAGTAGCAGCCGAACGAGCTTTATTGGAGGCGGATACGACACGAAAACGTCGTGCAGAAGTAATCGATCATGTTGCAGCAGCTTATATACTTCAAGGGTTCTTGGATCGATTAAAGATTTTAGACAATTGTTAAATTTTAATTGTCTTTCGGAAGGAAACTAGTTTGGGTAGTGAAGTCTGGACAAGAGATGAAATCCAAAGTCCTTGCATCAAAATATGTGTAATTCACCCTAGTGAAACACTATGCACTGGATGCCATAGAACAATAGAAGAAATTTCTTCTTGGTCGCGTCTGCCCTCGAAACAAAGAAACCAAATCATTAAAGAACTACCAAAGCGTGCACTTAGACTTAAAAAACGTCGTGGCGGCAGAGCAGCCCGTATTGCGAAATTATGATAATTTTGGCCAATCAGCCAAATGTTGAAGTTCTGGTCTAAAATAAGCTATTTTTCGTCCTTCATTAAAGTTCTTAATCTCAAAATCCCAAGGACTTATCCCATGAAGGCAAAGTCTGTGTATCATATAACTTTCACCTAAATTTGCATGTAGCACGCGTCTTTTACAATGTTCAAATATACTTTTTCTTGTTTGCATATAAACCTCGCGAACATCTAAATCTTTCCATTTTTCAGGATCTCGTTTCAAAAATAAACTGTTGAATGCCTTTGAAATTAGACGGTGAGATCCCTCCCAGACCACAACAGGACTTGCACCTTTTGGCGCTTGATTTAAGGGAATGCCAAGTACATAGGCATGGGGCTCTTTTAACTTTCTTGGTCCTCCTGGAAAGTCAGCTATCAAACCATCTACATGAGCTGCGTCTCTCTTTAATCTAAAGTTGAAAGAACTTTCACTTTCTTGATCTCTAGGCTTCGGGTAGCCTTCAAAAATTATCGAAACCTGAGCAGCATGAAGGCCGCGAACTTCGGTGCGTTTCATTAAACTTTCAAATGGCCCACTTAGTGATATTTCGCCTAAGGCTCCATCTGTATCATTTTCTAAGGCATCTACACCAACAAACCAAGTTCCCTGACAGGTCAAATTATTTTCAAAAATTTCTTTATTTTTTAGCTTTGAAATAATCTTTGAATTAGCAGCATTAGCCCAATGGGCTACGCGCTGATCAAACTTAAATTTAACCCAACCTTTATGCTCAAAATCACTAAACTCTTTCATGTCAATAAATACCTCTTGGGGTTTTTCAATTGACTCAAATAGCCTTACTTAATTCATCTATTAAACGAAGCTTTTCAATCAGTTTTTGCAAATCAGCCACATCAATCATATTTGGACCATCGCAAGGTGCATTATCTGGTTCTTGATGGGTCTCAATAAAAACCGCAGCAACACCAACTGCACAAGCTGCCCGAGCAAGCGCAGCCACAAATTTTCTTTCTCCACCGGAGGTATTTCCTCTGCCGCCTGGTTGTTGAACAGAATGAGTGGCGTCAAAAACGACTGGATATCCAGTCTCAGCCATTATTTCCAATCCACGAAAGTCGTTAACTAATGTGTTATATCCAAAACTTGTCCCACGCTCACAAAGCAATATTTTTTCATTCCCAGTGCTAGCTATTTTCTCAGCGACATTCATCATTTCCCAAGGCGCTAGAAACTGTCCTTTTTTTACGTTTATTGGTTTTTCAGTTTTTCCAGCTGCAATCAATAGATCAGTTTGCCGAGATAAAAATGCCGGGATCTGCAAAACATCCACCACTTCGGAGGCTTCGGCACATTGAGAAACAGTATGAATATCCGTAATCACGGGGCAACTGAAAGTTAACTTCACTTCCTCTAAAATTTTTAAACCTTCTTCAATTCCGACACCCCTAGCTGATGCAATCGAAGATCTATTTGCTTTGTCAAAACTAGACTTAAAAATAAAATTTGATGAAGATGTAGCACAGACCTTAGTTATTTTTTCTGCCATAAACATTGCATGATCACGATTTTCTAACTGGCATGGACCCAAAATAAAGGTTAGCGGATTATTTCCTCCAACCGGAATATTACCAATGTTTATCACACTACTATACGACACTTAGGACAAAACTTTCTCTATAAGCTCAACATCTTGTGGATTATTTAATTCCCAAAAAACACGCCCTTTGCTGTTTACCTCGACACACTTTACTCGTTTATTCTCAAATAAAAATCTTAATTGCTCCAAGCCCTCCAACTTTTCTAATTTACTTTCAGGCCAGCTCAAATAATCTCTTAGGATATTTTCTCTATAAGCATATACACCAACATGGTGGTAACATGGTATTTGGTCATCTGATCCAATTTTGGATATTTCAAAAAAAGGTATTAACTCTTTCGAGAAGTAAAGAGCGTTCATGTCTTTATCAAAAACTACAGTGGTTCCACCTATCCTATCAGATTTTCTATCTTCAGAAAAAAGATTGTAATTTTTTCTATCTAATCTCAGAACAGGTGTGGCCATGTCAATCCACTTATCTGCCTTCAAACTAGCAATTATTTCCTCAACAAACCAGCTTGGAGTCAAGGGCGCATCTCCCTGAAAGTTTACAATAATTTCAGCATCCAATTGCGCATTATTCAACGCTTCTGCACATCTCTCTGTACCGTTTTTACATTTTGAAGATGTTCGAATAACCTTTGCACCAAAGTTCACTGAGTGCTCTTCAATTCTTTTATCGTCCGTTGCAACGTAAATTTCTGATACCCCGGAAACTTTTTCAGCGGCTTCCCAACTAAGCTGAATAAGAGATTTTTTTCCCTCTCGCGTTCTAAGCTCTACCAGCGGTTTTCCTGGGTAGCGAGTCGAACCATATCGAGCCGGAATTATTATGACAGTTTTCATGCAACCCCTACCCTTAACAAATCCTGAATATGAACAACCCCAATAGGTTTGTTATTGGCAGAAGTCACAATCAGTACGCTTATTTTCCGGTCCTGCATTAAGTTTAAAGCGTCAAAGGCGAAAGTTTTTTCAACTACCGTAATCGGCGATAAACTAGCAATGTCTCCTGCATTTCTCTCCATAAGATCATCTATATGCCGACGAAGATCACCATCAGTTATTACCCCAACCAAACAACCAATATCGTCAACTATAGCCGCTATTCCAAAACCTTTCGATGACATAGTTATTAAAGTTTCTTTCATTGATGTTGTAGTATTTACCAAGGGAATTTTATCATTTTTATGCATTAATTGGCCTACTGTCATCAATTTAGCACCGAGTTTGCCCCCCGGATGGAAAATCTTGAAATTTTCAGCGTTAAAACTTTTTGCCTCCATTAGAACAACCGCCAAGGCATCACCAAGAGCGAGCATCATGGTTGTTGAAGTTGTCGGAGCCATACCTATCGGACAAGCCTCATCAGCCATTGGCAAACATAATTTAAAGTCTGCCGCTTTAACTAAAGTGCTTTCACAATTTGATGACATAGTGGCAACCGGAATACTAAAGCGACGTGCATGAGTTAATAGGTCAAACATTTCAATGGTTTCACCAGAATTGGAAATAAGTAGACAGAGATCTTGCTCAGTGATCATACCCAAGTCACCATGGCTGGCCTCAGTGGCATGTACAAAATAAGCCGGAGTACCCGTACTGGCTAATGTTGCGGCAATTTTATTCCCAATATGACCAGATTTGCCCACTCCAGATACAATTACTCGACCAGTTAAATTTAGTATGCTTTTCACTAGGTCACTAAAATCGATCGGCAAATCATCTTTCAGTTTTCCAAGAGCATCAGCCTCTGTTTTCAAAACTTTTTTTGCATCTGTCACAAAGGAATTTGCCATGATCAATTGTCCAATTAATAGAGACCTCGCGAGAGTTTATAGAATTAAAAGAGTTAATTTCAAAGGCTCAAATTTTTTAAACATATTAAGTCATAAATGTATTTTAGATCTGGAGCCCGTATCGCTCGATTAGTTTTAAGCCAACAAAAGTAAAAATTTAACAACATTTTTTTCTAAATTATTAATTTGACTTGGCCTTTAACAATCTATTCATTATAGCCGCATCAAAATAAATTAAATGCTTCAGAAAAAATGAGCCAAGCATGCGTAGTGGAAAAATTGAAAGAAAAACGTCTGAAACTGAAATCTCAGTATTCTTAAAATTAGACGGCACGGGCAAATACAAAATAAATACCGGTGTCAGCTTTTTTGATCATATGCTGGAACAACTGGCACGCCACTCATTGATCGATTTAGAAATCGAAGCCAATGGTGATACTCATATTGACGACCATCATACCGTTGAAGATACCGGTATAGCTTTTGGACAGGCATTGACTAAAGCCATTGGCGATAAAATAGGTATTAATAGGTATGGTTGGTGCTTGTTACCCATGGATGACACTTTGATACGAACGGCATTGGATTTATCTAGTCGACCATTTTTATATTTTGATGTTGATATGCCAACTGACAAGATAGGCACCTTCGATACCGAACTTGTCCGAGAATTTTTCCAAGCTGTTTCTACTCATGGCGGAATCACGCTTCATATTGAAGCGTTACATGGATACAACAGCCATCACATTGCTGAAGCTGCTTTTAAATCGTTTGCAAAGTCTCTCAGGGTTGCCATTGAGAAAGATCCTCGAAATCTAAAGTCCGTACCGACGACAAAGGGTAAACTTTAATAAATGCTTACCGCTATAATAGATTATAGTAGTGGAAACCTTCATTCCGCGCAGAAAGCATTTGAAAAGATTACAGCTTTAAATAACTTAGGTTCCGTTGTTGTAACAAGTGATCCAAAGATCATTTCTTCCGCTGACCGATTAGTACTTCCTGGAGATGGTGCATTTCCTTCTTGCAAAGCTGAATTGATATCTTCTGAAGCATACGAAGCCATGGTATATGGTGCAGTTGAAAAATCACGGCCTTTTTTGGGTATCTGCGTAGGCATGCAATTAATGGCTACAAAAAGTTATGAATACCAAGAAACTGAGGGCCTTGATTGGATTGACGGTGAAGTACAAAAAATAAATCCTAAAGATAAATCTTTAAAAATCCCTCATATGGGCTGGAACACATTGAACATAGAAAGCGAACACCCAGTCCTAAAAAACATTCATAATGGTGATCATGTTTATTTCGTTCATTCTTTTCATATGATAATAAAAAAGCCAGAGCAACGCCTTGCCCACACCGATTATGGAACAGATATTACTGCAGTTGTAGGCAAGGAGAATATGGTGGGGCTTCAGTTTCACCCAGAAAAAAGTGGTCAGACAGGATTGAAAATTATAGAAAATTTTCTTTCATGGAGGCCATAAAACCATATTCTTGGTAAATACGGTTTTATGGAAATTAAATTTGTGTCACTTAACTCTCGTCCAGGTTCCGCCATCTCTGCACAAAATTAAAACGCATCCAGATATTTTAAGTTCATCATTTCCTGCTAACTGCATTTTCGACTTATAAACTTTGTCACGATCGGGAGACCAAATTTTACCACCGGCATATTTTCCATTTTTCTTTGCCTGCATGTCCCAAATAATCAATTTGCCAAGATTTTTAGATTTATATTGCTTTCCTGAACCATCAAAAGATTTGACTAACTCACCACAGATTTTGTCTTCGCAGGCTTTAACTTCTATATGTCCATAATTACCATTATCGTCTCCAACGGTTTGCCATATACCAAAAATGGTATCCGCAGATGCCGAAAAAGCAAAAAACAAACCAGTAAAAGCTACTAATACTAATTTTTTCATCAAATTTCCTCCCTATCAGGAAAGATTTTGGCTGTCTTTGCAACTAGTTTCAAGCCTTTTATTATGTAACATTGCAAATTAGATTTAAAGCTGCGAGATACCTTCATGGTGAATTGAGGAATTTTTATGATTTTATACCCAGCAATTGACCTAAAAGACGGAAAAGCAGTTAGACTGCTCCGTGGCGATATGAATAAATCAACGGTATTCAATAATTGCCCAACTGATCAAGCATTGAGCTTTGTCAATCAGGGCTGCCAATGGCTACATCTGGTGGACTTAAATGGCGCTTTTGAAGGAAAACCCGTTAATGCGGATTCGGTAGAGGGTATAGTTAAAAGATGTAACATTCCAATCCAACTAGGTGGAGGAATTAGGGATATCGACACAATTGAAATGTGGCTTTCAAAGGGGCTTAAGCGCGTAATTCTAGGGACAGTAGCAGTTGAAAACCCATCACTGGTACGGCTCGCAGCAAATAAATACCCCGGCAAAATAGTCGTCGGAATAGATGCAAGAAATGGGCGCGTAGCAACGGATGGCTGGGCTAAAAATACAGAAATATGGGCCACGGAACTTGCCAAAAAATATGAAAACTATGGTGTTTCAGCAATTATTTATACTGATATTGATAGGGATGGAGCAATGATGGGACCAAATGTGAGTGCTACCGCTGAAATAGCCAATGCAGTTTCTATTCCTATTATAGCATCAGGCGGGGTCAGCTCTCTAAACGACTTAAAAGCACTTAAAGAGTGTGGAGCTCAACTAAATGGTGCTATTTCAGGAAGGGCGCTTTATGACCAGAAATTTAATGTTCAGGAGGCATTAGAGGTTCTCAATGCTTAAATGTCGAATAATTCCATGCTTAGACGTTGCCGACGGTAGGGTTGTAAAAGGAATAAATTTTGTTGGACTTAGAGACGCCGGTGATCCGGTGGAAGCAGCAGAACGTTATGACAAAGAAGGCGCAGATGAACTTTGTTTTCTGGATATCAACGCCACTTATCAAAACCGGGCGACAACTTACTTGATGGTCCAAAAAACAGCTGAAAAATGTTTTATTCCGCTGACGGTAGGCGGCGGCGTTAGATCTTCAGACGATGTTAGAAATCTTTTATTGGCTGGAGCAGATAAAGTAAGCTTCAATTCTGCTGCAGTTGAAAACCCAGATGTTATATCAGAAGCTGCTAATAGGTTTGGCTCTCAGTGCATAGTTTGCGCAATTGACGCAAAAGCTGCTCCATCTGGTAAGTGGGAACTTTTCACTCACGGAGGCAGAAAACCAACGGGTATTGATGCAGTTGAATTTGCCCGGCTCATTGAAAAAAAAGGGGCTGGCGAAATACTGCTTACTTCAATGGACAAAGACGGGACAAAATCAGGCTTCAATTTGGATATGACCCGGGCCATTTCTGATAATGTTACCATTCCAGTTATCGCTTCTGGTGGTGTCGGTAATTTAGATCACTTAGTTGATGGGGTAGTGAGAGGCGGCGCATCTGCGGTTTTAGCTGCTTCTATATTTCATTTTGGTGAATATACTATAGGGCAAGCAAAAAAACATATGGACAAAGCTGGGATACCAGTCAGATTAAAGCGATGAGATTAGAAGACTTAGTTGAAACGATAAATGCGCGCGCTAAAGCCGATCCGTCAGAAAGTTGGACAGCCAAGCTTCTGTCGCAAGGGCCCGAAAAATGTGCTGAAAAGTTTGGAGAAGAAGTCATAGAAGCAATTATAGAGTCTGTCAAAGGTGATGATAAGGCTCTTATCTCTGAAGCGGCTGATGTTATTTTTCATTATTTGATAATGCTTAAATCCAGAAACATTAAATTTGAAGATGTAATGAAAGAATTAAAGAATAGAACAAATAAATCTGGGCTTAGGGAAAAAGAGGATAGATCATAAACGCGACGAAATTATGTTAGTTGCAAAACCAGCCTTTCTAAGCTCACCAAACAACCTTTGATGTTCTATTTTTGGACATCTATCTTCGACTACTTTTAATCCAAAGTCCCTTGCCTTTTGTGCAGCACTTTCATGTTTTATTCCAATTTGCATCCAAATGGTTTTTAAACCTTTCAATTTTGCTAAGCTATCCTCGACAATTTGTGGGACTGCCTCTGGTTTTCTGAAAATATCAACCATGTCCACGGGCTCTCTGATTTCATCAATACTCGACATTACCAATTGACCGAAAAAATATTTTCCTGCATGTCCAGCATTGACTGGAATAATTTTGTAACCGCGTTTATGAAGATATCTTCCAACAAAATAACTTGGTCTGGTTTCATTCATACTCAGGCCGACCATAGCAATAGATTGAGTCGTCTTAAAAATATCCCTTAAAAAATTGTCTGAAACACTGGTCACACTCTAATCCTATATATTTACTTTTTATTTTGCTGCTATGTTTCCCGAGTTAATCATAGACCAAATCTTTTCACTGGTTAAAGGCATATCAACCTTCTGAACACCAATATCCCATAACGCGTCTTGAGCAGCATTGGTAACTGCCGCTAGCGCTCCAACAGTGCCAGCTTCACCACACCCCTTCATGCCCATAATATTTGCCGTTGACGGAACGCACTCTGTGTCAAATTTGTAAAATGGAAGATCTTCAGCACGAGGCATCCCATAATCCATAAAGGTAGCGGTAAGTAGTTGGCCCTCTTGATCATAGACAACATGCTCATATAAAGCCTGTCCTATACCTTGTGCAACTCCCCCGTGTACTTGACCTTCTGCGAGCATCGGGTTGATTAGATTGCCAAAATCATCAACTACCGAATACCTTTCAATTTGAACAAAACCAGTTTCGGGATCAATCTCGAGCTCGGCAAAATGCGCCCCATTAGGAAATGATCTGGCGTCTAAAGTAGTTTTTGCCGAATGCGTCAGAAGGTCGAACCTTTGATCATCACGCGCCATTTTAGCTACCTCAAGCACATTCGGGCTGAAGTTAGTGTCCCTTATTCGAAAACAAATATCGTCAAATTCAATATCATTTGCGTCTACCTTCAGCTTTTCCGAAAGATATTGCGAAAATGATGTAATAACCTTTTCGATTGTTGCCAGCGTGGCGTTGTTCTGAACCGTTACGGACCTGGATCCCCCTGTTCCTCCACCCTTGGATATCAGATCACTATCGCCTTGTACGACAGTTATTTTTTCAGAAGGTATTCCAGTCTGATCAGATAGAAATTGAGCGTAAACAGTCTCATGCCCCTGACCATTAGATTGTGTTCCAACGAAAATCCTAACTTCACCATTTTCATCAAAAACTACTTTTGCTTCCTCGCTGGGATCTCCCAAAATACTCTCAATGTAATAGCAGAGTCCTAAACCCCTCAACCTTCCCTTCGCCTCACTCTCTTTTTTCCGCCTTTCAAAGCCTTTGATATCAGCAGATATCTCTGCTGCCGAAAGAACCCGCTCGAAATCTCCAACATCTATTATTTCTCCGGTTGATGACTGATAGGGAAAATTACCTTTTTTGATAAAATTTATACGTCTCAATTCAAGAGGATCAATTTCCAATTCCCGAGCTGCACGATCCATCATTCGTTCTAGCAAATAAATCGCTTCCGGGCGTCCTGCACCTCTATAAGCATCGACTTGAGTGGTATTCGTGTAAATACCTACAACGTTGAGATACGTATTCTGAACGTCATAAACACCCATTAAAACCTTTGAAAACAAACCTGTTTGAATATTTTGTCCAAAACGAGAATTATACGCACCAAGATTGCAGAAAGTTTTGACCCGGTAAGCAACTATTTTATTGGTAGCGTCAAAAGCTAATTCAGCGAAATGTTTTAAATCTCTACCCGCATTGTCACTGAGCATCGCCTCAGTGCGCTCAGACATCCATCTAATAGGTTCATTAAGTTTTATTGCCGCGAAAGATACTACAAACTCCTCTGGGTATCCCATGGCTTTCATTCCAAAACCACCGCCAACATCGGGATTTGTTACTCTAATTTGCTCACTTCGCAACCCCAGTATTTCTGATGCAAATCGTTTGTGCGCCCAAACACCTTGACCACTGAAAGAAATATGCAGTCTTTCATTATCCCACTGAGCATAACAACCCCGCGGCTCCATGGAATTAGCTATAATTCTATTATTGTAGACCTCCATTGAAACAACTTTATCTGCCCGCTCAAAAAGCTCATTTGTTTTACTTTCATCTCCCAGATGCCAGTCAAATGCAACGTTTCCAGGAGCCTCTGGGTGAATTGTATTTTGACCAATTTCTAGATCTATTGATACTGGTAAATCAGCGTAATCGATTTCAATTAATTCAGCAGCATCTTTTGCATTTTGTATTGAATCAGCTACTATTAAGGCAATAGGCTCACCAACAAATCGAACCCTGTCTTTTGCCAACAAAGGTCTTTCTGGCGAAGCGCCTTCACTGCCATCACGGTTCTTCACAGTCACACCCTCTAGACTGTTTTTTACACCATACTTTTCTAAATCTTCAGCTGTAAAAATGGCGCATATTCCAGTGGTATTTTTTGCATCTTCAATATAAAGGTTGGTAATGTCGGCATGCGCCACTTGCGATCTAAAAAAATACGCAAATAGTGAACCTGAAGGAGTGGTATCATCTATATAACGTCCTTTACCAGTCAAAAAACGGTTGTCCTCAGTACGCAACACTGACTGACTTTTCCCAAACTTCTCCATTACCGCCCCTATTTTTTTTAAATTAATTTCTAAGTTTTCTAAATTTAACAAAAGCAAAGTCAATAGATCAAAACATAAAATAAATATGATAACCTGCGCTCTATCTTTCCATTGCGATTTTTTATAAATTTGATATAGCGGCCGCTATTCCAATTAGTGAGATCAATAAAAATGGAAAAAACCAAAAAGCTTTTTATAAAAACATATGGTTGCCAGATGAATGTCTACGATAGCGAACGTATGTCAGAAGCTCTTGGTGAAGATGGTTATGAAGAGACGCTCAATCCTAATGAAGCAGATATGATACTTTTAAATACCTGCCATATAAGGGAAAAAGCAGCTGAAAAAGTCTATTCTGAGTTAGGTAGGTTTAAAGAATTAAAGGCGAATAAACCAGATTTAAAAATTGGCGTGGCGGGCTGCGTCGCCCAAGCCGAAGGTGAGGAAATAATAAAGCGCCAGCCATTAGTTGACCTGATAGTAGGCCCCCAAAGCTATCAAAATATTGCAGATTTAGCATCAAACGCTGTCGATGGCAGAAAACAGATTGATATTGCTTTTCCAGAGGAAGATAAATTTTCGCTATTAAAACAAAAAAGGGCAGGTCAAAGGGGTCCTTCCGCTTTTCTTACGGTACAAGAAGGTTGCGATAAATTTTGTGCTTTTTGTGTTGTTCCATACACACGCGGTGCTGAAAATTCCCGACCAGTTTCAAGGGTAATAGACGAGGCAAAACACTTGGTTGAAAGTGGAGTAAAAGAAATAACATTACTCGGGCAAAATGTTAACGCTTATCACGGGACGGGTTTAGATGGGAAGGAATGGAGTTTAGCCAAATTAATCTGGGAATTGGAAAAAGTTGATGGCTTGGCTCGGATCCGCTTCACAACTAGTCATCCCAATGATATGACACCTGACTTAATTGAGGCTCATGGGACATGTAAAAAACTAATGCCATACCTTCATCTGCCAGTACAATCTGGCTCGAATAAAATTTTAAAGCGAATGAACAGATCACATAACGCAGAAAGTTATCTTTCTTTAATCTCAAAAATTCGGGAGGTACGTCCAGACATCCTTATTTCTGGGGATTTTATTGTGGGGTTCCCTGAAGAAACAGACAAAGATTTTGAGGATACAATCTCATTAATAAAAAATATTGAATATGGACAAGCCTTTTCATTCAAGTATTCAACGCGTCCAGGCACTCCTGCTGCGGAACGTGACCAGGTATCTGAAGAGGTAAAAACTGCAAGACTACACAAGCTACAAGATTTAATTAAAAAACAGCAAAAAAATATTCAAGACAAAATGATTGGTAGAAAAGTTCACGTGTTATTTGAAAGAAAAGGCCGCTTTGACAATCAACTGGTAGGGAAGTCAGAGTACTTACACGCTGTAAACGTTACTGATCCAACAATCTCTGTTGGTGAATTAAAGCAAGTCCATATTGATAAAAGCAATCCTAATTCACTTAGTGGATCTGTTTCCAACTAATGCTATATAAGGAAATGGTGAACTTTTTAACGGCGCTCGCCACCCTAAATATAAATAATAAGAAAGGAACTGTTGGTGATCTACACAACAGCAAAAGGAACAGAAGATCAAAGACAACCGGATCAGACAAATATAAAATTTCCCAATAATAGGCTTTTGATTGATCTTTGCGGAGAATTTGACAAAAACCTTGCAGAGATAGAACAAAAACTGACATTGCAGATAGTTAGAAGAGGCAATGAGTTAAATCTATTTGGCGATAAAATCTCAAGATCCGCTGGTAAAATAGTCTTAGAGGTACTTTACACTCGTCTTGAGAATGGAAAATCACTTGATAGTGGTGACCTTGATCGGGAATTGCGCGATTTTACAGGCGGCCACAATATAGAACATGACACTGAAACGGACAAGCAAATTGAGATGGTTGAGAAATCCAACTTCGAAATAAAAACACGAAAGAAAACAATCGAACCACGAACAAATGCGCAAAGAGCGTTTGCATCTTCACTCTTGAAAAATGAACTGGCATTCGGAATCGGTCCCGCCGGAACAGGTAAAACCTATCTTGCTGTAGCTGTTGCAGTATCAAAGTTTATTAATGGTGAAGTCGACAGAATAGTTCTTAGCCGTCCAGCAGTAGAGGCTGGAGAAAAACTAGGGTATTTACCTGGTGATATGAAAGATAAAGTCGACCCTTATATGCAGCCTTTGTATGATGCCTTGAATGACTTCCTTCCAGGCAAACAACTATCTAAACTGATAGAAGAAAAGAGGATTGAAATTGCCCCTTTAGCGTTTATGCGAGGTCGTACTCTTTCACATGCCTTTGTCTTACTAGACGAGGCCCAGAATGCCAGCTCAATGCAAATGAAAATGTTCTTAACAAGGCTTGGTGAGGGAAGTAGGATGGCCATAACTGGGGACAAATCACAAATTGATTTACCGAAAGGAGCAACATCTGGGCTTATAGAAGCTGAAAGGCTACTAAGCTCAGAACCAAAAATTAGTTTCAACTATTTTTCAGCTCACGATGTTGTTCGTCACCCTCTGGTAGCATCAATAATTGAAGCATACGACGAGGACAGTAAGAGAAAATTAAATAGCGTTAAATTGGAAAAGTAGTGAGATGAGCATCGATTTGATTATGGAAGATGCTCGCTGGAAAACGCTGAATTTATTTTCGATAGCAAACGCCGCTTTTAAAGAAACACTTTCACAGTTAAATTTGAAATCTGAAAATTTTATTTGCTGTGTTCTCGCATGCAGTGGCGAAAAAATTAAGGAATTGAACGCGCAATTCAGAGGCAAAAATAATACTACAAATGTATTATCCTTTCCCTCAAAGGCTGGAAATTATGCTACAAAGAGTATCTCAAAATTTAAAGCTAGTACTGATCCTTTCGAATTGGGCGACATAGCAATCGCTTACGAAGTATGTAAAAAAGAAGCAGGCGTTTCAAAAATCAAATTTGAAGACCATGTATACCATTTGATTATACACTCAGTGCTCCATTTACTAGGCTATGATCATGAAGAAGAAAAAAATGCAGCAGAAATGGAAAAAATTGAGGTGCAAGTACTTGCAAACCTGGGTATAAGTAATCCATATTTATGAAACTTATAGCGCTTTTTAGCGGAATGGAAAAATGGGCGATACAGACGGATCCTCGAGTGCAGCGCGTAGCGCGCAGCTGAACAACGGTAACTCAGAAAAAAAACCAGTGAATATTCTTGCACGAGTTGCAAGCCTATTTTCGTTTGGCAATAAAGTAGAAGAATTGGCTAAGAACGAAGATTTAGTACATTTAAAACGTGAAGCTAGTAATGAAGTAGGCAACCTTCTAAGGCTAAGCGTGGAAGATGTTTCAATTCCAAAAGCAGAGATCGTGGCAGTGCATGATACAATTACAAAAGATGAGCTATTTGATACTTTTAAAAATACAGCACTCACTCGCTTACCGGTCTACGAAAACACCTTGGATAGTCCGCTGGGCTTTGTCCACTTTAAGGACTTCATTTTAGAATCGAATTCCAGCGACGACATCGGTCCATTTCTAATAAAAAATATTTTAAGAAATCTACTTTTTGTTCCACCTTCTATGTCGTTGGGAGTTTTGCTTGCAAAAATGCAGGCAGAGAGAACACATATGGCTCTTGTAATTGACGAATATGGTGGAGTTGACGGTCTTGTCACAATTGAAGATTTGATTGAGCAAGTAGTTGGAGATATTGAAGATGAGCATGACGAAGCAAACCAAAAAGATTGGCTTCTCGAGAAACCTGGTCAATATTTGGCTACAGCAAAAACATCATTGCGGGAATTTAGAGAAGAAACAGGGTTGGACCTAACGAACGAAGCATCTATAGATGCAGAGGAAATAGATACCTTTGGTGGTTTAGTTTTTATATTAGCTGGTCGTGTTCCTGTGCGGGGTGAAATTGTACCCCACCCTCACGGTATTGAATTCGAAATAATAGAGGCAGACCCCCGTCGAGTAAAAAAATTACGCCTAAGATTGCCAGATGCGATTAAAGCTGCCGAATAAATCAAACGCTATTCCTTTAATTTTAGGAAGTATATGTGCATTAGGAAATAATCCTTGGGCTTTATGGTATTTGAGCATTCTGTCCTTGATCTTATGGTTTTTGCTTGTCATTAAAAATGATATTCCTAAAAACATCTTCAAAGAAACTTTTCAATTTGGATTTGGATATTTTGCTATTTCGTTAATCTGGATAGTAGAACCTTTCTTTGTTGAACCATGGGTTCATGGTTGGATAGCTCCGATTGCTTTAATAGCTTTGCCAAGCTTTTTAGCTTTAATTTGGGCGCTATTTGCCTTCTTAGGCCATTATTATCTCTCGTCCATCGGAATTGTGATAGGTTTAAGTTTGGCGGAATATTGTCGTTTGTATTTATTAACAGGGTTTCCCTGGGCTACTATTTCATACACTTTGCTAGATACTAAAGCAGAAAAATGGCTTTCTCTACTAGGACCTTATGGACTAAGTTTATTTTTATTATTAACCTGTTTTATGATTGCTGTTACTCTACAAATTAGAACAAAAATTAACGCTCTTTTAGCTATTTGTACAACCAGTGCTCTATTTTTTGTTCCTTATTTTTTTGAAAACGAACCCCAAAAAAAATTAAATGTGAGCGTCCGTTTAATTCAACCCAATGCGGTTCAAGAAAAGAAATGGTCACAAGAGTTTGCTCCTGTTTTTTTTGAACAGATGATCGAAATGACCGCTCAGCAGCCAAAACCTGACATAGTAATATGGCCAGAAACGTCTCTATATTTACCTTATAGCTCAGCATTTGACGAACTAAGTAAAATGCGAAAAGCTTCAGAGGAAAGCATACTAATATTTGGAGCTTTACAAATTGACCCAACAAACTTTTTAAAAAATTCGCTCATTATTGAGAATAAAAACCAAGAAACTGTTTTCTATGATAAAGCTAAACTTGTTCCCTTTGGGGAATATTTACCTTTCATAAATTTAAAAAGTTATTTTAAAATTTCTGAACAATCAAACTTATTTGGGTGGGGATTCAAAAAAGGAAAAGGGTCTAAACTCTTAAATCTACCCAATGGGCTAAAATTTGTTCCGTTGATATGTTACGAAGCTATATTCTCAAATTTCTTGAAACCTTCAGTCACAGATGCCGATTTCATATTACAAATTACAAATGATGCATGGTTTGGAAAGTCAATTGGGCCACAACAACATTTGGCACAACTTCGAATTAGAGCGATAGAATACGGCTTACCGGTAATCCGAGTAGCTAATACTGGAATTTCGGCTATTATTGATGCTAACGGCAAGGTTATCGACAATCTTTCAATCAATAAATCCGGTTACTTAGATTCTTTTATTCCGTCCCGCAAACACAACACAATATACGGATTATTTGGGGACTTGATATTTTTATCATCAGTTTTGTTGACTATGGTTATTGCATTTCTGAACAAAAAAATTATTAATCACAGGAATATCAGAATAGAGAATTAATCGTTAAAATCTGGAGAAAAAAATTGGGCAGAAGTAACTATATATTTACATCTGAGTCGGTATCTGAAGGACATCCAGATAAAGTTTGCGATCGAATATCTGACGCCGTTTTAGATGCTTTCATATCAGAGGAGCCTGAAGCAAGAGTAGCCTGCGAAACATTTGCGACCACTAATAGGATCGTAATAGGAGGTGAGGTTGGGCTTTCTGATAAAAATATTTTAAAAAATTACATGGGTCAGATTGATCAGATTGCACGGTCATGTATCAAGGATATCGGATACGAACAGGAAAAATTTCATCATCAGACTGTAGAAGTTACGAACTTATTGCACGAGCAATCTGCTCATATAGCCCAAGGAGTTAATGCTAGTGCCAACAAGGATGAGGGTGCCGGCGACCAAGGGATAATGTTTGGATATGCTACTGATGAAACAGAAGATCTAATGCCTGCTCCTATCCAATATTCTCACGAGATTCTTCGGCGTTTAGCAGAAGTTAGAAAAAATGGGACTGAGCCAACTTTGGGTCCTGATGCTAAATCCCAGTTATCCATAAAATATCAGGATGGAATACCAACTGGTGTAACATCTATAGTTTTATCGACCCAGCACCTTGATGAAAAAATGACCTCTGCAGACGTCCGCTCAGTTGTTGAACCATATATTAGAGAAGTTTTACCAGAAAATTGGATATCAAATAAAACTAAATGGCATGTAAACCCAACTGGAAAATTTGTTATTGGTGGTCCTGATGGAGATGCCGGTTTAACAGGCCGGAAAATAATCGTTGATACATATGGAGGCGCAGCACCACACGGAGGGGGAGCGTTTTCAGGAAAGGATCCAACAAAAGTTGATCGTTCAGCAGCCTATGCCGCACGATATTTGGCCAAAAATATAGTTGGCGCCAATCTAGCCAAAAAATGTTCAATACAGTTAAGCTATGCTATTGGAGTGGCAAAGCCTCTTTCTATTTATGCAGATACATTCGGTACCGGGATTGTTGCCGAAGAAACTATAGAAAATGCAATTGCTTCTTGTATGGACCTAACACCAATGGGAATAAGGACGCGTCTTGGGCTAAACAAACCTATATACCAAAGAACTGCAGCTTATGGACACTTTGGCCGTAAGCCCGAGCGAGACGGTGGATTTAGTTGGGAAAAACTTGATTTGATAGATGAACTTAAAGCCACTTGCATGCAGAATAAAGCATAGTTTAGTCAAAAGTCTTAAATAGAACTTATTGATGTGTAGTAAAATTAGTCATGATAAAAATGGAACTGAATGGCGAAACTTCTATGGCCGATTTAAGGGTAAGAGCCTCAGTGCTAAACAGACAGACGCTTTGCTTACTGAATTTAAAAAATATTCTCTTGGAAATATTTCTTGGGTGGAAAATCCTAAAAGAAAAAAAATTAAATTATCTGAAATATTTGATGGAAAATCGGTTTGGTTAGAAATTGGTTTTGGTGGAGGAGAGCATCTTATCCATCAGGCCAGACTAAATCCAGATATAGGCTTCATTGGCTGTGAGCCGTACCAAAATGGTGTAGCAAAGTTGATGGGTAAATTAAGGGCTAATCCTTGCCAAAATATTAAGTTGTATGATGGAGATATTCGAAACCTATTTGATGTATTGGCTAAGAATTCCATTTCGAAAGTTTTTGTTTTGTACCCAGATCCTTGGCCCAAAAAAAGGCACCATCGCAGGAGATTTGTAACACAAGAATTTCTAATCCCTCTTTATAAGTCCATGAAACCTGGGAGCTTTTTAAGAATAGCTACAGATATTGAAGACTATGTAAGGCAAGCTCTTCAAGAAGTACCAAAAGCAGGTTTTGAGTGGCTGGCAAATGATGCTTCTGACTGGCGCACTCCTTGGCAAGATTGGGTTTCAACACGCTATGAGATAAAAGCCTTAAAGGAGGAAAGAACTCCTTATTATCTTACATTTATTGCTTGAAATTGCCTATTCAAACTAACGCTAGTGTCAATATTAAAAAGTTTCTAAATAAATCTATTTGGAATGATTTGTTAATGGACGCTTTTGTTTTCATCAGGTATCAGGTCAAAAGAATAAGGTAAGGTAAAAGAATGTCAGGGCTCGAGAAACCTATCCCGATGTTATCGACACGCGTTACTAATCTGCGTGGCCAAGCAAAGGTACCTGGTGATAAATCAATATCTCATCGATCATTAATTCTAGGTGCATTGTCGATTGGAAGAACCAAGATCCATGGTCTTCTTGAAGGTCAAGATGTCATAGACACGGCAAAAGCAATGACCTCATTTGGAGCATTAGTTGAAAAACATAGAAATGGAGAGTGGACAGTTGATGGCTTTGGTGTTGGAGGATTTGCTGAGCCTGAAAAAGTTATAGATTGTGGAAACTCTGGAACAGGCGTCCGCCTTATAATGGGAGCAATGTCAACATCTGATATTACAGCTACTTTTACAGGAGACGCCAGCCTTAACAAACGACCAATGAAAAGGATAACGGAACCTCTAAATCTATTTGGTGCGAAAACTTTCAGTCGAAGAAACGGTAAACTTCCCATAACTGTAGTTGGATCTGCTGCGCCTATTCCAATAACCTATAAAACACCGGTAGCCTCTGCCCAAATTAAATCGGCCATATTATTTGCTGGTTTAAACTCTCCTGGAACAACAACGGTAATTGAAAAAGAAAAAACCAGGGACCATACTGAAAGGATGCTTCAAGGTTTTGGAACTAAAATTCAATCGGAAGAAACAAGTGAGGGAAATATAATCAAGCTCGAGGGTTATCCCGAACTTAAGGCTCAGGAAATAAGAGTCCCAAGAGATCCCTCGAGCGCGGCTTTTCCGGTTTGTGCAGCATTGATAACCGAAGGGTCTGATATCATAGTGACCAATATTGGGCTAAATCCTACGCGTTCTGGTTTGTTCAATACTCTTAAAGAAATGAATGCAAATATAACCTTCGAAAACGAAAATCTTCAGGGGGGTGAACCAATGGCCGACATTCGAGCAAAGTTTTCGCCCAATATGAAGGGAATTGACGTACCTCCAGAAAGAGCCGCGAGTATGATAGACGAATATCCTATTCTGTCGGTTGTTGCTGCATTTTCAAAAGGGAAAACAATGATGCGAGATGTCCGCGAGTTAAGAGTCAAGGAAAGTGATCGGATAGATGCAATGGCAAAAGGGTTAAAGTCAAACGGTCTCAAGATAGAAGAAGGTGAAGATTGGTGGTCGGTGGAAGGCCGTGAAATAGATGGAGTAGATGGGGGCGGTTTTTGCGAAACCTTTCTGGATCATAGGATAGCAATGTCGTTTCTTGTTATGGGTATGGCTAGCAAACGTGGGATTACCATCGATGATAGCAGTCCAATAACTACCTCTTTCCCAAGTTTTGAAAGTTTGATGACCCAAATTGGAGCAAATTTTCAGAAGCTGCAGCAATGAGCCAAACAGTAATAGCTATAGATGGGCCAGCTGCCTCAGGCAAAGGAACAGTATCAAAAGCTATATCAGAAAAATTGCAATTTAACTATTTGGATACTGGGAAACTTTACAGAGCAATTGGGGCTAAGTATTTGGAAGGATATCAACCTATTGCTGCTGCTCGAAGCCTGGAAAGCAATGACTTAGACAAATATGATCTCCAAAAACCAGAAATAGCTCAAGCCGCTAGTGAAATAGCTTCGATTCCTGAAGTCAGAGCCGCCCTTCTTGAATTTCAGCGAAATTTTTCACAAAAAATGCCAGGCGCTGTTTTAGACGGAAGAGATATCGGAACCGTAGTTTGTCCCGATGCAAAGATTAAAATTTTTCTCACAGCTTCTTTAGAAGCGCGAGCTAAACGAAGATACGTTGAACTGAACAGGCATGATAAAAAAATAAGCTTCGAAACAATCCTCGAACAAATAAGACAAAGAGACGAACGAGATCAAACTCGCAGATCTTCACCAATGATTGCGGCAAAAGATGCTAAAATATTTGATACTTCAAAATTATCAATAAATGAGGCAGTAGATAAAGTTTTCAATTATATTCAGACTAAAATTTAATTAGCTAAAAATGATCCTATCGATTCGATGAATTGTTTAAAAGAATAAAGATAAATTGAAAAATATAACTTGAATATAGTATTTATTCATAATACACCGCCCATCAATGTTGAAACTAGAGATAAGCGCACAACCGCGCAACGTTTTAGCGGGTCGGATTAAACCGGCCCTTTTGACGTTTTAATTGGACAATTTTATTCAAAGACCAGCGGAACCAACCGCACGGCCAGAAACAACACATTAAAAAAGGAAGATGAGACCTCATGGCTCAAAATGCATCAATGGAAGAATTCGAAGCTCTACTGAAAGAAAGCTTTGAAATAGATACACCTCAAGAAAATTCAGTAGTAAAAGGTAAAGTTATTGCCGTCGAAGCAGGCTTTGCCATTGTAGATGTTGGCTATAAAATGGAGGGTAGGGTTGAACTCAAAGAGTTTGCAGACCCTGGAGAAGCTCCTGAAGTTGCAGTTGGTGATGAAGTAGAAGTATTTTTGCGCCAGGTTGAAAATTCAAAGGGCGAAGCAGTTGTTTCACGAGAAATGGCGCGACGAGAAGAAGCCTGGGATAGGCTTGAAAAAGCTCACTCCAGTGATGAAAGAGTAGATGGTGCCATTTTTGGAAGGGTGAAAGGCGGCTTTACGGTTGATTTAGGTGGGGCAGTCGCATTCCTTCCGGGATCGCAAGTAGATGTTCGACCAATTCGAGATGCTGGGCCACTGATGGGAATGAAACAACCGTTTCAAATTCTTAAAATGGATCGCCGCAGAGGTAATATCGTTGTATCCCGCCGTTCAATACTAGAAGAAAGCAGAGCGGAACAGCGCGCCGAAGTGATCGGCAACCTTGCAGAAGGTATGGATGCAGAAGGCATTGTGAAAAATATCACTGAATACGGCGCATTTGTTGACTTAGGTGGTGTGGACGGGCTTCTCCATGTCACAGATATGGCCTGGAGACGGATTAATCATCCTTCAGAAATTCTTACAATTGGTCAATCTATCAAAGTTCAAGTTATAAAAATAAACAAAGACACCCATCGCATTAGTCTTGGAATGAAACAACTTGAAGAAGATCCATGGTCGATAGTTGAGGCAAAATATCCTCTTGAGTCTACTCACAAAGGAGTTGTCACGAATATAACTGACTACGGTGCATTTGTTGAATTAGAGGCTGGCGTTGAGGGATTAGTCCACGTTTCAGAAATGTCTTGGACAAAGAAAAACGTTCATCCAGGCAAAATTGTCTCTACCAGCCAAGAAGTTGAAGTTATGGTCCTTGAAATAGATGATGCAAAGCGGCGTGTCTCACTTGGACTGAAGCAAACAATGCGGAATCCGTGGGAAGTATTTGCTGAAGCGCATCCTGAAGGGACAGAAGTTGAAGGAGAAGTTAAAAATATCACTGAGTTTGGATTGTTCATAGGCCTCCAAGGAGACATTGATGGAATGGTCCATTTAAGTGACATTTCTTGGGATGAGCGTGGAGAAGATGCATTACAGAACTTTAATAAGAGCGATGTAGTTAAAGCAGTTGTATCCGAAGTCGACGTGGAAAAAGAGCGAATTAGTTTATCTATAAAAGCGTTGGGCGGAGATAAGTTTGCTGAAGCTACCGGAAATGTAAAACGCGGTTCAGTAATCACAGTGGAAATAAAATCTATAGAAGAAGGTGGAATTGAAGTAGAATATGAAGGTATGAAGTCATTTATTCGCAAATCTGACCTTTCACGAGATCGAGCTGAACAAAGGGCAGAAAGATTTAGTATCGGTGACAAAGTTGATGTTCGAGTAACCAATATTGATAATAAGACAAGAAAACTTGGTGTTTCGATTAAAGCAAGAGAAATCGCTGAAGAAAAGGAAGCTGTTCAACAGTATGGTTCCTCTGATAGTGGCGCGTCATTAGGTGATATCCTTGGCGCTGCTTTAAAAACCGATGATAAATAATAAGAAAACTAAAATAAAACCACCTCTCCATCTTTGGAGAGGTAGCTACCCTCGATTCGCTTTTTGAAGCCACACACCACAGAAATCTAGTTCAGAATAGATTAAATCTTTAAATATTTTATGCTATTTTTTGGTAAAAACTATTAAAACACTGTAAGAACTTAGACAAGAACAATAAATGTCTTTTATCAGAAGCTATTGTGTTTATAGTCTATGTCTGTGTGACATATATTACTGTGGGGGTTTTTACTGATGATACGTTCTGAACTAATTCAAATTATTGCTGATGAAAATCCACATTTATATCAGCGTGACGTCGAGCGTATTGTAAATACAGTTTTTAATGAAATTACCGAGGCATTGGCTAAGGGGGACAGAGTTGAACTCCGAGGCTTTGGCGCGTTTTCTGTAAAGTCGAGAGATGCTAGAATGGGACGAAACCCACGAACGGGTGAGGCCGTTAAAGTTGAAAGTAAGGCGGTTCCTTTTTTTAAAACAGGTAAACTTTTGAGAGATCGGCTTAACGGAAGAGCTTAATTAATATGCGTATATTACGCACCCTATTTTTGTCGTGCTTAGCTGCGGTACTTTTATTACTTTCATTAGCCAATAGCGAAAAAGTAGAACTCAACTTCCTGCCAGAAAATTTATCATTTCTTTTGGGAATAAACTTTGCTTTAAATGTACCTTTGTTTTTAGTTTTCTTTTCCGGCATTTTTATTGGTCTAGTTATTGGGTTTGTATGGGAATGGTTGAGAGAGTTTAAATTTCGGGTTGAGGCAAATAATTACCAGAAAAGGCTTTTAAGAGCTGAAACGGAACTCTCGGAATTACAGGCCAAAGAGAACAAAAAAGACGAC
This sequence comes from Paracoccaceae bacterium, assembly GCA_902606585.1. Lineage (GTDB taxonomy): Bacteria > Pseudomonadota > Alphaproteobacteria > Rhodobacterales > Rhodobacteraceae > Salinivivens. Next base: position 25,953 of record CACLGX010000010.1, on the reverse strand, counting down.
GTTCTTAAACTTTTGGAAAAAGTTGAAATGAAAAACTAGACAAATGCACTCAAAAGTTCTTGTCAAAATTTGTGGTATAACAAACACAGCAGATATGGATGCTTCCATAAAATATGGGACATATTACGCCGGTTTAATGTTTTTTGAAAAATCCCCACGTTTTGTGAATCTTAATCTTGCTAAAAAGCTCAGTTTACATGCAGGAAATAAAATTAAAAAAGTGGCTGTTACTGTTAATTTAAACAATCAAATTTTAGATGAAATCGTAAAAAAAGTTCCATTGGATTTTATTCAATTACACGGAAAAGAGACACCTGAAAGAGTTCACGAGGTCAAAGTAAGGTATAAACTACCTGTCATCAAAGCAATTGGTATTTCAGAAGTCGCTGATCTGGATGTAATTTCTCTTTTTAAAGATGTTGCAGATCAATTACTTATAGACGCAAAATCTCCTTCATCGTCTGTTTTACCAGGTGGAAATGGGTTAAATTTTGATTGGAAATTGTTAAAAAACTTCGAATTTCCATGTCCCTGGCTACTTGCAGGAGGACTGAACAGTGAGAATGCAGCAGAAGCAATTGCACTAACCGGAGCAACACAACTGGATTTATCATCCGGAGTCGAAAAAGTTCCTGGGCTTAAAGATGACAAAAAAATTTCTTTGTTCATGTCTGCAATATAATTTCTTGAACTACACACTTTACGTTTGTTTGACTCCAAGCTAAACCATCTTGGGGAGAGATTGATTTAATGGCGAATGATCTTTTTAATAGTTTTATGAATGGCCCTGATGATAAAGGCCGCTTTGGTAACTTTGGTGGAAGGTTTGTTTCTGAAACACTAATGCCACTCATATTGGAGCTTGAAAAACAGTACGAAAAAGCCAAGACTGAAACATCTTTCTGGTCTGAAATGAATGATTTATGGACTAATTACGTAGGAAGACCTAGCCCACTATACTTTGCGGAGCGTCTAACAAATCATTTAGGTGGTGCAAAAATTTACTTTAAACGGGATGAATTAAATCATACAGGTGCTCACAAAATAAATAATGTGCTTGGCCAGATAATTCTTGCTAAACGAATGGGCAAAACACGAATAATTGCAGAAACAGGAGCCGGCCAGCACGGTGTCGCTACAGCTACTGTCTGTGCAAAGTTTGGACTGAAGTGTGTTGTTTATATGGGCTCGCACGATGTTGAAAGACAGGCTCCAAATGTATTTCGTATGAAACTACTTGGCGCAGAGGTAAAACCTGTTACGTCAGGCCGAGGAACCTTAAAGGACGCTATGAATGACGCATTGCGTGATTGGGTAACTAATGTTCGTGATACATTTTATTGCATTGGGACGGTAGCTGGTCCCCACCCCTACCCAGCTATGGTAAGAGACTTTCAATCAATCATTGGAAAAGAAACAAAAAAGCAAATGCACGATGTCGAAGGTCGTCTTCCCGACACTTTGATAGCCTCTATTGGTGGTGGGTCTAATGCCATGGGTTTATTCTTTCCTTTTTTAGACGATAGTTCAGTAAATATAATTGGCGTAGAAGCAGGCGGAAAAGGGGTAAACGCAAAGATGGAACACTGTGCCTCTCTTACTGGTGGTAGGCCTGGAGTTTTACATGGTAACCGAACCTATTTATTACAAAATGAAGACGGCCAAATACTTGAGGGATTCTCTATATCCGCTGGTCTTGATTACCCAGGAATAGGCCCTGAACATGCATGGCTTCATGAAATAGGCAGAGCCAAATACGTTTCTATTACAGATAAAGAGGCTCTTGAAGCATTTCAACTGAGCTGCACGACTGAAGGCATAATACCAGCCTTAGAACCAAGTCATGCTCTCGCTCACGTTATGAAGATCGCTCCTGATCTTCCCCCAGACCATTTAATTTGTATGAATATGTGCGGAAGAGGAGATAAGGATATTTTTACAGTCGCTCGTCATCTTCGCTTTGATATGTCTGGCCCTGAAGGACGAAACATGGAATAATATCGTTTCTAACTAACAAAGCTTTTCATGAATAAGACTTAAAAAAGTTATCATAGCTGTAACGCAGCAACCGATAATGTCATCTCTTCTTCCTCCTTCAATTTCAAATTTTCTCGAGTTTCTAAGATCACCTCTTCAGGTGCACTTTTAACAAAATTAGAATTTTGGAGCCGTTCTTTTAAAGCAAAAATTTCTTTTTGAAGTTTATTAAGTGACTTACTCAAACGTTTCTTCTCCTCATCAATATCTATAATATTATTTAAAGGCAGAGCAAAGGTTGCCCCTTTTGCAGCTATAGAAATACTGCCTTTGGGAACCTTATCAGCAAACGTAAGTTCTGTTACCCTAGCTAGCTTTTTAATCATAGCATGATTGTTATCCCATGCTTTTTTTGCTTGATCATCCATTTCGAGAAAAATCATTGGTATTTTCAAACCAGCTGGAACCCGCACTTGAGCACGAGCAGAGCGTATTGACTCTATAAGACTGACAACCCAATTCATTTCAAGATCAGCAGACTTATCAATTAGCGAAGTATCAAACTCAGGCCAGTCACAATGAACAAGCATAGTGTCTCTGATTGAGAGCCTTTCCCATAACTCCTCGGTTATGAATGGCATAATCGGATGTAACATTATCAGACACTGATCTATCACCCAGCCCATAGTATTTTGAGTTTCATTTTTCAATTCAAGATTGGTTGAGCCCAAAAGTGGCTTCGATAACTCCACATACCAATCGCAAACGGTTCCCCAAATAAAAGAATAAAGGGTCTGAGCTGCATCATTAAATCGGAACTGATCAAATCCAGTATTTACTTCATTTAAAGTTTTTACAGTCTCCCCAACTATCCAACGATTAATTGTTTCGTTAGTATTTGGAACTGAAGTTCCAAAATGTGCTTCATTCAGTGAAGCGAATCTGGCTGCATTCCAAAGTTTAGTCCCAAAATTTCTATAACCTGCAATTCTTTGGGTATCTAATTTTAAAACACCTCCTATCGAGGCCATTGCTGCATTCGTGAACCGGAGAGCATCAGCTCCATATTCATCAATGATATCAATTGGATCTATAACATTGCCCGTTGACTTCGACATTTTTTTACCTTTAGCGTCCCTCACCAGGCCATGTAAGTACACTGTATTAAAAGGTATTTCATCTTTAACGGCTAATTGCATCATTATCATTCTAGCAACCCAAAAGAATAAAATATCCTGCCCCGTCACCAACGTGGAGGTTGGAAAATATTGTTGCAGAGCGATATTGTCTTCGGGCCAACCCAAGGTCCCAATTGGCCATAATCCTGATGAGAACCAGGTATCCAAAACATCTGGATCTCTTGTTAACTCAACATCAATGCCAGCCATTTCTTGGGCTTCAACTTCATTAGCAGCACAATATTGATTGCCATCTTGATCAAACCATACCGGAACTTGATGGCCCCACCATAACTGACGAGATATACACCATGGCTCTATATTATTTAACCAATGATAATACGTTTTTTCCCCACTCTCGGGTATGATTTTAATTTTTTTGCCTTTAACCGCCTCTAATGCGGGCTGAACTATTTTAGACGTTTCCACAAACCATTGATCTGTCAACATAGGTTCAATCACAACCTTAGATCGATCACCAAAAGGTTGCATGATCATCTTAGATTCCACAAACGGTTCTTTTGAAGAATTTCCCGCAGTATCTGTAACTTCGGTCATCACAGCTAATCCTTCGGCAGTGATTTCTGAAATCACTTTCTCTCGGGCTGCAAATCGGTCTAGTCCACGATAGTCATCTGGAACTAGGTTCATAGCCGCAATCAGACTTTCATCCCAAGTCATTTTTTCTTCTCTAATTGCCTGAGCTTTTGCGGACTCGTCCTTATAAGGCAAACCATCAACACGCATAACTCCCTTTTTATCCATCAAAGAATACATGGGAATATTTGCTCTTTTTGCTACTTGATAATCGTTAAAATCATGCGCACCCGTGATTTTTACAGCGCCAGATCCGAAATTAGGATCAGGATACTCATCAGTAATTATGGGTATAAGACGCCTATTATGCTTTGGCCCAACAGGAATTTCACAAAGTTTACCAATAAGTGATCTATACCTTTCATCAGAAGGATGTACTGCAACAGCACCGTCTCCTAGCATTGTTTCAGGACGTGTAGTTGCTATTGATATATAATTACGTTCCTCCTCTAGAACCACATTACCGTCAGCATCCTTTTCAATATATGCGTATGTTTCACCATCTTTTAAAGGATACTTGAAGTGCCACATATGCCCAGCCACTTCAATATTTTCAACTTCCAAATCAGAAATGGCTGTTTCAAAATGAGGATCCCAATTTACAAGCCTTTTCCCGCGATAAATTAGTCCTTTATTATATAGATCAACAAAGACTTTGATTACTGCATCATGAAAATTCCCATCTTCATCCCGTGGAGCATTTGGGGCCCCAGACATAGTAAAGGCTTCCCGATCCCAATCACAAGAAGCTCCCAGACGTTGTAATTGGGTTATAATTGTACCACCTGATTTTTTTTTCCATGCCCATATTTTCTCAAGAAATTGATCACGAGTAAAATCAGTGCGTTTTTTACCCTCTTCTGCCAACTGTCGTTCAACAACCATCTGAGTAGCAATTCCCGCATGATCAGTGCCCGGTTGCCATAAAGTGTTATAGCCTTGCATACGTTTCCAGCGGATTAAAATATCCTGTATGGTATTATTAAATGCGTGCCCCATATGTAACACGCCAGTAACATTGGGCGGAGGTATCATTATTGTGTAACTAGGTTGGCCATTTTTGGCATTTATACCAGCTCGAAACGCTTTTTGGCTAATCCATTTCTCGGATATCCGTTTTTCTACCGGTGCTGATTGAAAATGCTTATCAAGTCCCATTGTCAAATAATCCAAAAATTTATAAGGTGCAAATAGCGTTTCTTTAATTGAAGTAAAAGCCTAAGTTTAAATACAAGCCTATTAACTGAGAAAATTTAGGTCCAGTATGCTATCCTAGTGTTAGGGCTCATATGTTTTCTGCTTGTGGCATGCCCAAAACGTGGTATCCACCGTCAACACATATTATTTCACCAGTCGTGTAAGCGCCGGCGTCGGAAACAAGATAAACGGCGGTACCTCCTACTGCTTCCAACGTGGCATTTGAACCTAAAGGGGAATTTTTCTCTGTGTGCTTAAAGGTTTTTCTAGCACCGCCAATAGCAGCACCTGCAAGTGTTTTCATGGGGCCTGGAGAAATAGCATTTACTCGAATCCCATCAGGGCCAAGATCGTTTGCTAAATAACGGGTAGTTGCCTCAAGTGCTGCTTTTGCCACACCCATTACATTATAAAATGGAGTAACTCGATTTGAACCCTGATAAGTTAAAGTTAGTAACGTTCCGCCATTTTCGACCATCATAGGGTGAGACCGTCGGGCAATTTCAACAAACGAATATGATGAGATATCGAGAGAGTTTTTAAAGTTCGCTCGGGTCGTATTTATAAACCTTCCAGTAAGCTCGTTTTTTTCTGAATACGCAATTGCATGTACGACAAAATCTAATGAGCTCCAACTACTCTGTAATTCTCCAAAAGCTCTATCAAGTGAAGCATCGTCAGTAACGTCAACATCCAACATCAAATTAGCATCAACGGTCTCAGCCAAAGGCTGTAACCTCTTACCAAAAGTCTCACCTTGATATGTAAATGCTAGCTTTGCTCCAGCACCTGACATAGCTTTCGCTATACCCCAAGCAATAGAACGCTCGTTAGCAACCCCCATTATAAGTCCACGTTTACCTCTTAGATCTAACATGATTAACCTCGGTTTATCAGACTTTAATCTTTATAGTTTGATAGTAACATTGATCCATTTGTTCCGCCAAACCCAAAACTGTTTGTCATAACAGTATCCAACTTTGCTTCCTGCACAAGGGAGGAGGCTATTTCATAAGGTTTTAACTCGGGATCAAGCTGATCAATATTGATTGAAGGAGCTATAAAATCATGTTTGAGCATTAGAAGGCAGTAGATCGCTTCTTGAGCACCTGTCGCTCCTTGGCTGTGACCAGTCATAGATTTTGTTGAGCTTACTAATGGCGTTGAACCGGCGCCGAAAACCCGCCTTACCGCTTCTATCTCGCCGACATCCCCAACAGGAGTAGATGTTCCATGTGCATTTATGTAACTGATAGCTCTTTCTTTAGGAAGCGTTTCAAGCGCCAATTGCATTGCGCGCTCTCCACCTTCACCAGAAGGTGCTACCATATCATGCCCATCTGAAGTTGCTCCAAATCCTGTTACTTCAGCATAAATATTAGCTCCTCGAGCTTTTGCGTGATCTAGGTTTTCTAACACTAAAATAGCTCCACCACCGCCTATAACAAAACCATCTCTGTCAATATCAAATGCTCTAGATGCTTTTTCAGGCGTTTCATTATACTTTGATGACATCGCTCCCATGGCGTCAAAAAGGCAGGACAAGGTCCAATCTAGCTCCTCTCCACCTCCGGCAAACATAATGTCTTGCTTACCCATTATAATCTGTTCTGTTGCATTTCCAATGCAGTGCAAAGAAGTAGAACAGGCTGATGTTATGGAATAATTTAACCCTTTTATCTTAAAAGCGGTTGATAGATTTGCGGAAATTGTTGATGACATACATTTCGGTACAGCAAATGGTCCAATGCGTTTTGGAGCACCAGATTTTAAAACAGTCTGATGTGCGGCCAACATTGCTGATGTTGAAGGTCCGCCTGAACCAGCAATCAAGCCAGTTCTAAAGCTGGAAATTTCGTTTTCCTCTAATCCCGCATCTTTTATTGCCTGCTCCATTGCTATGTGTGCATATGCAGCACCAGGGCCCATAAATCGTAGAGTTCGTTTATCCACAAAATCTGTGACGTCTAACTTTATATCACCTGCTACCTGACTTCTAAAACCATACTCGATCATATCTGAATTAGAAGTAATGCCAGACTTACCAGCCAGCAAACTGCTGAGTACCTCTTTTGGATTATTGCCGATAGACGAGACTATTCCTAATCCGGTTATAACCACTCGGTTCATAGTCTTCTCCTTTTCAAGCCGGCAGGTCCCGGCATCAGTTTATAAAAAAATCGCGAGAGTGACAGCCAAACATTAGCTGTCAGATAAAGCAACTTTCATATCTTTTACCTGATAAATTAGCTCACCATCAGCCTCAACAGTTCCATCGGCAATACCCATTGTAAGTCTTCTTGTTTGAACCGCTTTTGTGAAGTTCACCTTATATTTTAATAGCTTTCGATCTGGACGAACCATTCCAGTAAGCTTTACTTCACCCACTCCCAAGGCATAACCTCGCCCCTGCCAACCTCGCCAACCTAGATTGAAACCCGTTAACTGCCAAAGGCCATCCAAACCAAGGCAACCAGGCATTATCGGGTTACCAGGAAAGTGACAGTTGAAAAACCAAAGGTCGGGATTTATATCGTACTCAGCTATAACATGACCTTTACCATTTTCACCCCCATCAGAACTAATGTGAGTAACTCTATCCATCATAAGCATTGGAGGTTCCGGAAGTTGAGCATTACCGGCGCCAAACAATTGGCCTTTGGCGCACTTAAGAAGGTCTTCACGACTAAAACTTGATGGATACTCTGCCATTTTGGATCTTCTTTCCTGCTCTATGTTTCCTTTTATTTATTGCTGTGTATCACTCCAAAAGACTAGCTTGCAAGCCTAAGAAAAAAATGATGAATTTGAAAATATAAAAAGCGTTGAACTTTTAAACAGTTTTGATTTATTATCACCAATAGAGAAACAGAAAGAAGTCAGATATGACATCCACTCAGAGAGCAACAAATTGGCTTTTAGGCTCAAATTTGCGTCCAACAAGACAACGTTTGGTGCTAGCAGAGATTTTGGTTGGCGACGGCAAGCATAGGCATGTAACAGCTGAAAGCCTTTTCGAGCAGGTAAATAAGCGTGCTGACAAAGTTTCATTAGCGACAGTTTACAATACTTTACATACGTTTTGTAATGCTGGCCTTGTACAAGAAATCACAGTTGATGGATCTAAAAGCTATTTTGATACACGAACAAATGATCATCCACATTTTTACTGGGAAGAAGAGCAAAGGCTAACAGATGCACCGGCTGATCAGTTAAAAATATCCGAACTTCCAAACGCACCAAAAGGTGCAGAAATTGCCTCTGTTGATGTAATTATTCGCCTACGCCGGAAATAATTTGTGAAGGTAATTGCCTACGAAGAATTTGGTCTTGCCACCGAAGTTTTGCAAGTGCGGGAAATAGAGTTACAAAAGCCTCAGCCACGAGAAGTCATTGTAAAATTAATATATTCAGGAGTGAATCCCTCAGATGCCAAAGCCCGAGCAGGAAATCGGCCTGGATTTGTAAGACCCGAATATAAGTTAATAATACCACATTCGGATGGATCGGGTGTGATAGAGGATGTGGGATCAGAGCTTGATAAATCTTTAATTGGCAAACGTGTTTGGGTTAGAAATGGTCAATGGAAGCGTCCATATGGAACGGCAGCAGAATATATTACAATCCCTATGAAAAATTTAGTTGAAATGCCAAGTGAAATGACATTCCAAGACGGAGCAACGATGGGTATTCCTGGCCTCACAGCAGCTCATGGTATATTTGGATCAGGAGAAGTAATCGAAAAAACACTACTCATTTCCGGCGGTGGGGGAGCAGTTGGTCACCTGGCTGTTCAATTGGCCAAATGGGGCGGAGCAAAAGTAATTGCAACGGGCTCAAAAAACAGCTCTCAATCTATTCTTAATCTTGGGGCAGATTATTTTTTTGATTATTCCAGCGATAAATTGGTTTCGCAAATTAATGAAGTTGCACCAGAAGGCGTTGACCGCGTAATAGAAGTCGAGTTTGGCTTAAATTTAAATTGGTTACATCAAGTTTTGAAACCTAGTGGAACGCTTGCGGTTTATGGTTCCGCCAAAGAAATGAACCCTATTATGCCTTTTGGTCTATATTTATTCAAAGCAATCAAAATAGATATCTTCCTAATTTATATTTTACCGCCTAAAGAAAGGGAACTAGCAATAAATTATCTTCACTCCGCCTACGATCAAAAAGCTTTAGTACCTAAGATAGACAGTATCTATAGACTTGAAGATTGCGATCAAGCACAGGATAGGACTTTGACTAAAGGTAGAAGAGGAGCCGTTCTACTAAAAATTTGATTTGAAGCTTTTTAACTTTTGCGTATTTTTTTGGGAAATTTTTTATGCCGCTTAATACATGCGTCTTTGATGCTTATGGTACACTTTTTGATGTAAACGCAGCTGCGAGAACGGCGGCGAACGAACCAAATCGAGAAGTATTTAAAGAAGTTTGGCCTGGTGTATCGAATATATGGAGAATGAAACAACTACAGTATACTTGGCTAAGATCGATGACAGAGACGTACACTGATTTTTGGTCAATTACACAAGACAGCTTAGACTTTGCTCTTGAAACTCATAAGTTACAAAAGGATTTAGCTCTAAAAGAAAGACTATTAGCCCTTTACTGGGAATTGCAGCCCTACTCTGAAGTTTCTCGAGTGTTAAAAGAGTTAAAAAAAAATGGCATTAAAACCGCTATACTATCCAATGGATCTCCAGACATGTTAAGTGGGGCGGTAAAATCTTCTAATCTTTGTGAAGTTATTGATGAAATAATATCCGTTGAAACGGTAAAAGTTTTTAAACCTAGTGCGAAAGTATATAAACAAGTAGAAAAAATAATCGGATGCTCCAAGTCTGACGTGTTATTTGTCTCGTCAAATGGATGGGATATTGCTGGTGCAGCAGGTTTTGGTTTTAAAACTACTTGGGTTAATAGATTACAAGATCCAATTGACCGATTGCCGCACAAGCCAATGCATATCGTAGAAGACCTGACATCTATACCCAGTTTTTTTTCTAATTAAATTCACTTGCTGTTAAAGATTTTAAACTAACTTAAAACGCCATTGCAATAGCATCAAAAATAATGATCATGCTGATAGCCTTTTGTTTATGCAAATTAGAGAAGAAAAAATATGCAAGTCGATGAAATCTTTGAAGCTGATAAGCGTCTAAAAAAAAATAAACGGACTACTCCTCTTTTAAACTCTCCTTTTTTGGATGAAATTGCAGATAAACAGCTTTTTATTAAAGCAGAATGTTTACAGCATACCGGAAGCTTCAAATTCAGAGGCGCATACTCTGCAATATCGTCGATCCCAGCTGAAAAACGTAAAAAAGGTGTAATTGCTTATTCTTCTGGCAATCATGCTCAAGGGGTAGCTTTTGCAGCAAAAATTCACAAAATTCCTGCTACGATCGTAATGCCTAAAGATGCTCCAGAAATAAAAATAAATAATACTAAAGACTTGGGCGCCGAAGTTATTCTTTATGACCGATTGAGTGAGAGTAGAGAAGAAATAGGACAAAAAATTTCTGAAGAAAAATTTTTATCACTCATTCCACCTTATGACCATAATGACGTTATAGCTGGCCAAGGAACAATAGGATTAGAAATTGCCAATCAAGCCGAGCAAATCGGAATTGGAAAGGCTGATGTGCTAGTTTGTTGCGGCGGCGGAGGTCTCACGTCAGGAATTGCAGTAGCTCTTTCAAATTTAATGCCAGATTTTGTTACAAGGCCTGTCGAGCCAGAAGGTTTTGACGATGTAGTTCGTTCATTAGAAGTTGGAAAGAGGCAAACCAACGAGAAAATCAGTGGAGGCCTCTGTGATGCAATCATTACGCCGACACCCGGCAAGTTAACTTTTCCATTAATGAAAAAATACTGCGGTGGAGGAATTGTGGTGACCGATGAGCAAGTAATGAAAGCAATAGCTTTAGCCTTTTCAAGATTACGTATCGTTATTGAGCCTGGGGGAGCCGTTGCGCTAGCTGCTGCTCTTTTTCACTCAAAGAAATGCGATAATGAAACTATAATTGCAGTTGTATCGGGAGGAAATATTGATCCTGATATTTTTAAAAAAGCATTAGAAGCAGAATTTTGAATTTGAGGGAAACACATGAGCACCGTGATTAGGGTGAATGGAATTAACATACATTATAAACTTGAGGGCCCAGAAAATGGCCCCACTATAGTTTTTTCAAATTCTCTTGGAACTGATATGCGTATTTGGGATGGCGTTTTATCTTACTTGCCCAAGAATTTAAAAATTCTGCGATATGACAAAAGGGGGCATGGTCTTTCTGATTGTCCAAATCCGCCTTACTCAATGGGTATTCTTGTAAAAGATGTGGAAGCACTGATGGATACTCTTAAATTAAAGAATTCCTTATTTATTGGCCTATCGATTGGTGGAATGATTGCCCAAGGGTTGGCTGTAAAAAGATTAGACCTCGTTAGGGCAATGGCTCTTTCAAATACTGCTGTTAGAATAGGAAACCGTCAGATATGGGAAGACCGTATATCGAAGGTCAAATCATCTGGTGTAAAAGCCTTAACAGAAGAAACGATGAAGCGCTGGTTTAGTAATAAATTTCTCGAAAGCAAAGAGCTTCCCATATGGAAAAATATGTTCGAAAGACAACCAGCAGAAGGTTATACCGGATGTTCCCATGCTATTTCTGGAACTGATTTTTACACTTCCACTTCAAGCTTACGCTTGCCAGCAATCGCAATAGCAGGCTCGGAAGATGGTTCTACGCCACCGGATTTAGTACGAGAAACTTGTAATCTAATACCGGGGTCAAAATTTAACTTAATTAAGGGAGTTGGACACATACCATGTGTCGAGGCACCAAGAAAATATGCCAGGGTTTTATCAGACTTCATGAAAGAAATTGGGCATGTCTAAATTTTTTTCAAAACTGGTAGGTTCAGCAAATATATTAAAAAAAATAGTATCAAAAATTTATGACTAGCAAAAACAGTTTACCAATTAAAATCATTATTTTAACCGTAATTCTTGACTCAGTTGGTATTGGCATAATGATACCAGTTCTGCCAAGTCTTATGACCGACGTACTACCTGGTAAAACAGTTGCAGAAGCCGCTGTTTGGGGCGGCATACTAGCGAGCATCTTTGCTGTTATGCAATTTATTTTTGGACCTATTCTTGGAAGCTTATCAGATGCTTTCGGTAGGCGACCAGTAATTTTAATTTCGTTAGTTTTTATGGCCTTAGATTATATCATTATGGGCTTAGCAACCAGCGTTTGGATGCTTCTTTTTGGAAGAGTCCTGGGAGGTATAACCGCTTCTACCCATTCAACCGCAGCAGCATATGTTGCAGACATTTCCAGTTCAGAGCAAAAGGCAGCTCGCTTTGGTTATATTGGGGCTGGATTTGGTATCGGGTTTGTTCTAGGACCAATTATAGGTGGATTATTAGGTGAAATCGGTCCAAGAATTCCATTTTTTGCTGCGGCATTTGTTTCAGCCCTAAATGCAGTAGCATGCTATTTTTTTCTCCAAGAAAGTTTGGATAAAAAAATCCAAAGACAGTTTTCCTTGAAAAATATAAACCCCTTTAAAATCTTCGAAGCCATTACAAAGTTCGATGGTTTAAAATTTTTTTTATTGGTTTTCTTACTTTACTCAATAAGTACTGCAGTTTACGCTGCAATTTGGCCTTATTTTACAGCAGAGCGCTTCTCATGGTCGCCCGGAATGATTGGTTTATCACTGACAATATACGGCATCTGTTTCGCGTTTATTCAAGGTGTATTGGTTCAGCCTACCATTAACCTGATAGGCCGCTACAATACGGTGTTGTTGGGTTTTGGCATCGAGATAATTGCCATGGTTTTAATTGCAATTATAACAAATGGTTGGTTTCTTATTGCATTGACGCCCTTAGCTTCTCTGGGCGTAATAGGACAGCCAGCGCTGACCGCATTAATGTCAGACAAAGTTGATGAAAGGAACCAAGGAAGCCTTCAAGGCGTGATCGCTTCGCTAACTGCCTTATCTATGATCATTACTCCACTGTCTATGACTTGGATCTTAAGTCAGTTCTCAAACAGAAATTCGGAGATATACTTTCCAGGAGCTCCCTTTATGGCTTCAGCTGCTTTATTAGCTATTTGTGTTTCAGTCTTTTTAATTTGGGTCCCAAAAAGTTCGCAAATCAAAAATTTTAAGAATTGACGAGACAGAATTGTTTGTAATTAACTAAAAAAATGGGTGCTTCAAAAAGGATGGTACAATGGTAAAAATAAAAGCGGCTGTTTGCCACGAGTTCGGAGCTCCTTTGCAAATTGAAACAATTGATTTGAGGGAACCAATATCTGGCGAAGTCGAGATAACATTAGGAGCAGTTGCCGTATGCCATTCTGATATATCTTTTGCAGACGGCGACTGGGGAGGAGATTTACCGGCAGTTTACGGTCACGAGGCTGCTGGTATTGTTAGCAAAATTGGAAATGCTGTAAAGGGCTTTGAAATAGGCAACCGTGTAGTTGTTACCCTCATAAAGTCGTGTGGAAATTGTAATAACTGCTTGGCGGGCAATCCAACAATATGTGAAGCTAATAATAATTCTATGACTCCTATCTTGAGTTCTAAAGGCAGTAATATTCAACAAGCTATGAATTGCGGCGCTTTTGCTGAGAAAGTAGTAGTTGATCAAAGTCAGATCGTAAAATTAAATTCTAATTTGAATTTTGCAACAGCCTCACTTCTCGCCTGTGGAGTAATAACTGGAATCGGAGCAGTGGTAAATGCAGCTAAATTACGACCAGGTCAGGACGTTGTAGTTATTGGAGCTGGTGGGGTCGGTTTAAATGCTATTCAGGGTGCTAGAATAGCCGGGGCAAGGCGAATTGTAGCAGTTGACACAAACAAAGAAAAATTGGTTACAGCTGAGCAATTTGGAGCAACAGACAGTGTCCTAGCAACTGAAAAATCTCCTTGGCGGATATCTAAATCTTTAATTGGTCGAGGCGCCGATTTAGTTTTTGTTACTGTCGGAAATAACGCCGTGTATGATATCGCGCCCAGATATCTCGGTTACGGTGGAAAAGTAGTCATGGTTGGGATGCCTAAATCAGGAGATAAATCAGCGTATGAACCCGTAATGATGGCAGCGGTTTCTCAGGGAATGATTGGGTCCAAAATGGGCGATGTTGTGATAAAGCGCGATATACCTTGGATGGTTGACCTGTATAATCAAGGCCGCATCAAGTTGGACGAGTTGATTTCAAAGACATGGAGCCTAGAGCAGATTAATGAGGCTATAGCCAATACTAAATTAGGATCGGCGAAAAGAAATGTCATTGTTTTTGAAATTTAGGAAATAGAATTACAAATGAAACTACAAGACTTAAAAATAATAGTTACCTGCCCCCCAGCACCTGGATGGGGCGGACGGTATTGGATTTTTGTTAAAGTCACGACTGATACTGGAATTAGTGGATGGGGTGAGTGTTACGCTTCATCCATTGGCCCAGACGCAATGAGAGTAGTAATAAAGGATATTTTTGAGCGGTATTTTTTGAACGAATGCCCTTCAAACTTTGAAAAGATGTTTAGGAGGACCTACTCATCGGGTTTCACACAAAGGCCTGATTTAACTGTTATGGGCGCATTTTCTGGTTTAGAAATTGCGTGTTGGGATATTTTAGGAAAACAATTTGATTGTCCGACTTGGAAATTACTTGGTGGAAAAATAAATGAGCGCGTGCGTGCCTATTCTTATCTTTATCCTTTAGAGCACCATGATCTAAACGATTTTTGGACATCGCCAGAAATGGCTGCAGAATCCGCAACTAATTTTATTGGTAAAGGTTACACAGCGGTAAAGTTTGACCCTGCGGGCCCTTACACCATGCGTGGAGGTCATATGCCAGCGCTGAGTGACATCAGATTATCTGTAGACTTTTGCCGGGCAATTAGGGAGGCTGTTGGCGATAAAGCAGACATTTTATTTGGAACACACGGCCAATTTACAACTGCAGGGGCTATAAGATTAGGGAAAGCAATAGAACCCTACTCGCCAATGTGGTTTGAAGAACCAATTCCACCGGATAATTTATCGGAATTTGGAAAAGTGCAAAACGCTTTAAGTATTCCGATTGCAACGGGAGAAAGATTTACAACAAAAATGGAGTTTGCTGAAATTCTAAAATCTGGAGGAGCCTCCATTATACAGCCTGCGCTTGGACGCGCTGGTGGCATTTGGGAAATGAAAAAAGCCGCAACGATAGCTGAAGTTTTCAATGCGCAAGTAGCGCCCCATTTATACGCTGGACCGATCGAATGGGCAGCAAATATTCAATTATCTGCATCAATACCTAATTTACTGATTGCCGAAACAATTGAGACGCCTTTTCATAAATCTTTAATCAATGGAAAAATCAACGTCGAAGATGGGTATATTCAAGTTTCAGAAGAAGCTGGCTTAGGCATCGAGGTAAATGAGAAATTAGCGGAAGAACATCCTTATGACGGCGCTGATTTGCATTTGATGATGCAAGATGATCCATGCGACTATTCAAATGGTAATTCCTTTTCAGGAGGAGCTCCACCTTTAAAATCTAATTGATTTTAGATTATTTGCTCCCAAAGATCGTCGATTTTTTTAATTTCGTTGGCGTCATATTTATCTAAATTTTGCCAGTAGCGACCAGTTATATCAAAATAACCTAGCTCCTTTTCTCGTTCTAGGGCTTCAGAAACTAAATTCTCCTTAAAGCTGGGGGTCTTGGGCCATGAATTTTTTGAAGTTATACGCGGAAAAGTCAACTTACTTGGGCCATCGGAAAGATTTCCAACAAGACAATTCTGTTTCCGAGAAAAATGCAAAAATCGATTTGATTTAGCCTTTAAGCTCATTAAGGATATATCCTCTCTAAGGGGATCAGCAGTTCCGTTACCATAAAAATGTGTTTTGCCATTTTTAGGATAATGCATATCGCAACCGATAAATGAAATATGGCTCGGTTTTAAAGCTCCCAGAACCCAATAACCTGCTGTAAATGCCATTGTTGCTCCAGCAAAGATAAACCCACCATATTTGTTTTGTATCGGAACAAATTCTTTTTCCGTTATCACGGTCTGCGAATAATTAATCTCTTGCGGCCATCTTTCTTTTGAAAAATCAAAAGGATAAATAAAATGGGTCCAGTCGTCGCGCACACGCCAAGCATTATTAATTACCACTATCGCATCAAAAGCTGTCTTCAATTCATTTGCTTTCAAGGCATTAGGACCAGAACCAATGATTAGGACGTGTTTTTTGCTCTCCATTTCTAGAGATACAAAAACAAGAAAAGTACAAAAGCCGTACTTTTTAAGAGACTAACTGTTTGCACGTTGCCAAGGAATAGTAAAATCGCCCAAGACTTGATTAATGGTATCGTCGTCTTCATTCGCAGTGATATTTGCAACTAAACCACGTTTTTTATCATCATCTACTGAAGTAATCGATGCATTTAAGTTTGAGCCAGCTAAAGTTTCTGAAAATACTCGCGTAATGGCCCTCTTTCGCAGATCTGGCTTAAAAACTTTACCTACAGCCGTTTTAGGAAGTTCTTCCAAAATTTCGACATGTTTTGGCAGAGCGTCAGATTCTTTAACATTTTCTTTACAGAATTCGTCTAACTCTTCAGGTGTTACTTTTGCACCACCAACTAACTCTACGTAAACACAAGGTAACTCGCCATAATGTTTATCGGGTTGACCGATGGCACCAGCAAAGGCTATGGCTTCATGCCCGAGAAGCGCCTCCTCTACGATTGCGGGATCAATATTATGTCCACCACGGATGATGAGGTCTTTTGCACGACCAGTAATCCAAAGGTATTCATCACTATCTTTTCGGCCAAGGTCGCCCGTTCGTAAATATTTTTTCTTGTAGTATAATTCAGCGTTTTTATCTTCTTCTGTGTAAGTGTTTCCTGCAAAAACCCCAGGATTAGAAATGCAAATTTCTCCAACTTCATCAGTTCCGCATTCAACTAGTTTTCCTTTCTCAGACTTGATAATTTTAATATCTGTGTAAGGGAATTTTAAACCAACAGAGCCAACCTTTTTTTCTCCTTCAACAGGGTTACACGACACCAGACAAGTAGCTTCTGTTAATCCATAACCTTCTACTATTGTAACACCCGAGGCTTCTTCAAACCTTCGGAAAAGTTCTAGTGGTAGAGGAGCCGAACCAGAAAAAGAAGTTTTAACTGAAGAAATATCAGCATCAACTGGCCGTTGCATCAGTGCAGAAATGGCGGTAGGAACTGTTATCACAAATGTTATCTGCCATCTCTCAATTAACTTCCAGAAATTGTCAAATACACCGTCACCTCGATATCCTTGAGGTGTTGGGAAAACCACATGTGCACCTGAGCTTACCATTGCCATTAATATCACATGGCAGGCAAAAACATGAAATAAAGGAAGCGGACAAATAACATTATCTTCCTCGGTAAATAAGAGTTCATGACCCAGCCACCCGTTATAAATCATGCCTGAGTATGTATGCTGTGCCACTTTTGGCATTCCAGTTGTACCACCTGTATGAAAGTAAGCAGCAACTCTATCTTCTTCTAAATCATCAAAATCCAATTCTGTATTTTGAAGACTCAATAAACTATTGAAATCGTAAATTTTTGCAGAGTGCTCAATAGGATTTTTAGGCCTGATTAAGGGCACAATCCAAGATTTTGGTGGCGTAAGATATCTATTTAAATCCACCTCAATAACAGAAGTTACGTTAGGAGCTAAAGAAACTGCTTTAGCTGCTTTTTGAGGTACATCGGATTTAGGAAATGCTTTCATCGTTACAACAACTTTTGCATTTGTTTCTCTAAGAATTGCTCCAATTTGCTCCGGATCAAGAAGCGGATTTATTGGATTTGCTATCCCGGCAATTGCACCGCCTAAAAGGGTTAGGACAGTTTCATTTGCGTTTGGCAAAATATAAGCAACAACATCTTCACTGCCAACACCAAGTGAACGAAACATATTTGCCGCTTGAACAGTTTTCGTGTGTAACTCTGACCAGGTTAACGTTTCAGCTTTATCTTTTGGACCCGATAAAATTTGATAACTTACTGCAGGTCTGTGAGGAAACGACTTCGCTGTGCGCGACAACAAACCAAATAAAGTCGATGGTAAACCGCGGTCTTCCCACTTAACTTCTTTTTCAATAGCCATAAGGTCTTCTAAATTTGCGAAACCCATTTTTACTCCCCTTAACACCCTTTTAAAACTTTACTTTCTTCATTTTGCGGCTATTAGAACTCAAACGCAAGTACCTTGAGAAAAATATAAATTTCTTAGGGGGGAAGCAAACGATATCTAACATTTCTAGTTCGTTCCATTAATAAACTGGAGGCTTGCCAAACGAGAATAAAGTCCTTTTTCACTGATTAGCTTGTCATGGTTTCCTTGTGCCATGATTTTACCCTTATCGAGAACTATAATCCTGTCGGCTTTTTTTACAGTTGCTAGACGGTGAGCCACAACGATTGTTGTTCTACCTTTTGACAAATGGTCAAAAGCTTTTTGAACTGACCTTTCATTTTCGGCGTCCAACGCGCTAGTGGCTTCATCTAATAATAGCACGGGGGCATTGCGTAATATTGCTCGAGCTATTGCCACTCTTTGTTTTTGACCGCCAGAGAGCAAAACTCCTCTTTCACCAACATATGTATCATAACCTTGGGGTAACTCACTTATAAACTCATGTGCCGCAGCCGATCTAGCCGCTTGGTATATTTCTTTATCATTAGCATCTGGGTTACCAAATCGTATATTTTCCATAACAGTTGATGCAAAAATAACTGGGTCTTGGGGAACGAGTGCGATAGATTTGCGAAACTCCAATCTATTCATCGTTTTTATATCTATGCCATCCAAGAAAATTTTGCCTTCATCCGGATCATAAAATCTTTGTAGCAATTGGATAATCGTCGACTTACCTGCACCAGATAGGCCGACTAATGCTATAGTTTCACCAGGTTGAATATTAAGATTAAAATTTGATAAAGCAGCTTCGTCTGCGCGGGTGGGATAAGCAAAAGTTACATCACTAAAATTTATTTCTCCCGACCAAATCTTTGGCGGTGAAACAGGCTTTGTAGGGTCAATTACAGTATCTTCAATATTAAGCAATTCGACTAATCGCTCTGTAGCTCCAGCTGCCCTTTGTAATTCACTCCATATTTCTGAAAGAGCAGCCACGGCACCAGCAACCATTATCGAATAGATTACAAACTGCACAAGCATTCCAACGGACATAAGTTCATTACGTACGTCGCGAGCACCAATCCAAAGAACGCCTACTACTCCGGAAAAAACTAAAAATATCACAATCACGGTTAAAAACGATCGTGTTGTTATTCTTTTCTTAGCTGAGCTAAAACTTGTTTCAGCAACCAGATCAAATGAGCTTTTTGTGAGATTTTCATGAGAGAAAGCTTGAACTGTTTGCACTGCCATTAATGCTTCTGAAGCATTACTCGAACTTGCTGCAATCCAATCCTGGTTTTCTCTGCTTAGGGTTCTCAACCTTCGGCCAAGAAAAAGAATTGGGATAATTATGGCTGGAACAATTAGAAAAACTAGGCTTGCTAGCTTTAGCGATGTTAATAACATTAAAATCATACCACCAACCAGAATAAATGCATTCCTTAGGGCAACTGAAACCGACGAGCCTATTACGGACAAAATTACAGTTGTATCGGTTGTAATTCTGCTCAACACCTCGCCAGTCATTATTTTCTCGAAAAACTGTGGGCTTAAATGAATAACTCTACCAAAGACTGCTTTTCTTATGTCAGTCACAACCCGCTCACCAAGCCTCGTAACGAGCGCATACCTTAATGCTGTACCAACCGATAGTAGTCCTGCGATACCGATCGCAGCCAAAAAATATTGATCTAATATAAATGTGTTGCCTGAACTGAATGCATCAACAACTCTTCGAACGGCTAGAGGTAAAATCAGCGAAACGACAGCCGTTAAAGTGAGGGCGAGAAAAGCTATCAAAATCGTAAATTTATATGGCTTTAAGAAGGGCCAAAGCTCTTTTAAAGCCGAGATCTTTTTTGACTTACTACGGTCTTGTGGATCGGCATCTGCCTCATTAGTACTCGCCATTAATTAATTCTCCCGTCAGCCTGTTAAAAACGAAAGAATGTATCTTGGTCAAGAGAAGGTTTTGGTCTTACGAAAAAAATCATTTAATCCTTACTCAAACTTTTATTGAGAGAACAATGGCTTTGTCGTCTTTATGATCATGGGTCGAGTTTTCGCCATATATTGATATCTTTTTTAATATGGATTTACTGGTGTGCTGACTTAATTTTTTTACTTCATTTGCAAAATCAAGGGCAATCCAATGTTTTTCATTTACTGAAATCGTTATTAATCCACCACTCTTGGTTACACGGACTAATTCATGAATAGCAGCCGGTCCGACGTGACCATGTGTAAAAGTCCCAGAACTGACAACACCATCGTAGCAATCATTATTGGCTGGAATTTCTTTGGTTAAGTCGCTTAAGAAGCTGCGCTTGTAAATATTTTTTGAGCCAGCAACTTTCAGCATTTCTTCAGATATATCTGTGGCTTCAATGCTAAATTTCCCTTTTTGCAAAAGTGCTTGAGCAAGAGCTCCTGTTCCCGCACCCACATCTAATATTAATCCATTTCCTCCATTTAAAACAAACTCCTCAGCTACGGCAAAATGCAACTTGTACTGCATATCTTCTATAAAATCGTTGTCATAAGTCACTGCCCAAGCAGAATATAGCTCAATATTATCATCTGGTGATTTGAGGTCATACGCATTTTGCAGACTTGGTTTATTTTTCATTTTAAACTCTGTGACGTGTTGGCGGTTTTAAGACCCATGCAAAATTTATCAAGCAATATTAATTAACTAGCCTACATAACTGTATTTGACTTTCAATAGAACCTCTAGTGCCTATTAACTCCGAACCCAGAGGAAATATCACCCCATAGGCATCTACCCACAAAAGGATAAGTATCTGTTACAAAATAAACAAATTTTCCATCCAATTCACCACCGTTGCACTCATCCAAGACACCTTTAATCGAGTGGTATAAATAATCCTCATTATAGGAACCGTCGTGTTTTCCACCAGGCCCAGAAGACCTATCGCCAGTTTTTAGTTTGTATCCGGAAGTAACTTTATTGCCAACATAATGGATTTCAAAACCATCACCCGCATAACCAATTAATGAACTTCCAGAAGTTTTCATCAAGGTCTTTGCTATTCCATGATAATGATACAAACCGTTTGGGCCAACATGCCCATTGTTTAAATCCAAACCTAGTTTATTTTTTGCACCAAAAATATCTAAAGACCATCGTCTATCACCATTGCGGCTGTGTCCACTTTTTGCCGAAGGATCGTAATAACCGGCAGTATTAGGACGAAACTGAATACCATTTATGGCAATACCCATAGTGCCTTTGATGAACTTAAATTTCTTGTTTTTTACTGGATTTATGGGAACACAGAATTCTACGTTTTGTCCTCTCATTGTATGTGGATTTCCACGATTTGGGAATTGGCCCACATCGTGATCCGGTAGACTATTTGACGCTATGCACAACTTATTTTCATTTTTCGAGATCGACACATTATTTTGCGCTAAAACCACACTAGCTAATATTATTAAGAAAAAAACGGTGACCATGGTTCTAAGCATAATAAACCCAGAAAAAACAAAATAGCCCTACTGTTAGCACGGCTAAAATGCTGATCAAAATCAAACTATATCAACGGTGAAAAAATCATTTTCGTCTAAATCTGCAGCAGCAATTCCATCTAGAATAGCAAGATATTCCGCACCGGCAGAAATGATAGTATCACTAGAATTACCTCCTGTTCCCTGAACGATCGTAAGATCTGTATACAAAAGACCGTCATCAAGACCCAATATATCACTTCCATCGGTAAAGTCGGTTATTTTATCTGCGTCTGCTATGGCACTACCGCCGTCTCCTCCGCGGAGTACAACCGTATCAGTACCATCACCGGTCGTAATTGTGTCAGTCCCAATTCCTCCGACAATTACGTTACCCTGATCATTACCAACTATTGTATCGTTACCGCTTCCTGCCTTGATATTTTCAATCAAT
The DNA here is from genome assembly GCA_902606585.1 of Paracoccaceae bacterium. Lineage (GTDB taxonomy): Bacteria > Pseudomonadota > Alphaproteobacteria > Rhodobacterales > Rhodobacteraceae > Salinivivens. Next base: position 3,840 of record CACLGX010000010.1, on the reverse strand, counting down.
GCCCCATAAGCAATCCCAAGATTATCTATCATTTCCCAATTACCATTAGGAATTGTTGTTGGAATAGTTGACGAGGTACCTTCAACTAAGCTCACAGTAAGATCCGTCGTAAAATTTGAGAAATCTAAAAGATCATCATCGCCGCCTGCATCCCAAATGGCTTCGGCGAATGGAAAATCATCCTCAAATGTGTAAGTTGTATCTCCCAAATTAGTTGTCTCCTGAGCGCCATAGAGGAATTGAATCGCAGCTATGTCCATAAGCATAGGGGTAGATGAAATTGTGAAAACATATTCACCGTCAATCCAAGTTCCAGCATTATTATCCTGACTATAAGACATTACAGTGTATTTATTGTCGTCAAGAGGAGCGCCTTGGCCAGTGTTTGGATCTGCTCCCTGCATCAGGTAACCCTCAAACGGATGTGCCAACCCAAGCGCATGACCTATTTCATGAAGAAGTGTAAGGAAACCTTGAGTAGATCCCTTCTGAAATTCACCATCATCAGCTCTTTGGGCTACTCCGTCGGCATCATCCGTAGAAGCTATCCAAACATCACCATTTCCAGTTCCGCCACCAGGCCCAGTTGCCCAACCAGCAACGTTTGCCACTGAACCTTTGTACGTGGTAAAGCCAAAACGCATTGTTCCAACGACGTCACTTGCACTTTCATCGACTTCGACGAACGTAATATCTGCCACATCAGACCATGCGTCGAGTGACTCGCGAACAGAAACTTTTTGTGCGGCATTCATAGACCAAACGTCAGGTTGATTTGGCCCATTGGTACTACCATAACCGTCAATGACCTTTGAAGTGCTATCTTCCACAAAGCTGTATGTGATTATAATGTCATCTCCAACGGCACTATTGTCTTGTGAAGGATCATTGACCCAGTGTGTGACTGTATTATCTGAGTTTTCGAACATTAGAGCTTTAATATTCGCATCCGTTGGCATTTCTTGTCTGGTTTCTGCTGGTGCACCGGCCCAATACGGAATTGGCACAACTTGTCCACCGTCAATGATGTCGGTAAAATCAACAGGCGCGCTTAAAAGGTTTTCGCCATTTTTAGTCGAGGCAACGTCTATGCTTGTTAAGACACTCAGATACTGGAAACCACCGGTATCAACATTGAATGTCTCCTGGTTCACATCGTAATATGCATTATCTTTAAGCTTTACAGTATCACCCACAACCTCGACAAAACTACCACTATAGCTGGCTGTATCGAATTCGAAGCCTGCACCGCTTATCGTGCCAAGAACCGCTCCAAATTCAAAACTATCGAAATTCTGTGAGGTAAATGTGTACCCACCTCCCGCAGTGATTTCTGCACCATCAATATCAAAATAGTTTCCATCCGCGTCAAATATCTCAATAGCAGTAGTAGCACTAATGTCTCCGCTAACTGCAATCGATAGGCTTATATCTCCAAGGCCAAATCCGCCACCAGAGCTTGCATCAACAATGGTTCCGTCATCGCCCCAATCTTTGTCAAAGTACCAATTATCATTGAGATAAACGTTATTTCCATTAACAGTGAAACCAAGATCTTGACCACTAATCGCAAAAACAATATTGGGTTCGGCACTAGAGGACTGTAGCGTGATGTCACCAAGCGACGTGGAGTTGGCAATATAAAAACTTATTGGCTCGGGCATCCAACCTGGTGCCAATGGAATTGGATTTCCAGTAGTAAACACATATTCACCGGAACCACTATCTAATTCAACCTCGAAAACTCGGCTATTAGCCTGGTCCATCGCATAGACGCCGCTATCTAATGTTGGATCATTTGACCAGTCATTATCTCCATCATTAACATAAATTGTAATACCGCCCGAGTGATTGTAAATAGGAAGTACGGTGTCACCTGAGCCTGTGTCGAATGAGAGCTCTCCTATAAATGCACCAGGAGTAAATTCTGAGACTTCCGCAACTTTTAGAGTAACCCTATTATCTGAAAAACTAGCTTCACCTAGAAAAACAGGAGCCGATGGGGCAGCCTGAACAATGTCGTTATACAAATTTACAAAGGGCGCAATATTTTGATCTAGGAATGGAGTGGCACCTATAATTGCTTCAACACCAGCCGCATCAAGATTATCTCTAATTTCATTTTGACGCGTGTCATCATATCCAAGCCCGTAACTACCCGCGCCATCAGCTACGGGAATAATTGTGTAAGAACTATCATTCTCTTGAACTACAAGAAGCTTTTCATCAGTATTTACGATGTAAACGTCGCCATGAGCTAGGCCCGTCGAGGCGGCACCTTTGATAGCAGCAAACTCAATTGTTTTAGAAGCAATATTTTCATTTAAAGTCGGGGGGTCGCCCAAGAACTGACTTACATCGGCCTCCCGAAGGTCCCGCATTGTCGTACGGGTATCATCATAAACAAGCTGACCGGAACCACCAGGATCATCCTTGACCGGGATAAGCGTGAAAATAACGTCAGTTTCTGCAACTAAAACCCACTCATCACCAGAGACATTAAATACATCACCATGAACTGGATCGGGAGGGTTAATGCCACTTTGCGTAACAATATCGTTATACATATTTATTTGGGATAAGATATTTTCATCCAGGTTCGGAGTTGACCCTATGATAGCTTCTACACCAGCTCCATCAAGACCACTGCTAATTTGGCGCGTATCATCATATCCAAGGCCGTAACTACCCGCCCCATCAGCCACTGGAATAACTGTATAAGAGCCATCACTTTTCTCAACCAGAAGAAGTTTTTCATTGCTATTTACGATGTACACGTCACCATCAGCTAAGTTAGGTCCAGTCGCGTTAGCAGCTGCTTTAATGGCATCAAATTCAGATGTATTTGAGGCGATATTTTCATTGAACGTTGGGGGATCACCTAAGAACTGGTCAACGCCAGCCTCATTAAGATCTCGCATTGGTGTACGAGTGTCGTCATAGATAAGACCACCATTGTCATCTTTTACCGGGATAAGCGTAAAAGTATTATTGCTCTCCTCAACAAGAACCCACTCGCTGCCTGAAACATTGAAAACGTCGCCATCTACTGGATCAGAAGGCGTTGAAGTACTGCCGCTTGTCACAATATCGAGGTATGGATCTTCTTTATCTGTATCCGTCGGATAGTCTCCATGGAAATAGTCGGTACCTTCAGTTCCTCCACTGGGCATCCAAAGCGTTAATTCACCATGGGTATCCATTGCAGTATGGTCATGAGCCTCACCTATTGATGATGCATCAATAGCATCTTGTTTGTCATGATAGAGAGGATAATACCCATCCACGGCTTTTGGACCGTCATCATGATCGGCACCAGGCATATTATCCATCAACTCTGACCAGGTAATTGCTAATCCATCATTGGTTGCTATTACCGTCCCTTCCGAAGCACCAGTCGGTGTATGAGTGATAGTTATGGAACTGATCACTCCGTCCATATCTTCAGGTCCTTGAATTTCAGTCCTACCTTGGGCCAATCCAAAAGTACCAAGCATGGTCAGATCAAACTTTCCATAGTAGCCGTCAATATGATCCGATACATTTTCAGCCGATCCGCTAAACTGTAGACCCAAAAGAGTAGATCCATCCATTATCGGCGTAACGGCGTCATCATCAGAATTCTCTGCTAGAATTGTACTTTGAAGCATGTGCTTGGCAAAATCATAGACAAGGTCAACGTTACCATCCGCGTCCATATCCGCTTCAATTGCATCCGCAACACCATTTCCATCGAAATCATAAAGTGGAAGATTTTCAACGTTCGTTGCGTAGTATTCCAAATCTGCTTCTGAAATTACAAAGTCACCAGGCTGGAATAAAGCGAAGGGATCATCGACT
>CACLGX010000009.1 GCA_902606585.1 Paracoccaceae bacterium | reverse complement strand
GCCATCGGGGTGCGTTTCTGTACCGCCGGTCATATTGCCTGCAGCGTCGAAGTTGAACTCAAAACTACGTGTTTCTGTGCCGGTTACAGCACCAGAATCATTCATTATATTGTGTGTATTCGTACCTTTCTCGGTATATCCAGTAAAATTTCCATCACTGTCGTAGTTATCTATTCTGATGTTTTCACCAGATCCATATTCGTCAGACCAGCTACTACCCAGAAAGTTCCACTCGCCATCCATGAACGAAGAGCCGCCTCCACCTTGGCCATCTGACCACGTGTCCATATAACCCAGTATGTTACCGGCAGCATCGAAATATGTTGTTTGTGATCCGCCCCAATCAAAATTTTGCACAGTTGCAAATGTATCACCCGAAGCCGCCAGCAACGGCTCGGGAATATCTGCCTTCTGTTGAGTGGTTAGAGCTGTCAAAGAAGATACATCCGCCTTTTGACCTTCGATTTCCCAGTTTGCACCGTATTCAATCGTCACGCCGCCTCTTGTTTCTTCACCCTCAATGAGGTTCCAATCACCATCAAATTTATACGTGAAAGAGCTCTCTTCTGTTACACCGTTATGCGTATGGGAATTCGTCCCCGTCTCAGTACGAGAGACAACAACACCATCTACGATTTCTTCAACAACAAAAAACGAACCAGATCCATAGTCATCTTGGTACTCACTACCCAGGTGGTTCCAGTCCGCGTCGTTATAATTTATGTTGTACTCACCAACTTTATTACCGCCGCTATCAAGAGTGTAAGATCCAAACTGGTTCGAGTGGCCCAGTATTTGACCATCTTCCGTTAAGTATGTTGTCTCAATATCACCCCAGTCGGTTGTTCGGGTCTCCGCGAGTGTCTCACCACTAGTTGCAACCAGAGCGTCTGGAAGATCGTCTTTCTCAGCCTGTGAAAGCGCTGTGACATTGTCTGCTGACACACTAACCGTACGTGTCTCACTGAGAATTTCCCAATTGGCACCAAATACGATGGTCGTCCCATCACCACGGGTCTCAGTACCACCCAGCATATTCCAGTTTTCATCAAAGATAAACTCACGAGTGCTGGTCTCTATCACATTGCCAGCGTCATCTTTGTGAGTGTTTTCTCCAGTCTCAATGTAATACGTGGCGCCAGGAGTGCCCGTGACACTGCCTTCTGCGTCATCAATGGCCTCAACTGTAAAGTTAAAACCTGAACCCCATTGATCTTCATAATAACTACCCAGGTGGTTCCACTCCGCATCGTTGTAGCTAACCCCAGATCCTCCGTATTCTGGATCACTCCAAGCATGCGAGTAGCCCAGTATTTCACCATCCGCTGTTAAATATGTTGTCTCCGTGTCACCCCAGTCGGTTGTTCGGGTCTCCGCCAGTGTATCGCCCGTAGCTGCAACCAGAGCGTCTGGAAGATCGTCTTTCTCCTCCTGTGAAAGCGCAGCAATATTATCCGCGTCTAAATTAACAGTACGTGTCTCACTGACAATTTCCCAATTGGCACCAAATACAAGGGTCGTCCCATCACCGTGGGTCTCAGTTCCCTCTATGAGATTATAGTCAGCGTCATATTTAAATGTGAAGGTTCTGGTTTCTGAGTCACCATTATAGTTTTCCCATGTGTGCGAACCAGTTTCCGTCCGCGAAACAACGTTTCCATCTGAATCGAGTTCCTCAACGGTAAAGTTAAAACCTGAACCCCACTCGTCAGACCAGCTGCTGCCGATATGGTTCCAGTTCTCGTCCATATAACCGCTGCCAGTACTATCAGGTGTGCCGTCTCCGTCCCAGTCATCAGACCAGGTGTCGCCATAACCCAAAATATTACCATTAGCATCGTAATATGTGGTTTGATTTCCACCCCACTCAAAAGTTTCAGTAGAATATTTTACAACAGCGTCGCTGCTACCAAATAAAACAGTAACAACCTGTGACGGGAGTGTGGTTAAATCGAGCGTTTCAAGCGCAGACGTATCTGCTTGCTGGCTAATAATCTGCCAGTCTGGCCCAAATGTGATCGTTGTTGTTCCGCGAACCTCAGTACCGCCCAACATGTTCCAGTTCTCATCAAATGTGAACTCATGTGTGCTTGTGTGTTCGTTACCTTCAGGATCTTGGTGCGTATGACCGCCCGTTTCAATATAATACTTGGCTCCTGCAGTGCCAGTAACGCTACCGTCTGTATCGATAGCCTCAACGGTATAGTTATACCCTGAGCCATACTCATCTTGCCACATGCTTCCAAGGTGGTTCCACTCCGCGTCGTTATAGCTAACCCCAGACCCTCCGTATTCTGGATCACTCCAAGCATGAGAGTAACCAAGAATGACACCATCAGCCGTTAAATAAGTGGTCTCCGTGTCACCCCAAGGCGTCGTGTTGGTTTCCGCATATGTCTCTCCAGTAGCCGCAACCAAAGCGTCTGGTAAATCGTCTTTTTGCTCATCTGTCAGCGCAGCGATATTGTCTGATTCCAGATTAACTGTACGTGTCTCGCTGACAATTTCCCAATTCGCACCAAATACAAGGGTCGTGCCATCGCCCATTGTCTCCGTGCCGCTGATCAAATTCCAGTCTTGGTCGAATTTAAAATCAAAGCTACGTGTTTCTTCTACACCCTCATAATTCGTCCAGGTATGCTGACCAAAATCATTATAGGCAAAATCATCAGACTCAGATCCCTGAACCGTAAATTGATATCCAGAACCCCAATTATCGTCCCACTCACTACCAATATATTCCCAATCAGCATTCATATAGGTGGTACCAGAACCCCAGTCATCATCCCAGGAATCTCCGTATCCAATCACATCGCCATCAGCCGTAAAATACGTCGTCTGCTTACCACCCCACGGGAATTCCTCTTCCGCGATGTAAACAGTTTCAATACCCGCGAAAAAATTGGACACAACCAAATCAGGTAATGTGGACAAATCCAAGACAGCAAATTCACCTGACTCTAAATCAATCTCAGTTGAAGAGTCTGTAATCTCCCAGTTCGCACCATACGTAAATGTAGTCGATCCACGTGTCTCAGTACCACCGATCATGTTCCAGTCAGAGTCAAAACGCCAAGTAAAAGTATTCGACTCACCCGTCGTGGTGTCGCTAAAACCACCCGTTTCAATATAAATTAAATTACCATCGTCATCAGTAGATTGCGATGTAGAGTTATAACCAGAACGACCCTCATTATCACTCCAGCTACCACCTAACCAATTATGATTTGCGTCCTCATAATTAATACTTGAACCAAAGCTATCTTCAAAACTAAACGAAAATCCTAAAGTCGATCCGTCAGAGGCAAAATATGTTGTCTCACTCCCACCCCACTCAAACTGCTCTGTTTTGGAATATGTCAAACCATCTTCAAGACTTGAGACCAACGCTGTCGGAACTCCAGACAGTGCCGTCTCACTTAACGCATCACCAAGCGCAGACACATCCGCAGTCTCGCCAGTAACAGACCAATTCGCGCCGTACTGTGTTGTAACACCATCAATGGTTTCCTCACCACTGATCAGATTGAAGTTCTCATCAAAAACAAAAGTAAACTCACGGGTTTCACCACCATAAGTTTCACTTCCAGTTTCCGTTATCGTGATATTACCATCAGCATCCGTACCGCGGGTTTCAAAATGGCTCCAAGACGCCTCACCATCGCTACCGCTATGGCCCAAATATTCAAAATCGGCATTCATAAAATCTGTGCCCGTCATGGTCTCATTGCCCCATGAATGACTAAAAGCGTTTGAGTAACCTAAAATTGAACCACTGGCGTCATAATATGTTGTCTCGCTAAAATCGTCGCCAAAGGCCTCCGTAGAAGTAAAAATTGCAGCATCAGCAGCTACAGATGATATCATCGCCGCCGGCAATGCAGAACGCGCTTCTTCTGATAATGCTGTTAGACCAGAGGTATCCGCAGTAACAGACGTAATGGCAAAGTCTGCTCCATACTCTATCGTTTCACCATTAACGACCTCTGTGCCACCGGTCATTTCACCTGCAGCATTGAAGTTGTACTCAAAAGTTCTCTCAAAAGTTTCGTCCGAACCCGCAATTGTGTATTGCTCACTACCACTCTCTACATAAGTTCCATCGTCCGCAGTAACCACCGTATTCGAAAACGCCGTGCCAGCAGCCGAGTCAACAACCGCCTCTCCAATTTGTTCGAAATTCTCATCATAAGTGATCGTGTTTGTTACGTCACCTTCGGTAATCGCATACGTGTAACCCGTCGTGGCCCCCGCATCATTCGTGATAGTTTCAAATGCCATTCTTCTACTCCTAACTAAATACTACGCTATGTCTAACGTAAAGGTAATGTCGCTTTCATTTCCTGCAGCATCCTGCACGGATGAAATAGTAAGTGCCGTTCCATCTGAAACAGCCTCACCACTTCCAAGTGTTATTGTGACGGTTTTGTCGCTATTGGACCACGCTGTGCTTGCTGACGAACCATATGTGTCAGTAGCAGCTGTAATTGCAGTAGATATTGCACTCGTATTCGCCACAGTTTCAGTAAATGTTAGCGCAATGCCGTCACCTGCATCGGCGCTTGAAGCGGACGGCGTTGCGTCAGCAGCAGCAATCGGAATATTATCAATTACAATTGCTGAATTATCAGAAAGATTTTCATTTGCCGGCATTGTCGTGGAAGTCAAAAGATTACCGTACACATCTGATATGGTTGTGCTATTCCCACTTGCGTCCGTAAGGGTGAAACTCGAAACTGACAAGTCGGTGCTACTGTCGGTTGCACTTACTGTGTAGGTACCAACAAGAGTTGTACCGTTTTGTAGCGCTGTCAATTCGATCTGATCAGCAGTGCCCAAAGTAGCGGTCAGTTTTGAACCACCCAAAATAGCTTCACTTACATTAGCAGTGATATTTACAGTGTCACCGCTCTTGTAAGATCCATCAGCTGTGCTGGATGTAAAACTCGTGACCGTCGGTTTTGCTGTATCCGAATATGACGGTGCCAAATTTGACGCCGCATCTGTTGTCGAGACGTTTCCTGCAAAGTCCTTTGTAAACCCAGCAGCCACATCGATTTGATCAGCAGCATTTGCCTCATCTAAACCATCGGCTGCAAACCCTGTCGTGGACTCAAGAGCACTTGCTTTCGCACTTGTTAGGGTTACCGTCAAAGTCGTCGCACTCGTTACGACAGCAGAAGTGATATCACTTTCAGAAAAGCTAACCCCAGGATCTGTTGCGTCGCCGTCCAAATCCCACACTAACTTAGTCCAATCGAGATAACTTTTAACATCGGTTGATTGAGCTGCAATAGTTGTAAAGTTCGTACCCGTAAAGACTATAGTGTTGTCAGTATTATTGTAAGTGGCAGCAGTTATTGTGGTTGATGGTGGCGTAGTATCAATTACCAAGGCGCTATTGTCACTTAGATTTTGGCTACCCGGTATAGAGGTTACGCTTAAAGCATTCCCATATGTGTCGGTTACCGCACTAACAACTTCAAAAGCCTGCGATATACCCAAATCCGTACTCGTATCTCCACTTGAGGGCGAGTAACTGCCTGTCATAGTTGTTCCATTGCTTGAAGCAGTTAATGTTACCTCATCACCAGTATCCAAGGTGACTTTAATGGAGGAACCTGCCAACACCGTTTCACTAGTTGTCGCAGTAATATTAATAGTATCACCAACATTATAAGTTCCGTCTGCTGTAGTAGACGTAAAACTTGTGACTGTAGGCAATGTACTATCAGAATATGAGGGGCTCAAGCTGGCTGCAGCATCAGTTGCAGCAGCATTCCCCGCAAAGTCTTGCACAAACCCGGCCGTGACATCAACATCATCGGGTGTATTCGTAGCGCCAAGACCGTCAGCTGCGAAGCCGATAGTGCCCTCCATGGCCGCTGCAGCGGCTGAAGTGAGCTGAATTGTCATTACAGTTGCACTGGTAATCACTGCAGAGGTAATGTCGGATACGGTAAATGTAACGCCAGTATTGCCTGCATTACTATCGAGATCCCAAACTAATTTTGACCAGTCTAATGCCGCTTTAACATCAGTACCAGATGAAGCTATAGTCAAAAAGTTCGTACCCGTAAGAACAATCTGATCGTTCGCACTGTCGTACTCCACACCGGTAATGGTACTTGTTGGAGCAGTAGTATCTACTACGAGAGCGCTTGTATCACTCAGGTTTCCGCTCGTCGGCAAACTAGTATTTGTAAGTGTGTTTCCATAAAGGTCAGTAATTTGCGATGCAACTTCAAAAGATGAAACCGACAAATCATCACTACTGTCTCCTGCTGACACAGTATAAGTCCCTGAAAGGGTCGTGCCATTTGTTGCCGCCGTCAAGCGAACCACATCACCTGTTCCAAGAGTAACATCGAGCGCACCGCCATCGAGGACCGCTTCACTCATATTAGCAGTGATATTAATTGTATCATCTGCCTTGAAATACCCATCCGCCGTAGTTGAAGAAAAACTAGCAACCGTTGGTGCGGCAGCGTCTGAATAAGTAGGCGCAGTGTCCGCAGCCGCATCTGAAGTTGCGGCGTTACCGGCGGCGTCTCTTATAAATCCAGCCGATATATCAACATTATCGGGAGTATTTGTGTCACCCAGTCCGTCAGCAGCAAAGCCCACTGTGCCCTCTAAGGCAGCCGCAGCCGCGTCAGTGAGTGTAATTGTGAATACAGTCGCACTGGTCACAACTGCAGAGGTAATATCCCCAACGGCAAAAGTAACGCCGGCATTATCAGCAGAACCATCCAGATCCCAAACAATCTTTGTCCAATCAAGACCTGCCTTGGCATCTGTTCCAGCACTAGCTATCGTCGTAAAATTTGTACCTGCTAAAATAATTTGGTTATTGTCACCGTCATACTGAACACCAGTGATTGCGCTCGTCGGCGCCGTCGTATCAACGACAAGAGCACTTGTATCGTCGAGGTTCTGGTTTGCCGGAATACTCGTATCGCTGAGTGTATTGCCATACTGATCATATATTGCGCTTGTGACTGCAAAAGAAGACACTGTTAAATCGTCACTGCTGTCTCCTGCAGAAATTGTGTAAGTCCCTGAAAGCGTCGTTCCATTTGTCCCAGCCGTCAATGAAACAGTATCACCTGTTCCAAGGGTCACATCCATTGCTGCACCATCGAGTATGGTTTCGCTCATATTTGCAGTGATATTAATTGTATCACCAGCCTTGTATGCACCATCAGCGGTTGACGAACTAAAACTAGCAAGTGTGGGCTTAGTGCCATCACTATAAGTCGGTGTTCGGTCTGCATCGCCATCAGTTGAGGCAGCGTTACCCGCGGCATCCACAGAAAATCCTGCAGTCACATCAACGTTATCAGCGGTATTCGTCGAACCAAGCCCGTCAAACGCGAAGCCAACCGTTCCCTCCATTGCAGCAGCTGCAGCGTCAGTCAGGGTGACAGTCATTTGTGTAGCACTCGTTATGATGGCCGAAGTTATATCGCCTACAGCAAAAGTAATACCCGCAGTAGTAGCACCGTCACCGTCTAGGTCCCAAACAAGTTTGGACCAATCAAGTGAAGCTTTCACATCAGTAGAGGCGTCTGCGATTGTTGTAAAATTAGTACCAGCAAAAATTATTTGGTTGTTATCGCCATCATACTCAACACCGGAAATAGTGTTTGTGGGGGCAGTTGTGTCAACAACAAGTGTACTGCTGCTAAAGTTATCTGACGGAAGAGTTGTGACGGATAGTACATTTCCATACTGATCTGTCACTGCCGAACCACTCGTGACTTCAAAACTGCTAACAGAAAGACCAGAGGTTGACTGCCCGCTTCCAACAGTAAATGTTCCAGTTAATGTGTTAGAATTATCGCTTGTCGTAAGCTCAACTGTCGATCCAACATCAAGAGTCACCGTAATCGACGAACCTCCCAAAACAGTTTCACTCATAGTCGCCGTAATGTTTATTGTATCATTCTCAGTAAACGCACCATCAGCCGTGGTTGAACTAAAGCTCGTTACGGTTGGCCTAGTAGCATCTGAATAGGAAGGATTTAAATTAGCTGCAGCGTCAGTCGTTGCAACGTTTCCGGCGGCGTCAACCGCAAAACCGGCTGCCACATCTAAGTTATCTGCGGTATTAGTATCGCCCAAACCATCTTCCGCAAAGCCAGCTGTGGCCTCCATTGCCGCCGCAGCCGCGTCAGTTAGCGTTATTGTTAATACAGTCCCACTCGTAACGACCGCTGAAGCGATATCTGCCGCCGCAAATGTAATTCCAGGATCGGTTGCGTCACCATCTAAATCCCATTGTAATTTTGTGAGATCTACGAATGATTTAACGTCTGCTCCAGCGGCCGCAATTGTATCGAAATTTGTACCGGCCAACACTATTTGCTTGTTAGCATTATCATACTCAACGCCCGTAATTGTTGTAGTCGGCACTACTGTGTCAATAGATATAGAGAGAGGATCGCTTGAACTGCTCCCGATTGTTGCCGTAATTGTCTCGGTACCCTCGCCCATATTTGTTATATCACCGCTAGTTACCGCGATAGACCAATCTCCATTACTATCAACGGTAGTCGCATTACTACCTGCCGCCAAGGTTATTGCACTATCAAAAGAAAGCGTTAGCGTTTCACCCGCTGTTCCACGTCCACTGATAGTCAAGCCATCTGCAGCCTCAGCTGCGTTAACTTTATTATCGGTTTCGATCGTTGTGATTGTTATACCTGTACCAGTTATTGCAAAAGACAATGATCCAGTGGCAGAGGCACCTTCAGCGTCCTCGACAGCAACTGTAAACGTTTCTGTGCCAGTATCAGCGCTAGTGAGCGCAACAGTGTCTACGTCAGAATTATTTAGTGTATAGGTATATGCACCTGTAGTCGCATTCAGTGAAATTGAACCGTAAGTACCCGTCACGCTGTACACACCATCTGAAGCCGTCTCACCGACTACTGAAAAGGTAAGTGACCCCGCCTCTGCATCGATAGCACTCAGAGTGTCAGTAACAGTCGTCGTAGACGCACCCTCTGTTAGAGCACCGCCCGTTGGGACAGTTAAGACAGGTGTATCATTTGTTCCAGTTATTGTTATGGTTAATACTTGGCTAGCCCTGCTAGTTCCATCTGTAGTTCTTACTGTAAACGTCTCATCCGCAGTTGCTCCGGCTGCGATAGCACCAGTATCTGAATCAGTGTTATCCAGCGTATATGTATACTCACCAGTTGTCTTATTTACTACCAAGGTTCCGTATGTGCCGGTTGCTGTATAAATTCCATCGACTTCAATGGAGCCCGAGATTGAATAGGTAAGTGTATCATCTTCTGGGTCCGTACCGGTCAGTGTACCAGTTACAGTAGTTGTCGAATCGTCTTCCGTTAAGGCACCAGCAGTTGGAGCTGCCAAGGTTGTGTCTGATACACCAGTAATCGTGAAGGATAAACTTTCTGTTGTGGTCGCCGTACCATCAGACGCAGAAACAGAAAAAGTTTCGGTCAATGTCTCATCAGTTCCAAGGGCCTGGACTGACGCATTATCGTTGTTCATGGTATATGTATAGGCTCCAGTAGCGGTATCTAAGGTCAGGTCTCCATACAGACCTGAAAGCGTTTCAGCATTGTAGGTTAATGTACCCCCCTCAGGATCAACCCCAGCTAATGTTCCAGTCACAACGTAAGAACCAGAGTCCTCTGTTAAGCTTCCTCCCGTTGCGGTAAGGGTTGGCGCCTCATCGACATCATTTACAGTTAAAGTAAATACTTCGGAGTATGAAAGCGGAACCGCAGCATCGTCTTTAATTGTAATAATTACAGAATAAGATGACTTCGTCTCATAATCCGCGGCAGAGGTTAACGTCAATACGCCTGTAGCGCTATCTAGAGAAAAGCTGGCAGCATCCTCACCGGAAAGAGCAAAAGTAAAAGCGGTGGTGCTATCATCAACACCTGTGAATGTCACACTAGCCGACGCGTTTTCATCAAATGAGGAAGAAGATACAAGCAAATCGCTTGGAGCAGTATTACTCGCCGCGGAAGCTGCCATAGTCGTAACGGTTGCCGCATTAGATAGAGTAATTCCAGCCACACCCGAACCCGCCAAAGCCAACTCAGCAGCAGCAGCGTCCAAAACTTGTGTAGACAAAAAATCAGCCGTAGCAAACAAGCCTTTTGTAGCACTAGCAGTAAGGTCCGTGTCCGTTATAGCAGCAACTTGCGTGTTTACATTCCCTACCGCCGTCATGGCAGTTGCTAAAACAGCTGTAAAAGCTGTGGCATCAACGCCTGCAACGGCCACAAGATCGGTGGCCGCCTGGGTCTGTATTGAAGTAAGATCAGCGGCCGCACTCAAGTCTAACGTTTCTCCAGCGGTTGCCTTCGTGGCTACAACAGAAATTATAGAAGAAAAGGCCGCATTGGATGCAGCCTCGGCTGCCGCGCCACTACCCTGAGCAGCAGCAGATATTGCTTTTACCGTCGTAATAACTTGGGTTGCAACTTTCTCAAATGCCAATGCATTATCAGCATCGACGCCGGCAGCATATGGATTAAAGCTAGTAAGCGAAATACCATCCAGGCCTAAAGCTGCAGCGACTTCTGCTTCGGTTAGGTCAGATTTTTCCAAGAGAGTTGAAGCTGGAGAAAGAACAGACGATCCAGATGGACCTGTCAAAGTAACACCAGTCAAGGCAGCGCCCGAAGAACCATCAATAGCGTTAATGGCTAAGTTTCCAGCAGTTGCGGAGTTAGTAGTGACAACAACTTTTTGTGTGCCGTTAGTAGAAGAAAGCGAAAATGCACCATCTGCATCCGTAAAAGTGTATGGCTCAGTTGCAGTGTTTAAGGTTCCAGAACCATCATAATCGACAAACGCAATAGCAGATTGAAGTGGACCTAGAACCGCATTACCTGCAAGCGTTGTGGTAGTGGTTCCGCTACTTCCTCCGCCGCATGCGGAAAGCGCAAGTAAGCCTAAAGGAGACGTTCCGACGTAAAACTTTCTTGAATATTTCATAAACAACCCCCTGAACGTTGTATTTTTTATCTTAGTGTTTTTTTGGTTTTGTTCAGGTTGTCATATATAACCACAAAAAAAAAGTAAAAATATGCATTATTTAAAAATACATGCAAAAATAACTAATTTCATGACACCAATAAGTTATTTCTCAAAATTTAAAGTCCCAATTTCAAACTTAAATAATAGAATCCCCAATTAGTTTTTGTCTATTCAGCAATCAGAATAAAGCAACTAAAATCAAATTTTGTTATTTTACATTTTCTAAAAGTTCAACAACACAGCTTGAAATTTATTTCATCACCGCGATTGATAATGAGATGATAAATTTGAAACCTATTAGAACACGTTGATAATAAACGAAAGCCGCTCGCTAGACTTGCAATATTTTTCTGGACCAGAATGCAAATCTCCAAGCTGTTCAGCAAAATATCTTATCCTGGAAGCCTGTAAAAAGATTTATTTGGTCTGCTGGACCCTTGACATAAGTTCATAGTGAACCACTTTCGAAGGGTTATATGTAAATGTAACCCTCAGCAAGAATTGGGCCCATTTTTAATGAAAACGGACATAAGAAATGATAAAACCGCACTCCAGTTAAAGCAGTCAGATATCAGCGAGATTATTCAAATGGCTTTATCAGACCATGTAGCTTTTGATGATATTTACACGCAGTTTGGGTTGAACGAGAATGCCGTTAAAAAAATCATGCGGAGTAATCTGAAATTTTCATCATACAAAGCCTGGCGCAAAAGAGTTAGTGTTTTTGCAAAACGCAGACAATTTTATAAATAAAATATTTAAGCTATAAAGGCTACGTCTCCCGAGAACCTGACTCAATAAACTCTTTATCAATTCCGGTAAGTGGCCGATCATTAATCGCTGCCTCAAAGGCCTGAAGGCGCTTATAAATTGATATTAGTTCAATAATTGTAGTCCAAGAAGATACCAAAAATTGAAAGGACGAGGCAACCTGTCCAAATGCTCTTAATATTTGGTTCATGATGCCCAGAGTTATGCGACCAGACACGATCGTTGGCACTAAAAAAATGTATGCCACCACGTTATCTGCCTGAATATACATATATCTAAAAAGATTAAAGTATGTGTAGTGCCAATAAATTCTAAAATAATTACGCCGGACATTCGAAAAAAGATCCCTAAGGGTGCCAGGACCAGCGCTATCCTCACTTTCTTCACCCATGACCAATTCTTTGCGAAAGGCTGCCTCAACCCTTTGATTTCTAAATTCCAAACCTGGTAACTTAATGCCAGCAGCTAATAAAACGAATGTCCCAAAAATTGACCATACTATTGAAATAGTGACTAGAGGATATGGTATGGAACCTATTATGGGCAGAGTTTCGACGTGCACTGAAAGAGCTGCCAACACAGGCAGAAAAGCGATCAATGTCATAATTGAATCTACAAGGGCAACACCAAGCCCCTCCATGATCGCAGCAAACCGCATGGTGTCTTCTTGTACCCTCTGTGAAGCTCCCTCAATATTGCGAACCTGTTTCCATCTCTCTACATAGTAATTGTTCATGGCAGTTCGCCAGCGGAAAATATAATGAGCCGTAAAAAATCTATTAACAATTATAAAGAGGATATAGGGAAAAGCTATGGTGCAAAAAACTAAAAAGTGCCCGTAGAGATCTCCAGCAGTTACTCCACCATCACCTGTTAGGGCCGTTTGGATATCATTATAGAATGGCCCGTACCAGGCATTTATCACCACTGATACCTGAACCGAAGCATATGACAGATAAATTAGTAGCGCAGATCCCAAAACCGACCAAATTTGCCACTCGTGTGGACTACGGGAACGCCATACAAAGAAAAAACTCAGTGCTCCAAAAGCAAAAAATGTATCAAACCATAAAAATTCTGAGGTTATAAAGTGACCCAGACCAATTACCGTCTCAGCTTCGGTTAAATCAAAACCGAGAGCCTCTCCTATTGTTTCACCAAAGGTGTACCAAATTAGGATTAGCAACCCACTCCATATAACCAATGACGAAAAAAATAATTTGGGCTGCGGGAAAAACGACTGAAACATTTTGAAAAATTCCTGCTTAGTTATGAGGCGTAGGTTGAAATATTATACTCTTTACTAAATTTAGTCCTATCATAATAATTTCTAGATGAAATGACTAACTATTATAAAGAGGGGCGGAAATGTCTGAGTGGCTTTATCAAATCAGGATAAAAGTTTCAAAAAAACTTTCAGAAGATCTGCGAAGTATTAATGATTTGGAGTTATCAAAAGAAATCCTTAAAATCGCTTCTGATAATAACTCCAGACTGGTTTGTACTTTTGATGCATTCGCAGAATATTGTGAAGAAGCCGAAAGAGAAGGTATCGAACAATATGAACTGTATCACTGGACTAAAACTACAATTGATAATCCTGAAAAAAAGGCAAAGCATCTAAAATCTTTTGCTTTTTATGAAGGCGACAATCAAGTCTACAGTAAAGAGCTAGCGTCTTCGATTGAGCGAAGCTTGAAGAAACTGGACGGTGGTGATGATATTGTCGAAATAAAATTGATAGACTCAAATCCTGCAAATAATCCACAACCGCCAAAGCGAGTCGGTTAAGCAGTCGAAATACTCAAACCAAATGTATACTAATGAACACAAATTTAAACTATTATTTTTATTAGGGGAATTATGTATACCATTGTATTTGTTGACTTTTTATTCAGAAACTCTCTATTTTTAGTCAGTAAACTAATTATTATACTGTGGAAGGTGTTTATCATGTCTAAACCAACTACTGAATTCAACTTAGGGTTACGCGATATCGATCTTATTGAAGATGCTATAAATTCAGTCATAGCAAGGAGATCTTCTGCAATGAGCTCACTTACAGAAGATAATGTCGAAAATACGACAGACATGACTGCTTACAGGGAAATAAGGCAAGAAGTTGCCGACCTACGCGACTTGCTAGGAAGGCTCCATAACCAGAAAAATTGGTACCGTCCACAAACTGAAGCTGCTTATGTAAGCGGATAAAACGGTAAACGAAGCCTAAAGATCGTCAGCTAATTTATTATACAAATACAATAAAACAAAAATAGCAAAGCATATTGCACCGAAAGCCCCTGCCATTAATAAAACCTCAATTTGCGCAATGCTGAAGTTTGGCCCAAATACTTGCTTCCAAGTTATCATGCTAATTCCCAAAAACCAAATTTACATTCATAAATACAACGCTAAGCGACAAAAATGTAGTAGCTACCAGAGTTGGTAAACGGTATCCTGATAGCGACACGTTTATTTTCTTCAAAGACTCACCACAACTAAAGCACTTTTCCGCTAGAGAACTGTGAACGACATTACATTTTTTACATACGTTTGCCATGAACTTTAAACTAGTGCTAGCTACAAAAAAGTCAACAAATACAATGGTATACTTTAATTTATGTTAAAAAATAAATACTTAAGTTAGTGTTCATTTGTATACAGCGGCTTCTTGCAGATTCTTTAACGTTAACCCAAAAAAATTTTTTGAAAAAAGGTCTCTAATCAGCTCATCAGGGAGGAAAAAGCTATTAGAGACCCAGTACCCGCGGGGTTAATAGCACGATCCTAGCATTTTTTATGCCAACTTAGATTCTCGTCATCTTTTCATGAGCAAACCGCTTCAAACAATGAATTAGCATTTTTTGATTTCACGGGGGTTATTTCACTGTGATTAAGTGATGATATTTATGGCTTAAAATCAGGCTGATTTCACTAACCTTACCCCACATACTCGGTTAATTGAAAAACCCTTTTTTTATGTTTATAAATAATCCCGCATCGCTTGATAAATTACTGCCGTCGCGGCATTCGCTAAATTAAGGGATTTAACCGTCTTATTTTTTATTGGAATTGAAAAAACTCTATTTTTCATGCCTTCCCGAGTTGATTTAGGAAGGCCTTTGGATTCACAACCAAAGACTAAATATGCCTGTGGGTGGTAAGTTGGCGTATAAAAACTTTTTGGCCCATCCTCTTCAAAAAAGTAAAGCTGTTCGTCAAGCGGTGAGCGTTCTAAAAGAAAATTATCCCAACTATCGTAAAGGCTGATTGCAACAAATTTCCAGTAGCGTGTTCCCGATCTTGCAACGGAAGATGAGTCCAAGGAAAAACCGAGTTTGCCAATTAAAATCAGCTCTAGATCAAGAGCTACACAAGTCCTTCCAATTGAACCAGTATTAAAAGGTATTTCCGGTTCAACCAACACAACTTTCATTTTGGGCTGCACCATCTCAAATCCTGCCTATGCATTGTAAAAAAATATGCCAAAACCAACAATCATTAGTTTAAAATTAAAATTAGATTAAAAATTGACTTAAACAGATAGTCCATTAATTAGAAAACTGTCAAAATCTCATTTAGAGGCTTTTTAAATTTCGCAGCTTTTGGAATTTTTGCGTCTTCGCTTGGGTGGCCAACTGGTAATATCATAATTGGTTTTTCATTGCTTGGCCTTCCACACAAATCATTTAAAAATTTCATTGGGTTGGGTGTATGCTCAAGGCATACCAAACCAGCATTATGGATTGCAGCGATCAAAAATCCCATAGCTATTCCAACACTTTCAGGCACATAATAATTTTTTTGCCGTGACCCATCCTCATTTTTTCGATAACGTTCAGCAAAAACTACAATTAACCATGGTGCTTCAGTCAGATGAGATTTTGATATTCCAGTCCCAAGGGGCTCCAGTGCAGAAATCCATTCATCACTTGCTCCACCAGAATAAAAGTTCTTTTCCTCCCTTTCAGCAGCCTCACGGATCAATTTTTTCATGTTTAAATCCTTAATAGCAACAAAGTGCCAGGGCTGCTGATTGGCTCCAGAAGGGGCTCGACCAGCTGCCGCTACAATATTTTCAATAATTTGTTTTGGAATTGGTTTACCGCTAAAATCCCGAACTGAGTGACGCTTACACGTATAATCAAAAAAGATTTGCGATTTTTGAATAGCCTCTTCTTCAGACAACTGAACACGATCTGGTAGTTTTATTGGCTCGTAGGGCATGTTGGTTCTCTTAGTGCGTCATGTAAAATGTCAGATCTATTTAAAATATTAATTCAGATATGCAAATAGATGGGTTCACATAACTTTTAACTTAAAGTATTTAGTTTAATCTTATATTATAGGATTTATATTCTGATGGATTATGCTTGCACTACCCGACACCAAAAAATGGTCAAGAGCAAAGTCACTTAAGATTTTATTTTTTTGGCTGTAGTGGACTTACTTTTCATTAAGAAGCCGAATAGCAATTCTTGTTTCAAAAATGGGCGCTGCCTTGTTTTGAAAAAATCTGATCAGCGAGTATATCTCAATGTTAAATTTCATGGCACAAAATTTGCAAACTTCTTATATCAATGGAGAGGTATTATGAACAAATCGGATCAAGATGAAGGGTTTATTGGCCCAATTAAACCGTTAATGAGTATGAGTTACAAAGACTATCTGCGTATGATTAATACAGGACTAGGCTTGCCCAGATTTCCAAGGCAAAAAGCCCCTATTATTAAAAAAGATGACGATTATATGTTTCCACCAGTTGGTTACAAATTGAATTAAAAGTTTAATTTTAATATTTTATTTTTCAGCACGGCCGGGTTCTCCTTCCAACGAACCCAGCCACTATCCTCGAGCTCATTTTGTTTTAGCAAATGGCGCGAATTCTTATTTTTGCTTTAGTTGGTTATTATTTAAAAATGTCAGAATGCCGCATATGCATTGCTGCACTGCAGCGTTAAGGTTAATTCGGTTCACCTTTCTTCCCTGTTCCTGTGAACTTAAACTTTACCTCCACCGCATGGTGGAGGTTTTTTTTGGTACGAGTATAATTAAATTCGTTTTAGAGCTGATTTATGCGCCGTTATTAAATAGCAAAGCTTTCTCTTACTCACAAAAATAGACGCTACGTAATTGAATAATTATCTTAGAAAAATTAAGCTTTATGTTAAAATTAAATCAAAGCCAGATGGAGTTTTATAATGTCAAAAATGAATACAGCAGCTGATCGTGATAGAAGACAATTAATTGGCGCCACAAGGGGAAGAGACCTCTACTGGGGCATCACAATCGCAGTCTTTGGCAACCTATTTACCCTTTTTATCATTTCCCAAGGTGGCGACTTACCTCAGTTGGCTATTACAGCTGCTATTGTTGGAATGTTTGTTTTTGTGATGATTAATTCTTTTGATTGCATGGATGATTTAAAAGCTAACGTTGATGATATGGATGATGATGACGCTGCTACAAACTTTGGTAAAAAATTCAAGGCGGCGCCATGGGGCATGTTTAAAGTCGTAATCACACTTGTTTTTGGCGCTATTGCAATTACTCAACTTTTGGAAATTTGGTAGGTAATATCCACTTAATAAGCGTTAAGCTTTCCGAGTTCTTAAACGCAAAACAGAGATAATCTGTAAGTGCGCGGCTGTTTAGGGAGGAATATAATGAAAACTCATTATAGAGTTGTTGTTATTGGTGGGGGAGTAGTAGGAGCCTCCGTTATTTACCATTTAGCAAAGTTTGGTTGGTCAGATGTTTGCATGTTGGAACGGTCAGTGCTAACGGCTGGTTCCAGCTGGCATGCAGCTGGAGGGATTCATGCCCTAAATGCTGACCCAAATATTTCTGCCCTACAAGCTTACACTATCGATTTATTACAAGAGATAGAAGCTGAAAGTGGTCAAGATATAGGTCTTCATATGACTGGTGGTTTAACCATGGCTGGTACACCAGATCGATGGGAATGGTTACAATCGGCATATAGAGTATATCAGTCTATTGGTATCTCTGACTGTAGGCTTGTTACGCCAGAAGAAGCCCGTGAATTAAACCCTATCATGTCAACTGACGGTTTACTTGGGGGTATGTGGGCTGATAGGGAAGGTTATTTGGACACGACAGGTACTGTTCACGCCTATGCAAAAGCAGCCCGGAAGCGCGGCGCTGAGTATTTTGAAAATACAAAAGTAGAAGCATTAGAACAAACAAAAGACGGTTGGCGAGTTCAAACAGATAAAGGGATAATAACCTGTGAACACGTAGTGAATGCTGGGGGATTGTGGGCTAAGCAAATTGGACGAATGGCTGGTGTTGAGTTGCCAGTATCCCCTTTAAAGCATCACTATTTGATATCAGATACAATTGCTGAACTAGAGGGCTTAGATTTTGAAGTTCCTATGACTGTCGATCTGGAGGGCTTCACTTATTTGAGGCAGGACCAAAAAGGTGTTTTGCTCGGGATTTATGAAATTAATCATGAACACTGGGCTATGGATGGCGCTCCGTGGGATTACGGAATGGAGCTATTTCAGGAGCAAACAGATAGGATAGAAAATGAATTAGTTCTTGGATTCGAGCGCTATCCGGCTTTGCAAGATGTTGGCATTAAAACCTGGGTCAATGGTGCTTTCACCTTTTCACCAGACGGTAATCCTCTTGTAGGACCGGTTCCCGGCAAACAAGGCTACTGGTGTGCATGTGCAGTTATGGCAGGTTTTCTCCAGGGCGGAGGTGTAGGAAAATCTCTTGCTGAATGGATGATCCACGGCGAACCCGAAGCCGATGTTTATGGAATGGACGTAGCTAGATACGGAAAGTTTGCAGAAAACAGAGAATTTATCAAACAAACCACAGGTCAATTTTACTCCCGACGCTTTGTTATGACCTATCCAAATGAACAACTCCCTGCAGGGCGTCCATTGAAAATGGCACCAGCACACGATGCTATGACCGAAGCGGGTTGCCAGTGGGGGAATAGTTGGGATCTCGAAGTACCTCTATACTTTGCATCGAAAGAATTCGAGGAAAATCCTTCGCTTAAACGTTCTAATGCGTTTCCTATAATTGGAGACGAGTGTAAAGCAGTCCGTACCGGCGTTGGCTTACTAGATATAACTGGCTTCTCACGCTTTGAAGTTTCAGGACCCAACGCTCAGGCCTGGCTCGACAACATAATGTCCTCCAAACTTCCTAAACCAGGCCGAGCTGGCTTAGCGCCCATGCTAAGCGAAGAAGGCAAATTAAAAGGTGATTTAACCTTATTCAATTGGGGTGATGGGATCTGGTGGATAATGGGGTCGTATTATTTGCGCGCCTGGCATATGCGTTGGTTCAGTGACCACCTTATCGACGGTGTTTCCATTAAAGACCTTGGGGAAGACTGGGCTGGGTTTTCTCTTTCAGGCCCACGTTCTAAAGACGTAATAGCCAAGCTCACCGAATTCTCTATTGATGAGTTAAAATTTATGGGCTGCGCCACTATGGATATAGGCTTGATCAGTGCGAAAGTTGGCCGCCTTTCTGTTACAGGTGAATTGGGTTATGAAATTCATTGCCGAATGGGTGATCATATAGCTCTGCGTAGGTTACTGCTGAAAGCGGGCGCTGAATGTGGCATTAGAGAATTTGGTTTCAACGCCTTATTATCTTTAAGATTAGAAAAAGGGTTTGGGATTTGGTCAGCAGAATTTACTCAGGGCTATACTCCTGGAATGACAGGAATGGATCGATGGATTGACTGGGACAAAGAGCAATTTGTCGGCCGAGTAGCAGCTATCAAAGAAAGAGATGGTAATGGACCCGCCCAAAAGCTCGTTATGTTGGAAATTGATGCAGATGATGCAGATGCCAGTGGTTATGAACCTGTTTGGAATAACGAAAGTCTAGTCGGGTTTGTAACTTCAGGAGGGTATGGCCATACTCTAAACAAGTCACTTGCTATGGCTTTGGTAAATAACGATCTTGCTCAGGAAGATCAGAAACTTAAAGTTCATGTTGTTGGTGTTGAAAAGGATGCAAAAGTTATTCAAGCATCACCCTACGATCCAGATGGGTTAGTAATGCGTGTTTAGTCAAATCACGCAATAAATAAATGAATAATTACTATTAGTTTCAGTTTATTGACTGTTTTCGTTCAAATTAAGTCGCCAAACTGATGCATTTAGGGCTCCAGCAACAGAAACCCAGACTAGGTATGGGAAGAATAGTAATCCGGACAGCCAATCCACTTGCCATAATGCGATCATAGTACATGCAACTGAAAGCCAAAGCGCAACTAAAACGATCAGCCCCAACTTCAAATTCTTTAATCCAAAAAATACGGGTGTCCAAAGCGTATTGAGAGCAATCTGAAGAGACCAAAGAGCCATGGCTAGACTATTATCTGGCGACAAAGCGGCTCTGGCTCCTGCAAAAGACATACAGATATAAAGTGAGGTCCAGGCTACTGGAAATAACCAATTGGGAGGTGTCCAACTAGGTTTTTTTAAACTTGAATACCAAGAACCTGGTGGGAAAAGTCCTCCAGTGGCTCCCGCAGAAAAGCAAGCCAGCAAAAAAATTAAAAACAAAATCCAAAACATAATTAAAACCTAAGCTTTCATATACTCATATCAAGTTTAATCTACTGTGGACGATCACCTTTAATTGTAACCCTTCGACCCTTTCTCTCTTCTGGCCAGTAATCCCATATGGCACGGTGCATACAACAACGGTTATCCCAGAAAGCCATATCATTGATTGACCATCTAAATCTTATTTGGTGATCAATATGTTCAGCATGAGCAAACAATAAATCTAAAATTCTATCGCTCTCACTAGGCGAAAGTTCATTAATTCTTGTTGTAAAGGTACGATTCACAAACAACGCTTTTTTTCCCGTTTCAGGATGCGTTCTAATAATAGGGTGCACAGCCTGAGGGTAAATAGTGTCTTTATCGTTTATCCCTCTATCGACATAACGACCCCTATACAAATGTTCGGATTCATGTGTGGCACTTAGTCCGCCTAATAAATTCTTTATCGGCTCCGAGAGCGTATTATAGGCTGAATACATGTCACTGAACATCGTGTCACCCCCACAATCAGGTGCTATATGGATTTGCAGCATTGTTCCAAGCGGGGGCTCTTCATCGCACGACACATCTGAATGCCAAAATTCACCATTGGCTACTTTAGAGTTTTTATCTGCATGAATTTCAAAAATTTCAGGATAGCCCTTCATGGTTGGAGCTGCAGGATGAAAATGCAATTCGCCAAATCGTTTACCAAATGCAATATGACGATCCGGTGGAATTTCTTTCTGGTCTTTGAAAAATAAAACCTGATGGTCTAGAAAAGCTTTATAAATATCCGCAAATTGTTCTTCCGAAATAGACCCACTAAGGTCAACGCCATATACCTCTGCGCCTAAATTCGGAGCAAAAGGTCTAACTGAAATAAATTCGTAATTATAATCCCTTACTTTTACCAATTAAAACACTCCCAATAATTTAAGCTTAACAGTACAAAACTTTTAAAACATACTACCAGACTTTAACTGTGAAAAAGCAAGAAAGTTTTTATTTTTTGTACTTGCTAGACAATTTAAGTTGTTTGAATTTTCAGAATTCTTTTTTGGGTATACAGGCCTTCAAAGACTACCAGAAGATTATTTTACCTGTGCAAGCCAAACGCCAAATGCCACAATAGATGCACCAATTATTGTTCTTAAATCATAAGTTCCTTCCCAAAAAAATAGTATAATCATCACATAAAAAGGAGAAAAATTTAAGTGAAGCGATGTGATTGCTATTCCTAGTTTATCAATGGCCGCTAAAAAGAAAACCTGGGAAATAGCCATGGCTATTACAGAATAAATTATCAAACTGAGAAACTGGTCACTTGTAGGCCAAATCGGAATCTCAATTAATCCTAAAGTAAAAAATAATATAAAACTTATCGTTGTAAAAACAGCAGCCCCAGTAAAAGTAATTGATGAGCGCGCTATTGAAGATACTTCAGAAAGTCGGGTTATACTTTTATCAGATGCCCACATGAAAGAAAATCCTGAGCCTAACGCCATCAAAACTCCCCACCCCAAATCAATTGAGATATTCTCACTGACGGCAATAAATCCGCCCGTCACCGAAGCAATCAAACCAAGGATAAACTTACTATTAAGTTTTCTTCGACCATCCCAAACTTCCAAAATAGTTGCAGAAACAGGGATTAAGGTTGCCAGTAAAGCGACTGTAATAGGATCCGTGAACCACTGCGCAAAGAGTAATAAGTTTGTCCCCAGCCCAAAACCTAGCAAGCCAATTTTTATTCCTTTCAACCAAGGCGCATTAAGAACTGAGGATAGCCCTTCAATAAGAACCCAGAGCACAACTAGTGTTGAGACTGCCAATAGGAGCCTGAAAAACATCAGAGTAATGGGATGCCACAAATCTAAAAGCACCTCTGCAGCTGGGAACCCTGATGCAAATAAAAATATTGAAATTAAAGCTAAGCTATTTCCCGCAACAAGCCGATTGCTAGAACTAAAAGGGACTTTAAAAACCTTACTTTTACCAAAGAGCATTTTATCAATCATTTTATGAATTTTTAAAATCCCTTATCACAACTCAAATTCGAGTTCTGCAAATTTAACGACACTAGGTCGCGAACGCGATAAATCTCATTATGAAAACCAGTTCTAAAAACTAAAACAACGCCTAATAGGCGTTGCTTCAGGGGGGTAAAGGACAATTAACCATGATTGTCCACACATATATCTTGCCATGATCCAAACTGATTACGGGAGGCGGAGCCTTCTGGATCAAAATAAGCTGAGCAATTTATAATAAAGAGCCTCCACAGGGTAGTGTGGAGGCTTACATGCGGATACACTGAGAGAAATAGGAGCCACATAGTATCAATATGGTATTTTAATATTAAACACAGAAGAGAATATACAAATTACCTAAACTCCAGCTTATTAGAAAAATTCTAAATTTAACTCTGAGGCAACTACGCCATTAAATTTAGCACTCCATTCTTCTTTGGAAAAGATTGGTTTTGCATCTGTCATAGTGCCGGTAGTTATAATATTACCAGCAGACAGAGGATCTTGGTTTTTGATTTTAGACAAACTACGATGTAAATATTGAATTGCAGAAACTGGGCCATCCAAAACATTGGCCCCGGTGCCCGCTTCTTCAAGTTTACCATTTCTATACAAACTTACGCCTACGTCAATTAAATCTCTCTCGGTTTGTTCATTCACCTTAAACTTCTTTCCCACAACCAAACATCCGTGAAGCCCACCCGATGCAATTGCGTCTGTTAATGAAAACTTCCAATTGGGGTAAATGGAGTCGACAATTTCAAAACCTGGGGCAATCCAGTCTAGGTATTCTTCAGGGTTATCAAAACCATTTTTTGGCCTTTGCTTTAAGCAAACTATTATTTCAGGTTCAATGCGAGGTTCACAAAACTGGCTCAGGTCAACTTTTATAAAATTTGATTCAAAAAAACATACACTACTTGTTGTCATCGAGCCCCAAATTGGTTCATCCACGTCGTAAATGCTCCAAATATTACGATTTGTGAAACCAATTTTTCTACCTACCATTTCAGTTGGACCTAGTTTATGTCTAACAATTCTAGCTACATCGTAGGCTTCTTGGGAGGAAATAATTAAACCTCTTTTTGAAAAAGGCTCAATCTGCTTAGCCAAACTAATTGAACTGCTTATTTCGTTTGCTATCTCTTCAATATTCATAAAAGCACTCAAATAAATGATTAATAAAAAGAAATTATGCTAAGGTTAAACTTTGCGTCTACTTTGATATTCAAATAAACCTATTCCTCCAAAAACTAACAACATTGCAATTAAATGAAAGAGGGCAAATTTTTCACTGAGTAAGATAACGGCCATGATAGCAGAGAATATTGGAACTAAATTAGCATATAAACCAGCCGATCCTGGCCCTATTAAATCAACACCGCGCATGAATAAAATTTGACATAAGAAAGAGGGCACAAGAGCGATATAAAGGACGATCGCCCATCCTCTCGCTCCCGGAATAACCGTTCCATAAGTAAAACTTTCTGCAACCATAAGTGGAATAGTCATCAGGAACGCAGCAACCGAAAAATAAGCTAGCATAACCATGCCAGAAATTTTTGGTCTACTTTTCAATCCTACCGTATACATAGCATAAAAAGAACAAGCGAAGATCATTAATAAATCTCCATTATTAAAAGTTAATTCCATTAACTTTTCGACTGAACCTTGAGTGACAATGACCACAACTCCCAACAAAGTCAGTAAAAGACCTGAAAATTGCAATTTATTAATGCGATCACCAAAAAACATAAAAGAGCCAAGTAAAATCATACCCGGCATGGTACTCTGAATAATGCCCAAATTAACGGCTGTAGTACTATGTGCTGCAATGTAAAAAAAAGCATTAAACAAACTCAGCCCACAACCGCCCATAATGAGCAACCACTTTAATCTTGGTTTGATAACTGGCCATTCGGCAATCATTTCCCGCCAGTAAAAGCTTACCAAAATTACAACCACGATCCCCCAACGGAAAAATATAAGCAGCATAGGCGAAACCTCCCCAACTGCGAGACGGCTAGCAATTGTATTACTACCCCAGCCTAGTGTTGCCATAAATAGTAAAAGAGGCGAACTGGCATAAGCCCGCGGAAGTAATTGGGATTTCATAAAAGAGGTTTCGCTTTTTTGTTATATCATAGATTAGTTGTTTTAATTACTAACAACCTTCTAGATTAGTTAATACTAGTCAAGTTTTCGTCTAGGGTAATTTTTAAAATGAAAAAAGTATTAAAATTGTTTAGACAAACCAACAATCGATACGATAGATAATGCAGATACCCAAAATAGATATTTCTGGAATTGAGAACAAAAAATTTCCTAGATCACTATTACAGGATTTTTTTAGTGCTTATAATAAATATGGTTTCGGATATATTGTTAATCACGGAATTGAAAAAAAGCTGATAGAGAAAATTTTCCAAGTTTCAAAACATTTTCACTCGCAACCACTATCAGAAAAAATGAAAGTAGCACTTAACCATAATCATCGTGGTTATATCGCAATTAATACTTCTACTGACGTGAACTCAAAACTTGCAGATGTCAAAAAACCAAATCAATCAGAGAGTTTTATGATGATGCGTGAAGATAAGTCTGAGCTGCCCAATGTATACCTCTCAGGCCCAAATCAATGGCCAGAAATAGAGAATTTCAAAGAAGTTCTAGAAGAATACACGTCCCAAATGACAACGCTTGGCAGGAATTTGACGCGGCTGGCGCTCATTTCCTCAGGTATTAAAGATATGAGTATAATGCAATCATTTGATACACCAACTATTTGGTTAAGGCTCCTACACTATCCACCAATTCCTAAAAATAGTCCAAGTGATCTGTATGGTTCTGCTCCCCATACAGATTTTGGATGTTTAACAATTCTAGCACAAGATGAAATTGGAGGCCTGCAGGTGCAAACCAAAGAAGGCGAATGGATCGACGTGCCAAAAGTAGAAGAAAGTTTTGTTGTAAATGTGGGGGATATGCTCTCTAGGCTTACTAACGGACTTTTACGCTCAACGCCTCACCGGGTGATTAATAAAAGTGGTAGAGAACGCTTTTCCTGTCCATTTTTTTTCGATCCCCATACGAATGCTATTGTTCAACCTTTAAACAGTACAGGAAAACCAAAATTTTTACCTATAAATTTTGGTGAATTTCTACGAAGAGAACTAGAGGCCTCATACGACAAACATAAAAAAGTATAGATTAAAAAAGTCGATTAGCCCGACGTTTTTATCAATAAGAATTTTCATGATGTCCTTAAGAAACAAAAATGGTTGGCTGAGACGCTTTACCTATTTTTATTTTGCCACAAACAAATTTTTACGTTGCCAAATTTCCTTATTAAAACTTATTGGTGATATATAAAATGCCAAGGAGGCTTGATATGGACCTAACAGGTAAAAAGATTTTTATAAGTGCTGCTGGAGCCGGTATGGGTTACTCTGTTGCAAAAATTGCCTTAAATGCTGGCGCCAAAGTATACGCAACTGATCTTGAACCCGCTGGATTAGAAAAATTAAGTTTACTTGGAGCCCGAACCGAAACTTTGGACATCACGAAAGATGATTCAATTCAAGAATACTTTTCCAAAGCACCAGATTTCGATGGAATTGTTAATATGGCTGGCTGGGTCCACCATGGAACTATCATGGATGTAAATGAAACTGATTGGCGCAACTCTTTTCTTATTAATTTGGACAGCATGTACTTTGTCATCAAAGCGGCCATCCCGGGCCTGCAAAGGAATGGCGGTGGCTCCATTGTTAATATGGCATCCCTAGCTTCTTCAGTAAAAGGCTTCCCATTCAGAGCTGCCTACAGCACTTCTAAGGCAGCTGTTATTGGCCTCACAAAATCAGTGGCAGTGGATTTTATGACTGACGGAATACGTTGTAACGCAATATGCCCAGGCACTATCGAGACACCATCTTTGCATCAAAGAATGGATACTATGGCCGAAAAACTTGGCTCAAAAAAAGCAGCAAGAGAATGGTTCGTTTCGCGACAACCAATGGGACGGCTTGGTCAACCTGATGAAATAGCATCAATTATTATTTATTTGCTTTCAGATGCAGGATCGTATGCGACTGGTCAACCATTTATAGTAGACGGAGGCACTATAGCTTAGACGAGAAGTTTAATGTTTAATTACGAATTAATCAGTCTTAAAAAGGGTATATTTTTTATCTAGACACATTAATTTTGATTTTCCCAATATCAAAAACTTCAAATTCAATTACATCGTCCGGTTGAGGGAAGTATGTCGGAAATGTAGAACCCGTCATAACTATTTGGCCCTTTTTTAATTCTGATCCACGCTTATTCAGAAAATCAGCAATCCAGATTACAGCATTAAAAGGGTTTTCTAGAGCTGCACCAGTAACTGATGTTTCAATATTTCCATTAACACTTTTAAAAACCTGGTTAACGCTGAAATCGAGATGAGAAAAATTTTGTGATTTACTTCCAAGAACCGTATTCGCATTCCAAGAGTTATCTGCCGTTGTCGAAATTAGATTTACTTTAGAGTAATCAGCTTTCCGATCATCAATTAATTCAAAAGCAGGGTAAACTGAGGATACTTTTCTCATACACTCCTCAACTGTCATATTGTTAAAATTAGTACCAAAATTTTCCCCAATTTCTATGGCAAGCTCAAACTCAACCCCTAATCTTCCATAGTTTTTAAGGGATATAACTTGATCACCGTGGAGAATTGTCTCGGAAAATAAATTCCCTTTAAAAGGTGTATTGACACCGAACATATTCTGCATTGCTTTAGAAGTGAGCGCTAATTTATAACCTGTTACATCACCTTTGTGTGCCCAGACAGATTCCAGAGCGTCTTGTACAAAGTATGCGTCTTCAAAACTTTCCAAACCAAACATTTCATTAAAGTTTTTATAAATATTTTTAGCTTGTCTTTGTTCACTTATCCAATTGGCGGCCTCAACATATTTTGACATTTTAAAACTCCAAGGTTCGATCTTCTAAATTTAGTTACAAATTAGCTCATTTGGTACAAACAATATACAATACATTACATTTTAATATCGACATATCATATCAAGTCAGTGATCATTGACGTCAAAATAACAAAACCGAAATGATAACAATATGAATACTCCTAATATATTATTTATAATGGCAGATGATCATGCCGCCAAAGCAATTAGTGCTTATGGTGAAGGCATAAATGAGACCCCCAATATTGATCGAATTGCAAATGAGGGAGTTAGGCTTAACCACTGTTACGTTACAAACTCAATTTGCACACCAAGCCGTGCCGCTATCCTTACAGGAACTTATAATCATGTGAATTGCGTAACAACATTAAACACGCCTATCGATAACAGGCTCCCTAATGTTGCGAAACATCTTCAGTACGGAGGTTATCAGACTGCTATAATCGGAAAATGGCACCTAGGCGAAGGCCAAGAGCATAAGCCTACCGGTTTTGACTATTGGTCAGTATTGCCAGGCCAAGGCGACTACTTCGACCCTCAATTCATTGAAATGGGAAAAGAAGTAGAGGAGAAAGGATATGCTACAGATATCATAACCAGTAAATGTCTCCATTGGCTGTCATCACGAAATAAAAACCAGCCCTTTTTCCTAATGTGCCACCATAAAGCTCCACACAGAGAATGGGAACCACATCCAAAGAACCGAAAACTTTATGAAGAGGACATAAAGGTACCCAAAACATTTGATGATGACTACAAGAACAGAGCAAAAGCAGCAGCAGAAGCAAAAATGAGGATTAAAGACGATATCACCTACGACGATCTTGGTTTAGTTCAACCCGAAGGAGGATCTGAAATCGGTGAACGCTCTAGATCAGATAGCAATAAGCGGAAAATACCAAACCCCAAAACACTTAATGGATTTGAGTTGATAGACAAGCATACTGGAGAGAAATTTACTTTCACTTCACATGAACAGCTAAGCAGATTTAAATATCAACGTTATATAAAAAGATACCTCAACACTATTGCATCAATTGACGAAAGTGTGGGGTCATTACTAGATTATTTGGATGACGAAAATTTAACTGAAAACACAATTGTCATTTACACTTCTGATCAAGGTTTTTTCTTAGGCGAACATGGCTGGTTTGATAAAAGATTCATTTATGAAGAATCTTTCCAAATGCCTTTTTTACTCAGATATCCTAGTTTACTCAAAGCCGGACAGGTAAATAATGATATGTGTTGCAACGTAGACTTCGCACCTACATTTTTAGATTTTGCTGGATTGGATATCCCTAATTATATGCAAGGAGATAGTATAAGGCCTATTCTGGAGGGCAAAACTCCAGACAATTGGCAACAAGTAGCATACCAGAGATACTGGATGCATCGAGACCCTGATCATAATGCCTATGCTCACTACGGGCTAAGGGATCAACAATATAAAATAATTTATTGGTATAACGACGGTTTTGATCTCCCAGGAACAAATCATGGCGGAGAAGATAAAGAGTGGGAACTTTTTGACTGCAAGAGAGATCCTTTGGAATTGTTTAATTTAGCAAATGATAAAAACTATAATGAAGTATTTTCTCGCATGAAATTACTCCTTACTAAAAAAATGCTCAAAATAGGCGACATTCCTGCTCACGATCACTAACTTTAGTTTTTAAATGAAAATCTAATAAATTTGAGTTAAAAGTTATCTGCTCAATAATTAAGCTGGAAATTCAATGTTCATTATGTCGAATCTGATTTACGTAACGTTTAAAAAGTTTTCAGAATTTAGCATATAAAGTGTTATTATTGATACTTGAGGGGAAAGATTTTAATTAAAAAATATGATAATTAAATCTTTGAGTGACTTTTAGGAGTAAAAAATGTCTCTATATGAAAAAATGAAAACAGCATCAGAAAATCGCGATGTAGAAGCCTATTTAGAATGTATACACGATGATTTTGTTTTTGTCCGTCATCAATCTGGCGCTGAAATGAGTAAAGAAGAATGGACGCCAATGCTGACCGCAATGATGCAAAGTGACAAATTAGAAATAAACAACCAGCGTTGTATTTACGAAAATGATGAGATTCTAGTAACCCATTCAATGATGAACTTTCCTGATGGAACTTCAGAGGCTGTGATGGTTGTTAACCAACTCAAGGACGGGAAAGTTGCTAGAGTAGAAACTGGTGCAACTCCGATTACAAGTGCATAAAACAAGGAAGGAAAATCTCTAATGGTAGAAAGTTTTGGTGGTTCTTTAAACCTGATTATTTGGATAATACTGACAATTGGTGCTATTTACTATAGCTTTAGGTGCCTTTTTCAAACAAAAGCATTCAATGACCAATATGGGTTTGGTGATCAAGGAATATTCATTACTAGATTTGCGGGTTCACAAGTTGGCGCAGGTGCTATAATTTCAGTTGTATTACTCTTCATAGGTCCATCAGGCGCTTGGGCTTTTGTAGCCTATGGGTGGACGCAAGCTCTTATTGCAGCAGTAACAGGCTACAGGACATTAAATAGTGAATGGGCCGAAATTGAAGGTGTAAAACCAACTGCAGAAGGTTATGTAGCCCCAATTATATTTTTGATACTTTATTCGGTTCTTTTATATAATATGGGTGACATTCTTTACGCTTAATTTTTTAAGTTAACCTCACACCAATAGGCAGCTCAATGAATAATGGCTGAAATTAGAAAAAAAATCGACCCAGCGATACTTTACGCGATTATTGCTGGGTGCGTAATTTCGTTTATAAGTTTTGGATTCTCAGCCTCTTTCAGCGTTTTTTTGCGTCCTATGTCGGTAGACTTGTCTTGGGGAAGAGAAGTATTCTCTCTTTCATTAGCTATTCAAGTATTAATGTGGGGGGTTACACAGCCACTTGCAGGGGCATATGCGGACAAGCATGGTCCCACTCAAGTGTTAGCTTTTGGAGCTATTTTTGCTGCCCTGGGTTTTGCTCTTCGCGGCATATTACTGGATGAGACTATGTTTATTTTCACTGGGTTTATCGTTGGAATAGGCACAGGCGCATGTTCTTTTCCAGTTGTTATTGTGGCGCTCGGCAAGGTCGTGGAAGCAAAACAAAGAAGTTTCATTTTGGGTCTGGGAACAGCAGCCGCTTCTGCTGGTATGTTTGCAGGAGCTCCATTAGCCACCATCCTAATGGATATGGTAGGTTGGGGCATAGCAATATTCTTTGTTGCTGCTTCTTTTTTAATAATCTTACCTCTTCTCTTTTTCATATCTCTTGCCTCGGAAAAACCAAAGGCCAAAAGAGAACAGTTAGATACGATACAAGCTATAAAAATAGCATTTTCTGATAGGTCTTATACTCTACTTTTTTTTGGATTTTTTGTTTGTGGGTTTCATGTTCAATTTATCCAGACCCATTTACCAGCTTATATAACGGATGAGGGTTTAGCACCAATCATAGGCGCTTGGTCATTAGCCCTAATTGGTCTTTTCAATATAGGCGGATCTTTTCTCTCAGGATGGTCAGGTCAGCTATATTCAAAACCAAAATTGCTCGCAGGGATATACGCAAGTAGAGCAGTTGTGATTACTATTTTTATATTCACTCCATTAAGTGAACCTAGCGTCCTAGTATTCTCTGCAGCCATGGGTATTCTCTGGTTATCGACGGTAGCCTTAACAACTGGCTTGGTCGCCCAAACACAGGGTTTGAAGTTTTTATCAACTTTAGTGGGTTTAGTATTTTTTAGTCACCAAGTTGGTGGATTCCTAGGGGCATGGCTTGGTGGAAGATTATATGACCTAACCGGAAACTATGAGGCAATGTGGATAACAGCCATTCTACTTGGCCTCGCAGCTACGATTATCCATCTTCCAATTAAGGAGCACCCTGGGAAATTAGCTCAAGCTGAAATCAACTAGCTCAGTTTATTTTAGTTAAAAAACGAAATGAAGTTTCGATGAACCCTGGTATTTTTTTAGTTTTATTATCGTCAGTTTTATTTGCTTTTGTACCTAACTCGGCAAAGATTGCATTGGATGATGGTTCATCTCTCTTCTTTTTAGTCTTTTCAAGGTATTTAATTGGAGCTCTAATTCTATTTGCATTTATAGCTTTAATTAAAGGAAACTTAAGAATTCCATTATCCACAGTTTTGCCTATTTTCCTTTCAAGCATCTACGCTTGCATACTAATCTCACTCACTTACCACGCTGTTGATTACTTAGATGTCGGACTGGTTATGGCCATTCTTTACTGCTTTCCTATAGGTGTAGCTTTTGTCTCTTATTTTAGAGGTGAGAGTAAAATAGTATTGGTCCAATGGTTAAGTATGGTTGGGCTAATGATAGGTCTTTACCTGATGCTTAGCTCTGGAGAACAAGTTCTAAATCTCTATGGCTTATTTATCAGTTTTTTGGGTTTATTATTTTTCATTGCCTTTATTGTAAATGCTTCAAGTTTGTCAACAAAGATTGGTGCAACTACTTTTAATTTTTATGTCAGCATTTTGGGGATAATACTTTTAACGATTAGTTTTATTTTACCGCTTGGGTTTGAGATACATTTACCACTTACGAAAATAGGATATTTTGCCATTTTCGCAAATGGGATTTTCTATATTACAAGCTGGGTACTTTTTTTTAAAGGCGCGACTATAATTGGCGCTACGAGATCCTCAATGCTCTCATCAGTAGAACCACTTTTTGCTGCACTTCTAGCAATCATTTTACTTAAACAGCTATTGTCGGTTACCGAATGGATAGGTTTTATAATTGTCTTAACGGCAATTTATAATTTTGAGAAACACAGTACAAAATCGGAAGCAAAGTTTTCATAAAATTTTAAATGGCTTTATTAAAAAATAATTATCAGTTTGCCAAAATCATGTTTAGATGACTTTGATATGGTTAATCTATTAATATACATACCGATTGTTTTATTTTTTTTAATAATTTTAAGTGCGATATGTACAAAAATTATTACACAAAAAATAAAACAAT
The DNA here is from genome assembly GCA_902606585.1 of Paracoccaceae bacterium. Taxonomy (GTDB): domain Bacteria; phylum Pseudomonadota; class Alphaproteobacteria; order Rhodobacterales; family Rhodobacteraceae; genus Salinivivens. The sequence goes on along the minus strand of CACLGX010000009.1, from coordinate 19,678 downwards.
CTATCCCAAAATTTGGTAAAACTACTGTTCTAGAAGATGCTGAAATACATTGGTATGAAACAGGTCAAGGGAGACCTATTATTATGCTACATGGCCTTGCAGGAAATTTAAGAAACTTTACTTACGCTTTAACGGAACGACTTGATCAGGATTATCGAATTATTGCGATAGACCGAGCTGGATGTGGGTGGTCTAAAAGGTCCAAACCCGAAATTGCAACTTTGCAGGAACAAGCCCGCATAATAGCACAATTTATTGATAAAGAGCAGATTGATAAACCGCTAATTGTTGGCCACTCGTTGGGCGGAGCAATCGCGTTGGCTTTAGCACTTGAGTATAGAAATAAAATCTCAGGTCTCGCATTGATATGTCCTGCAACCCAAACGGTTGATAAGGTACCTGATATTTTTCGATTTCTGAATATTTCCAGTCCATTTTTAAGGTTCTTTCTGGCCCATACACTTTCATCATTATTTGGAGCCTTGACACGCAAGGATACATTCGAAATAGCATTTGCTCCAGAGCCCGTCAGTGAAAATTTTTCTATAAGAGGTGGCGGTGACTTAGCTCTCTCTTCTAACGCTTTTATAAAAAATTCTGAGGATCTAGTTTTCGCGCTTTCATCTGCTCCACTTCTTGTGGGGCGCGAAAAAGAGTTAGATGTTCCTACAAAAATTTTATTTGGCGAAGAGGATCAAATTCTGGATGTAAAACTACATGGCGAAAAGTTTGCTAAATTATCAGGCGCGAAAATAAAAATTTTGTCAGGCAAAGGCCACATGCTACCTATCACCCAGCCTGAGGAATGTTCTGCCTTCATTCGGAATATGCTGAACGAAATATCAATTTAAACACCTGATTATTTCTAGTAGTTTTACCGAAGAAAGTAATAACTTTTCAGCTGGTAACTTAGTAAACCTAGTAGTACCGCCTGAACACAAAGCCACCAAGCTACCAACACCATCACCCTTTATGATACCAATGAAATAGTTCTAGATATCCAAAAGTAAATTGCTACCGTTGCGTAATCTTTGACATGTTTGATTTTAGAATTTTTACTGAACTCAAAAGTTAAGGAGATTGAAAATGAAAATTATATCATCAGTTGAGTTATCGAAGGGATATGAGCACTGGAGAGGTTTATTTCTAGCAAACGAAAATTTCAGACAGGACCATGGAATAAACGTTCTTGCTTACGGGCATGAAGAGGGAAATAAAGACAAAGTTTGGGTATGCATGGAAGTTGAGTCCATGGAAAAAATGATGTCCACAGTCGATAAACCGGAAATGATAAAGTTAAGGGAGGAAGCAGGCGCTAAAATTGAAACACAAACTTTTGTAAAACTAATAGAGTGAAATTAAGAGCCAAAGACGCCTTGGGCACCAGTTTTAACAAAATCACCAGTATTAAGTTCACGAAACGCTTGCTGAAGTTCAGCTCTTGTATTCATCACAATCGGTCCATGCCAGGCTACTGGCTCACGTAAAGGCGCGCCAGAGATTAGAAGAAAACGAACACCTTGCTCGCCTGATACAACCTCAACCTCATCACCATCACCAAATACAACTAAAGTGCGATTACCAGACTGGTCCCTTATTTTCACTTCCCGCCCATTAAACTCTTTTTCAACATTGACTCCAAAAGGAATAGATGAATTGCCAAAATTAGCAGAACCCTCAAAAATATAGGCAAATCCTTGTCTACGTGTATCAAATGGAAACCTCTTCTTAACATTAGGCATAAGACTTATATCTAAATAAGAGGGATCTGTGTCAATCCCATCAACCAAGCCTTTATAGCCACGGTAATCTCCTGCTATCACTCGAATATGCGTTCCATCATCATCTGTTAGCGTATTAATTTCCTTCGAAGCTATATCAAGATATCGGGGCGTACACATTTTTTGATCTCGCGGCAAATTCGCCCATAACTGAAATCCATGCATCTGACCGAGCTCATTTCCTGAGGGCATTTCCTGATGTATTATGCCAGAGCCTGCTGTCATCCATTGAACGTCACCATCACTTAATGTTCCATTATTTCCTAAAGAGTCACTATGCTCAACGTTACCTTTCAGCACATATGTAATTGTTTCAATGCCTCGGTGCGGATGCCATGGAAAGCCTTTGACGTATTTATTTGGATCATCATTTCTAAAGTCATCCATCATTAAAAAAGGATCGAAGGGTTCTGTTTCCCCAAAACCAAATACACGGTTAAGATGAACACCTGCACCTTCCATGGCGGGTTTTGCCTGGCTGCTAAAGTTTATTGGTCGAATAGACATACTCATTCCCCATGATCTAAAAGTCTAGAATTTAATAAATAAATTAGTTTAAGTCGGCCCGCGAATGAGGCTCTAAATAATTTATATAGGGCCCAGCAGGAATAATTCGAGTTGGGTTAATCGTCTCATGACTGCCATAATAATGCTTTTTGATATGTTGCATATTCACTGTCCCAGCAACACCGGGCACTTGGTAAAGGTCACGCACATAACCAAAAAGGTTTGGATAGTCCACTAAACGTCGAATGTTACACTTAAAGTGACCAAAATATACTGGATCAAAACGTACTAATGTAGTGAAAAGTCTCCAATCTGCTTCGGTTATAAAATTTCCTACAAGGTAACGATTGCTCGATAACTTATCTTCAAGCCAGTCTAAAGTATCAAAAAGTGGAATAAGAGCTTCTTGATAAGCCGTTTGGGTCGTTGCAAATCCACATTTATAGACACCATTATTTAACGACGAATATACGCGCCTGTTTATTTCATTAATTTCTGTACGAAATTCTTCAGGAAAGTAATCACCCGGTTTAGCTCCTAACTCGTCAAATGCATTATTCAACATACGTATAATTTCCGAAGACTCATTTGACACTATTGTTTTATTTTTTGTATCCCACAAAACAGGTACTGTAACTCTCCCCGAGTAATCGGGAGCGGCGGCAGTATACACCTGATGCAAAAATTCGAAGCCATTTATCATATCGGGGATAACATTCTCACCAGGTTCAAATGTCCACCCATCCTCAGCCATAAACCAGTGAACAACTGACACAGAAATGAAAGACTCCAAACCTTTTAAACTCCTTAGGATCAAAGTTCGGTGAGCCCAAGGGCACGCTAAAGACACATATAAATGATAACGCCCTTTTTCAGCTTTAAAGCCGTCCATTCCTGAGGGACCAGCAGTACCATCTGAAGTGATCCAGTTTCTGAATGATGCCGATTTTCGAACAAAACGACCATCAGTATCCTTTGTTTGATACCAGCGATCCACCCATTTCCCTTCTTGAAGCACACCCATTGAGCTTATCCTAATCTATTTTCTTATTAATAAGCGTTCTTTTTTTCATCTTTTTGAACGTTGAGGGAATGTATTGTAAAAAAGCTGACGATCAATAGTGGAAAACATAAGGCAAAAGACCAACGCAAACCTGCGTATTCAGCTACAAACCCTAAGATTGGTGGGGCAAGCAAAAAAATTACAAATACAAACTGTGCCAATGATGCAACATTCTCCTCAGGAGTTTTATCAGTGCTTTGTGCCGCTGCTGACATAGCCAGTGGGAAAATTACAGCACTGCCTCCACCCATCAAGATAAAGCCCAACAATGCCGTAGTAGGCTCAAATGAAAATACAACGCAGCCTACACCCAAAACCATGGCAATTAGACTATAAAGAGAGACCCTTTCCGGACCATACTTATCAACAAACTGATCTGCAAAATAACGTATAATTCCTTGAGCGATCGCGGCCAAGGCCAATGAAAGACCACTCACTATAGGAACAGTATTAAAAATATCCCTCATAAAAATTACTGACCAATCAATACTTGCGCCTTCAACAAGCATTGCCGAAAGAGAAAAGAACACCAATAACAAAATACCCTTTGAAGGCCAAACAAAGCCTTTATTTTTCACCACTACGCTTTGCCTACGAGATTTAGCGGCGTTATATTTTGAAAAAAGCAAAATCGTTAAAAAGCTGGACATGCCTGCGATCAATGCGAAATTTGAAAATGGCGAGATACCTAATTGAGAAAAGCCCGCACCTACAATGCCAGCACCAAAAAAACCAAAACTCCAATAAGCGTGGGAGCGATTCATGATACGATGGCCGATATGCGCCTCTACTCGATCAGCCTCTAAATTTACTGCAACTTCTATAACCGCAATTGCAGCCCCACCTAGCATTAAAATTCCTGCAAACGTATACGGGCTTTTCGAGAGCGCAGCAAGGACCTGTGAGATACCCAGCAAAGGTATCCCCATCATCAAAATAAGTCTAAAATTAAACCTGCGCACTATTCTATCTGCAAATAAAAGAGTAAACTGAACACCTAGTGGCAAACCTATCAAGGCAAACCCGAGCGTTGCTTTATCAATATCTATTTGAGTTTGAAGGTCACCTAAGCGCGGAAATAACGTTCCTAGGCTAAATGCATATAAAAAAAAACTGGTAAATACAGCATCTTGGGGTTTTCTCTGGAAATAATCTTTCAAGAATATACCTTATTTTTGACTTTGCAGAGGCTTAGTATATAGATTCTGGTTGGAAGATTTAACTCAAGCCTATTTTCCTAAAACAGAAATTATGAAAATTGAAAAGGCATAAATAACAAGGATATCAACTTAGTCAGAATTTGTGAGATTAACTTGAGCTGTTTGTAAGCAAGTTAAAAAATAGCGCATCACTGTGCTACTTTTAGTTTTGCTTGAATCGCTTCACTCACTAGAATGCTGAAAAAGCTCAGACGCTGATCGCGGGCGAACCCGATAATCTTATCCCAATCGGTTGGCAAAGTTGAAAAATCTTTGCAATCCAAATAATGAAAGACAGAGATGGTTACAGGCAGGCCGTTGATCTGACCAGCCTAAAGTTGGTATTCTTAGAATAAACAACCTTGCTCAAAATATTTTCGTCCCTTGCTACTTACCTGGCTTTTTTTAGCGAGGAAGTTTATTTCTAAGGTACCATTAACCCTAATAAAGGGCTTGTTTGATGAAAAAATTATATAACATAGAATATATATCTCATTCAATTTTTATATGGTTTCACTTCTAACGGTAAGAAAAGAAAAATGGCGCCATCATAGGATGACGCCATGCTTTTGGGTTGTTTGTGTACAACGTTTTATTTTAGTCTGTCTTTAACTGCCTGTGGTATTTGCCGCATTTCTAGAGGAGGCAGAAAACTTGGATCATAATAATCATCCATGTTCGGTTTAATCGGCAAATCGAAAGCCCCAGCTACCTGCTTAGCTGCTGTTTCATAGCGTTCCCGATCAACCACACTGATACCATTTTTTACAACTTCAGGTGTTAGTATAGCGAGCTCTTCAGCCAAATACCAACGTGCAGTTTCAATTTTTACATCAATCAAAGGTTCTTGTTTTTTCAATAATGCTATACCTGCATCCGGATCATTAAGCATATCAATCATGCCTTTCACTGTTGCCTCAACAAATCCTTTTACGATATCAGGATTTTCTGCAGCATAGTCTTTACGGACAATAATTGACGAACTGTAAGGTTTTAAGCCGTATTGCGCCATTGTAAAGTATGTCACTTCATCTTCCGGCACACCAGCTTGAACCATATTAAGCACAGTGGTTGACGAAAAACCGAAAGTAGCGTCAGCTTGTCCCTGCACCACCATTGAATCTCGCAAAGAAGGCTCAACAAAAAGATATTCGATCCCATCTGGGTCTAAGTTATTAATCTCAGCAAATACTGGCCACAATAAGACAGTTGCCGCGCTTTGGGTTGCAGAAACTTTCTTTCCCATCAAGTCTGATGGCTTTGAAATTCCGTTTGATTTAGTAGAGATAACACCAGTTGGGGACTGATCATTAATAACAAGCACAGTGATAACCTGGTCATCTGGATTTTCAGCATTGAACTTTAAAAGGCTAGTCCCTTCAGCAAAACCCATCGGGTAAGCTTTAGCAGCGATTTTTGATATTGTATCGCCTGATCCAAAGCCTCGATCAAAACTTACACTCAAGCCAGCTTCTTCATAGTACCCTCGATCTTTTGCGAGTAAGAATGGTCCATGCATTCCTTGCCAGGCCCAGTCTAAAGAAAAATTGATCTCCTTCAAATGGCCGCCCGCACTAGCAATCCCTGCTATCATCATTGCGAAAACGCTCGAAATGATGATTTTAAAATAATTTTTAAGCATTATTAAATCCCTTTCACCAGATAATATATTTATCTGGGGGTATAAGTAAAATTGTACAATTGCATTTTTTAGTTTAATTCGCAGAGCAAAAAACTGATCTTTGTTTAAATTTTAATCAAACTTCGGCAGTATTTGGCAGAAATCACGCATTAATGAGTCAAGATTAAAGAAATAAATTGTTCTTATGAAGGTTATAACCTTGTCTAAAAAAAATAATATCAAAAATTTTGAGGCTGCTAATGCATAAAAATTTAATTGTTGCTGATGCGCTCATTATAGAAGTTGATCGCAATAATGAGCCAGTTATTTTAAAAAACTCAGCCGTCTTTGTGCAAGATGGTATAATTAAAGAAATTGGGCCCACCGTTGAATTACGGCAAAAATATCAGACTGAACCTGAAATTGGTGGTACTGGTATTGTGGCTACGCCCGGCTTTATAAATGCGCACCATCATGTCGGCCTCACTCCGTTTCAGTTGGGAGCGAGAGACCAACCGTTAGAGCTATGGTTTGCTGAACGCGTAAAGATGCGTGATCTATGCCCCAGATTGGATACGCTTTTTTCAGCGTTCGAAATGATTTCCTCTGGTGTTACTACTGTACAACACTTACAAAGTCGCGCTCCTGGAAATCTGCCTTCAGTTTTAGATCGAGCCACTAAAATAGTAAGTGCTTATACCGAAGTAGGTATGCGGGCGTCATATTCATTTGCGCTTCGGGATCAAAATCGAATGATCTATGAGTCTGACGAAAAATTTATTGAATTGTTACCTTCACAACTTCGCTCAGATGCATCCAAATATTTGCGTAGTTTTTCTCTGTCTTTGGATGAGCAGTTGGAAGTTTTTAATATCTTAAAATCAAAGTATAAATATAATGACCTGATAGAGGTCCAACTTGCTCCTGCCAATCTACATTGGCTATCAGATCGTGCGTTAGAAACAACGGCCAAAATCGCAGAGCAAACGGGTGCAAAGATACACATGCACTTGTTAGAAACCCCCTATCAGGCCGAATATGCTAAACGCAGAACCGGTGGTACTGCACTCGAATTTATCGACAGCTTAGGCTTGTTAGGACCGCAAATGACTATTGGCCATGGTGTATGGATGAACGATGATGATATCGCTTTAATGTCTAAACGGGGAGCATGTTTATGTCATAATTGTTCATCAAACTTACGTCTAAAAAGTGGAACTACAGATATAAACTCTTTTTTAAATGGAAACGTGCCAATAGCACTTGGAATCGATGAGGCAGGTATAAACGATGATAGAGATATGCTTCAGGAAATGCGCCTTGCCTTGACGCTACACCGTCCAGCGGGGCATCAAAAACCATTTCCTAGTGCAGCACAAATTTTCAAAATGGCTACTGAGAACGGCGCTTTGACTACACCTTTTTCTGAAAGCATTGGAAAATTAAAGACGGGCATGTCTGCCGACATTGTACTTTTTGATTGGAAGGATATTACATGGCCTTATCAAGATAATGACATACCATTACTTGACGTACTTTTAAGGCGCGCTAAGCGAAGCAGCGTAAAAACTGTTATAGTAGGTGGCGAGATCATCTACAAAGATAAACGTTTCGTAAAAGTTGATCATAAAAATATTTTAGATCAAATCCACCAAGATTTGTCTCGAAAGGATACTTTTGAAGAATTAAGTCGGAGAAATGTTTCTAAAAACATTTTATCGACAGTCGAAAAATTTTATCTAGGATGGTTGGAAAAATAACAAGTATTTATTCAAACTATCTTCCTGTTCAAAGTTATTAAGTATCCGCCACCCTCCATTTGATCCAAGAAAAGACATTAATCATCGCAACAAGGATGAGATGTTTTTATAGATCCTAAAACAACAAATTTCTGTCAGACTTAAAAAGAGTGTACAGGCCCAGCTTTTATACAATTTTCTGATTCCTCTTTAATTTTACGCATCGACATCTAGCAGTATGATTTTGACCTCTATTTGACAGCAGGAAATTGATTGCAGGAGATTTTTTACTAGGTTACAATTGCGAAAATTTAGTTTAAAAGTTACCACGCATTAAATGGATCTTCTATTAAAAGAAAAAACTGCTGTTATCACTGGGCCAGCAAAGGGCATGGGCCGGGCTATTTCTATGGCACTTGCCAAAGAAGGCGTCAATTTAGCTTTGTTAGGCAGAGATATGGGAGCTATTGAGCCAGTTGTTGAAGACGCGGAGCATTTGGGTGTAAAAGCTAAGGCAATTAAATGCGATGTTACCAAAGGGCAAATGGTTGAAAGAGCAATAAGAGACGTCAAGTCATGGACAAAAAAAATTGATATTTTGGTTAATGTTGCAGGTGGAACGGGGCCTATTGGAAAAACTGGATTGGAAACGTCGGAAACGGAATTTGACGATATAATTAAATTGAACTTAAGCGGAGTATTCAGCGTCATAAGGGAAGTTGCCCCGGTAATGAAAAAGGCGGGCGGTGGTAAAATTATAAACATAGGGGGGACTTTTGGAATGAGAGGCCGTGCGATGAGGCTCTCCTATTCTAGTTCAAAATGGGGCCTTCGAGGCCTTACAAAAAGCTTTGCATTAGAACTTGGACGTTATAATATTAATGTGAATTTGGTTGCACCAGGAATGGTTGACGGTCCTAGATTTAGAGAAAAAGTTGTTCCTCAAGTAGCTTCACAATTTAATATTTCAGAAGAAGCTGCTGTAGATAAACATTGCGAAGATTACGCATTAGGTCGCATCAGCAAGGACCAAGATATTGCAGATGCAGTGATTTTTTTAGCATCTGAAAGAGCGCGACAAATAACTGGCGTAGATTTGCCAGTAGATGGTGGTTGGGCAGCACTTTAATATGAAACATCATGATTTAATATTTTCGGGAGCCCATATTGTATCGGGAGGCAAGACAAAATTAATTGATATGGCCATTCAAGGCGAAAAAATATCGGCTCTTGGCGCACCTGGAACGTTAGGCAGTGCCGAAAAAATCTTTGATGTTACTGGAAAATATATAATTCCAGGAGCTATTGATGTGCATGTGCATTTTCGCGAGCCAGGTTATTCTTATAAAGAAGATTGGTACACAGGAACCCAGGCAGCTGCTATGGGCGGAGTGACTACAATATTTGAAATGCCCAACACAAATCCACCTACTAGATCCGCTGTAGAATTAAGCGAAAAAAAAGCTCTAGCTGAAAAAGCCTGCGTTGACTTTGGAATTTATGGGTTATTGGCAGAAGATAATTTGAATGAGATTGACAGTTTAATCTCTGATGGTGCAAATGCATTCAAATGTTTTATGGGAAATACTTTTGGAAATTTGCCTTCACCCTCCACGGGCGCTATGCTAGAAGGCTTTGAAAAAATAGCGAAAGCAGGACTGAGGATATCCTTGCATGCTGAAACAGCCTCGATTATGGCCCACAGGCAAAAAAAGTTGGAAGAAGCCGGCAAAAACGAGCCTTTAAATCATTTAGATGCGAGACCAGAAATCGTTGCCATTGAAGCAGTTTCTCGTGCTGCAGTGTTAGCAGAATGGACAGGGGCTCGTATTCATGTATTACACATTTCTTCTGCAGGAGAGCTTCGACCACTCAATGAAGCAAAAATTCGCGGCGTAGATATCACTGGTGAAACTTGTCCTTGTTATTTGTACCTTGACACTTCGAATTACGAAAATCTTAGATCCGTTATTAGAGTAAATCCACCAGTCAGAACAAAAAGTGACTCTGATGAAATTTGGAAAGCTCTTAGAAATGGTGTGATTGATATGATTGCTACAGATCATGCTCCTCATACCGCAGCAGAGAAGATGAAAGAAAGTATTTGGGAAGCTGACTGCGGGTTTCCTGGAGTTGAAACACAAATGCCTTTGATGCTCACGGCCGTAAATCAAGGCAAGATAACTTTAGAACATTATGTAAAAATTTCTTCAGAAAATCCTGCGCGAGCTTTTGGCCTATGGCCGCACAAGGGAAATATATCTATCGGAGCTCACGCTGACATCACAGTTATCGATATTCATAGGAAAGAAACCATAAAAGCCGCAAATCTGCACAGTCGTGGAAAAATAACACCCTTTGAAAATTTTAAAACAACCGGTGCACCAGTGCACACGCTCGTGCGCGGACGATTTGTTCAAAAAGATCGAAACATCTGTTCGGATATAAAAGGTCACGGAAAACAAGTTTCAGATATACAAAAAATGCCGCCTGCGAAACCCAACAACGCCGAGCATGCTATCGACAAAATCTTAGAAAAATAGACCATTTTCTATACAAGTGTTAATATACGCTTAAAATTTAATCTTATCTTTATTGATTATTTTTCTATAACCAAAAGTTGAGTACTTTTACTTGTTTGACGTAAAAATATTAGTACCATGATCACAACCTTTTGTTTTATTTTCACATTGGTTCAATCAATAGAAAGGAATACGGTTGAGTTCCCTATTTAGCATTGAAGGGCCAACTATAATAACTCTCGACGAAAAACAAAGTGTTATCGTAGATGGCGAAATTTGGATTGAAAATGACAAAATTCTATTTTGTGGGCCAAAAAAAGTTTTTGAATACAAAGGTTCGAAGCCGGTAAAAAAAATTGACGGTAGGGATAGAATAGCAATTCCAGGCCTTGTTAACGGCCACGTTCATAGCTACGGCGCACTTTTAAAAGGTAGCGTTGATGCTTTGCCGCTGGATGCGTTTATGATAAACGCAATTGCTTCAGCTGGCAAAAGAAGTCCACGAGACGCTTATGTTTCCGCAATTTTAGGGGCGATCGAAATGGTATCAACTGGAACAACGGCGTGTCTTGATCATTGTTCTCATAGGCCTTTTCATACAACAGAAGCGTTAGACGCAATTGCACAAGCTTATGCGGACGTTGGAATGAGAGCCTCTTTGGCTCCAATGTTCTCTGATCTTCCTTTTGTCGAAACTGTGCCGTTCGAAGAAGATATGCCGAACGAAGAACTTACAACTTGGCTGCCCAAAAATAAACCAAACATTGAAGCGTATTTTGAAACTGTCGAGGAGGTGCTTGAAAATTGGGCCGCGCATCCACTTGTAAACATTATGCTGGGAGTGGATAGCCCACAGCGTTGTTCCGACAAACTTCTGAAAAAAGCAGGGATATTTTGTAATAAGCATGGGATCGGTAATCATACTCATTTATTAGAGGCAAAAACCCAACTCATCATGTCAAAAATTCGCGATCAACGCGGTTTTGTTAAATATTTGCATGATTATGGTTTAGCGGGTCCACTCAGTTCATTTGCGCATTTCGTCTGGTGTTCAGTAGACGAGATCGACGCGTTATCCAAAGCCGGTGCTACCGTTGTACATAATCCTTCTAGCAATTTAATCTTAGGTTCGGGAATACAGCCCCTTCTCTCTTTAGTGGAATCAGGTGTCCCGGTAGCACTAGGAACGGACGGACTCAACGCTGCAAATGGTTCAATGTTTGAAAAGATCCGCCTTGCAACACTTTTGCACAGGGTCACAGAAAGTGACAGCGATTTTTGGATAGAAGCTGGGCCTATGTTACGGCTAGCAACGGTTAATGGCGCTAGAATGCTCGGTGCCGAAAACAAGAGAGGCGTATTGAAAGCTGGTCAACATGCTGACATCGTTTTATTGGATTCTAAATCCATCACTTATACACCTTTGGGAGACCCAGAAACACAGGTATTACATTATGAGAGCGGAAACAGCGTTCGGGAAGTTTTTGTATCCGGAAAACAAATTGTAGAAAATGGTGAAGTGAGTTCAATAAATAAACAAAGCATATTTGATGAAGCTATTGAAATTTCTAAACGCTTAGAGAGAGACGCAAAAAGTGCTGTTAACAGAGCTAAAAAAATGCATCCAAACATCAAAAGTATGGTGAAGAGAGTTCATGCAACAGAATGCGGCCCATGCCGAATTGCGAGGATTTAACTTTAAAGTATTGGCGAACGGGTTTTAATTAATCTCAAAAAAAGGTCAAACCGTTTGTCTCTATTTAATATTCTAGGTAGAGAGATAGCGCAAAATGGACTCTAAAAAATGCAAGCCACGTAATCTCAAGCATATTAAACCGATGGCGGAAATAGGTGAATAACAATGTCAGCAACCAACGAACAAGCTTTCGTAAAATTAAAAAATGTGGACATAATATATGGTGATAATGCTTCTGGTGTAAAAGCGCTAGAAGGAACAAATTTACACGTAGAAAAGGGGTCCTTCATTGCAGTGGTGGGACCATCAGGATGTGGAAAATCATCGTTAATGAGGCTAGTGACAGGCCTAATTCCACCGAGTGCTGGGACTATAAAGGTTGCCAATAAACCCGTTAACGGTCCATTAAAGATTGCTGGTATGGCGTTTCAAAACCCAACCTTATTACCTTGGCGCAACACTTTAGATAATATTATGTTACCATTGGAAATTGTAGATGGATACAGGAAAGACCTAAAAAGAAACCGATTAAAATACGAAGAAAAAGCTTATGCTTTACTCGAGACCGTTGGATTGAAGGACTTTGCGATGAGTGCGCCTCACGAATTATCAGGTGGTATGAAGCAACGTGTATCTTTGTGTAGGGCTCTTATGCACGAGCCTGAACTCCTAATGCTTGATGAGCCCTTTGCAGCACTCGACGCTTTCACGCGAGAAGAATTGTGGGGCGTTTTGCAAAAACTTTGGATGGAGAAACGCTTTACCGTCATATTAGTTACTCATGACTTACGAGAAGCAATTTATTTATCTCAAAAAATTTATGTAATGTCTTCAAGACCAGGTAAAATCGTAATAGAGAAAAATGTGGAGTTTGATTTCCCTAGAAGTCTGAGCGATACATATAAACCAGATTTTGTTGCTTTAGTGGAGGAATTAAGAAACCACATATCTTTAGAGCGGCAATAAAGAAAATAAATTAACCAGCAAAAAAGTTGCATGGGAAAGTGAACGCTAAAATGAATAAACACATCAATAGATTTGGCCCGTGGTTAATCGTAGCTTCTACCTTAATATTCTGGGAGATTTGCGTTTTAATATTCGCCATTCCCAAATTTGTTTTACCAGCGCCATCTGCAATCATTGAAAGTTTAGTTAAGTGGGCGCCTGTAATTGCCATTCATGCTTGGCAGACACTCTTCACTACATTAATAGGCTTTGTTTTCGCGGTTTTAGGGGGTTTAGGTATCGGAATAGCAGTTGGTTGGTCGACTTTATTATATCGCGCATTATACCCACTACTTATTGCTTTTAATTCTGTTCCCAAGGTTGCTATCGTACCTATTTTAGTGATTTGGTTTGGTATTGGTACACCTCCAGCGATCATTACTGCATTCATGTTAGCCTTTTTTCCAATAGTGGTAAACGTAGCCGCTGGCTTAGCAACAGTTGAGCCAGAATTAGAAGATGTTTTACGCTCCCTGGGCGCGTCAAAAAAAGACATTTTGTTGAAGGTTGGCCTTCCAAGCTCTGCACCTTATTTCTTTGCAGCATTGAAAGTTGCAATTACACTCGCACTCGTTGGTTCGGTTATCGCGGAAACAATCGCTGCAAACAAAGGCATTGGTTACCTTATGTTAAACGCAAGTTCTCGGTTCGACGTTCCTCTTGTTTTTGCTGGCTTAATCGTAGTGGCTATCATGGGTATCGTGATTTATGAAATATGCGCATACATTGAGCGACGCACGACTGGTTGGGCTACCCGCGGAGCAACTTCTGTCGTTTCATCTGCTGGAGGTGGATAGACCAAGCGACTAAAAGCATTTCGAGTTGAACCAAATTTGGCAATCAGCTAGCGTTTATACTTTACTTTAAATTCATTAGATAAATGATACTATTTAAGTATTTTTTAAGATTATAATTCCTAGCTACTATCCAAAGATATCTATCTGGATATAATCGCAAAAAGATAGCATAAGAGCTATAAGGCACAAATCATTTTGCTAATAAGGAAGGCTATAAATGGCCAATGAAATTCAAACAGTAGCGATTTATTGTGGGTCAAATAATGGTCGTGTCGAGAGTTATACACAGTTTGCAACCATACTAGGAAAAGTTTTAGCTAAACGTAAAATTAACCTCGTATATGGAGGAACCAACAAAGGATTAATGGGAGTTTTAGCCAATTCTGCAATTGAAGAAGGTGCTAATGTTACTGGAGTCATTACCGAAAGACTAAAAGCTAAGAATCAAGTACACCCTAATTTATCAATGATAGAAACATTTCCAACTATGCAATCTCGTAAAGCGAGAATGATTGAATTAGCTGACGCATGCATCATGATGCCTGGAGGAATTGGGACCTTAGAAGAATTTATGGAAGTTTGGACTCTAAATCAACTTGGCGAAACCTCAAAACCCCTTGGCGTATTAAACATTGATAACTATTTTGGGAACTTAATCGCATTCATTGAACATATGATTGCAGAAAGATTTCTTCCATCTGCGCATATAAACGGCATTGTGGTTAATTCCGACCCCGAAGAATTAATTAATTTGTTAGTTAAATTTTCACCTGTTACAGTAGAGAAGTGGTTGGACTAAACTCGACAGATATGACGAGGTCGGTCACATATAATGCGTCAAAAATTATTTCAGTAGCGGGCATTTACCTAGTAATACTGTGGTCAATTGTGCGTTCAGTTAGGTAGGTTAGTAAAAAGTTTAGTGTATGTTTTTAAAGTAGGAGAAAAGAATGCGTGAAATAGTGATTGGCGGGGCACAAATGGGCCCTATTCAAAAAGCTGAACCCCGGGACGCTGTGGTAGAGCGGATGCTAGCATTAATGAAGGAAGCGCATACTGCCGGCTGTGACCTCGTCGTGTATCCTGAATTATGCTTAACAACTTTTTTCCCACGATGGTTTTTCGGAAAACAAGCTGACGTGGATGTTTGGTTCGAAAAAAAAATGCCTAACGAAGCTACCATGCCATTGTTTATAAAATCGAAAGAATTGGGTATTGCAATATCTTTCGGTTATGCAGAACTAACTTCTGATGGATCACACTTTAATACATCGATTCTCACCGATAGGTTTGGTAATATTATTGGTAAATATCGTAAGATTCATTTGCCTGGGCATTCGGAATACGACCACGATCGAGCATTCCAGCATTTGGAGAAAAGATATTTTCTACCCGGGGACCTCGGTTTTCCCGTATGGCGGAACTTAAAAGCGATAATGGGCATGTGCATCTGTAATGACCGCAGGTGGCCGGAAGTATATCGCGAGATGGGTTTACAGGGTGTGGAACTTTTAATGCTTGGATACAACACCCCATCGGTAAATAGTCAGATGTCTGATGAAGGCCAAGAAAAAAGACTTTATCATTCAGAACTATGCATGACTGCGGGAGCTTATCAAAATTCTACTTGGGTCATTGGCGTAGCCAAGGCTGGCTCAGAGGATAATCATCCACTAATTGGAGGTTCAATCATTGTTGACCCTAATGGTAACGTCGTGGCTAAAGCATCGAGTGAAGAAGATGAGCTTATTATGCATGCGTGTGATATGGATGCATGCAATTTTGGCAAAAGCACAATATTTGATTTTGCACGACATAGACGTATTGAGCATTACAAGCGGATTTCAGCCCAGACTGGTGTTGTGAGACCTGATTAATGTCGCATCATATCGATCTAGATGAACTGTCAGCCAATGAGCGTTATAAGTTATTAACCGCCTTAGTGATACCTCGTCCGATTGCTTGGGTTACTACAGCAGATTTAGAAGGAAAAACTAACGCTGCTCCTTATTCATTTTTTAACCTGTTTGGCCAAAATCCTGCGGTTATCATTCTAGGGCTAGAACAGAAGGCGGATGGAACCGCAAAAGATACTGAGAACAACATAAATTTACTCAATGAATTTGTAGTGAATTTGGTTTCATCAAACATATTGAGAAATATGGTTGATACCGCTGCTACTTATGCTCCAGGCGAAAGCGAACCCGATTTACTTGGCTTGTCGTTAACCTCGTCTAAAAAAGTAAAGCCACCAAGACTTACGGACGCACCTGTAGCTATAGAGTGTGAACGAATAATGTCTTTGTCATTAAGTAGTGAAAGATCCATTTTGCTTGGCCGGGCTGTGGGTGTTTTCGCGAAAGAAGGATTGATCGATTCTACAACACTTCAAGTGGATTGGGCGAATGATTACCCAGTCGCACGTCTCTTCGCTGATCAATATGCTGAGATTAGTAGAATAAGAAGATACTCAATTCCCAGGCCTAAGCGCGCTCATCACAAGAAGAGATAGATTGTGTCACAGTTAGTAAACCTTCACTCAGAAGATGTTTTTATTGTTTCTGCTATAACTTTCACAGGAAAAGGCGAGTTAGATCTGTTCAGTACGGATATTTCGATGGACTTTTCCCTGAATATTGGTGTTTCTGGTGTGACTGTAAATAGGCTATTGCCAAGTAGATTGCGCAAAAAGCGAATTGACGAACTTGATCAGACTGCTGCTGAAAAAATAGATCAAACACTAAAAAGCGTGAGAAAAGAAATTAAAACAACTATTCCAGTTGGTAGCTATGGCAAGGTAAAGTAATTTGCGGACACCGCATCTTTTATTTTAAGTGACTGGGCCAGTTATATTACTGGGAGTTTAATTCGTTGTGATATTGGTTTGATTAAGTCAGTGTAAAGGAGTTAATCATGAAGCATGACTTGGTACTTAAAGGCGGTAAGCTAGTAACCGCCAATGAAACCTTCATTGCGGATATAGGCATTAAAGGTGGAAAGATCGCAACCTTGGGAGAAAGCCTTGATGGTTATGATGTAATAAACGCTGATGAAAAATTAGTAATGCCTGGTGGCATTGAACCACATTGCCATATTGCCCAAGAGAGTGGCATGGGGGTTATGACATCGGACGATTATGAAACTGGCTCTATATCAGCGGCTTTTGGAGGGAATTCCTCATTCGTCCCATTTGCTGCGCAAAAAAAAGGTGAAAGTATTTCTGACACAATTGATGAATACGATCGACGGGCGGAAACAAAATCTGTAATTGATTACTCATATCACCTCATTCTTACAGATCCTAATCAAGACGTTCTTAATGAGTTACCATATGCTTTTGAGCGGGGGATAACCTCATTTAAAGTTTTTATGACTTATGCAACAAGAGTAACAGATGCTCAATTACTTGACATTTTAACTGTCGCACGGCGACACGGTGGACTTACAATGGTGCATGCTGAAAACCATGATATGCTAAGTTGGATGTCAAACTCATTGACGCAGGCAGGTTATACGGAACCGCGCTATCATGCGCCTGCACGACCAGGAATTGCTGAGGAAGAGGCCATAAATAGAGCGATCAGTTTGTCAAAACTTGCCAACGCACCTTTAATGATTGTCCATGTATCAACTCCGACCGGCGCTGAACTAGTCGCAAAAGCGCGAATGGATGGCGCCTATGTTTTTAGCGAAACATGCCCTCAATATATTTTTCTAACGCGAGAGGATCTTAATAAGCCAAAGCTTGAGGGTGCAAAATACATTTGTTCACCACCGCTCCGAGATGTTGCTACTCAAGAGGCACTTTGGCGTCATATAGCAGGCGGAACTTTTAGTGTTGTGTCGTCGGATCATGCTCCGTACCGATTTGATGAAAGTGGGAAATTTTTTAATGGTCATAATGTAGATTTCCGTGGCTTCGCTAATGGTATGCCAGGAATTGAAATGCGACTTCCATTAATGTTCTCAGAAGGGGTATTGAAAGGCAGAATTTCAATAAATCAATTTGTTGCATTATCATCAACTAATGCTGCCCGACTTTACGGTATGTTGCCGCGGAAGGGGACACTTGCGATTGGAGCTGATGCTGATATCGCAATCTGGGATCCAAGCGAAACCCGAATTGCGGGTGAAATGCATGATGCAATGGATTATAATCCCTTTGAAGGTATGAAGATCAAAGGCTGGCCGACCACAGTTTTGAACCGTGGTCAACGGGTGATTGATGATGGAAAACTACATGTCAAGCCGGGTGATGGTAATTTCATATATCGTGGACGCACAGATCTTTCGGGGCTTACTGGTAGTTCATTACCTGAGACCGAACCCAAGACTAACTTCGGTGCGGAGATATTTAAATGATAAGACCAGTAGTTGTAATTAACCCTAATTCTAATCAATCCGTTACTGATGGTCTGGAAAAAAGTTTGGCCCCCTTTAACCAATTTGACGATTCCTTCATTGAATGCATCACTCTCACAGAAGGTCCCTTTGGAATAGAGAGCCAATTGGATACAGACAGTGTAGTAATTCCACTTGCTAATTATGTAAGAACTAGAAAAGACGCAGGCGCATTTATTATTGCCTGTTACTCTGATCCAGGGATTGATGCTTGTCGTTCTGTTACTTCACAACCGGTATTTGGAATACAGGAGAGTGGCGTATTAACCGCTTTGTCTCGCGCTGACCTATTTGGCGTAATTGCAATTTCAGATGCATCAGTTGAACGGCATCGTCGTTACCTCTCAAGAATGCAAGTCTTGAACAGATTAGCTGGCGAGATTGCACTTAATATTTCTGTAGATGAAAGTGCGAATGGCACTAGAACATATCAAAGACTTGTCGAGGTTGGATATCAGTTGATTAAAATGGGGGCGGGTGTAATTATCCTTGGTTGCGCTGGGATGTCGCGTCATCGGTTGAACTTGGAAGCAGAGTTAAGAATTCCAGTAATTGATCCTACTCAGGCAGCAGTTAGCATGGCTGTTGGAACAATATTGCTAAAACAATAATTTAATTTGCACCACGAGCATAAACTAGTTTGAAGATCAAAACAGACCAATGCGTTTAAATGAATTCTGAAAACGGCCAATTTACAAATTATTGTCGCTTCAGACATATAAAATTTTGCAATAAAATCGCAGTCTTGACCATATGAAATTATTTACAGAACGCAGCGCAGCAGTTTTTGGATCGTTGAGCGCTATAATTGCAGTATTTTGTTTTTCAACAAATGACGTAGCAATTAAATTTATTAGCAAAGACTATGCTCTGCACTTAGTGGTTTTAATCCGTTCTTTAGTGGGATTAATAGTCTTATTCTCGATTATTGTTCCACTATCAGGCGGCGTCCAAGTACTTTATACAAATCGACTTGGGCTTCATGTTTTAAGAGGTTTCTGCGTTGTATTTGCAAATATAACATTTTTTCTGGGATTGGCGACTTTACCATTAGCTGAAGGCGTAGCAATTTTCTTTATAAGTCCATTATTGATAACTATTTTTTCTGTTATTTTTTTAAAAGAAAATGTTGGTCCTCGACGGTGGGCGGCTGTTACCATTGGATTGATTGGTGTACTAGTCATCTTGAGGCCTGGATCAGCAACTTTTCAAACAGCGTCACTTTTACCCTTAATGGCAGCATTTGGATACGCGACCCTACACATGCTTACACGATATATTGGAAAAACTGAGTCAGCAGCTTCCATGTCATTTTATATTCAGTTAACTTTTCTAGTTGTTTGCCTA
>CACLGX010000008.1 GCA_902606585.1 Paracoccaceae bacterium | reverse complement strand
AGTCAGTTTTTTATAATGTTTGAACCCGGATATTTTTTAAATGGCCAATACACGGCTATAGGAAGGGTTGAATCCGGAATGGAAATTGTCGATCAAATAAAGATAGGTAGGGGACCAAACGGAGCGGTTTTAGGCGAACCTGACAAGATGGTCTCTGTAGAGGTGTCGCGTTAAGTAATTTTTTCAGCGAACACTAGTAACGCTAAAGTTTTTAAAAACTTTGTTAAATTAGCTGGAAATAAGAGTAACTAGCGCATGGCGCTTTTTCCCAGCGGAAAGCTTTACTGGCCTCGCCAGCATTTCGGAAGTGAGGGTTAAATTTGTGCTTGTGACTAATTCGTCATCAAGTTTGGCTCCGTTTTCGGAAATTAAACGTTTTGCCTCTTTTCCAGACTTGGCTAACCCTGCTTTAACAAAAGCTTGGATTATTGGTAAGCCGTCGGATACTTCTCTTTGCTCAAAAGTAAAAGTTGGCAAATCTTCTCCGATACCACCCTTTTCGAAAACTTCTGCAGATGTTTTGGCTGCCGCATTTGCAGCATCTCTTCCGTGCAGAAGTGTTGTAACCTCGTTGGCTAATACAACTTTGGCATCATTGATTTCAGAACCTTCAAGTTTACCGAGGACATTACACTCATCTAAAGAGAGCTCCGTGTATAATTTTAAAAAACGGGCCACATCTGCATCTGATGTATTTCGCCAAAACTGCCAAAACTCATATGGAGAAAGCATATTCGCATTTAACCAAATGGCACCGTCCTGAGATTTTCCCATTTTTTTGCCGTCAGAAGTTGTCAGTAAAGGAGAGGTTAGTCCAAAAACTCGTGCGTCTGAAATACGACGAGTCAATTCCATACCGTTTATAATATTTCCGAGCTGATCAGAGCCACCCATTTGGAGTTTGCAGCCATATCTTTTATTAAGCTCATAAAAATCATAAGCCTGAAGTATCATGTAATTAAATTCTAGGAATGATAGGCTTTGCTCTCTGTCCAAGCGTGATTTAACACTTTCAAAACTTAACATTCTGTTCACGCTAAAATAGCGTCCGACATCCCGTAGAAATTCCAAGTAATTCAAATTAGATAGCCATTCATCATTGTTAATCATTAGGGCGTCATCTGACTTATCACCATAATTCAGATAGGCTGAAAAAACTCTTTTTATGCCAGATATATTATCTTCAATTTGCGTTGCGCCCAGTAAAGGCCTTTCTTCTGCCCTAAAGGAAGGATCGCCGACTTTAGTTGTTCCTCCACCCATGAGGGTTATAGGTTGCCCCCCTGTCTTTTGTAACCATCGTAGCATCATGATTTGAATTAAACTGCCTATATGTAATGATTTAGCAGTTGCATCGAAACCTATGTAAGCTGCAATATTTCCTTCAACTATTACACTATCAAGACCTTCATAGTCAGTACAATCCGCCACAAATCCTCGCTCAATCATGATCTTCAAGAAGTCACTTTTGGGTGTGTAAGACATGCTGGGCCTCGTTAATTCAGTGCATAAACGTTCTGTAATGGGCTATAGCTAAGAAAATTAGGATATAGCAAGGTAAAGTTTTTAAATGTTTTTGTATATTTTATATTTGTCTCTTACTAATGTCATGCAAAACTTGGTGTTTGCTAATGTTCATCTGCTTAAGAAGTATTTTTTGTGTAATAATCATGTGTAAATATTTTTATCTTTTCGTTAGCGCTAACAAATGTTACGCAGCTTTGGTGATTAAAAGAAGTTAAATATGGTATCTCGAGTTATCCCTGTTGAGTCATTTGATTTGGTCATTTTTGGAGCAACGGGTGATCTGGCAAAGAGAAAGATTTTTCCTGGTTTGTTTAGAAGGTTTCTTGCAGGTCAAATGCCGACGGACTCTCAAGTGTTTGGTGCTGCCCGATCAAGTTTATCACAAAAAACATTCAATGATCTCGTAGAAAATTCTATCAAAAGCTTTGCTGAAATAAATTTTAAAGGTGATGATCTTAAAAATTTTTTAAATTGCCTAAATTACATCCAGATTGATGCTAATGGTTCAAATGGGTGGAATGAATTAAAAACAGCTCTTAGACCAAAAAAAATACGCGCTTTTTACTTTTCTGTTTCACCTTCATTATTTGGAAGTTTAGCAGAGCGTTTACATAAACATGAAATAACTTCTGAAAATAGTCGTATTGTTGTCGAAAAACCATTTGGGCGAAATTTGAAGACTTCAAAACAATTGAACGCAATTTTAGCAGAACATTTTTCTGAAGAGCAAATATATCGCATCGACCACTACTTGGGCAAAGAAACAGTACAGAACTTAATGGCTATAAGATTTGGGAATATGTTGTTTGAGCCGCTTTGGAACGCTCAGTATGTTGATCATATACAAATTACAGTATCCGAAACTGTTGGGGTTGGGGATCGAGGTGAATATTATGATCATTCGGGCGCAATGAGAGATATGGTTCAAAACCACCTAATGCAATTATTATGCTTAATTGCTATGGAGCCTCCTGCGCGCTTCGAACCTGACTCTGTGCGAGATGAAAAATTAAAGGTAATAAGAGCACTTGATCCCGTGGCTCCACACCACATCGTACGGGGTCAGTATGGAACAGGCGTTGATCACCTAGATTATCGGACAGGTGTCGGCAATAAAAACTCCAAGACTGAAAGTTTCGTAGCCCTTAAAGTTAACATAAGTAATTATCGCTGGGCCGGCGTACCTTTTTATCTGCGTACCGGTAAAAGACTTAAAGCACGAACATCGGAAATAGCTGTTATATTTAAGGAAAAACCTCACAGTATTTTTGGTCCAGAAGCCGGAAACCATCAAAATGCTCTCATCATTAGGCTTCAGCCTGACGAAGGAATTACGATGGATGTAACCATAAAAGAACCGGGTCCGGGTGGTATGCGTTTGATTGACGTGCCATTGGATATGACATTTTCTGAAACACTGGGAATTGAAGAAAACGCAGTGCCGGATGCCTATGAAAGATTGATAATGGACGTCATTCGAGGAAATCAAACTCTATTTATGCGAGGAGACGAAGTTGAGGCGGCTTGGGCATGGACAGACCCGATAATTAATGGATGGGTCGACAGAAACGACGTTCCAAAACCTTATGACAGTGGAAGTTCTGGTCCGCAGGATAGCCTGACCCTTTTGGAGCGTGAAGGCCGCAAGTGGCGCGAAATACCTTGATTGATTTTTTAAAGTATAATGGCAGAGAGGATTTGGTTTCTAAAGTTGCACAAATTCTAGCTTCTGATTTGTCCGCATCGATACAAAAAAGAAAAAACGTTATTTTTTCTGTTCCAGGTGGCAGCACCCCAGGTCCAATTTTTGATAAGCTTTGTGAATTTGATTTGGATTGGAAAAGAGTAAGTATAATTTTGAATGATGAGCGCTGGGTACCTGAAAGTAGTGAGCGTTCAAACACAAAGTTACTTCAGGAAAGACTATTAATTAAAAAAGCTGCCGTGGCGACATATATCTCGATGTACTCTGGTGCCTTAACCCCAGAACTCGGTATTCCTCAATTGCAAGAGTGTATAGAACGGAGTTTGCCTATTTCTGTTTTACTTTTTGGTATGGGTGCGGATATGCACACGGCATCACTATTTCCTGGTGGTGATAATCTTGAGAAAGCACTTTCGAGTAACGCACCGACCTTACTACCTATGCGAGCTGAAGGTGCATTAGATGCAAGAATAACGCTTACGGCCCAAGTCTTGAATAATTCTAGAATTAAGCATTTAGTGATTTTTGGTGACGAAAAACGCGCAGCCTTTGAAAAGGCTATCGATTTGCCCTCTAGCATTGCGCCTATTTCAGCTATTTTGCCAGGCGCCAGTGTACACTGGGCCGCATAATTAATGAGATTTTGATGTTTGATCATTTATTAAAATACTTTCAAAAAGTAAAAGATAGAAGAATCACCTACTTGTTTGACCAAGATAAAAAACGGGCAATGAATTTCTCCGTCTTACAAGAAGACTTATTTTTAGATTTTTCCAAAACAAACATTGATCAGCCAACACTTGAGTTATTGATTAATTTAGCCAAATTTAGAGGTATTTCTAAGGCGCGAGATGCCATGTTTAGAGGCGAACTAATTAATACTAGTGAAGGCAGAGCTGTCTTACACACAGCGCTCAGGAATTTAGAAGCTACCCCAATTTATGTAAATAAACTAGATGTTATGCCTTCTATTTTGCAAACGTTGGAAAGAATGAAAGTATTTTCTGACCGTGTAAGGTCGGGTCAGTTTTCCGGTCAAGGTGGCGCTATAACTGATGTGGTTAATATTGGCATAGGAGGGTCTGATTTAGGACCAGCCATGGTTGTTAAAGCTTTAGCACCATATGACGATGGGCCAAACTGTCATTTTATTTCTAATGTGGATGGGTCACATGTTCACGACGTATTGTCAAAATTAAACCCTGAAAAGACCTTGGTTATTGTTGCTTCCAAAACATTCACCACTTCGGAAACTATGAAAAATGCTCAAACTGCCTATGACTGGATGTCTGGAACTGTAAATGAGCCTTGCTTGCAATTTGCCGCTGTATCTACAGCAATTCAAAAAACTGATGAATTTGGCATCTCTCGCGATCATGTTTTTGGATTTGAAGATTGGGTAGGGGGGCGTTACTCACTGTGGGGTCCAATAGGCCTCTCAATAATTATAGCTTTAGGAGCAGAAGCCTTTGAGTCACTTTTAATTGGTGCTCATGAAATGGATGTTCATTTTAAAACTGCTGAGATGGAAAAAAACTTACCCATATTACTGGCTTTAGTTGGAGTCTGGCACAATCAAATTTGCAATTATTCAACCAGAGCAGTGCTGCCCTATGATCAAAGGCTTAGCAAGCTTCCAGCCTATTTGCAGCAATTGGAAATGGAAAGTAATGGCAAGAGCGTAGATCTTGATGGAAGTCCTTTAGATTTTCATTCTTCTCCAGTGGTTTGGGGTGAATCAGGTACCAATGGTCAGCACGCCTTCTTCCAGTTGTTACACCAAGGTACGAGAATAATACCTTGTGAATTTTTAGTAGCGGCTCAGTCACATGAGCCGTATTTAGATCATCATCATAAAACATTATTATCGAATTGCTTTGCACAATCAGAAGCCCTAATGCATGGGCGCAGTTTTGAGGAAGTATGCTCTAAGTTAAGTAGTGACGATATTCACCATGAAAAATTTGAGGAACAAGCGCGACATAGAGTTTTTCAGGGAAACCGACCCTCCACGACTCTTTTATATTCTAAGTTGACACCAAAAATTTTAGGTAAAATAATTGCGCTTTATGAGCATAGGGTTTTTGTAGAGGGTAAAATCTTAGGGATAAATAGTTTTGATCAATGGGGAGTGGAGTTAGGTAAAGAATTAGCTACTGGGCTAGAGAATTTTTTAACAACAGGTTCCGACAGCAACGATTTGAACGCCTCAACCCAAAACTTAGTCAAGGTTGCTAAAACTATGTGGTAAATAGCTTACCTGTGATAAATTTTTGCATGTGTTTTTTTAATTGAATTTATTCTCTCTTGTGTTGGAGGATGGCTCATTAACCAAGCTGGTGCGGAACCTTGTAAGTTTGAAATTTTATCTAACTTTTTAAACATAGAGATTTGTGGTTCTATTCCGAGACCAGATTTAATCATTAAAGCAGAAGCATATTCATCTGCTTCATACTCATCCCGCCGTGATAGCTTAGCCATTAATAAATTTCCAATAATACCAGCAATAAAACCTCCCAACCCAGGAATCAAACGAGAAAGTAATGCACCGAGAGCTGCTCGAACGGCATTCTGTCCAGAAAAATCAATCATTCTTCTTCTAATATGACCTAATGCTACGTGTCCTAATTCGTGGGCTACTACGGAGGATATTTCTTCAACTGTTATATCTCCATCTTGATATTTTTTATAAAAGCCTCTTGTAATAAAAATTCTACCGTCAGGCGCCGCTAGGCCATTTATCGGTTCAGTTTCAAAAATGTTTATACGGATCTTCTCAACTTCAAGCACATTTGCAAACTTGCCCATTATTTTTTCTAGTTTTTTATCTATCAGTGGGTTTGATTGCCTCGATAGCTGCCTTTTCAAAGACCAAGCGGAAAATTGAAACATGACGATACCATAGAGGCCTGCCAATACTACAGGGATTAGTAAAGTTGACATATGAAAAATAACCTTAAATTTTTCAACGAGCTAATTCTTTCATACCCTTCTCTAAACCCTCAAGTGTCATTGGTACCATTTTATCTTCAAAAATGTCTTTTATCATTTCTATAGACTGAGTATAGCCCCAAAGACTTTGTTTTACTGGGTTTATCCAAAGACTATTTGGCCACTGAGAACGAATTCTGTCTAACCAAACTTGACCGGATTCAGCATTGTAATGTTCATTGGCTCCACCTGGGAAAGCTATTTCGTAGGGCGACATTGAAGCATCTCCAACGCATATGCATTTATAGTCATTGCCATAAGTGCGAATTATTTCGTCTGTGGGTATTTGCTCAGTCCATCTTCTTTGATTATCTTTCCAGACACCCTCATAAATACAGTTGTGGAAGTAAAAATATTCTAAATGCTTAAATTCACTTCTGGCAGCGGAAAAAAGTTCTTCGACTAATTTTATATAGGGGTCCATTGAGCCACCAACATCCAAAAAGAGTAAAACTTTCACTGCATTTCGCCGCTCTGGTCGGGTTTTTACATCCAAATAGCCATTTTCCGCTGTTGACTGGATTGTTTTGTCAATATCTAGCTCTTCTTCTGCACCATCTCGTGCCCATTTTCGTAGTCTTTTCAATGCAACTTTGATATTTCTTGTTCCTATTTCGATAGTGTCATCTAGGTTTTTGAAATTTCGTTTATCCCAAACTTTGACAGCTTTTTTATGGCGACTTTCATTTTGACCAATTCTTATTCCTTCTGGATTGTATCCGTATGCACCAAACGGGCTTGTTCCCGCAGTTCCTATCCATTTATTACCGCCTTGGTGTCGTGCTTTTTGCTCCTCCAAGCGTTTTTTCAATGTCTCCATTAGTTTTTCAAACCCGCCTAAAGATTTAATTTCCGCCATTTCTTCTTCGCTTAAGTATTTTTCAGCTAATTTTTTTAACCAGTCGCCAGGTAACTCTGCTTTATTAATAATTTCTTCTAAAGAAAGTTCGTCTAGACCATTGAATGTATGAGAAAAAGCTATGTCAAATCGATCTAGGTGCCTTTCGTCTTTTACCATGATTGTACGAGCCAGAATATAAAAGTTTTCGATTTCATAGGTGCCAATATTTTTGCTCAAGGCCTCCAGAAAAGTTAAGTATTCCCTGAGACTTACGGGGATCCCAGATTTGCGTAAATTATCGAAAAATTTAATGAACATTTATTTACAGAAAATTCCGGTGGATTATTAGAGTGATAATTAGCGAGACCAAAGCAAATGCGATGGAATAACCAGCTGCGTAAAAGGCCACGTCCATAACTGTGCCTTTCCTTTTTCTTGCAGTCCTTGCTCCTATAAGAGCACCTATTAATGCCGCGATTAGATACATTTTTTTCCTAAATTTTACTCTGAAGGTTTAACGTTCATTTCTTGCGATAAAGGCTAACCTTTCAAAAAGCTGCACGTCTTGTTCATTTTTTAAAAGCGCTCCATGCAATTTTGGCAATGCTGATGAACTATTTCGACGCAAATCCTCTGGCTTCAAATCGTCCGCAAGCAATAGCTTCAACCAATCTAGCACTTCAGAAGTTGAGGGCTTTTTCTTCAGACCAGACTGTTCTCTAATTTCGAAAAATTGGGTTAAAGCCGTCGAAAGAAGATTATCTTTTATATCAGGGTAATGAACCCTTACTATCTTACGCAAAGTTTCCTGGTCTGGAAATTTAATATAATGAAAGAAACATCTTCTCAAAAACGCATCCGGCAGTTCCTTCTCGTTATTTGATGTAATTATAACAACTGGTCGATGTTTAGCAGAAATGGTTTGCCCAGTTTCGTACACATAAAAGGCCATTTTATCTAATTCTTGAAGAAGATCGTTTGGAAACTCAATGTCCGCCTTATCTATTTCGTCGATAAGCAAAACCACTTTTTGCTTACTTTCAAAGGCGTCCCAGAGTTTGCCTTTTCGAATGTAATTTGAGACGTCATTTACGCGCTCGTCACCCAGCTGGCTATCTCTTAGCCTGGAAACAGCGTCATATTCATATAGACCCTGTTGGGCTTTGGTTGTGGATTTTATATTCCATTCCAGCATTTCTAAATTCAAGCCAAGCGATACTTGTTTCGCCAGTTCCGTTTTTCCTGTTCCAGGTTCTCCCTTAATTAAAAGAGGTCGTTCCAAAGTAACGGCAGCATTCACCGCGATCATTAAATCTTCAGTAGCTATATAATTATCTGTGCCGTTAAATTTCATATTAAACCTCATTTTAAAAGCTTTTTAAAAATAACTAAATAATCGAAAAGCTTCAATCTTTTGATTTGACTAGTGACAAATTACCCTAGGTAGTTTAACTCGGCTCTACAGGGATATAAAGATGAACATAAAAAGAGGTCTGCATGTCCAATATTGAAACGCTTGAGGGGAGGGTGATTATGAAGCCTGAAGTTTTTCTGGCAAATGATTATAGACCGGCTGAAGATGAGCCGTTTATGAACGACCGCCAACTAGAATATTTTAAACGTAAGTTATTAATTTGGAAAGCAGATTTAATGTCTGACAGCAAGGATACCATTGAGGGTCTTCAGGATAGTACTCGAAATATCCCTGACATAGCAGACAGAGCGAGTGAGGAAACAGATCGCGCTTTAGAACTACGTACAAGAGACCGTCAAAGAAAGCTTGTTGCTAAAATTGATTCTGCATTACGGCGGATTGATGAAGGTGAGTACGGGTACTGCGAAAAAACAGGAGACCCCATTTCTCTTAGAAGGTTGGATGCCCGACCGATTGCTACTATGACTTTGGAGGCCCAAGAAAAACACGAGCGTAAAGAAAAAGTACACAGAGACGAATAGCACTTTGTTGGCTTGGGTCTGTTCGCCTTAATCTTATCGATGAGGTGAGTTTTGAGCATAATACTTTGTTGAAAGTCGCAGTAATAGGAGCAGGTGTTTCTGGATTAAGTGTTGCCAGTCTCTTAGCTGCGGCTGGTCATAAAGTTTCCGTATTTGAGAAAAATCAAAAAATTAGAGAAATAGGAGCAGGAATACAAATTTCGCCAAACGGTTTCTGCGTACTGAAAAAATTAGGCCTTTCTGAAAGTATCATCAAAAATTCTGTTTATAATAATTCAATTTTAATATGTGATTATTATAAAGGTAAAAAATTACTGCAATTTGACCAAAGGTCTGTCTTAGGGAATAAAGATTTTCGGCTCATGCATAGGGCAGACTTAGTCAAAATTTTATACCGATCAGCTTTAAGTAATAAAGTAACTTTCAATTTAGGCTACAATGCTGATGCGAAATCATTGAGTGACCAATATTCTTTTGTAATTGCTGCCGACGGGGTGCATTCAAAAACAAGAGCGTTACTAAACCCCATTCAAAGCAAGAATAGAAGATCTGACTACTTTGCCTGGCGTTCCATTGTTCCAAATACAATAACACATCATGATGGTGTAAGATTAACTGTCGCGCCGAATAAACATATTGTTTCTTATCCTGTAAGGGGCCGTGATCAATTAAATCTAGTTCTGATCCAAGAAGCTGAAAATAAAGAAATTTTTGAGTGGGATATGACGCAGAGTCCAGAAGAAATAAAACACCTTTTTTCTGAATTTGGGGGTGATTTGAGGGAGACTTTGGACTCAATTACAACAGTCCAAAAGTGGGGTTTGAGTTCTCACGATATTCCATTTAATTGGGCGGCTGGTAATATATTTTTAATTGGAGACGCGTTGCACCCCATGCTTCCTTTTTTGGCCCAAGGAGCAAACTCTGCTTTAGAAGATGCATTTGTTCTAGCGAAGTTAATAACGTTTCTAGATGCAAGTGAGGCTGCTGACAAATATCTTGAAATAAGAAAGCCGCGTTTGTTGCGGTTAATGAAACAGATCAAAAATAATGCTTGGAAGTTTCATTTAGAGCATAGTTTTTTTAGGGCTTGCACACATAGCGGTTTACGTTTCATAGATAATAGTTTTCCCTTGTTAGCAAGTATACCTTTTCGGTGGCTATATAATTATGATGTTACCAAATTAGACATTTAATTCGATCCAAATTGGAACATGGTCGGAAGGCTTCTCGCGCGCCCTTATATCGCTGTCAATTTTGCAATCAGTTAACAGATCCGCGCAGTTAGGAGATAAAAGAAAATGATCAATCCTAATTCCATGATTTCGATCCCAAGCACCAGCTTGGTAATCCCAGTAACTATAATGACCGGGACCATCATTACATGCCCTGAATGCATCAGAAAAACCTAAATTTAAAATTTTTCTATATTTTGCCCGGCTTTCCAGTTTGAACAAGGCGTCGTTTTTCCACACTTCTGGCGTTGCGGCGTCTTCGGTCTGAGGAATAATATTGAAGTCACCTGCCATTAATGAAGTCTGCTCAGAGCGAAGCAACTCTTGTGCTTTTAGATAAAGTCTATCCATCCAGGCTAATTTATAATCATATTTTGGTCCAGGGGTAGGGTTTCCGTTTGGAAGGTACAAGCAGCAGATTTTTATCTCATTTGAGGCACAAATGGTGCCTTCAATCCACCTGGCTTGTTCATCACTTTTATCGCCCGGTAATCCGCGCCTGATTTCTCGTAAAGGATATTTTGATAAAATGGCTACGCCGTTGAAGGACTTCTGCCCATGCGTTTCAACATTATATCCTAAATCTTCAAAAGTTTTTTTGGGAAAAGCCTCATCTATTGATTTGATTTCTTGAAGTAGTGCTACATCAGGTTTCGACTCTTTCAACCAATTGATTAGAGCAGGTGTCCTGGCTTTGATGCCATTAATGTTGAAGCTTGCTATTTTCATTAAACAGATTTCAAACTGAAAAACTGGTACCACATCCGCAAGAAGAACTAGCATTAGGGTTGTCGATAATAAAACGGGCGCCAATCAACTCTTCAGAAAAGTCTATTGTGGCATTAGTTAGAAAGGGTAGTGAAGTAATATCGATAAAAACTTTGCTACCTTCTTTCTCTAAAATCAGGTCATCTTCGTGTTTCGTATCCAATTCTATATTATATTGAAATCCAGAGCATCCACCACCTTCAACGGCTACACGTAAGCCCTTTTCGGAACTTGCTGGAATAATTTCAGCAAG
The DNA here is from genome assembly GCA_902606585.1 of Paracoccaceae bacterium. Taxonomy (GTDB): domain Bacteria; phylum Pseudomonadota; class Alphaproteobacteria; order Rhodobacterales; family Rhodobacteraceae; genus Salinivivens. The sequence continues at coordinate 42,377 of CACLGX010000008.1, read as the reverse complement.
CCTTTCAAAAGCACGATTGGTAACTTTCGGCGGAAGCTGCATTTTTATCTCCACTTTAATAAACATCGATAGCAATAAAGAGCACTTATAATTATATAGAGATTGTAGAAACTATTAACAAGGAAATATCTATGATGCTTGCTCGATTTGCTGCCGATCCAAGCTTTGAAAAAAATCTTTCAAACCATAGATATTTTAATGAAAGGGAAAGTGATTATCGGTCTTGTTACCAGAGAGATCGCGATCGTATTTTACATTGTTCAGCTTTTCGGAGATTAAAACATAAAACTCAAGTCTTTGTAGAGGATGAAGGTGATTACTTTCGCACTCGGTTGACGCATACACTCGAAGTTGCCCAAGTTGCTAGAACTATAAGCACGGCGTTAGATCTCAATTATGATTTATCGGAGGCAATCGCTCTCGCGCATGATTTAGGACATACTCCATTTGGTCATACTGGTGAGGAAGCTTTGAACGAATTGATGATTAAGTATGGTGGATTCGATCATAACGCACAGGCACTAAGAATAGTTACCAAACTAGAGCAACACTATGCTGATTTTGATGGGCTTAATCTTACTTGGGATACGTTGGAGGGAATTGCGAAGCATAATGGTCCCATTAAAGAACCAATACCATTTGCACTTAGGCAATATAATGCTGTTCAAAGCCTCAGATTCTGTAGTTTTGCGAGCGCAGAAGCCCAGGTTGCTGCTATTTCTGATGATATCGCTTATAACAGTCATGACTTACATGATGGGCTGCGAGCAAAACTATTTACCGATGATGACATAAAGTGCTTACCATTAATTGATAAGTGTTACGATGAAGTTGATAAAATTTATCCAAATTTAGATCAATATCGGCGCAGACACGAGGCTCTACGCCGTTTTTTTGGTGTTCTGGTTGAAGATGTTATTTACAGTTCAAAAAATATTATCTTGGAGCTCTCACCCAATTCGATAGAGGATATTAGGAATGCTAGTGAGCCGGTAATTCGATTTTCAGATGAAATATTTTTAGCTATGAAGGAAATAAATTCATTTTTATTCAATAATATGTATCGTTCCCCTAAAGTTATTGAGATGCGAAAAATAGTTACTTTTAAATTAAAAAACCTATTCAAAAAATATATTGATGATCCCAGCTATCTGCCTTCTGATTGGAAACAAAAATCTGATCAAGCATCCAATAAAACTGAGCTAGCGAGATTGGTTGCCGATTATATTTCCGGGATGACGGATCGGTATGCATTAACTCAACACGGTAAAGTGTTTGAAAAAGAATATCCGTAGATTAGCAAAATTAAGACAATTAATTTAATTAGTGTGGCTTGATCTTGACGTAGCTGTAGACCCTGTTAAACCCCAGAACAGAGGAATAAAGGTTAATGGATCTCTTTTACATAGTAAGACAGCGTGTGCTGAATGAACTTGAAAGCATGGTTGCTGCTGGAGAACTTCCCTCTGGCCTGGATATGACCAGCGTGGCAGTCGAGCCTCCTAGAGATCCTTTGCACGGTGATATGGCCACCAACGCGGCTATGGTTTTGTCTAAAAAAGCAAAAAAAAAACCAAGAGAAATTGCTGCAAACTTAGCAAATCGATTATCTAACTTGAACATTATTGAAAATTCTCAAGTGGCCGGGCCTGGTTTTATAAATCTTCGAATTAACACTAAGGCTTGGCAATCAATCTTAATTAAAATTTTAGAGTTGGGAAGCGCCTATGGTCGAACAGGGTTAGGTAAAAATTTGCGCGTCAATGTCGAATTTGTTTCGGCGAATCCAACAGGGCCACTTCATGTTGGGCACACTCGTGGAGCTGTTTTTGGAGATGCTCTGTCAGAATTACTAAGTTTTGCCGGATATGAAGTGACACGTGAATATTATATAAATGACGGTGGATCCCAGGTGGATGCATTAGCTAGGTCAGTCTACCTTCGCTATCTCGAGGCTCATGGTCAAGATATTGCTTTCGAAGATGGAACATATCCGGGTGATTATCTTATTCCAGTGGGACAGGCGCTAAAAGACAAAGTTAGTTCTGATTATATTGATAAACCAGAGCATTACTGGTTGGACGATGTTCGTAAATTTTCGACAGATGCAATGATGAAATTGATAAAAGATGATCTCGCCGCATTAGGAATCGAGATGGATACCTTTTTTTCAGAGAAATCTTTATACGGCGGTGGCAAAATTGAGGAAGCAATTGAAAGTCTTAAAAGCAAAGATTTAATATATGAGGGAATTTTGGACTCACCCAAGGGTAAGAAAGTAGAGGATTGGGAGCCCAGGGTTCAAACTTTATTTAAATCTACTTCTCATGGTGATGACGTAGATCGCCCTATTAAAAAGTCTGATGGAGCGTGGACTTACTTTGCCCCAGACATAGCTTACCACTTTGATAAAGTAGAGCGAAATTTTGATCAATTGATTGATATTTTTGGGGCAGATCATGGTGGATATGTCAATAGAATGAAGGCCGCCGTTTCTGCACTTTCAGATGACAAAGTCAAATTTGATATAAAATTAACTCAGCTAGTGAAGTTGTTCAAACGAGGCGAGCCATTTAAAATGTCGAAAAGGGCAGGGACTTTTGTAACTTTGCGGGATCTAGTAGATCAAGTTGGTTCTGACGTAACTCGTTTTGTTATGCTAACACGAAAAAACGATGCCCCATTGGACTTTGACTTTGAAAAGGTTCTTGAGCAAAGCAAAGACAATCCTGTTTATTATGTTCAGTATGCCAGTGCTAGAATCCATAGCGTGTTCCGAAAGGCTAAAAAGGCTGGAATACATTTTGATAAGGAGCAGGCGAGATCTGAAAAATTTACCAAAATTACACACGAGGCAGAAATTAAAATTGCGAAAAAGTTAGCCGAGTGGCCTCGACTTGTTGAAATCTCTGCCAAAACTCATGAGCCTCATCGTATAGCTTTCTATCTCTATGAGCTAGCAAGTGATTTTCATAGTTTATGGAATAAGGGCAATGAAAATGATGAGCTGAGATTTATCCAAGAAAACGACCACAAAGCAACGTATACAAAAATGGCCATGATTTCAGCTGTTTTAGTTGTTATTTCCTCAGGTCTTGGTATTCTGGGGATAAAGCCAGCTATTTATATGAATTAAAAAACAAGAGCTGGCCGAGGCAAATTACTAGAGATCTCTCTGGAGGCAGTATGTTAGAAGGTAGTGACGCAGCTTTAGTTGGCGAAGAAAAACAGGTTAATTTTCAACTAAATGTGATTTTTTATTGGACTGGAGCGGCCTTGTCGTTATTCCTGACGATTGGTGCTATTAGTTGGAGTTACCAGTTAATTGTAAGAGACATAAATCAGATCCCGATTGTTAGGGCTCAATTGGGTCCACTTAGAGTAGCTCCCGATGATCCGGGTGGCCTTACTGCTGCTAATCAAGGGTTATCAGTGACGCAACTTGCAGTAAATGAAAAGCCTTTGTTGTCGAATGAAATACATCTCGCACCAGCAGCACACATTTTGAATGCGGAGAATTTAGGATTGGAAGTCACCGAAGACGTCCAATCAAATAAAGATGGCGGTACATTTGAAATTAAAGAGGTTAATGCTGAAAATAGTATAAATTTGAGAGCGCTATCGAATGGAATAGAGTCAGATAAAGGGTTAAAAGAGACTGCGAGTTTTTCTAAAGTGGCATTTTCCCAAAAGAAAATAGAAATAGAAAATGCAGTATCTCTAGCGCTATCAATTGCTGGAGACTCTACAGCTTCGCTAACCTCATTACGCCCCAAAATTCGTCCTATGATTTTAAAAAAAAATAAAAACAAAACTGGAGGCCAGTTTGTTACGAATCAACCAGTTTTTGAATTGACTAAAGGGAGTGCGGTTGTACAGCTTGGGGCCTTCGATAGTAAAAACTTGGCGAAAAGTGAATGGCAACGTTTTGAAAAACTTCTTGGTTCTATATTAACTTCTAAGAAAATGATTGTTCAAGAGGCAGAAAGCGGAGGTAAAATATTTTATCGCTTACGAGCCGCAGGTTTTGATGATATCTCGAGCGCTAGACAATTTTGCACAGCGATAAGTGATAAAGTTGCATGCATTCCAGTCGCGATGCGCTAGATGATATCAAAACCCATCAAGAATGCAGTTATTTTTGGATGTGAAGGCCCTAAACTAACAGAAGTTGAATCTAAATTCTTTAAAGAGACTTTGCCCTTTGGTTTTATTCTTTTTTCTAGAAATATTATCAATGCAAAGCAAGTTAATCATTTGTGCCGATCGTTGAGAGACTCGGTGGGTTGGTGTGCTCCAATTTTAATTGATCAGGAGGGTGGCAGGGTCCAGCGTATTAAGCCTCCCCTGGCGTTAGATAGGTTGCCACCTTTAGATGAGGCCCAAAAGGCGGGGCCAAATGCTAAAACTGTTTTTAAACTGCGGTTTTCAACAATGGCAAACGAATTGCTTTCGCTTGGTATTGATTTTAATTGCGCTCCTGTGCTTGATATTGCCCGGCCAATTACTCACAGATTTTTGCGCAACAGATGTTATGGTTTTAATAAGTCTGATGTCATCTCGCTTGGTAGAATTGCATACGATGCGTTAAAATCGAGAGGTGTTTTTCCCATAATTAAGCATATGCCCGGCCATGGCTTTGCAATACATGATAGTCACCTTGAATTACCTGTTGTTAAAGCAAGTAAGAAAGAGCTTTTTGCAAATGATTTTGCAGTTTTTAAGGCTTTTTGTGATGCGGAAATTGCAATGTCAGCTCATGTTGTGTTTGAGGCTATAGATCCGCATTCGGCAGCAAGCACCTCTAAAAGACTGATAGATATCATTCGAAACGATCTAAAATTTTCTGGACTTTTAATAAGTGATGATATTTCTATGGCGGCTCTGCCAGGTAATATAAAAAAACGCACTAATAATTTAATAGAAGCTGGAAACGATGTTATATTGCATTGCAATGGAAACCTTTTGGAGATGAAAGAAATCATTAATTCTGGTGTAGTTCCAAACACTTTGACACTATCCCGGATGGCCTCTGTCATTGAAGAAAGAAAAAAGATAGAACATAATAAGATTAAGAATTTAGAGTCGTCACAGAGTTCGTGAACCAAATGGTAATTAATAACAAACATCCAAGTGAAAATTTTGGCTCTAATTCTTTTTCATCTGAATTAATGCCTTCAGATGAATTGATTGTCGATCTTGACGGTTTTGAAGGTCCGATGGACCTTCTTCTAAGTTTGTCACGTACTCAAAAATTAGATTTAATGAAGATTTCCATTCTTCAGCTGGCAGAACAGTATCTGGATTTTGTAGAAAAAGCGCGCTCATTAAAGATAGAGCTCGCTGCTGATTATTTAGTTATGGCGGCTTGGCTTGCTTTTTTGAAATCTAGGTTGCTGCTTCCTCCTGGTCTGGACGAGAATGAACCGACTGGAGAAGAATTGGCAGCACATCTAGCGTTTCAACTCGAAAGATTACAGGCAATGCGCGACGCTGCTGCTAAGTTAATGGCCAGAGATCAACTTGGTCGAGATTTTTTTGCAAGAGGCAACGAAGAGAAAGTAGAAAAAATCAAGCGTATAAAATATGAAGCTTCTCTTTTAGATCTAATCCAAGCTTATGCTCGAACAAAAACAAAGGATGAGTTTCGACCATTTGTTATGGATCGAGATGATGTTTATACAATTGAACAGGCCTTAGAGCGAATGCGTGGGTTGATTGGCTATACTATTGGTTGGATAGACATTTCAACCTTTTTACCGGATGGTTGGACTTCTTCAGCAGGCCGTGTTCGCGCTGCGACTGCTTCAACTTTCGCTGCAACATTAGAATTAGCTAAAAACGGAGATCTTGAATTGCGCCAAAGTGATAGTTTTGAGCCAATACAATTTAGATCAAAAGGGACGAATAAATGATCGAAGAAGAAAAACTTACAGAGTCTCTATTTGAGGCTCCTAATATCGATCAACAAGAACGAATGGTGGAGGCTATTCTGTTTGCTAGTTCAAAACCAGTGACAATTAAAGAAATAATCGGCCGCTTACCTTATGGTTGTGAGCCGGAAAAGGCTTTGAAAAATTTAAAGGAAAAATACAAGAGTAGGGGCATAAATTTAGTAAAGGTTGGTGATTGCTGGGCCTTACGTACTGCCTCAGACCTTAGTTTTCTGATGCAGAAGGAAACAGTTGAGGTTAGAAAACTTTCTCGGGCTGCTGTGGAAACACTTGCAATAATAGCGTATCACCAACCTGTTACTCGAGCGGAAATTGAAGAGATACGAGGCGTGAGTGTTTCTCGCGGAACAATTGATCTGTTAATGGACTTGGATTGGATTAAGATTGGGAGAAGAAGAGTATCGCCAGGGAGGCCTGTTACCTTTGCTATTACGCAAAACTTTCTTGATCATTTTGGCCTTGAAAGTGCCCGTGATCTACCTGGCTTAAAAGAGTTAAAATCTGCAGGACTTCTCGAAAGTCCTCCTCCGCCTGGGTCTTCTGTGCCGGGAGAACTTTTGGAGGGTGAAGGTGAAGATCTACAGAGTGAGCTTTTTAACGAAGAAAAGACTATTTAAAGTGCTTTGATAACTTTAACCCTTGGCCTTGGTAATTAGAGTTTATATTCTCACCATATAATTCTTCTGGAATTTCAGCCATTCTTTCGTAAACTAATCTTCCTACAATTTGACCGTGCTCTAAAACAAAGGGTGCCTCGTGACATCGAACCTCTAAAACCCCACGAGAGCCTGAGCCACCTGCGTTAGCATGACCAAACCCTGGGTCAAAGAACCCAGCATAATGGACCCGAAATTCTCCTACCATTGCAAGGTAAGGGGCCATTTCTGCAGCGTAAGCGGGTGGGATATGAACAGATTCTCTGCTCACAAGAATATAAAAGGCATCAGGGTCCAAGATAATTTTACTATTTGAGCTGTGAACTTCTTGCCAAAAATTCTCACGCTTGTAGGTTTTTACGTTATCTAAGTCTATTATCCCTGTATGTGGTTTTGCCTGGTAGCCAACTAAAGAACCTTTTACTGGTTGCAAGTCGACGGAAAATCCCAAGCCGGCATCAATTTTGGGCACGCTATCTATTAACCTTTCTTTATTATGAAGTTTTAGTAGCTCTTCGTCACTTAAAATAGACTGGCCTTTTCTGAAGCGGATTTGATTTAAACGCATACCCGGTCTAACCAGGACTGAAAATGACCGGGGGCATATTTCAACAAATAATTGGCCATTATATCCAGCAGGAATTCTGTCAAATTCACTACCTCTATTGGTTATAATACGTGTTAAAAGATCCAAACGTCCGGTTGAACTCTTTGCATTAGCTATTGCACTTAAATCTGCTGTTAATCTCAAGTTCTCTTCTATTGGGATTAAATAGACGCAACCCTTTTCTAAAACAGCACCTTCTAACATATCTATCTGATGCATTTTGAATTCACTCAACAAATCTGATACATCATTGTCTTTTCCAGTTAAGAAAGATGCTCGTACTCGCCAGGCTATATTTCCAAGACGAAGATCGAGGCTGGCAGGTTGAATTTGCCCCTTTTCTATTTCTCTATTCGCAAATATAATTTTTTTTGAAATTAATTCACTGATAGTTTGACTTGGTAAGACACCCAAAATTTTTGGCTCCATAAACAATATAACTGAGGAAATTCAACAGCTATTTGGTCGGGCTAGCAGGACTTGAACCTGCGACCTTCCGTCCCCCAGACGGACGCGCTACCAGGCTGCGCCATAGCCCGACTTTGTTTGTTATTTCTTGATTTTTAGTTGAGAACAAGAAGAAAGTTCAATCTCGAAAAATTAGGCTCTTTTTTTTATGGCCACTTCGATAGAACTTAATATTTTTTCGAACAAAACTTTATCACTATAAGAAAATATTTTTTTGGATAAATTACTCGAAATAGATTTAAAATTTGCCTCTGTCGTCAATGGTTCTGAAGGTTTGTCTAGGGGCTCATCCGAAAACATAGAGAATTGGCCATCTACCTCACCAAATTTATTGATATATTTTTTTTCTTTTATCGGAACATTTAGATTTTCCGTAGCTTCTTGTGATATTTTTTCTCTTATCTCACTTGTATCTGTTTCCACCATTTCTAGTGGCCGAGAAAGATCTGAAATATAATTTAGGCCTTTATCTTTAATAATTTTTTCGGCCCCTTTTATTGTAATTCCATCTTCGTGCAGAAGTTTTTTAATTCCACCAATAATTAACATATCTTTTGGTCGGTAATATCTTCGACCACCAGCCCTTTTTACGGGTTTTATTTGACTAAATTTACTTTCCCAAAACCTTAAAACATGGGTTTCTGTATCTAGCCATTCAGCTACTTCGCTTATTGTTCTAAAGGCGTCTGCTGATTTGGTCATTTAAATAACTTAGGAATTACCGGTTGCCACGCGGTCCTTTAGTAAATGTGATGGCCGAAAAGTTAACACTCGCCTTGGAGCAATTGGGGCTTCGTCACCAGTCTTTGGATTTCTACCTACGCGTGCACTTTTATCCCTTAAACTGAAAGTTCCAAATGATGATATTTTAACTTGCTCACCTTTTACCATAGCATTACTAATATGGTTAAGAACGCTTTCAACTAAATCTCCAGACTCATTTCGAGATAGACCTACTTCGCGAAATACAGCCTCATTTAAGTCCATTCTCGTAAGTGTTTTAGCTGCCATTATATCCTCCCGTTTGAATTCATTAAAAGCGCACGGTTTTTAACTGTCAACAATATTGAGACGTTTTATTAAGTTTTTGATGCATTAAAACGAATATTTCACCATCTTAGTACTATTGCTCCCCAGGCAAGACCTCCCCCAATAGCTTCAGTTACTATTAAATCATTTTTCTCTATTTGTCCGGACTTCGAAGCTACTGATAGTGCTAAGGGAATTGACGCTGCAGATGTATTGCCGTGATCTTGAACAGTTTTGATAACTTTTTTGTCGGGTATGCCCATCTTACGTGCAGTGCCTTGTATGATCCTAACGTTAGCTTGATGAGGGACAACCCAATCAACTTCACTAGACTTTATACCGGCTTTGGCCATCGCCTTTTCTGATGTTTTTGCCAATTTCTCCACTGCGTGCTTAAAGACCTCTTTCCCTTCCATTTTTAAATAACCGGTCGTTTTTTGAGAAACCCCGCCGTCGACGTATAATATATCCCTAAAGCTACCATCAGAATTAAGATCTACTGACAAAATACCGCGGTCTTCCTTAGTCCCATTTGCATTATAGCCTTCTAAGACGACTGCACCAGCCCCATCACCAAATAGCACACAAGTTGATCGATCGCTCCAGTCCATTAAATTAGAAAAAGTTTCGGAACCAATTACCAGTATTCTATCTGCTTGACCAGAAACTATCTGAGCATTTGCTGTTGATAATGCATAGATAAAACCTGCACAAACTGCTTGAACATCATAAGCAAATCCATGTCTCATACCCAAACCGGCTTGAACCATTGTAGCTGCTGATGGGAAAGTCAGATCAGCAGTAGAAGTAGCTAAAATTATGGCATCTAAGTCAGAAACTGCTATGTTTGCATGTTCCATAGCTTGTTTTCCGGCCAAGACAGCCATTTTTGATGTAGTTTCATCTCCATTTGAGAAATGCCTTTGTCTTATTCCGCTTCGTGTTATGATCCAATCATCACTGGTGTTAAGAGTTTTTTCAAATTCTGAATTGAGAACTATTCTTTTGGGGAGGTAATGGCCAACACCCGTAATTACTGCTCTTTTAGTCATTTTAAAGACTGACCTTCTCCTACTTTTGTTAATTTTGCTGCATAGTGTTTGCTGATGCAACCCGAGCGGCAATTTTTTCTGAAAAATTATTTTCTGCTAACTGAACAGCTAGTTTTATAGCCGCTGCCACTCCAGTCGCATCAGCGGAGCCATGGCTCTTTACAACAGTTCCGTTTAAACCCAGAAAAACACCGCCGTTTACTGTACGTGGATCAATTCTTTTTCTTAATCTTCTTAATGAAGTAACCGCTAAAAATGATGCTAGTCGAGATAATGGGGTGTAGGCAAAGGCTTCCTTTAATAAGTTTCCAATTAAAGCAGCTGTACCTTCACCTGTTTTTAGGGCAATATTACCAGTAAAACCATCTGTCACAATAACATCAGCTTTATCGGTAGTAATATCACCGCCCTCAACAAATCCAACAAATGAAAAAGCAGATGGATCACAATTTTTTTCGATAAGTTCATGTGCTCTATGCAACTCAGCTCGGCCCTTGTGTTCTTCGGTGCCGACATTAAGAAGTCCTACTTTAGGTTTTTTTACGTTAAGACCGTTTCTTGCATATGAGACACCCATCAATGCGTACTGTAGTAAATCATTCGCCTCTGCCTTAATGTCAGCACCGACATCAAGAACAATGTTGAATCCCACTTTTGCTCTAGAGGGCCAAAGCACAGCTATTGCGGGTCGGTTAATGCCTTCTAATTTCCGAAGACGTATCATTGATATGGCCATCAAAGCTCCGGTGTTTCCACATGAAACACAAACATCCGCCTCGCCGTTTTTTACACATTCTAATGCCGACCACATAGATGAATTTTTTCCACTGCGCACAACTTGGCTAGGCTTATCGTTCATGCTTATTACATCTGTCGAATTTACTATCTTCACACAATTTTTTAGGCGACGTCGTCTATTTACCAAGCGCTTTAATACGTCTTCTGGGCCATGCAATATGAAGAAGAGGTTTGGGTTATTTGCGGCGGAGCGTGCGATACCTGCAACAACTGCTGGTGGTCCTAAGTCACCGCCCATTGCGTCAACACTTAACACAATGCCGCTATTTTTTGTTTTGTTTTCTCGAGTATTGTGCGTCATCTGCACACGACGATACAGCTTAAGCTGCGTCCTCGTCTATATCTATTTCTTCTGCGGTAACTATAACTTCTTTTTCGCCGTAGTATCCGCATGACGCGCAAACATGGTGGGGACGCTTCAGCTCACCACAGTTTGGACACTCGTTTGGATTAAAAGGACTAAGCGAATCGTGAGCGCGCCTATTATTTCTGCGAGACTTAGATACTTTATTTTGTTGGACAGCCATGCCTCAACCTCGATCGTTTAAGAGCCAAAAGCCCAAAAGTTACATTGATAATTTGCAACCTCTTACATGATCTATTAACAGAAACACAATAGAAAATTTAAACTCTTTTTTAAAAATTATTTTCTATGCCTATTAACTTTCTTATTTGGGATTTATTTTTTCTTTAAGAGTTTGTCTTTAAACTCTGAAAGTCGTGCAAAGGGTTTTATAGTTTCCTCATTTAGAGGTTTTACGCCTGGTTCAGTTACAGAATAGCAGCCCAACTCCGCCCCTTCAATTTTTGGATAAAGTGGTAATATTAAAGTTAGTTCCTCGAAAATTATCTCAGCTAAATCTATTTCATCATTAAGCTGGTGCAGGCTGTCATCAAAGATTACTGGAGAAGTTCCATCATCATCCGCATCGTAGTTGTAATGTAAAGCTAAAGCAGAAAAAGTCCTACTTATAGTATCATTTACTACCGTTTGAACAGGTTTAAGACTGATAACGCATTTTTGTTTTACAGTAGCTTTTAATACAGCTTTTAGGCTCCATTCATCAATACTTAGTGGGGATAATGAACCAACCAAAGAAACTTTTTTGATGTTTAATACATCAAGACGTTTTATTAACTCAGAAACTTTTTGATTTGAAAGTCTCAAATGAAACCCAAAAGGTTTTGATTGATTTAGCTCTGAGAAGCGTAAGAGCGAGTCCATATTAAAAACTCCATACAAAATGATCGTTTAATAAACCCATTAGTGTTAGAAAGTAGAGTAATTGATTCAAAAAGCCCATAGTTCAGGAATTAAAAAATTGAGTTATCTAAGAGTAATTGTTGTTTTAGTATTCGTCTCTTTCGCATTTTCCTGCACTACAAACATAAGAAATCACGGATACATTCCCTCGAAATCAGAACTGGATACTTTGATAATTGGTAAAGATAATAAACAAAGTGTTAGCAAAAAAATTGGTCTTCCTGCTACAGCCAGTTTGGAAGGATCTTATTTTTACTATGTCAGGTCAACACTCAATAGTCCCAATCTTATATCTGACCAACTTATTGAGCGAAAAGTTGTTCTAATATCTTTTGATGAGCGCAGTATTTTGAAAAACATTGAGACTTTCAGCGTTGATAATGCAACCATTGTTAGGCTGGACTATCGAGTGACTGAAATAGGATTAGATAATAAAAACATAATTCAGCAAATAATAAGATCAATTAGTGGGCCTTCTGCTTCAAGTCTTGGGCTTTAAAAAAAAGTAGAAATTCATAGACAGTTTTGAAAAAGTGCGTTTGCAGTGGAAATAGTTAGGGTTGGTCAATATCGAGCAAGATTTGCATCGTCTCAAAGTGAGGTATTAGCTGCCCAGGCGCTGCGTTATCAATGTTTCAATTTGTTAAATAAAGCTGAGCTAGACGTTGATGATTTTGACACCATTTGCCGACATGTGTTAGTTGAAAACTTAGAAACAAATAAATTAATTTGTTGTTATAGAATTTTGAGTTTCGAAAATGGTAAAAATATCTCTAATAGTTATTCGGCACAATTTTATGACTTGAAATCTATTGAGAGTTATCCAAAGCCTATGATTGAAGTTGGTAGATTCTGCATAGATCCAGAAGTAAATGATGGAAGTGTTATAATTACGGCATGGGCGGCTTTGGCACAAATTGTTACTCAAAGCCGGACAGAACTTCTCTTTGGTTGTTCTTCTTTTGAAGGAATTGATAAAAGGAAGTACGTTGATAGTTTTGCTTTGCTTCGCGATCGGTATATTGCGCCAGTTAAATGGCGTCCGCGAATAAAGTCAGCAAAGGTTTTCTGTTATTCTAAAGATTTAAATTGTAAGGTGGATAAAAAAAAGGCTTTGTTAAATATGCCACCTTTGTTAAAAACTTACCTTTCCATGGGAGCCTGGGTCAGTGATCATGCTGTAGTTGATTTGAGTATGAAAACACTCCATTTGTTTACAGGAATGGAAATATCTAAAATACCAAAAAGTAGACAAAAATTTTTATTAAATTTAGCATGATTTTTCCCCGATTACACTAGAAATTTATGGTTGTCAGTCCACAAATAAGTCTTAGAAATATTTTTCTCTCTTTTGGAGAAAAACCCATTTTTGAGAATTTAAATTTATTAATTCATCCACGTGATCGTATTGCTTTAGTAGGAAGAAATGGGTCTGGAAAATCAACACTTCTAAAGGTTCTCCAAGGTTTGGTTGTTCAGGATGAAGGAGATAGAATGCTCAGCAAGGGGCTGTCGATTGGGTATATGGAGCAAGATCCCAATCTAAGCGAATTTTCTACCTTATACGACTATGTTTATTCTGGAGCATCAGAAAGTAATCTACATTTAATTGAAATGACCGGAAAGAACCTTGGGTTTGATTTTGATATTTCTATTGCAGCTTCTTCTGGAGGTGAAAGGAGAAGGGCAGCATTAACAAAATTAATTGTGGCCGATCATGATATAATGCTTTTTGACGAACCAACAAATCATTTAGATGTGGAGGCGATAGAGTGGCTTGAATCTGTATTGAAATATTCCTCTAAAAGTTTCGTCATTATCAGCCATGACCGAAAGTTTCTTTCAAATTTAACAAATGATACAGTTTGGATTGATAGGGGAAAAGCTCGGAGATGTTCTATTGGATTTGGAGGTTTTGAAGCATGGCGAGATAAAATTTGGCATGAAGAAGATGATAAAATGCACAAACTTAACAGAAAGATTTTATCTGAAAGCCGTTGGGCCGTGGAAGGAATTAGTGCCAGACGAAAAAGAAATCAGGGACGTTTAAAAAACTTAGAAAAATTAAGAAAGCAAAAGAACTCTTATATTCGGCGAGCAGGCACTGGAAATATGAAGCTAGTGTCTGAACAAAAATCAGGTCAACTGGTGGTATATGCTAAAAATCTGAACAAAAATTTTGCTAATAAATGCATTATAAGTGATTTTTCAATTCAAATTAAAAGAGGCGACAGGATTGGAATAGTTGGCCCAAATGGTATTGGGAAAACTACCTTACTCAAGATATTATTAGGTGAAATACAGCCGGACTCCGGGGAGATTACTTTAGGATCCAACTTAATCATAGCTAAGTTTGATCAATTGCGTGAGCAGCTAAATTTAGAAAATTCTCTATTACAAAATTTAGCAGATGACCAAAATATTACCACTATCGGTACAGCCGGGCAAATAATAGTTCGAGGCAAACCTAGACACGTTGCTGGTTATCTCAAAGATTTTTTATTTTCCGAGACACAACTTCGCTCACCAGTAAAGTCATTGTCAGGAGGCGAAAAGGCAAGGCTCCTTTTGGCTAAGATAATGGCGAAAGAAAGTAATTTACTCATTCTTGATGAGCCTACCAATGATTTGGATTTGGAAACATTAGATTTACTTCAGGAAGTTATCGCCGAATATTCCGGTACTGTTTTACTAATAAGTCATGATAGAGATTTTTTAAATCGCACAGTTGAAACAAGTATAATTTTAACCGGAAAAGGTAAATTTTTAAAAATTGCTGGAAGTTGGAATGATTATCAAAGCTTAAAAATAGGAAACACCACGCCAGATAAAGAAAAACGAAAAGTAAATAAGAGGAATTCAGAAGAAACTTCAAATAGTCAATCTTCGCCGAAAACTAGAAACTCTTTTGTTGATAATCACAGGTTAGAGCAACTACCAATTTTAATTGAGCGTCTTGAATACGAAATAAAAAAATTGGAAAAATTTTTATCGGATGCCACGCTATATCAAGACGATCCAGTTAAATTTGAAAAAGTATCTACTGCCCTTATCGAAAGGCAAACCGAATTAAAAAGGCTTGAAGATGAATGGCTTATTTTAGAAGAAAGGGCTGTCAATTCAGATGAACTTTGATGCCTATTCCTCAACTCCGTCCTTAACAAGTTTTTTATGTAAAATTGGGGTTAAATGGTGCCCAACTTCCAAAGCGTAAATATAGGCCTGTACTCGGAAGAAGTTTTGCTCTTGGCGTGTTAAAACTTTCTCTGCGGCTTCTTGATAAAGTTCAACCAATAAAGACAAGTTTCTATTATGGTGCGCCTTCAGTATTTTTTTATTCAGTGACATTATTTATTCAGTGATTATTATTTCTAAAGTCGTAAACTTTACTTGCAACCCAATCATGGAAGCAGTGGGTAGGTTCGTCCATTTTAGGTGAAAAGCGACCGCCGTCGAACTTAATTCCAAGACGACCGGCTTGCATGCCTTCGACAACAAAAATATCTTCCTCGAAAACTTCTTTCCACTGATCTTTATTTTTCTTCTTTAAGGAAGAACTGGTATTTGGTTGAGAATAATAAATATGAACGTTTTCAATAGTTTCAGAGAAAGACAATGGAAGCAAGATTATTGCATAAGCATGGTCTCTATGCGCTCCTAAAAGAACGTTTGGGTATAAGGCAATGTATTCAGCTCCGGTTGACCACTTTTTACTTAAGTTTTTAAAATCTGGCAATTTTTGACCCTTGTCATCTGTAAGTTGCCTATAAACTAAACTACCTTGTCCTGAATGACTTCCATATTTCACAATATGATAATGATCTTCAAGACGTGAGTAGCTGTTCAGTCCTGGATGAACCCAAGGAAGGTGGTAGCTTTCACAATAATTCTCAACTGCTAGTTTCCAATTCCCTTTAACTTTAAGTGAAAATTTTCCTTCCTCACCCCCATGGTATAATTTCTGATCCAGTTCTTTCCATCTCTCAATTGTACATGCCATAACCTTGTCAAATGGTTCAGCCGTACCGTCTATATTGACCCAAATAACATCTCTCCAAACATGAGATCTAATTTCAACTAAAGACAATTTTGTTCTATCTATATTTTTATCTGTATTTTGGCCGGGTCCGCCTACGTGAGGTGTGCTGACTAACTTTCCTTCAGTTGAATAACACCAACTATGATAAGGACATCTAATGGCCCCTTGGATCTTCTTAGATTTTTCAACGAGTATCATCCCCCGGTGTCTACATGTATTTTGAAAAACTCGGACAATATTTTTGGTATCTCTAATAATGAAAAGAGGCAGACCCATAAAATTTATAGGTTTGCTGTCACCAATTTCAGGTACCTCAGAGCAAACATCTAAGCCGGCCCATTGATTAAATAGTATACTATTTTTCTCTTCATCGAATACAGATTGATCGATGTAGTGTTCGTTCGGTAAGCCATTTGCTACAGAAACATGTTGTCTGACCAGCTCCAAGTTTGTTTCTTTTTGCATCTCTTTGATCTTCTTATAACTATAAGGATCATGTTTAAGTTGACCAAATTTTCATCTAATTTTGCGACTGTCATTGCCTAGTTGCGACAAAATCTAAAAGTTTTGAAGGCTAAAATGCTTATTGAATTATTTCGATTATTTGCCTCTAGCAATAGCTGCTATTCCAGTTCTTGCTATTTCATTCAAACCCAGGGGCTCCATCAATTCAGCAAAAGCATCTATTTTTTCTGGGGTTCCTGTTATCTGAAAAACAAAACTTTTCAGCGTACTGTCTACCACACTAGCTCTAAAAATATCTGCTAATCGCAATGCTTCGACTCTCTTTTCGCCGCTATTTGTAATCTTCAAAAGGGCCAATTCACGTTCCACCGAGGGTCCCTCCACTGTGAGATCATGAACTTCGTGTACAGGTACAATTTGACCTAGTTGGGCTTTTATCTGTTCTATGATTTGAGGCGTACCACTAGTCACTATTGTAATGCGTGATAGGCCATCCTCGTGGTCAACTTCAGCCACGGTTAAGCTATCGATATTATAGCCTCTACCAGAAAATAAGCCAATTACGCGCGCTAGAACCCCAGCTTCGTTATCAACTAACACTGTCAGTGTATGTGATTCTTTTTGGTCTTGAAAATTGGCACGTAAATTATATGCGGAGTGTTTTGATGAGCCTTTTTTTATTTTTAACGAGGACATATTTACTCCTTAAACTAGAACTGCGCCTGAAGATGCAATTGCATCTTTAGTATTTGCCTCTCCCAACAACATTTTATTATGGGGTTCACCTGATGGAATCATTGGAAAACAATTTTCATGCTTTTCAACAAGACAATCAAAAATTACAGGCCCTTCATATTCAACCATTTCCATTATTGCATCATCTAAATTTTTGGGATCGTCACATAAAATACCCTTTGCGCCAAAAGCTTCAGCCAATTTGACAAAATCAGGTAGGGCGTCTGACCAACTGTGAGAGTATCGTTCACCATGTAACAGCTCTTGCCATTGCCTAACCATCCCTAATCTTTCGTTGTTCAAGATGAATTGTTTAACCGGTAATCTATACTGCACAGCGGTTCCCATTTCTTGCATATTCATAAGCCAACTAGCTTCTCCAGCAACATTTATAACAAGAGCGTCTGGGTGAGCAATTTGAACACCTATTGAAGCTGGGAACCCATAACCCATCGTTCCTAGCCCACCTGATGTCATCCACTGATTTGGCTTTTCAAAACCCAAGTATTGAGCAGCCCACATTTGATGCTGCCCTACTTCCGTGGAGATGAAACGGTCTTTATATTTTTTCGTAAGCTCTTCTAGTCTAGCAATAGCAAACTGTGGCTTGATTGTTTTCCCTTTTTGATTAAAGGCAAGGCAGTTAGTAGACTTCCAACTTTCGATCTGCTCCCACCAAGTATTCACTGCTAAAGTATTGGTCTTTTTCCCTCTAGATTTCCAAAGTTTAAGCATATCTTTAAGCACGCTTTCAACGTCACCAATTATCGGTATATCAACATTTATCACCTTATTTATTGAAGACGGGTCTATATCTACATGCGCTTTTTTAGAGTTTGGGCTGAATGCGTCAATTCTTCCGGTGATCCTGTCATCGAACCTAGCTCCAATATTTATCATTAGATCGCAATCGTGCATGGCCAAATTTGCCTCGTATAAACCATGCATTCCCAACATACCCAACCATCTCTTACCGGAAGCAGGGTAACATCCTAATCCCATTAACGTTGAGGTTATCGGGAAGTTGGTCCCATCAACCAATTCTCTCAATAACTTACTAGCATTTGGACCCGAATTAATGACGCCCCCACCTGTGTAAAATAAAGGCTTTTTAGCATTTTCAATCGCATCCACCAAGCTAGCGATTTGTTGTGGATCACCCTTGGTTTTCGGTTGGTAATGAGAAATTGGTATTTTAGACTTCTCAATATACTCAGAAGTTGCAAATTGCACATCTTTTGGAATATCAACTAGCACTGGACCAGGTCTTCCTGAAGTTGCTACATGAAATGCCTCATGAATTACTCCAGCTAATTCGACTGTGTCTTTAACCAACCAATTATGCTTAGTGCAGGGACGGGTAATACCTACGGTGTCGGCTTCTTGAAAAGCATCTGAGCCTATCATAAAGGTTGGAACTTGCCCTGTAAGTACAACCAATGGAATACTATCCATTAGTGCATCTGTAAGACCTGTTACAGCATTCGTAGCGCCTGGCCCTGAAGTAACAAGTACTACGCCAGGTTTTCCTGTTGACCGAGCATAACCTTCGGCTGCATGAACTGCACCTTGTTCATGACGAACTAAAATATGCCTGATGTCATTTTGTAGGAAAACCTCATCATAAATAGGTAAGACAGCTCCACCTGGATAGCCAAATACTGTATCTACACCTTGATCCTTCAAGGCTTGAACAACCATTTTTGCACCCGTCATTTGGCGTATCATTTCTCAACTCCAATTTTCTTCAGCTCCTAAAAAAACCTCCGAAGAAATCGGAGGGCGCAAGTTTTAATTTAACTGCTTTGTCTTAGTGAGCTCCTTATATTCATTAATTTCCAGAGATTTCTTATATTTAATTCTTATCTTTTGCCACAACTTAAAAAAGAGCTTAATGAACGTCAACAGTCTAAATTCATAAAAATACAAAATTTATAGTAAAAAATTGTCAAAAATTTTAAATTAAATCTATTTTTTGACATTTTATTATATTTTGCGGTTATTTAAATCAATTTGGACGAAAACGCTTTTGAATTGGTCAAGAGCGTTTTTAATTTTTAGATTAGAATGACTATATTATTTTGACTTGCTGCCATCTGAGGTGTCGATTTCATTATCCTGCAAAACCTCTGGTTCCTGATCTATTTTTAATTCTTCATCATCTAACGCCGCCGACCCAATATCGTCAAACAATTCAGCAATTTCAAACTCTGCTTCTTGTTCTTGCTCTGCTGCCAAGTCTTGGATTGATTTTCCAGAGGATTGTAATTCAGCTTCTTCTGGAGATCTTGCAACGTTTACTGTCACTTTGGCCGATACCTCTGGATGTAACTTGATTTCTATTTCATGCAGACCAAGCTCTTTGATCGGAGACTTTAGGGTAAATTGTTTGCGATCTATTGTAAAACCTGCTTCGTTGGCAGCATCGGCCGCGTCTCTAGTAGTAACTGATCCGTATAATGCTCCCGTGTCCGATGCCGACCTGATAATAATGAATTTTTGCCCATTTAAATTAGCTGCTATACCGTCCGCTTCTTTTTTTGTTTCTAAATTATGTGCTTCTAGTTTTGCCTTTTCTGATTCAAATGCAGCGATGTTTGCCTCAGATGCAGACTTTGCTTTGCCCTGTGGCAATAAAAAATTCCTTGCGTAGCCGGGTTTGACATCAACGACGTCACCCATTTGACCAAGTTTTGCTATTCGCTCTAAAAGGATAACTTGCATTGGCTGTGTCTCCTTACTTTACTGCATATGGAAGTAATGCCAAGAATCTAGCTCTCTTTATAGCAGTAGCTAACTCTCGCTGTTTTTTAGCAGATACCGCTGTAATTCTGCTAGGTACAATTTTTCCGCGTTCAGAAATGTATCGTTGCAAGAGCTTAGTATCTTTATAATCAATTTTTGGCGCATTTTCACTTGAGAAAGGGCAAACCTTGCGACGACGAAAAAATGGTTTAGTTGCCATTGTTTTTTTCCTTTCAAATACTGTTATTCAACTCGTTCACGTCGATCACTGCGATCTTCGCGTTTACTGATTTGTGCAGAAGGACCTTCACTGTGAACGTCTACCTTAATAGTTAATACACGCATTATATCTTCGTGAATTCTCATAAGGCGTTCCATTTCTTGAACTGCATTTGAAGGTGAATCTGTTTTTAAAAAACTATAATGGCCTTTTCTATTTTTGTTAATTTTATAGGCCATCGTTTTAAGGCCCCAATACTCACTATCAACTACTTTTCCACCATTTTCAGAAAGTACTTTTCCAAAGTGTTCTACTAACCCTTCGGCTTGCGCATTGGATAAATCCTGGCGCGAGATAACTACATGCTCGTATAGAGGCATGACAACTCCATTTGTTACGCGTTTCAAAGGACGAGCCAAAGATCCGCTCTCATCCACGAGAGACCGCGCTGTTACATTGATGCGGATCCGTGGGGATATCTCATATTTAAAAAGTTAATGCAAGTGAGCTATTTTTTAAATTATGCATTGGAGTAGGTATATTGTCAGAATTTCTTGCCTTGTTTGAATTTTATCCTTAAACCGTTTTTTAAGCGATTACTAATTTACATAAATTTTAGTATTTTGGAGAAAATAATGGCGAAAACATATTTAAGTTCTGATTTTAAACTAAATGGTAACATAAAAAGTCAGGGTGATATTGAAATTGATGGCCAAATCAAGGGTAAGGTTGCTGGTAATTCAGTCTCTGTTTTGGCGTCCGGAAGTGTTGACGGATCAATTACTGGAGCGTCGGTGTCAGTCGATGGAAAAGCAAATGGCGTAATATCTGCTTCAGATTTATCCGTTGCAAGCTCTGGTACGGTGATGGCGGACGTCACTTATGAAACTTTATCTACAGATAAGGGGGCAAAGTTACAGGGAAATCTTAAAGTAAAATAGTTTAAAGAACTGCATCTTTTTAGAATTTTCGCCGCCGCCGCCTTGTTTTGTTTTCTAAGCCTAAGTTGAAGTGAACATTAGGTAAGCTAACTATTTTACTTAATTCTGGAAAGCGATCTATTTTGTGCGGGATAGCATTTGCTGCAACAAAATGGTCCTGAAATTTTGGTTCTATAGCTGTTTCAATTTTTTCTATTTGGCTGACTGAAGCTTCGATATCATTACGAGCAGAAATGTTACATAGAGCAATTCTGGCGCCTGTGCCCGCTGCGTTTCCCGCTGATTGGACTTTTTCTAAAGGAACATCCGGGATCATTCCTAGAACCATAGCATGCTTTGAGGAAATATGGGACCCAAATGCACCAGCAAGCACAACACGATCTACTTTTTCTATGTTCATTTCATCCATAAGAAGCCGAGCGCCCGCATACAAGGCGGATTTTGCCAGCTGGATTGCCCTTATATCGTTTTGTGAAACAGATATTTGCGGTCCATTTTCGTCAGATTGGTCATAGATAAGATATGAGTTGGTTCGACCTTCTGGTATGCATCTAGCCGATCCAGTTGCTTCAGCAGATCCTATAAGTCCGCTCTCATCCATTAGGCCTGCCATTCTTAACTCTGCTACTGCCTCGATAATACCAGATCCGCAAACACCAGTTACGCCTGTGTCTTTTATTGCTTCTTTGAACCCTTTTTCATCAGACCATAAGTCACATCCAATAACCCGAAAACGTGGTTCTTTGGTTTTTTGATTTATTTCGATACGTTCAATTGCACCGGGTGCTGCTCGTTGGCCTGAGCTTATTTGAGCACCTTCAAAAGCCGGGCCAGTGGGAGAAGAGCAAGCGAGAACTTTAGACTTATTA
Source organism: Paracoccaceae bacterium (assembly GCA_902606585.1). GTDB lineage: Bacteria > Pseudomonadota > Alphaproteobacteria > Rhodobacterales > Rhodobacteraceae > Salinivivens. The sequence goes on along the minus strand of CACLGX010000008.1, from coordinate 20,535 downwards.
CCTAGTAAAATTTCAGCATTTGTTCCGACATCTACGACCAGAACGAGATCATCAGACTTATTTGGCTCTTCCGATAACGCAACTGCTGCTGCGTCTGCACCTACATGCCCAGCTATACAAGGTAAAATGTAACATCTACCAGAGGGATTTATTTCGTTCAGGCCTAAATTAGATGCGCTTACTGTAATGGAGCTTGAAGAAGCTAGAGCAAAGGGCGCTTGTCCTAATTCAACGGGATCAATACCCAAAAGCAAATGGTGCATGACTGGATTGCAGACAAAAACAACTTCAACTAATGACGTCTTTTCAATCTCTACTTCCATTAGCAGCTGCTTAGCAAGGCTATTAATGGCTTCTCGGACTGCAGTTGTCATTTCTTTATCGCCGCCAGAGTTCATCATTGAGTAGCTAACCCTACTCATTAAATCTTCTCCAAACCTAATTTGTGGATTCATTAAGCCAGCACTTTTTAATATCTCTCCAGATTTCAGGTCAGTTAGATGAGCTGCGACCGTGGTGGAGCCCAGGTCAATAGCTAGACCATAAAGGCCGTCTTCATAAAGGCCGGGCCAAATTTCTATTATACGCGGTGGGGTGCTGGTATGGTCATTAAATATTGCTACAGTGACAGCCCAATTTCCCTGTCTCAAAGTTTTCTGAAGTTTGTTGAATTGAAAAAAATCTAATTCTACGTCACTTATCTCCCATTGATCATGAAGAGCTATTTTTAAGCGTTCAAAATCCCCACTGGGTTCGTGCATATCTGGTTCTGCAACTTCTATGTAAAATAACCGGGTAGCCGGGTTCATTTTTACTGGCCGAACACTCGCATCCTTTCTAATAACCTGTTTATGCACCTGGCTTTCAGCGGGTACATCGATTACAACGTCACCTTGCACGCAGGCCTGGCAACCCAATCGTCTACCTTTTGCTAACCCACGTTTTTCATTGTAGCGCTCTTCAACTTTATTCCATTCAGAGAGTGCATTGGCAGCAACTGTAACGCCATGCTTTGTGAATTCACCATAAGAGGGGGTAATTTGGCACTTACTGCATATACCTCGTCCGCCACAAACAGAGTCAAGATCTACACCGAGTTGACGCGCAATTTGTAAAATAGATGTGCCTTTTTCAAAATGGCCTCTTTTTCCGGATGGTGTAAAAACAACAAGCGGCTTCGAACTCATACCAAACTCCAACAAACCTTAATGTAAAAATAACGGAATAGTTTGGAAGTAAAAGACTGCAATCGTCATAAATTTGGCGGTCTGCGCCAATTTACATATTTATTTGTTATTACTCTTTTCTTTCTCTGGGGATCGTGAAATAGAAACTTGCCAAACGGTTACTGTAATGTGGAAGGGAAAATGTGATGCAGATTCGTGAGGCCCTTACTTTTGATGATGTTTTATTGGTTCCAGCTCAGTCTTCTGTTTTACCGTCAGAAGTAGACACGCGGACTAATGTTACAAAAGATATTACTTTGAATATTCCTTTGTTAAGCTCAGCAATGGATACAGTAACGGAATCTCAGATGGCTATAACTATGGCGCAGTCTGGTGGTATTGGGGTTATACATCGTAACCTTGAAGTTGAGCAACAAGCTGAGGAAGTCCGCAAAGTAAAAAGATTCGAAAGTGGGATAGTTTATAATCCTATCACTCTAAGCGAAAATCAGACTTTGGCTGATGCTGATAATCTAAGAGATCGATATAAAGTAACCGGCTTTCCCGTTGTCGATGAAAAAGGCCGTGTCGTTGGAATTGTGACTAATCGCGATATGCGCTTTGCTGCCGATAGCAGTACACCAGTGTCAAAAATGATGACGAAAGAAAACTTGGCAATTTTAACTGAGCCTGCGGATCGTCAACAAGCAATTAATCTTATGAAAGAGAGGCGTATTGAAAAGTTACTGATTACAGACAATCAACGTCGACTGACTGGTTTGCTGACTTTAAAAGATACAGAGCAAGCGGTTTTGAACCCCACAGCCTGCAAGGATAATCTTGGAAGATTAAGGGTTGCGGCTGCAACGACTGTTGGCGACGAGGGACATTTAAGGTCAGATTGTTTAATAGATTCAGGTGTTGACTTGCTTGTTATAGATACCGCTCATGGGCATTCTGATGCAGTCATTGAGGCCGTCAGTAGGGTAAAAAAGCTTTCAAATAATGTGCAAGTAGTGGCGGGCAATGTGGCAACTGCAGATGCGTGCAAGGCCCTAATTGATGTTGGAGCCGATGCTATAAAAGTTGGAATTGGCCCGGGATCAATTTGTACAACACGAATGGTTGCAGGTGTTGGCGTTCCACAATTGACAGCAATATTGGATTGTGTGGAGGCCTCCGGCGAGACGCCAATTATTGCTGATGGGGGTATAAAATTCTCAGGAGATTTTGCCAAAGCAATTGCCGCAGGAGCTTCTTGCGCAATGGTTGGTAGTATGATTGCAGGAACGGACGAAAGTCCTGGTGAGGTTATTTTATATCAGGGAAGGTCTTTCAAAGCTTACAGAGGAATGGGTTCACTTGGAGCGATGGCTCGAGGCTCTGCAGATCGATATTTTCAAAAGGATGCAGCTAGCGATAAACTCGTGCCGGAAGGAATCGAAGGTCAAGTTCCATACAAAGGTCCAGCTAATTCTGTAATACACCAAATGGTCGGTGGATTAAGAGCCTCTATGGGCTACACAGGATGCAAGACGGTCGCCGAGATGAGAAATAACTGTCAATTTGTTAAAATAACGGGAGCAGGGCTAAAAGAAAGTCATGTACATGACGTCCAAATCACACGAGAAAGCCCGAACTATCGTATCATTTGATCAATGACACCAGCAGCGCATATCGCAGCAGCAATCGAAATACTCGATCTCATTCTAGCAGGAGAGAATGCTGAGAGATCTCTGACTAAGTGGGGCAGATCTAACCGGTTTGCAGGTAGTGGAGACCGTCATGCAATAAGGGATGTTGTGTTTGATGCCTTACGGCAAAAAAATAGTCTTACAAAAAGATCAAAAAAAATTTCTGGTAGGTCTTGGATTATTGCTCTTCTTAAAAAGAGAGAAGTAAATCTTGATGAATATTTTGGGGCAAGTAGGTATAGTCCATCAAAAATAAAAAAATGGGAGTTGGATCTATTACCGATAAAAAATGAAAGCGATTTACATGATATTCCAGATTGGCTGTGGCCAAAATGGAAGGCAACACTGGGGAGAAAGGCAAACGAGGTTGCTAATACGCTTAAGGAGCGGGCAAATATCTTTCTGCGGGTAAATGCAAGTAAGGGTACTAGGAAGTTTGCAATTCAAGTTCTAGAACGAGACGGAATTACTTCAAAACTCCATCCAACCGTATCAACTGCTTTAATTGTAAACAAAGGAACACGAAACATAAAGAACTCTGAGGCCTACAATTTAGGACTAGTAGAACTACAGGATGCATCAAGTCAGGCAAGTGTATTATCGTTAAGTAAAGATCAGAATGGGCCAATACTAGACTTTTGCGCGGGTGGGGGAGGAAAATCGCTCGCGTTAAGTGCTTATTTCAGTAAACCAATTTTTGCGTATGACGTTAATTTTGAAAGAATGAAGGATTTAAATAAACGGGCTAGTCGCTCAGGTGCAGATATTCGAATTATCAAATCTAACGATTTAAAAAACTCTCACTATGGCTTGGTTTTTTGTGATGTTCCTTGTTCTGGTAGTGGTACTTGGCGCAGAGATCCTGAGGGAAAATGGTCATTAACATTGCAAGGCTATGAAAGATTATTATCTCTGCAAGAAAAAATTCTAATTACTGCCGCGCAATTAGTAAAAGCACATGGGAAGTTAGTCTATGCAACATGCTCTATACTTAAGGATGAAAACAAAGCTCAAATACAAAAGTTTTTAGTAAATTCAAAAGAGTGGGTATTTGAGCAAGAAAAATTATTTATTCCTAATGAGTTAGGGGACGGATTTTATTTTACTGTTCTCACAAAAAAATAAGAAAGCCGATAAAAATTTAATAATTTCTCATATTTTTCTTGCAATGTTCTTTATATAACCCCATAAAAGAACAATAGTAGAACAAAAGTGGTATTGCTCCTTAAGTTACACTGTGAGATAAAAAGGCAGATTAGAATGGCAGAATTATTATCGATGGAATCAAAGCGGAATAACGAGAAGCAAAAAGCACTGGATAGTGCTTTAGCTCAAATAGAAAGACAGTTTGGCAAAGGCTCAATTATGAAATTGGGCGCGGACAATCCAGTTCAAGAAATTGAGGCGACCTCTACAGGTTCTTTGGGGTTAGATATTGCCCTTGGTATTGGAGGTCTCCCTAAAGGCCGCATTATTGAAATTTATGGACCTGAAAGTTCAGGAAAAACGACACTTACGTTACATTGTGTGGCTGAAGAGCAAAAGAAGGGAGGCGTGTGTGCTTTTGTGGATGCAGAGCATGCTTTAGACCCTCAGTATGCCAAAAAGTTGGGAGTGGATTTGGATGAATTACTCATTTCACAACCAGATACCGGCGAGCAGGCATTGGAAATAACGGATACACTCGTAAGGTCGGGTGCGGTAAGTATGATTGTCGTTGATTCTGTTGCGGCTCTAACGCCTAAATCTGAACTTGAAGGTGATATGGGTGATCATAACGTTGGAGTACAAGCACGTTTGATGAGCCAAGCAATGCGAAAACTTACTGGGTCAATTAGCAGAAGTAATTGTATGGTTATCTTTATTAACCAAATTAGAATGAAAATTGGCGTTATGTTCGGAAGTCCTGAAACAACTACAGGTGGAAATGCGCTTAAATTTTATTCCTCAGTGAGACTTGATATTAGACGAATTGGGGCAATCAAAGATCGAGATGAGATCGTTGGGAATTCCACCCGTGTTAAAGTTGTGAAAAACAAAGTTGCGCCACCGTTCAAGCAAGTCGAATTCGATATAATGTATGGAGAAGGTATCTCAAAAACTGGAGAACTACTGGATTTAGGTGTCAATGCGGGCGTAGTCGAGAAATCAGGAGCTTGGTACAGTTATGGAGACGAACGAATTGGTCAAGGAAGAGAAAATGCTAAAATATTTTTATCGGAGAATGAAGACATCGCTTATGAGTTAGAGGATAAAATTCGTGCGTCACATGGGTTGGATTTTGAAATCCCTAACCCTGAAGATGATGAGGAAATTTTAGAAGCCTAAATAATTCCTTTACAGTGTTGAGGGCTCCACACGGAGCCTTTTTTTTATTGTCAGTTTCTTTGATACTGTGGACATTATTACTTGTGCCATATAGAGGATGAATTAGTTAGATTTGGAATAAAAATATGGCGTCTTTAAACGAAATTCGTTCTACTTTTTTAAATTACTTTAAAAAAAATGGTCATGAAATTGTTGCTTCAAGCCCTCTAGTTCCCCGAAACGATCCCACTTTGATGTTTACAAATTCAGGGATGGTACAATTTAAAAATCTTTTTACAGGGCTTGAAAAACGCGATTATGTAAGAGCTGTTACCGCCCAAAAGTGCGTGAGGGCTGGCGGAAAACATAACGACTTAGATAATGTTGGGTACACAGCTCGCCATCATACTTTTTTTGAAATGTTGGGAAATTTTTCTTTTGGTGATTATTTTAAATCAGAAGCAATTCCTCTTGCTTGGAAATTGATAACCAAAGAATTTGGAATTCCTGCTGAAAAGTTATATGCAACCGTTTTCCACACTGATGATGAAGCTGCTTTGGTTTGGAAAAAAGTTGGTATTCCTGAAGATCGTATAATAAAAATTAGTACTTCTGACAATTTTTGGCAAATGGGGCCAACAGGCCCATGCGGCCCGTGCACAGAAATCTTTTATGACCATGGTGAGCACATTTGGGGTGGGCTGCCTGGATCGCCAGAAGAAGACGGCGATCGGTTCATTGAGATTTGGAACATAGTATTTATGCAAAACGAGCGGTTTGAGGACGGTTCAATGAAAGAACTCGAAATTCAATCTATTGACACAGGTATGGGATTAGAACGTATAGGCGCTTTACTTCAAGGTAGTCATGATAATTACGATACCGATACCATGAGAAATTTGATGCTTGCTTCAGCTGAAGCTACCTCATCAGATCTTGATGGTGAGCATAATGTTCACCATAGAGTTATTGCCGATCATTTGCGCTCAACGGCATTTTTAATTGCTGATGGTGTATTGCCATCTAACGACGGTAGAGGATACGTGTTGCGGCGCATTATGCGAAGAGCAATGCGTCATGTCCATTTGCTCGGTTCAAAAACCCCCATAATGCATAATCTTGTTCCATCGCTGATCCAACAAATGGGTAGCGCTTATCCTGAATTAGGACTTGCGCAGTCTTTGATAGAAGAAACTTTACTTCAGGAAGAAACTCGTTTTAGACAAACCCTTGATCGGGGATTAAAATTGCTCGATGACGAGCTGGCGAGGGTTCCCGAGGGCGAGGAGTTTTCTGGAGAAACAGCTTTCAAATTATATGATACTTATGGATTCCCATTAGACCTTACACAGGATGCTTTAAGAGAGAAGGGTCGGGTTGTTAACACTACAGCTTTTGATATTGCAATGGCGGATCAAAAAGCTAAAGCGCGTGCGGCTTGGGTCGGTACAGGGCAACTTACTGATGAGGCGATTTGGTTTGAGCTTTCAGATAATATATTTCCAACTGATTTCTTAGGTTACGAAACTGACACGTCTGAGGCCCAATTACAAAAATTGGTTAAAGATGGAGTTGAAGTTGCATCGGCTGACGCAGGTGATAAAGTTCAGCTAATTTTCAATCAAACACCTTTTTATGCAGAAAGTGGTGGCCAAGTAGGTGATCAGGGCTACGCCCAAGCCTCTGATTGTTTGATACAAATAAATGATACAAAAAAGTTTGCTGGTTTGTTTATACATTCAGGCACGGTTTCAACAGGTTCGATCGGAGAAGGGGATAGCCTCTCACTGTTTGTTGACGCTGCGAGAAGAAATAGAATTAAAGCTAACCATTCTGCTACGCATTTATTACATGAAGCGCTGAGACAGTTACTGGGCGATCACGTTGCGCAGCGTGGATCCTTAAATGCCGAAGATAGGCTGCGCTTTGATTTTAGCCATTCTTCACTTTTAAGTGATGAAGAAATTCAGTCGATTGAAAAGTCAGTTAATAAGTACATAAGACAAAATTCATTTGTGCAGACGCGAATAATGACGCCTGATGATGCCAGAGAAATTGGAGCTCAAGCTCTTTTTGGAGAAAAGTATGGAGACGAAGTCCGTGTTGTATCTATAGGTGATAAAATAGGCTCAGGCAAAGGTCTTGGAGGTCAGACCTATTCGTTGGAACTCTGCGGGGGCACTCATGTTAAACAAACGGGAGAAATTGGTGCTTTTACAATCTTGTCGGATAGTGCTTCGAGTGCCGGGGTGCGTCGCATAGAAGCTCTTACTGGTGAAAGCGCAATAACACATCTGGCTAAAAAGTCTCAGCAAGTAAATGAATTGAGCGCTTTCCTAAAGGTTTCAGCTGACCAACTTACTCAAAGAGTAAATGCTTTGATGGAAGAAAGGAAAAATCTTACGAGTGAAGTTACAGAACTTAAGAGAAAACTTGCACTTTCGGACCAAGGAAACGGTGAAACAGCGAAAACCGAACAGATAAATGGTATTTCCTTTTTCACTCAAATATATTCGGGCATTTCGGGTAAAGACCTACCCGCACTCATTGATGAACACAAAGACCGTTTAAAAAGTGGTGTTATCCTTCTAATTGCAGAGTTTGACAATAGAGTTGCTGTGGCTTCCGGTGTTTCCTCCGATCTTACTGATAAAATTTCAGCTGTTGACATTGTGCGAATTGCTGTCCCGGAAATGGGAGGAAAGGGCGGAGGAGGACGCCCAGATCTTGCCCAAGGTGGTGGAACTGATATCCTGGGAGCAGATGCGGCGATATCTGCAGTTAAATCCTTATTAAATTAAAATTTTACGTTCCAATTTTGTATATATTATATGGTGTTGATTGATATATTGAATTGATCCAATTTCCATATAATAAATGGCCATGTGAACGCCATCGGTTTTCTGGCTTTGCCCTTGGATCATCTCCTGGATAATAATTTCTGGGTACTGCTATTTTTTTACCTGTTTCAATATCTCTATTGTACTCTTGCTTCAGCGTATCGCTATCGTATTCAAAATGATTAAAAATATACAGAGAACTATGTTCAGCATCCTCAATTAGGCAAGGCCCAACTTCCTCACTCCCAAGAAGTGTTTTAAGTTGTGGAAAAGAAACTATATCATCTTTATTAATTTCGGTCCATCTACTTACCGGTATAATAAAGTCATCTGAAAATCCTCGAAGATATTTTGAGTTAGGGCTTAAATTTTGATGACGAAAGCATCCAAAAGCTTTTTCTTTTAAAATTTGCTTATCTATATCATAAAAATGTTTCAACATCGCCATTCCACCCCAGCAAACACCAAAAGTTGAATGAACGTGCGTTTGAGTCCAATTAAATATTTCTACGATTTCTTTCCAGTAGGTTACTTCTTTATAATCAAGATGTTCAATTGGCGCTCCCGTTATTATCAGTCCATCAAACTTTTTACCACTGTCGCGGATTTCTGAAAAAGGTTTGTAAAAACTTTTCATGTGTTCGGCAGCTGTATTTTTTGTTTCGTGGTTACTTATGCTTATCAATGAAAGCTCTATCTGAAGAGGAGTGGCACCTATTAATCTTGCAAATTGGTTTTCCGTTTGAATTTTTTTAGGCATCAAATTAAGAAGGCCAATCTGCAAAGGCCTTATATCTTGGCGAGTGGCTTCGTCTTCTGACATGACCATAACGCCCTCTTTCGAGAGGACTTCGAAGGCAGGTAAAGAAGATGGTAATTTTATTGGCATTTTGATAATTATTTAATATTTTTTGAAATTGTTGACCCAATTAATGAAATAAATTCTGACGGCGTTTTTACTTGAGATATTAAATCAGCTTGAATTGTAATTCCCCAAGAAGCCATGGACTTATAAATTGGATTTCTGTGCTCCATGGCTTCACTATAAGTCCAGCGAACAAAATCATCTGGGTCTACGTTTTCAATAGAACAATCATTAATCTTGAGATACTGTTTCCATTTTAAATCTAGAAAATCTGGATCGTAACACATAGGTTTAGGGTTCTTATCAAACCGCTTTATTAATTCATCCGTATGGTGGCTTGATCCCTGAATCCACACCATAAGAGTATTTTCTGCCAAAGTTTTTAAAACTGGGTCGTCGGGGTTTTCAGGATTTACTACCTCACATATTGATCCGCCTGTGTCACAGACAAAGTTAGGATAGCCATAAATCCGATTAGATTTACTTATAAAATTTGGGGTATCTAACAACGCTTTTACCTCTGCGAGATGATGCTGGGCTTGGCGTTTTTTATATTCTTCTATACTGAGCCCGCCTTTTTCTTCATTCCCTGGTTTGCCTAGATAATTTGAAAGGGGAGCGAGATTATTAAAGCTTATATTTGAGGATATATGGATTGAGTCACCAAGAAGTAATTCTCGGAGGTAGGGCGACTTCATTGCGTCTTCTTTATAACTATCCTCTATATGTTCGCCCATATAGCGAGTACCGATACGATAATCTATTGAATAATGGTACCAATCACCAGATTGGCGTAACATATTCGAAATATGAGTTTTGCCTAAGCCTGACATTCCAAACAAAACGACTTTTTTGTTTTCTGCCATTAGCCATTCTTCTTGTGTTGAGTACATGCACTCTCCATTTTCCAGCAGGTCCTAGGTAAACCCTGCTTTTGTTTTGGTCAATCAAGCAGATTACAGGAACTATATTCATTAAATTATCTTAACAACATATGTTTTTCTCGTAAAAGGGCTTCCCTTGAAGATTTTTTAATTTAATTATCTGAGAACAGTTTAATTAAAAGAGAAATTTTATGAACAGTTGCCTTTTTTCACCCATTTCACTTTCGGATGTGAGTATTCCCAACAGAATAGTAGTTGCACCGATGTGCCAATACAGCGCATATGAAGGGAAAGCTACAGATTGGCACCTGATGCATTTGGGTCAATTTGCTGTTTCAGGTGTTGGTTTGATTTTTACTGAGGCCGTCGGCGTTGAAATGACCGGTAGGATTTCTCCTGGTTGCCTTGCTCTTTGTACCGATGACCATGAGCAAAATTTGAAAAGGGTGGTTGATTTTTGCCATGACTTTGGACATGCAAAGATGGGGATCCAACTTGCACATGCTGGCCGTAAGGGGTCAACTGAGTTACCTTGGTTGGGAGGAAAGCCAATACCCTCAAAAGATCCTAGAGGTTGGAAAACCGATGGAGCATCTGCAGAAGCTTATGCTGCAACAGATTGGGAGGCACCCCAAGCACTTGATGAAGACGGGCTTTCTAGGATTAAATTTGCCTTCGTGGAGTCAGCAAAGCGTGCAGATCGGATAGGATTTGACGTTTTAGAGATACATGCGGCCCACGGCTATTTATTACATCAATTTTTATCCCCACTTAGCAATCTAAGAAACGACCAGTATGGAGGGTCTCTTGAAGACCGTATGCGATTTCCTTTAGAAGTTTTTGAATCAGTTTCAAAGGTTTGGCCGAGGCAAAAAGCAATAGGTGTCAGGTTTTCAGCAACGGATTGGGTTGATAGATCAAGTTGGGATGTAAAGGAATCTACCGAATTCGCCAAAGAGTTAAAGAGAAGAGGTTGCCACTATATAGATGTATCAAGTGGGGGAAACTCACCGGAACAGAAAATTGAAGTTGGCCCCGGTTATCAAACTGGCTTCGCATCTGAAATTAAACGCGAAACAGACATTTTAACCATGGCTGTTGGGCAAATTACGGAAGCTTTTCAGGCTGAAGCTATCATAAGAACAGGGCAAGCTGATATGGTATCGATGGCAAGAGGAATGTTGGCTGATCCAAGGTGGGCGTGGCGTGCAGCTGAGGCTTTAGGTGAACAGGCCGCCTATGCTCCCCAGTACATGCGATCCAGCAAGGCGCTTAGAGGTCTTCCAATTCCGGGTAATCCACCTGTTGAGAAAAAATCTTAAAGCCTAAATTTCTCAAGACTTGTAGCGATATAGTTATTCCCTGTTTCGGTTTAGGATTGGAACCATAGATTCCCACACACCATCGTTTTTAATCCAATGATAGACGGCTCCAAGTAAATGTAGCCCAATTAGCCAATAAACGATTGAGACGGATGACTCATGCCAAAAAATAATAGTCTCAATTAGTAATCCACTTTTCAATCCCAACCAGTATAAAAATCCAATCACCAGTCCGGATAGAGCAATAGAAATCATTGTAACATACATACCATAATGTACTAGTTTGGCAGCTGCCTTTTGAAACTTAGTTGTATCTGGTGGCAATGATGATTTTTGTGTTCGTTTCATATAAATAAAACGAATTATCAAGAATAAAATAAACAACAGAGCAAAAATAATTTCAAACTTGAGAAGTGCTAGATCTTCTAGTTGGTTAATATTATCGATCTGTTTAAGAATTCCGTAAGAAAAGATTAAGATGAAACCCCAGTGAAACAACTTTGCAGTAAGGCTAAAACCTTCAACACTTTTTTGTTCATTTTCTTTATTCATTGTAATCAATCTGGTAAAAGTATTACTTGATTAGCTATACATTGTATTCCTTTGTGCGCCAGTGTCAAAGTCAAATCCCCAGGTTTTAATGTCTTTCTGATACCAGTCAGCCACTATTTGAATTGTTTTTGGCGAATAGATATCCATATATGAACCCTTATTCAGTCCCGTTACATTTCGTGGTCTTGTCATTGTTGATATATTGAAATATTTGCAAATATCGTGATCCAGACTTTCAAAACGAAGACATTCGCACTGAACGGTTTCTTTCTCGTCGGAGACGTGATCAAAAGCTGGATACCAACCGCGAATAGCTCGATGCCACATATATTCTTTACCGCCCCATTTATGCCGTTCCTCCAAAAATGCCTCAAAACTTGAGGTATCTGCATATGCCTTGGGTGATTTGTTTTGCACTTCAATTGCTAATTTTGCGAAAAAAAATCGCGAAACGACACGATCCCAAGGATTTCGAATAATAGCAAAAGAGGTGTGCGAGTTTGTGATGCGTGGATGAATATCTTTCCACCTTGCATGTTCAAAACCGTGGTGATCTCCTGTACTTTTCATAGTTTTTAGTAAATCCTGAGAGTATTTAGATGTTTTGAAAATGTTGGGTCTAGCAACCACGATCTTGTTTTGTAAGACATCACTCCGTCTGATCGTCATCCCTGCATTTTTTGGAATATGGATAAATAGTTTTTTATTCTTTGGATTTGCAGAATTAAAGTTGGCTAATAAATTCTCTAAATACCATCTAATTGCAATAACTTTGGCCTGTATGTAAACGTATTTATTTTTCATATTGTTTTATCTTCCTAAATACGGCCTTTTTTCTAATATTTTAAAAATTTACTTAAGAAATAGATTTTAGGTATTTCAATCCTGGCCAATATTTTTTTTGGATAACTTATTGATAATAAATAATAAAGAAAAAAGTTACGACTGCTTAGTTAGTGATTAATTATTTTAAGATTATATTACTCTGGCTCTTTAAATGACTCTTCAAATGCATTCATGATTGGATAGGTGAAATAAGAAATCAAAGGCCGCTGTCCGACCAATATATCTGCCGTTGCCAACATTCCTTGCGACAAGATAAAATCTGATGGCATATTAGTATTTTCAAGGCCTTCAGTTTTGACCCGCCCCCTGTAAAAGACCCCCTTATCGCCAGACAATGATTCATTAAATGTGTCGTTTGAAACATATATTAGTTCACCTTCTAAGCCCCCGAATTCTTGAAATGGCATAGCATCTAATTTAATAGAAACTTTCATACCAAGCTTCATATCAGGTATCTTTTTCGGATCTATATCAACTTCAAGGAACAGAGGTTGATCAGACTGAACTAAAGTAACAATTGCCTCACCTTCACTGACTATACCGCCTCTGGCGACCGCTGGTATGTCCAAAACAATACCTGCAGCCGGCGACCTCACTATTATATTATCCACAAGTCGAGCCAATTTAATTTTTTCTTGCTTTAACTGGGTTAATTCTTCATTCTTCGCAGTTATTTCACCATTTAGTTTTGAGGTCCAACTGGCGATGAATGCCTGCTTGTCAGCAGTTTGGGTGATGATTGCAGATTCAAGTTTTACAATCGAAGTCTTAGCATTAAATTGAGCTTTTTCTGCATTCAACAACGCATCATTCGCCGAGAGGTAATCTAGTTCAAGCTTTGTAGTTGAGGTTTTGGAATTGAACTCAGATTTCTGCGCATTTAAAAGCGCATCTTTTGACGTTAAATACTGTGATAAAGATACGATCCCTCGTTCCATTAGATCTTTTTGTACTGCTGTCTGTTTAGCTTTTATTTCTGTTTGATCTATTAAAATATCCGACAATGTATCTGACTGTCGGTCATATAGTTCTTTCTTTGCCCTTGCCAGTTGGGCCTTGATTTCTGTTTGTTTTTTTGAGATTTCTAGAAGTTCTTTTGATGACTCATATTCGTTTCGGGCCGTGTCTAGCTTAGCGTCAAATGACTTAATCTTTTCAGAATATTCCAATACTTTTTTCAATAATGTTACACTGTACAGCTCGTTAAATTTTTCAGAATTATTTTGTAGATTCAATTTATCAATTGCTGCTTCATAAAAACTATCTAGTTTAAGATTTGAATTAAATTTCTGAATATCATCGATCAGCATCTGCTCCATGTGAAGCCCCACTAAAGACTGATATATATTATCGATCTTTTCCTGGTTCTTTTTTAAGTCTACGGATACAACTGTATCATCTAAATATGCAATAATTTGACCTTTAACCACTGCGTCGCCACGCTTCACCTCAACACTTTTCACGACAGAACTTGCACTGGCTTCCACAATGACATTCGGTGTCGCAGTCAGAAATTCCCCACGCGCAGATATTGTTGTGTCTACCTGACTGAGGGACGCAAATATGACGCTTCCAATAAAAAATGTTAGCAACGTAAGAACGATAGTTAAGAGAGGCTTTGAGGGACCCTGCTCGTATATGGCGTCAGTATCGTCTATTTCAAAATCATTTGAAGCTTTTTCCGTGAAGTTCTGAATTGGGGTGATAGAGTCGTCATCATCAGCGGTGCCCGCACGCTCATATTTTGATACTAACTGGTTAGACGTTCGTAAATTTTCTGAAATAGTTTTCATAATCCGAATTGCAGCTTCTGGATTTTTACTCAAATAAGTTTTGAAAGAACTGGCTGTTACTTCAGTAACTACTGTATTTTCCTTTGCCTTAGCACCAGCGCTTCGAGGATTTCCATCAATAAGTGCCATTTCACCAAAAATAGTGGGTGCGGCCAACTCAGCCAGCACTTGCTCACCATCAGCAGTATGTTTTGTGATTTCCACAGTTCCTGATTTTATGACATACGCATAGGCTGCACTTTCACCCTCTCGGAAAATGTACTCACCGTTTGCAAAAGATTTATCAGCCATTCAGTTTCTCATAATCAGTCAATGGGAAGTGTTTTATGTCCCCGTTAGTTTTTTTTCCATTGCCCATAGCTCTTGGTAGAGCACACAGGTTTTTATAAGTTCGTCATGCGTTCCGTGACCGACAACTACACCTTTTTCGAGCACTATAATTTGCTCAAATTGTGCGGTCGAACGAAGGTCATGAGTTGCCATTATAACAGTTCTTAACTCAGATATTTTTGAGAAGTTTTCAAAGAAAGAAATCTGTGTCGATTTATCTAAATGAGCAAGTGCTTCATCAATTAAAAGAATACGAGGCCCTGCCATGAGGCCGCGGGCCAAAGCTAAAGTGACGCGATCGCCTTGCGAGAGAGGCATACCGAACTGATTGATTTCAGTTGAAATGCCTTCTGGTAACTGATCCAGAACCTTTTGCAGGCCGGATATTTCGAGTACTTCCTGAAACTCCCTTTCACTGATACCTGGCTGCACCTTTCGTAAATTTTCTTCAATTGTTGCTCCAAAGAACACGGGCTTTCCATCTATCAATGTATTTTGGCTGCGATAATTATCTAAACTTAAATAGCGAATATTCTGACCATCAATTTCCATTGAACCCGTATTTGGTTTTAAAAAACCTTGGCAAAGACGCAAAAATGTAGTCTTGCCTGCACCTGAAGGCCCAACAACTGCTACTTTAGCCTTCGCCGGAATGCTTAAGGTCAGACCGTTAAGAGCATTTGTATTTTCAAATTTAACAACCACGTCTTTACAAACGACTTCACCCTTGACGACCATTTCATTTCCAGCCCCAACCCGCTCGCTTGGACCATTCCAACTCGAGCCTACTGAATCCAGCGTTGACTTAAAGCTCTTCAAATCTGAAAAAAACGTAAAAAATGCAGTAAACGGGGATACAAGCTTTCCTCCAAGCATATTACAGGAAATGATAGCCCCAGCGGATAACCCATTACCAAGCACCAGCAGAACACCCGTTGTAACGATCGCAACCGTCATGAGTTGGGTTAGTGTTGAATTTACATTGGTGATAATCATACTTGAAATTTGGCCTTGTATACTTTGGCGTATACTTCTGGACGACACTTTTCGCCATTCTCGACGTTGTGAAGCTTCAAGTGAGAATGCCTTAATCGTCTCCACGCCTGCAACACTGGATTGAACAACCCTTCGTTTTGAGGCCTCGAGTGGACCTGTGATCTTCGCAGCTTCTTTCTGACGCCATCTGCCGAAAAGGGTTATGGCTCCAATTGTCATTGAAAATAAAGTCACTATAAGCGCGAGAATGGGGCTGTAACCGAAAAGAACAGGAAGGAATACTAAAATGGTTGTAGCATCAAATATCGTTTTAAGAACTTGGGTTGAGATAAAGTTTTTAATTTTACCAGAGGCCTGAAGGAGTGCTTCAAACTCAGAGTTTGTTCCGGTTTGGAAAGTGGCAGCTGGCATAGCCATTACTTTATCAAAAATATCACCTGCTAACCGCGCCTCTATTGAGGTGGAAATAAAATTTATCACATAGTCACGAACATAGCCTAGCATGCCATTGAAAATCAGCGCTGCACATACCCCCATCACCAAGATATATAAGGTTGATACTGCTCCAAAATTTAAAACTTTATCGAGAGATATTTGGATAAATACGATTGGAGCCAACCCCAAAATGGCTGTTAGTATGGCCGCAATAAAAGTAAGACCTAGCAGGCCTTTAAATCGGTACAGCTCAGGAATGAACCAGGTCCAGTCAAAAGCACGATCCTGTGAAGCAATTCCCGTTTCACTGGAGATGAGATAAACAGATCCGGCCCAATTACGTTTGAACTCAGTCTCGTTTTCGACATTAATTTTATTTGTTGGATCCAAAGGATCCATTGATTGAAACTCAACTACATTTTTCTCATTTAACTTACAGCTAATTAATATTCTCGCTGTTCCGTCGCGCATAAGCGCGACGCAGGGAAAATAGTAGGAACGGTCAATTAAAGTTTTTATATTTGGTTTCAGACGCTGAACCTTCACACCCTGTTCCTTTAGGGTATTTTTTAGTTCTTTCTCAGATGCAATTTGACCTTGTGATATCTTTTTTTCTATTTGCTCAACAGTAATTCGAACACCAAACTGTCCAGCCAGAGCGATTACGCCTAGAGATAAAGATCTAAGGGTTTTGGTTTTCATCTTATAAACTCTATACCATCACATCCGCTAAATTATGCCTAAAAACTTTTAAAAAAATATAATTTTCAAGATTTGTATTTATCTCTAACTTTCATTATCTCCATAAAGACTTTATCGGAAATATTACTTGCGACTGTATCGCTTATTTGACTTATTTGCCTTAATGGTGCCCCATAACTTTCAGACCACAAAGTTTTTCCGCCGGGGGCTTTTAAAACGACATCGACTGTGAAATTCGGCTGATTGGGTGAAACAGTGCCAATAAGTTGATAATCCGCGTCACTTGGATTTTTTTGAACAGTTGAATCTATCCAATCTTTTTGATTAAGATATTTTTCCAGATCATTTGTTACGTCTGTGCAAAATCCACTTACAGACTCAGATGTAGCACCGAATGGTTTTATAGAAATAAGAGGGCCTTCGTTTTCCCTCTTCATACCCTTCGAACCTAAATTTAGTCTACCAGTGCTCCAAACTTCTACGGGTGTAGATATATTTTTTAAAGTTTGATTTCCACAATTATTAAACTGTCGTGCCTGGTTCTCATCCAAACATAAATAAGTGGAATTTGAAATAGCAACCTCACCATTTTCGGCAATAGACTCCAAACGAGCTGCTATATTAACAGTAGCTCCATACACGTCCGGTGGCGGACCTTCTTCATGCTCAACATCACCAAGGTGTATTCCTACTCTAAGGTCTAATTTGCCTCGCTTTTTAGATAGCTTTAGCCATTCTAAAGCGCAATCAACAGCTTCAGAGGCACTTTTAAATTCAATTAGCCATCCGTCACCCAAAGATTTAATCACATTGCCGCTATATTTTTCCATTGTAGGCCTTATGATTTCTTTTTGAAATTCTCTTATAAGGTTTAATGCTCCTATTTCATCTTGAGACATCATCTTCGAATATCCCACAACATCTGCTAAAAATATTACGCCAAGGCTTCTCATGATT
The DNA here is from genome assembly GCA_902606585.1 of Paracoccaceae bacterium. Lineage (GTDB taxonomy): Bacteria > Pseudomonadota > Alphaproteobacteria > Rhodobacterales > Rhodobacteraceae > Salinivivens. The sequence continues at coordinate 2,846 of CACLGX010000008.1, read as the reverse complement.
TTTCCCCTGAGATTAATTAATTATTATCTGATGATGCATACTTACTTACTATCACGTTTAAAGCTTAAACAAGAACGACAAGATATACAATAAAACTGATAACGAACAGAGATTTATCTACTGTTTAATTAAACAAATATAATGAGGGGTGACGGTTTTAAGCCATCACCCCTCATTGTCACGTAACTAATTTTGGATCAAACTATAGGCTCGTCCGGTGTAGCTGGAGCATCAGTGGCTTCTTCCACTTCAGATGCATCCACTTCATCCATTTCTGCGGCTGCTTGGTCCATGGCTGCTGCATCGGGTGGCGCTGAGTCTCCACCCTGAATTTGAGCAGCATCCATTGCCCCAGTAAGGGCATCAGCAGCCGGATCCATTTCTGCAAAGTCTTCTCCAGATGCAGTGTCGTCTCCGAGGGCGTCGCCCAGAGCTCCCATTCCACCGTCATCAGGCATCATGCCAGCAACATCAGGTGGCATTTCTAACGTCTGTTCAGGTGTTATACTATCTATAGCTTCTGGGGGCATGTTTGCCATCATTGGAGCATCCATGCCTGCCATACATTCTGGTGGACACGCTTCCATCATATCAGCGTCCATACCACCCATCGCATGCGGAGGCATAGCGTCCATCATGTCGGCGTCCATACCGGCCATCGCGTCAGGCGGCATAGCGGCCATCATGTCCGCGTCCATACCACCCATAGCTTCTGGTGGACACGCATTCATCATGTCAGCATCCATACCCTGCATCGCTTCTGGGGGCATGTTTGCCATCATTGGAGCATCCATACCAGTCATGGCTTCTGGAGGCATCTCTGCCATCATATCAGCGTCCATGCCTTGCATCGCATGCGGTGGCATCGCTTCCATCATGTCAGCATCCATACCTTGCATTGCTTCTGCTGGCATCGCTTCCATCATATCGGCGGTCATGCTCGCCATACCTTCTGGCGGCATTTCACTCATCATGTCAGCTGTCATGTCACCCATGTTGTCTGGCATGTAAGGATCAGCCGCAGCTCCTCCTGCTTCAAAAGCCTCTGCAGGGCTCATGCCATTTGCAAGGCCATCTTGAAAGGCAGAAAAGCCAGCTTCCATTGCCTCTGCTGGTACGCTCGCCCAATCAACAGATTCAACAGCTTCAAGGGGAATTGAGGTTATCATGCTCATATCCATGCCTTCCAATGCTTCTGCTGGTATTGCTTCGAGCATTTCACCGTAGGCACCAGCCAGCGCGTCTGGTGGACACGCGCTCATCATATCCGCGTCCATACCACCCATCGCTTCTGGCGGCATATTTGCCATCATCGAAGCATCCATACCACACATAGATTCTGGCGGCATTTCACTCATCATATCAGCCTCCATGCCCTGCATCGCGTCTGGCGGCATAGCGGCCATCATCGAAGCATCCATACCGCCGCAAGCTTCGGGTGGCATATTGTCCATCATAGGAGCATCCATACCACCGCAAGCGTCTGGTGGACACGCACTCATCATGTCAGCATCCATACCCTGCATCGCTTCTGGGGGCATGTTTTCCATCATTGGAGCATCCATACCAGTCATAGATTCTGGAGGCATCTCTGCCATCATATCAGCGTCCATGCCTTGCATCGCTTGCGGTGGCATCGCTTCCATCATGTCAGCATCCATACCTTGCATTGCTTCTGCTGGCATCGCTTCCATCATATCGGCGGTCATGCTCGCCATACCTTCTGGCGGCATTTCACTCATCATGTCAGCAGTCATGTCACCCATGTCGTCGGGCATGTAAGGATCAGCTGCAGCTCCTCCTGCTTCAAAAGCCTCTGCAGGGCTCATGCCATTTGCAAGGCCATCTTGAAAGGCAGCAAACCCAGCTTCCATTGCATCTGCTGGTACGCTTGCCCAATCAACAGATTCAACAGCTTCAAGGGGAATTGAGGTTATCATGCTCATATCCATGCCTTCCAACGCTTCTGCTGGTATTGCTTCGAGCATTTCACCGTAGGCACCAGCCATCGCGTCTGGTGGACACGCGCTCATCATATCCGCGTCCATACCACCCATCGCGTCTGGCGGCATATTTGCCATCATGTCCGCGTCCATACTGGTCATAGCCACCGGGGGCATAGCGGTCATCATATCAGCGTCCATGCCCTGCATTGCTTCTGGCGGCATTGCTTCCATGTGGTTCGGTCCCATACCGGCCATCGCGTCTGCTGGCATTGCCATCATCATATCAGCATCCATACCGGCCATCGCGTCAGGCGGGACAGCGGCCATCATATCCGCGTCCATACCACCCATCGCGTCTGGCGGCATATTTGCCATCATGTCCGCGTCCATACCTTGCATCGCATGCGGTGGCATCGCTTCCATCATATCAGCATCCATACCGGCCAACGCGTCTGCTGGCATCGCCGCCATATCGATGGCAGTCACATTTGCCATCGCGTCTGCTGGCATGTCACGCACCATATCAGCAGTCATACCTCCAGGATCTATAGGGTCCCCCCTATCAATTACAGCCATGAAGCAATCCCCCCGTTTGTTGAATTTAATTCAATTTTCTAATTTTTTGGTTGTGCGAACAACCATGGATCAAATTATTGATCTGAGTCAAGCTCGTTTTAACATCACACGTGTGGAAAATATTTTTGGCAACTGCTAAATGTTGTTGTATTGATTTCAATTTCCTGACATTTATACGGAAAAATATTTTAAAACAAATACTTATGCCGCCAAGCTATTCCCACTCTATGGTGCCTGGTGGCTTCGATGTTATATCATAGGTAACTCTATTTATACCTTCAACTTCATTGATAAGCCGTGTAGATGTTTCGCTTAAGAATTCGT
>CACLGX010000007.1 GCA_902606585.1 Paracoccaceae bacterium | reverse complement strand
TAAAACCCAGGATGCCCTTGGAAAAAAAATATTTGCAAATCCGAGAAATGCTGCTGCTGGCAGTTTGCGACAATTAGATCCAACAATTACAGCTGAGCGCCCATTGAAGTTCTTAGCTTACGCATGGGGTGAATTAAGTGATCCATTAGATACAAACCAATTTGGTGCTGTACAAAAGTTGAAAAATTTAGGTTTTAAAACGAATTACCATACCAAGCTTTGTAAAAATATCGATGAAGCGCTCAGTCAGTATGACGAATTATCGAAAATACGTTCAGAGTTAGGTTATGATATTGACGGCATCGTTTACAAAGTTGATTCAATAGACCTTCAGTCTCGGCTAGGTTACCGTTCTACAACACCCCGCTGGGCTATTGCTCATAAATTTCCAGCTGAATATTCCTGGACCAAGTTACTAGCTATAGACATTCAAGTTGGGAGGACTGGGGCATTAAGCCCTGTTGCGCGGCTCAATCCCGTGACAATCGGTGGTGTAGTTGTGTCAAACGCCACCTTACACAATCAAGATTACATAGCGGGACGTGATAATTCTGGTAGGGAAATCAGATCTGGAAAAGATATTCGAATAAACGATTGGGTGGAGGTATATAGAGCAGGCGACGTCATCCCGAAAATTTCGGACGTAGATCTGACAAGAAGGCTCAAAAGTAGCAAAGCTTATCGTTTTCCCTCAATTTGTCCAGAATGTGGTTCAAAAGTAGTTCGAGATGAAGGTGATGCAGTCATTCGGTGTATCGAGGGAATTAACTGTCAGGCACAAGTAATTGAAAAATTGAAAAATTTTGTATCTCGTAAGGCTTTTGATATTGAGGGTCTTGGAGGTAAGCAAATAGAGATGTTTTTTGCCGATGAGGCTCTGCCAATCAAAGAACCGGCTGATATTTTCACCTTAAAGTTTCGAGACCAAAATAACCTTACAAAATTAAGAGACCGGCACGGTTTTGGCAGTAAAAGCGCTTCTAATCTTTTTGATGCAATTGAAAAGAAAAAATCCATTGAGTTTAGCCGTTTTATATTTTCCTTAGGGATCCGTCATGTTGGTGAAAATGTTTCAAAACTTTTGGCACGTCATTTTATAAACTGGTCAAAGTTTATTTCCGCTATTTCATTTGCCCAAAATAGGGAAAGCCAAGAATATTTTGATCTTTTGGCTATTGATGGAATAGGCACAACGGTAGTAACCTCGCTGCTTTCCGCTTTTGAAATTGGAAAAGAAAGAGATAGTATTGAAAGACTGGTAGAGCACTTGATTATATTGGATGAAACCCCTCCCGATAGGGTTGATAACTTTCTTTCAGGAAAAACCATAGTTTTTACTGGAACACTGGAACAAATGAGCCGTTCGGAGGCTAAATCTTTGGCTGAAAACTTGGGAGCTAAGGTATCAGGGTCTGTTTCAGCAAAAACAGATTTAGTAATAGCGGGACCTGGGGCAGGATCGAAAATTAAAAAAGCAGAAGAACTTGGGGTTAAAACTTTAGATGAAACTGAATGGCTTAGTTTGATTGGAAAGTAATGGGAACGCGTCCTGTAGAATTATTTTATCTATTTGGTGATCTAAGTAACTTATCTGGCATAGGTCCTAAGACTATCATTAATTTAAAAAATCTTTCGATAGAAAGACCTCGGGATTTTCTTTTTAATTTACCGTTTTCAGTTCTAGATCGTTTACCTGTAGACAGCGTTCGTGGAGTTACTGCGTCACAAATAGTTACTGTCGAAGTATTGGTTAAAGCTCATAAAGTTGGTCGATCACGAGCCTCGGCATATAGGGTAAATGTTCAAGACACTGAGGTTAGTTTTCAACTTGTTTTTTTTAACGCAAGAAAAGAATATCTTGAAGGTCTTTTACCTGTTGGAGAACGCAGAGTTATTTCTGGAAAGCTCGAATTTTACGACGAAATTCCACAAATTGTGCACCCTCATCACATTAAAAAAATTAATGACGAAAAGGCTATCGTTCGATTTGAACCCATTTATTCTCTTACTTCTGGTGTTAGTCAAAAACTGATGTTTGGTACGATTAATGGCTTATTGGAAAGTTTACCTAAACTCGATGAGTGGATTGACCACAAATTATTAAAATTAAAAGGTTGGCCGTCTTGGCAGGATGCGTTGAAGCGCGCTCATTGTCCTGAAACTGCTAATGGAGCTTCCAGTACTGACCCGGCACGGCAGAGATTAGCTTTTGACGAATTATTTTCACATCAGTTATCCCTGTCCATTGCTAGAAATAGGATCAAGCAATCAAAGGGGAAAGTGAACACAGGTACAGGTATTTTACAAACTAAAGTTCTAAATAATCTCCCTTTCAAATTTACCGAAGATCAAAAACTTTCAATTAAAGATATACTAGACGATCTAAAAAAGCCTGAAAGGATGAACCGTCTTCTTCAAGGGGACGTTGGCTCTGGTAAAACTATAGTCGCATTTTTAGGTTTAATTTCTGCAGTTGAGGCTGGAGGGCAAGGCGCACTAATGGCACCTACTGAAATATTGGCAAGGCAGCACTTTGAAACATTGCTACCTTTGGCCGAGACGGCTGGTGTACGTTTAAGTCTGTTAACAGGTAGAGATAAAGGCAATTTAAGAAATAATAAACTCACCGATTTAAAAGAGGGTAAAACAGATTTGGTTATCGGAACTCATGCGCTCTTTCAAGCGGATGTTGTTTTTAAGGATTTGCGATTTGCGGTTGTGGATGAGCAGCACAGGTTTGGTGTTAATCAACGACTTGAATTAGGCAAAAAGGGCAATGTTGTAGATCTCCTAATAATGACTGCGACGCCAATCCCAAGATCTTTAGCATTAGCCCAGTATGGTGATATGGACATTAGTATAATTAAGCAGAAACCGCCTGGCAGAAAGCCAATTAACACTGCTCTGGTCTCAAGTGCGCGCATAGATGAGGTTGTAGATAAATTAAAAAAATCCATTGATAAGGGAGGCCAGGCCTATTGGGTTTGTCCACTTATCGAAGAAAGTGAGATTTTACACTATACTGCTGCTGAGCGTAGATTTGAGCAGCTCCGAGCCAAATTGGGTGAGGGGGTAGTGGAGTTAGTTCACGGAAAAATGTCTTCAGAAATCAAAGATAAAATTATGGATCGATTTGTTTCTGGAAATACTAAGCTCCTGGTCGCAACAACTGTAATAGAAGTTGGGGTAAATGTGCCTTCGGCAAATATTATGGTAGTCGAAAATGCTGAAAAATTTGGTTTGGCGCAGTTACATCAATTGCGCGGACGGGTAGGGCGAGGAAGCAATCAATCAACTTGTTTACTGTTATATAAAGAACCATTAAATACATCTAGTAGAAAGCGTCTGTCTATTATGAGAGAGACCGAAGACGGCTTTAAGATCTCAGAAGTGGATTTAAATTTGAGAGGCTCCGGGGACGCTATTGGAACAGCTCAATCTGGCTTGCCAAGGTTTAGAATGGCTAATATTGACATTATTGAAATGCTAATGGAAACAGCGCATCAACAAGCGAGATATTTACTTGCTAAAGATCCAAACCTTGAGACGCTTCAAGGTAAAGCTGCGAGAAATCTCCTTTGGTTAATGGATCAAGATAAGTCTATTCAGCTAATTACTGTCGGTTAAATTGATTTATTCCTGTTTTGTTCTTATTAAAGCTTGACATACCAAGAAAATAATGAGAACAAAAAAGCAACATAAGGAATTAATTAACGAGGTTGGTTTAATGTTAGCTCAGATTAAGACTGTATTTTCAAAACAAAAAGAAGCCATCTTACTTGATATGATTGGCTGTGTCTCTTTATTTATAATTTTTGCAACTGCTCTACATATTCCAATATTATTATAAAGATATGAGTAAGTATTGTTTTAAATTAATTACTTTTAATCTTCAATTTTCTGGAACGCAGCTAAAGTAGCTTCAAGTGGTAGAAGTATAGAGGCATGTCTGTTTTTATATTCTGCTGCTGGTTTTAGGACATACAAATCATCGAAGGGTTCGCTGGGAGTAGGACCATTATTTTTTAGCATGTCGCTTAACTCTTCATATGCCTTCTTTACTTCTGTGAATGAACGACCAATAATAGACTTTCCCACAATCGTTGAAGAGGCTTGTCCGAGTGCACAGGCTCTAACGTCTTGGCCGTAATGTGAGATAACTCCACTTTCAATATTAATATCGACTGAAACTGCAGATCCGCACAGTGGAGACCTTTTTGTTGCAGATGCATCGGGTTTGGATAAGCGTTCTCGGTAGATAGGTTTAGCTGCCATTTGTAAAATTTTGTCTGAATACAATTTTATTAGCTCAGTTTCAGATGGCATGCTCTTTTCCTTTTTGTTTATTATTAATAAATAGGTTAACTAGCACCAGTTGCAAATGGATTTTTAAAATGAATGACTTTGAGCCGAGTACACTCAGATACAATGAATCAGGCCTTTTACCTGTAATTGCGCAAGATGAAAGCACTCTTGAAGTATTAATGCTTGCTTGGATGAATAAAGAGGCAATTGAGAGGACACTTGAAACAGGTAAAGTTACATATTGGTCACGCTCTCGCAGTGAATTTTGGGTAAAAGGAGAAACTTCTGGAAATACGCAAGATTTAGTTGAGTTACGATTTGATTGTGATCGAGATGCATTGCTTGTACTCGTTAAACAAAAGGGAGCTGCATGCCATACACTAAGAAAAAGTTGTTTTTTTACAAGCGTTGTTGATGGATCTGAATTAGAAATAATGGCTCCTATCGATTAAAATGGAAAAATCTCTGAATATTATTGGCGGTGGAATGGCCGGATGCGAGGCAGCATGGCAAGCGGCTAATATGGGCGTAGATGTTACTTTATATGAAATGCGACCAAAAGTTAAAACTTTTGCTCATCAAACTGAAAAACTTGGTGAAATGGTTTGCTCTAATTCTTTTCGCTCTAATGATCATGAGCAAAATGCAGTTGGTCTTTTGCACTGGGAGATGATGCTTGCAAATGGATTGATCATTAACACGGCTTATCAAAATAAATTGCCAGCGGGCGGGGCTCTTGCTGTGGATAGAGAAGAATTTGCGGACTCCATTACTAGAAAAATAAATGCTCATCCAAATATAAGGATCTCAAATGAAGAAATCACAAAACTTTCAACTGAGGGGCGATGGATTGTAGCTACAGGTCCGCTGACTTCTTCAAAGTTAGCTAATTCTATTGCTAAATTAAGCGGGGCCGATGCTTTGGCGTTTTTTGATGCAATTGCCCCAATTATTTATTTTGATACGATAGACATGACAAAAGCGTGGATGCAATCGAGATATGATAAGGGCGAAACAGAAGAAGAGCGAACAGCTTATTTAAATTGCCCCATGTCCAAAGAACAATATAACAAATTTATTTTTGCACTTTTGGCTGCTGATAAAACGGAATTTAAGGATGGTGAGACCGAAACCTATTTTGATGGTTGCCTTCCTATAGAAGTGATGGCCGAAAGAGGATTAGAAACTCTCAGGTTTGGCCCCATGAAGCCTGTTGGCTTAACCAACCCTCATTCAGAAGAAAAACCTTACGCGGTTGTTCAGCTTCGTCGTGATAATGCTTTAGGTACACTTTACAATATTGTTGGATTTCAAACTAAAATGAAATACGGAGCTCAAAAAGAAATTTTAAGAATGATTCCAGGTTTGGAAAAAGCTAAATTTGCTAGACTGGGAGGTATTCATAGAAATTCTTTCATAAATTCACCGTCATTATTGGATCAACACTTGCGCTTTAAACCGAGGTCAAATATTCGCTTTGCCGGTCAAATTACTGGAGTTGAGGGATATGTTGAAAGTGCTTCGATTGGATTACTTTCTGGTCGATTAGCAGCCTTAGAAATCCTTGACAAAGAAATTCCTGACGTTCCGACGGATACAGCAATCGGATCTCTCGTAAATCATATAACCGGTGGAGCTAATGCCAAAACATTCCAGCCAATGAATATAAATTTTGGCCTATTTCCAACAATTGACGGCGTTAAAGGCGGCCGGAAAGGTAGAGTTGAGCGCTATAGAGCCTATACGCAACGTGCAAAGAGTTCCTGGTCCAATTGGTTGTCGTATTTTGATGGACGTAGTTAAATTTAATGCTTTAAGGTGTATTTTATGGCAAAGAGTTATTTAAAGGACGTTTATGATGGTGGCACTAATGATAGCAGAGAATTATATGCTTCCTGGGCTGCGACTTACGATAAAGAAGTTCAAAAAAATGGATATGTGACTCCGGAAAGGGTTGCCAACGCTTTGAGAGACGTTGTTACTGATCAATCTGACTTTATTCTGGATTATGGATGTGGAACAGGTTTGTCTGGTTCTGCACTTCAGGCGGTTGGATTCGAGAATATTGATGGTTTGGATGTTTCACAAGAAATGGTAAATCTTGCAGAGAAAAAATCTATTTATAAAAACTTAAGGGTATTTGATCCTTCTTCTAAAATCCCAGTTCATCCTGATCAATATAAAATCATAACAGCTATTGGTGTAATAGGGGCTGGAGCAGCACCGCTTCAAATTTTTGATAGCCTATTCGCTTTATTGCCACCGAACGGTTTGTTTGCTTTTTCATTTAATGACCATACGCTCAGTGATCCAAATTATGAAAAAAAAGTAAAGCAATGCCTAAACAGTGGGAATGCATCAATTCTACACAAAAGTTATGGAAATCATCTTCCCAAGGCTAATTTAAAGTCCAATATTTATATTCTTAAGAAACTTTGACTATTATAACGCGTTTTGCACCTTCTCCTACCGGACCTTTACATCTAGGCCATGCTTATTCTGCTATTATTTCTCACGATATGGCTCGTAAAGAAGGAGGAAAGTTTTATGTTCGAATAGAGGATTTGGATCAGTCACGCTCAAAAAAGAGATGGGAAAATCAAATTTTTGATGATCTGGATTGGTTGGGTTTGTCTTGGGATGAGCCGGTAGTTCGCCAGTCAGAACGGATTGGCCGATATAAAAATATTTTAACTAAATTTTCTAAAGAGCTAGGCCTTTTTGAATGTGTTTGTAGCAGAAGGGACATAAAAAATGCTTTAAGCGCGCCTCATGAAAGTGAAACATTGTTGGGTCCGGATGGCATTATCTACCCAGGTACTTGTAGAGGAAAAACGTTTTCATCCCATTTGAAATTTAAGAATGCTCTTCGTATGCACGTAAAATTAAATGAAAATAAATTGTTCTCGTTTTGTGAGCTAGGTCCAAGAAAAAACGAAATCTCTTTTTCGTCAGAGGAATTTGCTAAAACAGTTGGCGATGTCGTTCTATGGCGTAAGGGATATCCTGCTTATCACTTGGCTTGCGTTGTCGACGACTTTGAACAAAAAATAACCCATGTTGTTCGAGGGTTGGATTTATTTGATGCCACAAAAATACACACGGTGTTAAATTCAAGTCTTGGGTTTAAAAAACCATTTTACTATCATCATAGATTAATTTGTGATGAAAATGGTAAGCGTTTAGCAAAAAGACATGATTCAAAATCAATTTACAAATATAGACAGGAGGGTTTTAAGCCTAGTGATGTTCGGACCTTATTAGGTTGTTAATATACTTATCAATTAATCTTGTTCCCAAGCTGGTTCAAGTTTATTTAAAAAAGCGTCAATTCCTTTTTCAGTTTGTCTTAACATCATATTTTCCGCCATCACTTGTCCGGTATATTCATAGGCTTGAACTATTGGCATCTCCAATTGCTTGTAAAACGCCTCCTTTCCAATTTTAACCGCAGCTCCTAATTTTGAAGCAATCTTTTCGGCGAGCTCTTCCGTCTGTGCCTCAAAATTCTCTATTCTTGCTACTTTGTTAACTAACCCAAGTATTTTTGCTTGATCTGCAGTAATGAATTCTCCAGTTGTCAACATTTCAAACGCTTGCTTTCTAGGTATATTTCTAGATAGTGCAACCATTGGTGTTGAGCAGAAAAGACCAATATTAACACCATTTACCCCAAATTTAGTTGATTCTTCGGCAACTGCCAAATCACAAGTTGCAACTAGTTGGCATCCGGCGGCAGTTGCTATTCCATGAACCTTAGCAATCACAGGTTGAGGTAGGTTTTGGATGAGCATCATCATTTTTGCGCATCTGTTAAAGAGATCTAAAAAGTAAGCTTTACCGCCATCTTCTGCATTTCGACCTTTTGTCATTTCTTTGAGATTATGCCCTGCGCAAAAGGCTTTACCCGCACCTGAAAGCACCACAGCTCTGATCTGTGGTTCGTTTTTTAAATTTTCAAACTCGCTGGTTAGCGCCGCAAGCATTTCATCCGATAGGGAATTTAAAGTGTCAGGTGAATTTAATAGGATGTAAGCAACTGAATTTTTGTCGTTACGTTCTAAAATAGCCATCTTGCTCTCCTCTAAAATTTCCTTAAATTTAATGTATCTCAACCAGAGTTAAAAGAATGTCGTTACGTTTTACTATTGAAGAGCTAAGCGAGTATGTCGAGGAAATATTTCCACAAATCAAAGACGATTTTGAAATTCTCGAAATTTCTGAGCAGGGCTCTCATGTTAAATTAAATGTGACCTTAAAACATTTAAGACCAGGAAATACTGTGTCTGGTCCCTCAATATTTTATCTTGTTGATTGTTCTGCGTATATGGCTGTTTGTGCGAATTTGGGCAAAGAAGCACTGGCTGTAACAACAAATTGCTCAATTGATTTTATGCGAAAACCGTCAGGAGACAAAGATATCACCGCCATTTGCGAACTACTCAAGGTTGGTAAAAGCCTAGTTGTTGCTGACTCGAAAGTTTACTCTGAAGGCATTGAGAAGCCCGTAGCTCGAGCCACTATTACCTATTCCATACCACCCAAGATTCAGAATTAATTTTTAACTTCTGTTTCTTGTTTTTTTACCAATTCAGCTTTAGGCTTAACACCTGTTGCAAGTGGATCATCTTGACGTTGGACTGATCCTTCAAAATGTGCTCCAGATTCAATCGCGATTGTTTTGTGAATAATGTCACCTTCTACACGAGCAGTTGATGTCAGCCTAACTTTCAAACCTCTAACGCGACCTATAATTCGACCATTTATGACTACATCATCTGCGACCACTTCGCCCTTAATGGTTGCTGTCTCACCAATAGTTAGCAGGTGAGCTTTAATATCGCCTTCGACTGTTCCCTCAACTTGAATGTCTCCAGTAGTCTTTATGTTTCCAACAATATTTAAGTCTTGTGATAACATAGAAGCCGGAGGTTTAGGTTTTGATACGGGAATTGAAGAAGTTGTTTTTTCAGGCTCCATTGATTTAGAGACCTCTGGGGTTTTTTGTGCTGGTTCGTTTATTTTACTCTTAGAAAACATTTTGTGCTGCCTTAATATACTTCATTGGGTTAATGGGTTTTCCGCCTATTCTTATTTCATAGTGTAAATGCGTGCCAGTTGAGCGTCCAGTGTTTCCCATATCACCTATGTGTTGACCGCGAGAAACTCTTTGGCCTTTTTTAACACGAAACTTTGAGAGATGTGCATAGCGTGTTTCGATACCAAAGTCATGTTTTATTTTTATCAATCTTCCATAAGCGCTTTGCCACCCAACATATGTTACGACGCCATCCGCGGTACTACGAATAGGGGTTCCATGTGGGGCAGCAAAATCCGTACCATTGTGCATTCTACCCCACCGGGGTCCATATCCGGATGTAAACCGATTAGCGACCTGTATAGGATGGTAAAAAGGGTATTTTTCTATTGCTATTCGATAAAGGTTTATTTCATCCAGGTTCTTCAAAATTCTTGAGGCCCTGTCTAAATTTTTATCATACAGGGCAAAAGCTGTTTCGTCATCGCCATCCATATAGGAAAAATTGTGGCCTCCATAACCTTTATATCCTTGTCTAATTGTTTTTATTACACTTTCTGGATTAACACCGGCGGATCGAAACATTTTTTCCAAAGGGCCAACTGAAACTGACAAGGCTTCCTCTATAAGACGAAAAATTTGCTCATTTCTCTGTTCAATTAGCTTCATTTCTCGTTTGATTTCTTTCACGCTCAGACGAGCGCTGTGCGCCTCATCTTCTAGAGCATCTCGCTGTTCTGCAGTCTCACTTAAAACTTTAGCAAGAAGAGATTCTTTACCTGTTTCAATATTTTCTAGAAAGTTCGGGGGAGTTTTTTCCTGGGCCTCTAAATTTGCCGCTTGCTTAAATTGGTCTAGACTATTTTTAGCTGTTTTTTCCTCTATTCTTGAGGTTTTTAGCTTATTTTTTAAAAGAGTGAGAGCCGCAGTTAGTTCTTTGCGTTCAATTTCGCCTTCCATAAGCTCTTCTTGCAAGAAAGATATATGAACAAGGGCTTCCTCGAACTTAAATTGGGCTTGCCTTGATAAATCTAATTGAAAGTCACGCTCCTCTGCAAGAGATATTAATCGCGATTGATAATTTTCTTGGTCTCGTATGGCTTGCTCTCTGAAATTTCCGGCTCCCAGACTATCCATTGCTACGATTGCTATCGAAATTATTGACCAAGCGACTATACAAAAAATTATAGTACAAAAACCCACTTGGGTGCTTGATTTCAAATTAACGAAAAGAGTTTTTCCATTTGTCTTTATAAGCAGTTGGCGCGACGGTATTAATTTTTGAAAAAAGCGCTCTAACCGCTCAAAAAAACCCATTTTTTGATGTTTGTTGTTCACTTTTATGCCGTTGACAAATGGAAATCACATAAATTTGTTAACGATATAACAATAAATTGGCAATAATTTTGTTAAAAACAGGTTCATTTTCGAAATTTTAAACTTTACCAAAAGTTTATTTTTAATGTGGATTCGTGAACCGATTTTCAAAGTTTATCAATAGCTTGTAGGACCTCATTTACGTGTTCAGCTACTTTTACTTTGCGCCACTCTTTTATAACAAAGCCTTTTCCATCAATAATAAAAGTTGATCTTTCAACTCCCATATAGGTTTTGCCGTACATTGACTTTTCCTTCCACACGCCGAAATCTTCGCAGACACTACCATTTTCGTCGGAAAGTAGTGAAATTGCTAGTTCTTGTTTTTTAATAAACTTTTCATGGCTTTTAATACTATCTTTCGAAACCCCAAATACACTCACTTTTGCGCTATCAAAGAGCTTAAGGTTTTTGGTGAAATCTTTGGCTTCTCTTGTACAACCGGATGTGTTGTCTCTTGGATAAAAAAATAAGACAATTAAGTTGGGCCTTAAGTCTTTTAGGTCTATGATTTTTCCAATTTCATTTGGTAGAGTTACACTAGGGGCGGGGTAGGGTATGTTTGACATATTTGGATCCTGTAATTACGCGTTAACTTGATAGTAGGTCAGATAAGAATATTTGAAAGAGAAGATATAAATATTGAAAAAATTTTTTAAGAAATTTTTAATATCGAATATAAGCTCTTCCGTTTTTCGTTGGACTGCTACAATTGTTTTTTCGTTATTACTATTTCTTATGGTTATAACTATTGCGTTAGTTGCAGTTTTACGTGACAGAGAGGTGCAAATTCCACAGAGATTTGCTAGCAAAATTCTATCTGAGGCTAATATTTTATCTTCCCCCTACTTAATTGAGGCTAGTGGTTTTTACTTATCTTTGGATACGGGTTTTGTCCCGGAAATTAAAATAAGCGATGTTGATTTGCTATTTCCCGATAAAAAGCCCGTCTTATTTTTCAATTCGTTTAAAACTAAATTTTCTTTAGTTGATTTTATATTGGGCAAATTTAGAATAACCTCAGTAACTCTAGACAGTGCAAATTTTTCGATTATCAGAAAAAAAAATGGCTCTTTCAATCTGGACTTTGGAACTGAAAATAGGTCTGAGGCTGACTATTTTGATATTAGAGGCATTTTGGAAAAATCAGATGAATTTTTTATTCTCGATGAATTGGAAAAATTTCAGAATTTAAATTTGTTTCAGTTAACTGCACAGTTTGAGGATGAGCTTACAAATAAGAGATACACGATAGATGGTGCCAGATTTAGGCTGAACCGAGAGGATCAATCCCTGATATTGGGTTTTGATTTTGCTTTATTATCCGGTGGAAAAGGTGCTTCGACAGTTGAGGGAAATTTTAAAAGAACAATAGGTCAATTGGATGGTGAATTCGGTCTGCTATTTAATGAAGTTTCTGCGCAAGATATTGCCAGCCTGTCTCCAGAATTTGGGTGGTTAAGCGTTTTGGAAGCCCCAATTTCTGGTGCTTTGAGGGGATCATTAAACAAAAATGGAAAATTGAACCCTGTGAATGCAACCCTCAAAATGGGATCAGGTTTGTTGAAGCCTTCGAGCGACATCGAGGGGATCGCTTTTAATTTTAATGCTGCGCGAACGTATTTTTCCTATGCTCCGGGCAGCGGAGAGGTTAGCTTCGATGAAATATTCATTGATAGTGCAGATCTAAAAGCTACGGCAGAAGGTTTCTTAATTATTGAAGACATGAAGGATATCCCAGAAACATTTGTTGCACAATTAAACTTTACTAACCTCCAAACTGGAGGATTTGGTTTATTGAATAATAGTATTTCTTCAAATTCTGCCAACACAACGTTTAGGGTACAACTTGATCCTTTCGATGTGGAAATTCCTCAGTTGTTTATCCAGGATCAGAACTCATCAGTAAGTGTGCATACAGATGGTTTTATTTCAGTAAAGGATGATAATTGGGTTGTTTCATTAAACACTCACAGTGATACAGCAGACCTCGATAATGTTTTTTATTTTTGGCCGCAAAAACATAAACCAAAAGTACGAAAATGGGTGGTTGATCACTTCGAAGATAGTAAACTTTTTGATATTTCCATGCAAACGGAACTGGAAAATGGATTAACTCCAAAGCTATCGTGGAGTTTTGCATTTTCTGAAACTAGCTTTGCTCCCTTGAAGGATTTTCCTTTGATAGAACAAGCCTCTGGGCACTTTGTTTCTAGGGATTATGCAACAACTGTCATTTTGGAAGAAGGTATTATTTTTGATGATAAAGGCAAAGCTATAGATATTGCTGGAAGTAGCTTTTTTATAAAAGATAGTCGTATTAAACCTAGTCCAGCAAAGATACTGATTAACGCTGATGGGGCGTTAAGCTCAATGTCTAAAGTATTAAATAAACCACCTTTAAGATTAATGAACAAATTGCAGCAACCAGTTGACTTTGGAAATGCACAGGTTTCTGGAAAGGGTCGAGTAGAAATACTTTTGAAAAGTAATTTAACCTCAGATGAAATTTTTTATGAAGTTATAGGAACTGCTAAAAAGTTTTCTTCTGACGTAATTAATCCTGACTTCGATATTTCAAATGGTACTTTAGAGTTTTTTGCAAATAAAAAAGGTT
This sequence comes from Paracoccaceae bacterium, assembly GCA_902606585.1. GTDB lineage: Bacteria > Pseudomonadota > Alphaproteobacteria > Rhodobacterales > Rhodobacteraceae > Salinivivens. The sequence continues at coordinate 41,926 of CACLGX010000007.1, read as the reverse complement.
TGGAAATAAAAGGTAATGCAAAAGTAAAAAATTTACCTGTTCAAGCCAATTTTTCAGGCTCTATAGAAAAAGATGAAGCTAAATTTTTGGAAATCGATTTCAATTTATCTGGCCAAGCTCTAGAACTGCTACCAGCTAGTATTCCTGACATTGAAATTTCTGGATTTGCTCCTGCTAAACTTTCCTTACAATTTCTGGAAAGTAAAAAAGTGAAATTTGCGTTGACTAGCAGTTTAAATGGGATTGAGTTGAGTTACCTACCAATTGGTTGGATCAAAGAAATGAAGGATGAGGCTGAGCTAAAAATTTCTGGAAGTTTGGGAGATGAAGTTGTTATTGACAATATTCTTTTAAGGTCTCCTGATTTTACTTTAGTCGGTTCGGCTTTGCGAAACAAAGAGGGAAACTTTTTGCTCAACTTTGAAAAGCTAGCTTTAAAGGATGTATTTGACCTAAAGTTATCGATAGAGACTGACGGTGCAATTGATATCACTGGAGGTCAACTTAATCTACAAGAGTTTTTGAAATTACCTTTAGTCAAAAATCCGTCTGAAAAATCATCTCCATTATCAATTTATTTAGATGAGTTAAAATTATATGAGAAACAGGGTATTACAAGGTTTACTGCAGCCTTGGACTCTACTGGAAAAGGAGAGTTTTCCGGTAGTTTAAATGACTTAGCTTCTTTTAGTGGAAAATTAGAAAAGGTAAGGAGCGGCTATAATATAAGGGCAATTTCTAATAACGCTGGGTCCTTTATTAGAGCTTTAGGAGCTGCAAAAGCTGCTGACGGAGGTACAGCACAATTAAATCTTACACACCTTGAAAATTCTCCTGGTATGCAAGGGAAATTAAAATTCAAAAATATTCGCCTTCGAAATATGCCTGCTTTGCTGGAACTTTTAGATGCCATAAGTATTGTTGGATTGATAGATCAACTTCAAGGTCCTGGATTGGTTTTAAATGAAATTGAGGCTGATTTTATCAATTTGCCAGATCAAATAAAATTTGAAAGAGCTTCAGCATTTGGTCCATCAATAGGCATTTCGCTGGAAGGTTATTACGATAAAAGCAATAACAATTTAAATATGCAGGGCGTTTTATCGCCCCTATACGTTGTCAATGCTATTGGGTCTATTTTTACTCGAAAAGGTGAGGGTCTTTTAGGTTTTAATTATAGATTAAAGGGAAACGCGGAAAAGCCAGAAGTGTTGGTTAATCCACTCTCTATTTTTACTCCTGCTATTTTCAGGGAGATTTTCCGTCGCCCAGTTCCTAATTTGGAATAATCGATGTTTTTGAGTGAATTTGATTTTGATCTTCCAGAAGAATTAATTGCAACAAGACCGGCAAGCCCAAGATCTTCATCTCGCTTGCTGGTAGCGCGGGGAGAAAATATTGATGACAGCTTTGTTAATGATCTCCCAAAATTTCTAAAATCTGGGGATCGATTAGTTCTAAATGATACAAAAGTACTTCCAGCAAGGTTAATTGGAGTCAGAAACCGGTCAGTTGAAGGCAATAAAATAGCATCTGCTAAAATAGAAGTTACTCTTCTTGCTGCAAAAAAAGAGCAAATATGGAGCGCATTGGTTAAACCCTTGCGAAAGATACAAGTAGGGGAGAAGATTTTTTTTGATAAAAATTTTCAAGCTATACTCGTTGATAAAATTGATGGACAGGCATTGCTTCAATTTAATACGGAAGGTACAGAATTCTTTGAATGTTTGGATAGTTTAGGTATGATGCCGCTTCCCCCATATATTGCTTCAAAACGTCAAGCTGATGATAATGATAAACTAGATTATCAAACTGTTTTCGCTCGAAACTTGGGTTCGGTAGCGGCTCCGACCGCATCCTTACATTTTGATAACGCTTTGTTGGATGAAATTAAGAGTATTGGCGTAGAAATTTCGTTTATAACGCTGCATGTTGGGGCGGGAACATTTCTGCCGGTAAAAGATGAAGAAATTCGAAAGCATAAAATGCACGCTGAATATGGAGAGATTACCCAGCAGACAGTCGACGAGATAAATAAAACAAAAAAAAATGGTGGACGAATAATACCGGTAGGAACAACTGCGTTAAGGTTGCTGGAAAGCGCAGCCCAATCGGCTGGAAAATTATCCGATTGGAATGGAGAGACAAATATTTTTATCTACCCAGGTTTCAAGTTTAAAGTTGCGGATGGATTAATGACAAATTTCCACCTGCCAAAATCTACTTTAATAATGCTTGTTTCGGCAATAATGGGCAAAGAAACTATTGAAACTATTTACAAACACGCCATAACGCATCGGTATAGGTTTTTTTCTTACGGAGATTCGTCACTCCTGTTTCCATAGAAAAAACATGTTAATTTTTTGAGGTGTTAGTATGTTGCTCGTAATGCAAGGGTCTTGGGCTCTCTTGTTGGGTATGCTTTTTTTGCAACTTGGGAATGGGCTTCAAGGCACATTACTTGGTGTACGAGGAGAATTAGAAAACTTTTCTACTTTTGAGATGTCACTTGTAATGTCGGCATATTTTGTGGGTTTCTTAGGAGCTAGTAGGCTGGTTCCTGAGTTAATAAGGCGTGTGGGTCATGTTAGAGTCTTTGCAGCTCTGGCCTCATTTATTTCAGCAGTTTTGATCCTGTACCCGCTTTTAGTAAATCCTTGGGTCTGGACTGGGGGAAGAGTGATCATCGGTTTTTGCTTTTGTGGCGTTTACATAGCAGCCGAAAGTTGATTAAATAATGCCGCTACAAATGAAAACCGAGGCCAGCTTCTATCTTCTTACATGGTTGTACAAATGGCTGGCATTGTCGCAGCACAGCTTTTGTTACTCGTTGGTGACCCAGGTGGATTTGAACTTTTTGTATTAATTTCGGTACTTGTATCCATTTCTTTCGCACCTATTTTACTTTCTATTACTCCCACCCCTGCTTTTGAATCTACGAAACCTATGAATATAAGGGAGTTGTTTTCTACTTCCCCCTTAGGTTGTGTGGGTATGTTTTTTCTAGGGGGTATCTTTTCAGCTCAATTTGGCATGGCTCCAGTATTTGGTACACAAGCTGGCTTATCATTGTCTGAAATTTCAACTTTTGTTGCTGCATTCTATATTGGAGCAATGGTCTTTCAATTTCCAATTGGTTGGCTCTCAGATCAAATGGATCGAAGAATATTGATTGTTGTAACATCCGCAATTGGGTTCATTGCAGCTTTGTCTGCAGTCGTAGTTGTAGGTGTTTTTTTAATTATAGTGGCAAGTGCATTTCTTATTGGAGGTATGTCCAATCCTCTGTACTCACTGCTGATAGCATATACAAATGACTTTCTAGAAATTGATGATATGGCTTCTGCGTCCGGTGGTTTACTGTTTTTAAATGGTCTGGGGGCAATAAGTGGACCTTTATTTACAGGATATTTAATGACAAAAATGGGATCTGAGGGATTTTTTATAATTTTAGCTACTTTTCTAGGCTTTCTGACAGTTTATGGCTTTTACAGAATTACACAGCGTGGAATTTCTGATGTAGATACATCTAGTTACGCTACCGTCCTACCCACAGCTTCCGTCGTTGCGGTTGAAATTGCCCAAGAGTTAGCTATCGAGGCTGCTGAAGAAATTAATGAAAATTAGCTTCCATTTTAAAAATCGCTTCACAAAAAATGAAACCCATGTCTTAATGTAACAAAAAAGCAGGATAACAGGCATGGACCCCGAATTTATTTTGAATTTCTGGCTCGACGAAGTTGGGCCTAATTGTTGGTATAGTTCTGATGACTCTTTGGATGGGTTAATCGAACAAAAATTTAAAGAAACTTTACAGTATATCCTTTCGGGTGGGCATAGCCTTTGGCTAACTTACCCCTCAGGAGCTTTAGCCTACATAATAGTCCTGGATCAATTTTCTAGAAATATTTTTCGAGGCAGCAAAAGTTCTGTTGCTGCTGACAGAGCCGCTGTGGCTGCCTCTAAGCAGTCAATCAAATATGAGTTTGATTTGAAGATAGATGAACCGGCCCGGCAGTTCTTTTATATGCCATTGATGCATTCTGAAAATTTATATGACCAGGAAAAATGTATTAGGCAGATTTTACAAAAACTCCCATTATCTGGCCATAACTTACTTAAGCACGCTCGGGCTCACCGTGAATTAATACGGAGTTATGGACGTTTCCCGGGTAGGAATAGCCAGTTAGGTCGCACTAATACGTCATTCGAGCAATTGTATTTTGATCATGGTGGTTATCAATCTGTTCTTTCAAGAATTAATAACTATGCAGCCTAATTTATGGTATATTTATCTGAACGATACATTGAACATCGAGACTTTATAGTTTAACGTTAAACAAAATATATTTTGGAGATGAATATGTCGCGAAATAATTTTGACGTAGTTGTAATTGGTGCTGGGCCCGGCGGATATGTTGCTGCCATCCGGAGTGCGCAGCTAGGTCTTAAGACTGCAATTGTTGAGAAAGAACATATGGGCGGCATTTGTCTTAATTGGGGATGTATTCCAACAAAAGCAATGTTGCGATCTGCTGAGATCTTTCATCTGATGCACCGGGCAAATGAGTTTGGATTGAATGCAGAAAAAATATCTTTTGATTTACAAGCAGTGATAAAACGGTCTCGAGGTATTTCTAAGAAACTAAACCAAGGCGTAACCCACTTATTAAAAAAAAATAAAGTAAAATCTTTTATTGGACAGGCTACTATTCTTGAAAAGGGAAAAATTAAAGTTTTAAAAGATAAAAATGCTGAAGAATTATTAACGGATAACATTATCATCGCTTCTGGTGCACGAGCTAAAGAATTGCCTGGTTTGGAGGCAGATGGAGAAATAGTATGGACTTACAAGCACGCTTTGACACCCACTCGTATGCCTAAAAAGCTTTTGGTAGTAGGCTCAGGAGCAATAGGAATAGAATTTGCGAGTTTTTATAACACTCTTGGTTCTGATACTACTGTTATAGAGTTAGTCGATCGAATATTGCCTGCCGAAGATGCTGAAATAGCTAATTTTGCTAATAAACAATTTTTGAAACAAGGTATGAAAATTTTAACTCAGACATCTATAAAGAAAATCGAGCTTAAGAATAATTTAGCGAATATTCAGATGGAGCAGACTGGTAAATTAATAAATGAAAAATTCGATACTGTTATTTCAGCGGTAGGTATTGTGGGGAATATAGAAGGATTAGGTCTTGAAAAAATGCCAATTGAAACTGAAAATTCGCATATTATAACTGATCATAATTGTAATGTTGGTATCGAGGGCATTTACGCTATTGGAGACGTTGCTGGAGCGCCGTGGTTGGCTCACAAAGCTAGCCACGAGGGTGTAATGGTGGCTGAGCTAATTGCTGGAAAGGAAGTCCATACAGTTGATCCAAATTCTATCGCCGGATGCACTTATTGTAACCCTCAAATAGCAAGCGTCGGATTGACCGAAGAAGAAGCTCAGAAAAAAGGATTAAAGGTTAAAGTTGGGCGTTTTCCCTTTATTGGTAACGGTAAGGCTATTGCCTTGGGCGAGGAAGAAGGCCTTATTAAAACAATTTTTGATGTTGATACTGGAGAAATGTTAGGTGCGCATATGGTTGGTGCGGAAGTCACAGAGCTAATCCAAGGATATGTTTTGGGTCAAAAGCTTGAGACAACTGAGGAAGATTTAATATCGACAGTCTTTCCTCATCCTACACTTTCCGAAATGATGCATGAAAGTGTATTGGATGCTTATGATCGGGCTATTCATATCTAATAAAATTTGTAAAATTTATAGTTAGAGCGTTTCCGATAGTCGATTGATTACCCTCTGCGTCTGCCCCCACGCCTTCGAGACCTACCGCCTTCACCAGAGCTTTCCGTTGAGGATCCGGATGGCTTGTTGAATTTAATCCAAGCTCCGCCGTGTGGATCATTATTCGTGAGTAAGTTTGCCGCCCTGATTGCTTCCATTTCTTTCCCTGGACCTGGCTTAGTGGATCCCATGCCAAACATTGAAACAAATATATCGTCGTCCATTGTTTCTGGAATTATTATACCGGAAGATAAGACCTCAGCTTTTTTTTCCGCAATTTTTTTCTGGGTAATAGGTAATGCAACTGGGTTCATTATGGCAGATGTCATTCCCGCCCCCATAGCCATAGGTAAAAAAGCATTGTTTATTCCATGTCGGTTTGGCAGTCCAAACGAAACATTTGATGCTCCGCAGGTAGTATTTACTCCCAATTCTTCTCGTAATTTGCGAACAAGCGTAAATACCTGTTTGCCAGCAGTTGCCATTGCTCCAATGGGCATTACAAGAGGATCAACGACGATATCGTTGGCAGGTATCCCATAATCTGAAGCACGTTCTACTATTTTTTTAGCAACCGCATAGCGAACATCAGGGTCTTCTGAAATACCTGTGTCATCATTGCTTATTGCTACGACAGGAACATTATATTTAGCGACTAAAGGCAATACGAATTCTAACCGCTCTTCCTCACCGGTTACTGAATTTAGAAGAGGCCGTCCTTGAGCGGTTTTTAGACCTATTTCCAACGCTTCAGGAACTGAGCTGTCAATACATAAAGGAATGTCGGTAAGTCCTTGAACCAATTCAATCATCTTTTTCATCAAAGGTGGTTCAGTCTCATTAGGATTTGGATTTGAATTATATACTACACCTGCGTTGATATCTAATATATTTGCGCCGGCCTCGACTTGAGCCAATGCGTCTTTTTCTACTGTTGAGAAATCACCAGCCTCTAGCTCAGCTGCCAACTTTTTTCTGCCAGTTGGATTTATCCTTTCACCTATTACACAAAAAGGGTGGTCAAAACCTAAAACAGCAGCTTTAGTTTTTGATTCAACTACAGTTTGTACCATTTTTTTTCCTTATATTTGGTTTACTGGAAGCCCCGCGATTCCACAGTTCTTCGTCACCCATTTAGCGTTTGTTTTGATTCCACCGAGTGGAAAAAAATGAACACTGGTAATATTAAAGTCAGGGTTATTTGCCTTGTGATCCGCCAATTTGGACAAAACCTCGGTCGGCTCGTAAGGCAAAAGAAGCTTTGTAACATCTGCTGCTCTTTTTTGTAAAACTTTTAAGGATGGTCCTACTCCACAAGCTATCGCGAATTTAATCAGCGTCTGTAGCTTAGCGGGTCCTGCAATGCCGATGTGAATAGGTATATCAATTCCAGCATTTTTAATTGAATTGGCCCATTCAATAATAGACCCAGATTCAAAAGCAAATTGGGTGGCTATTGCCATTTTTGCATCAGTTCTGTTTTTATAATTCTGCTTCCATTGTAATGCTGCATCAACGTTTTTTCTGCTTCCATCTGGATCAATGTCTTTATTTCCCTCTGGATGGCCCGCAATGTGAATATTTTTGAAATTAGCTTTGTCAAATAAGCCAGTTTCCAAAAGGCTCATAGAGCTTTCATATTCACCGTGTGGTTTGTTGACACCGCCGGCCAACAAAAGGGCTTGATTAACCCCAGCTTCTCCTTGATAGCGAGATATCCATTCATTTAGGGTCGCTTTATCCTTAATTATCCTGGCAGGAAAGTGAGGCATCGTGGGGAAACCATCCTCAGCTAGTCTTTTTGCAGTTTTGACCATATCGTCAATTGGTGTCCCTTCAATATGAGCGATATAAACCCTAGTGTTTTCAGGTAGAAGATCTTTAAAATTTTCAATTTTTTCTGCCGTTCTTGGCATGACTTCGATCGAAAAATTGTTTACAAAACGCTCAAGATTTTCACTCACTGGTGATGTTTGTGAAGCTTTCGTTTTTAATCCAAAAAATGCCATGTCTGCCCTCAATGCCAGTTACGTAGCTCGGCCATTATTATTTACAAGCACTATTAATTTTTCTTTATCGTACTCGGTTTCTAATTTTTCTACTTGCTCTTTTGCAATGGTCTCTGGGTTGCCCTCTACTTTGAATGGTTTGGCCCTTCTCCATTCAGCAAGATAGTCGTCAGTGGACTTTTGGTCCGCCTTCATCGCGGCTCTATCGATAGCTTGTTCAAACCTTTCTGATAGTTGTATTTTAGTCGCACGACGGCCCTTGCCGACAATAACTTGTGCTGGGATATCCCTCCAATAGACAATTATAACGTCATGCATTCGCCGACTCCCTAACAAAGCTACTTTTTGAGTATGATAATTAGTCTTTTTTCAACTGCTAGATTTCGACAAAAATCATTGCTGCTGCGACTTTTGGCTTATTGAAATAAAAATAAATAATTCCATCACGAATTAAAGTATCTTGCACAGCATTAGTCTCCGACGTATCGTTAGGGTAACTTATAATGGAGGGCGTAGGCTATGGCGCCCAAGAAGCCTATAGAAAAAGCAGCTTTCCCTATTGTGGTTGAGAGCGCTATTGATAAAAAATTGGAGCCTGAGGCTTTATATGCAGCACTCGACTTAGGCACCAACAGCTGCCGTATGCTAATTGCACAGCCAAAAAGTGCTCAGTTTCATGTGATTGATAGTTTTGCAAAATCTGTTCAATTAGGATCTGGACTCGAAAAAACTGGTAGATTAAGTCGCGATTCTATCAATCGTACTATTCAAGCCCTTAAAGTCTGTAAGCAAAAGCTAGACAACTATGATGTAAAGTACGCCAGGCTTATCGCCACCGAAGCTTGTAGGCGTGCAAAAAACTCAAAAGAATTCATTTCTAAAGTTTTTCAACAAACAGGCTTAAAGCTAGATATTATAGATACAGAAGAAGAAGCTAGGTTGGCTGTAATTTCTTGTGCTCCCCTAGTCAGTTCGAAGTCTGAACAGTTACTTGTTGTTGATATAGGAGGAGGTTCGACTGAACTTGTTTGGATCGATTTAACTTCTGTTCCACCCCTAGAAAGACCTAAATCTATAATGCGTTTACATGCTGGTTTTCATTCAGTTGAAAGTCCATTTGCTGCTGCGAAAGTGGTTGACTGGATTTCAGTACCCTTGGGTGTGGCAACGTTGCGTGATCAATTTAACGATGTCGAAGACGACGCGGCTAGGTTTGCTTTGATGAGCTGGTATTTTGAAGAAAAATTGACTGATTTTGCTCCTTATAAGGATAACAAGGTGAACACCAGTTTTCAAATTATAGGAACTTCTGGTACAGTTACAACTGTAGCGTCCTCACATCTAGGGTTGCGTCGCTATGACCGCACAAAAGTAGATGGCTTAAGAATGACTACGGAACAAATTGACAAGGTAATTCGCTCATATCTGGAGATGGGACCGGAAGGGCGTAAAAAAGATTCCAGAATTGGGCGTGATAGACAGGCTTTAATAATGTCCGGTTCAGCTATTTTACAAGCGATGCTGAGAAGTTGGCCTACTGATAAGTTAACAGTTGCTGATCGTGGTTTACGTGAAGGACTGCTTTACGCTCAAATGTCTGCAAATGGAGTGTTAGAAGACGCTATTCTCTAGGGAAAGGCATAACTATTTATTTTCAAATTGTTAAATGATGAAAAAAACAGCCAAGACTAAAAATACATCGGGACGTGGGCAGCGAGATCTTAAGATAAAGGTTAAATCTGCCCGTGGAAAAACGGTCAGTCAGGTCAAGTGGCTACAGCGCCAGTTAAATGATCCCTATGTGAAACGCGCTCAACTTGAAGGTTTTCGAGGGCGGGCAGCTTTTAAAATTTTAGAATTAAATGAAAAATATAATTTTTTAATACCTGGCTCAAAGGTAGTTGATTTGGGTTGCGCTCCAGGAGGCTGGAGCCAAGTTGCAGTCGATTTAGTGAATTCACTTGGTGTGAAAAAAAATGCCAAAATTGGTTCAGTTGTTGGAATAGACTTGCAGGAAGTAGAAGTTTTGCCAGGAGCCAAGTTTTATCAGCTTGACTTTATGGCGAACGATGCAGATCTCGAGGTCAAAAATATCCTTGAAGGAAAAGCAAATGTGGTAATGTCTGATATGGCGGCCTCGTCCTCTGGTCATAAAAACACAGACCATCTTAGAATAATAGCTCTGTGTGAAACCGCAGCGTATTTTGCATTTGATGTCTTGGAAGAGGGTGGAACATTTGTTGCTAAAGTTTTGGCAGGTGGAGCGGAAAGTGATTTGCAAACTTTGCTGAAACAAAAATTTACAAAAGTATATAACGTTAAGCCTCCGAGCAGCCGATCAGATAGTTCAGAGAAATTTGTAGTAGCACTAGGTTTTAGAGGCTAATTTTTGTTATTGTCGCGGTTGCGTTTTAAATGGGTAAATATAGCATAGTTTTTGGTTCGTCTATCTGACAATTTTTAAATAGTTATTTGGGAGAAAGAGATGCCACTAAGCCTTAATCGTGAAGTTTTTATAACCTGTGCAGTGACAGGATCAGGTAGCACGCAGGATCGCAGTCAATTCGTTCCTCGAAGCCCAAAGGATATTGCTAATAGCGCGATCAATGCAGCGAAAGCAGGTGCTGCCGTCGTTCATTGTCATGTTCGAGATCCTGAAACCGGAAAACCTAGTAGAAATTTAGCCTATTATCGTGAAGTCACGGACCGCATTAGAGATTCAGATGTAGATGTTGTTCTGAATCTTACTGCTGGTATGGGCGGAGATATAGTATTTGGTGGTACTGAGTGCCCGTTACCAGTTGCCGAAGGAACAGATATGATTGGGGCTGAAGAGAGGGTAGCGCATATTGTTGAGTGTCTTCCAGAAATATGCACATTGGATTGTGGAACTATGAACTTTGCAGAAGCAGATTATGTAATGACCAATACTCCTGGAATGTTGCAGGCAATGGGTTCGATAATGACTGAGGCGGGCGTTAAGCCTGAAATAGAGGCCTTTGATACTGGACATCTATGGTATGCAAAACAGTTGGTTGCAGACGGAATTATCGGAGAAGATGTTTTAGTACAGTTATGTATGGGAGTACCATGGGGCGCGCCAGATGATTTAAATACATTCATGGCTATGGTGAATAATGTTCCTGAAAACTGGACTTTCAGCGCATTCTCTCTCGGGAGAAATCAGATGCCTTATGTTGCTGCAACAATTTTGGCTGGAGGTAATGTAAGAGTTGGATTGGAAGATAATCTTTGGCTTGAAAAGGGAGTTTTGGCCAAGAATGAAGATTTAGTATTGCGCGCAAAGGAAATTATTGAAGCCATGGGCGCTAAAGTCATTGGACCTCAAGAGGTGCGAAAAAAGTTAAATCTGAATAAAAGAGTTCCGATTAACTAACTTACAAAGTGAATTTTAGACATGCTATCTAGTGCAAAGGGTAATTTATGAAAAAAGTAGCTGCAATTATTGGTGGCGGTGTCATCGGGGCAGGTTGGCTTGCACGGTTTTTGTTGAATGGATGGGATGTCAGAGTATTTGATCCTGATCCAGAAGCAGAACGAAAAGTTGACGAAGTACTTTTAAATGCAAAAAGGGCTTTGCCAATGTTGTATGATTTTAAACTTCCAGAAGAAGGGAACTTATATTTCTGTTCCACAATTAGAGAAACAGTTGAGGATGCAGTATGGATACAAGAAAGTGTTCCAGAGCGTTTGGATATAAAACAAGCTGTTCTATCAGAAATACAAACATACTGTAAAAAAATAGCAGTTATTGGCTCCTCAACTTCAGGATTTATGCCCTCTCAATTGCAGGAAAATTCATCATTTCCGGATCAGATAATGGTATGTCATCCATTTAATCCTGTCTATTTGCTTCCCTTAGTTGAAGTTGTTCCTGGAAATCTAACAAGTGACAAGCATTTTGGATCGGCTAAAATGTTGCTTCAAGAGGTGGGTTTTTTCCCCTTGCATGTTCGTAAAGAAATAGATGCTCATATTGCTGACCGTTTTCTAGAAGCGGTTTGGAGGGAGGCGCTTTGGTTAATAAAGGATGGAATTGCTACAACGGAAGAAATAGATAATGCGATTAGGTATGGATTTGGCCTGAGATGGGCTCAGATGGGGCTCTTTGAAACCTATAGAGTTGCTGGTGGAGAGGGGGGTATGGCCCACTTTATAGAGCAGTTTGGTCCTTGTTTAACATGGACTTGGACAAAACTCATGGATGTTCCTGAGCTTACAAAAGAACTTATCAAGGATATTGCAGATCAATCTGATTGCCAGTCAGGAAAGTATTCGATCAGGGATCTTGAACGGATTCGCGATGATAATCTAATCGTAATACTACGGGCTCTGAAACAACAAGACCAAGCCGCTGGCAAAATTGTAAATAGCCATGAAAAGAAAATAATTAATTTGGCAGATATTGCTCCTAAAATGAGAACAGTTTCTCGAAAAGTTCCAGTAGATTGGACTGATTATAATGGACATATGAATGAAGGTCGTTACGGACAGGTATATAGTGATGCAGCAGATGGGTTTCTCTGGGCGATAGGGGCTGATAAGGACTATGTAGCATCTGGTTACAGCTATTTCACAGTCGAAACATCAGTTAAGTTTTTAACTGAAACACATGCAGGAGAGGACATTATAGTAGACACGACAGTAAAACTTATTGATGGTAAGAAGCTCAAACTTTTTCATTCCATGCAGCGTGCAGAAGACAGTTGCATTCTCTCTACCTGTGAACAATTTCTATTGCATATAGATATGAAAAAGCGAAAATCATCTTTACCAATTTCGCCTGTCGCTGAAAATTTGCAAAACTTATCTATTAAAATTTAGGATTGGGGAGAATATGTTTTTTGGATTAACAGAAGAACAGGAAATGATCGTTGAAACGGTTAGAAGTTTCGTTGAAAACGAAATCTATCCCCATGAAAGTTTAGTTGAAAGTGAAGGTTTTGTACCAACAGAAATCGCACAAGATATTAAGCAAAAATGCATAAATTTAGGCTTTTACGCATGTAATTTTCCTGAAAATATTGGCGGTGCTGGCTTAAACCATTTGGATTTTGCTCTAGTGGAACGTGAGCTAGGTCGTGGATCAATGGCTTTAACGCACTTTTTTGGTAGACCTCAAAATATTTTGATGGCGTGTAAGGATGAACAGATTGACAAGTATTTGCTACCAGCTGTTCGTGGAGAACTGATGGACGCTCTGGCTATGACAGAACCGGATGCAGGTTCTGATGTTAGAGGTATGAAATGTTTTGCAAAAAAAGAAGGTGCGGATTGGATTGTGAATGGTACTAAACATTTTATTTCTGGGGCAGAGCACGCTGATTTTGTGATAGTTTTTATAGCAACAGGCGAGGAAAAAACTGAAAAAGGACCTAAGAAAAAGATTACCGCCTTTTTGGTCGATAGAGGAACTCCAGGGTTTGTGATCAGAGATGGCTATAATTCGGTCAGTCATAAAGGATATAAAAATATGATTTTAGAATTTGATGATTGCCGGTTGCCAAAAGAACAAGTGCTTGGTGAAGTTGACGGTGGGTTTGAGGTTATGAATACTTGGCTTTACGCCACCCGGCTCACCGTGGCCGCAATGTCAGTAGGGCGTGCAAGACGCTGCTTCGACTATGCTTTGAGTTATAGCGCGGAGCGTAAACAGTTTGGTCAACAAATTGGTAAGTTTCAAGGTGTTAGTTTCCAATTAGCAGATATGATCACTGAAATTGATGCTGCAGATTTTTTGACGCTCAGTGGAGCTTGGCGTTTGGATCAAAATTTATCGTCTAATAGAGAGATTGCTAGCGCTAAATTATATGCAACTGAAATGTTGGCTCGTGTGACAGATGCTACTTTGCAAATTCATGGAGGCATGGGCTTGATGGATGATTATCCAATAGAAAGGTTTTGGAGGGATGCTCGTGTCGAACGTATCTGGGATGGTACTTCAGAAATTCAAAGGCATATTATAAGTAGAGACCTGCTTCGTCCTTTAGGCTCCTAATTTTATTTAAAAAAAGTGGTCACAATGAGCTCTCAATCCCGTTTAAGACGTTTATTCTCACCCAAAAGTGTAGTCGTTATTGGCGGAGGCGTGTGGTGCCGCTCAGTTATAGAGCAGCTTTTCAAAATTGGCTATAAAGGTAAAATTTTTCCAGTTCATCCTAGCAAGAAAGAAATATTAGGTTTAAAATATTTCAAGGACTTAGAAGATGTTCCTATTGAAGTTGATGCCTGTTTCGTTGGTGTAAACCGTAATATAACAATCGAAGTGATTAAGAAGCTGAACGATTTGAATGCTGGTGGCGCGGTCTGTTTTGCGTCAGGATTTCTAGAGGCTGAAGATAATAAACAAGGCTCTGGAGAGTTGCAAAAGTCACTTATTGAGGCAGCAGGCGGTATGCCAATATTGGGTCCAAATTGTTATGGATTTATCAATTATTTGGATCGTTCAGTACTATGGCCTGATCAGCATGGTGGAAAGGTTGTTGATAGAGGCGTAGCTATATTAACCCAAAGTTCAAATCTAGCAATTAACATTACTATGCAAACTCGTGGACTACCTATTTCATATATAATGAGCGTGGGAAATCAGGCTAGTCTTGGGTTTTCAGAGATTGGAATGTATCTCCTTTCCGATCTCCGTGTTACGGCCTTAGGATTGCACATAGAAGGGATTGGGGACTTGCGAGCTTTTGAAGAGCTGGCAACCAAAGCTCGAAAATTGGGTAAGTCTATCGTTGTGCTTAAGGTCGGAAAAAGCGCAGAGGCCCGTAAAGCCGCCCAGTCTCATACCGCTTCAATGGCTGGCGACGCGCAAGGTGCGAAAAGCCTATTTAAACGCTTGGGTATTGCTGAAGTTAATAGATTAGAAGTTCTATTAGACACCTTAAAAATATTTCATTTAAATGGTCCATTATTTTCAAAAGATGTTCGATCTCTTTCATGTTCTGGAGGCGAGGCCTCTCTTGTCTCTGATTTGGCACAAGAGTATGGAATTCAATTTCCTAAACTTGAAAAAGAAAATATATCTGAGCTGCGTTCAGTGTTGGGTGAAATGGTCACTTTATCCAATCCGCTTGATTATCACACCTATATTTGGGGTGATGTTGAAGCCATGGCTTCGACTTTTATTGCAATGATGCGTGGGCATGACGGAATAACTATAATTATCGTAGATTTTCCTAGAGACGATACTTGTGATCCTTCGGCTTGGAACTGCGTCATTGAAGCTGCAAAAAAGGCAAAAAAAGTTAGGGATAAACCTTTGGCTTTAGTCTCAACTTTGTCTGAAAATATTCCCGAGCATATATCTTTTGAACTTTTGGAAAGCAACATCATTACTTTACACGGATTAGATACAGGGTTAGCTGCAATTTCTGCTTCGGTATCCAATCAAACGCTGGTGAACCCAAAGCCTATTTTTTTATCTAATCCGACTGGCAAAAGCACTCTAGTGGATGAGTATGTTGCAAAAAAAAGTTTGGAAAAATGTGGCTTGAACATACCAAAAACAGAAAAATGTTTGTTGAGTGATGCGCTTTTGGTTTCAGATCAAATTGGCTATCCTGTTGTGCTAAAAGCACTTGGATCAGCACATAAAAGTGAAATAGGAGAAGTTTTTTTAAACTTACAAAATCAAGATGCTGTTAAAAATGCATTGCAAAAAATATCTAAAAAACATGTCATTATTGAAAAAATGATCGAAGATGCGATTGTTGAATTACTCATTGGCATTGTACATGATCCCGCTCATGGATTGCTTTTAACATTAGGTGCGGGAGGGATTTTAACTGAAATCCTTTCTGATACTTCATCTCTTTTGCTTCCCAGCAGTGAAGATGATGTGCTTGAGTGTTTTAAAAAACTTAAGATATCTAAGATAGCTAAAGGTTACAGAGGGTTTTCAGGCGTAGATGTAAATCAAATAATTGATGCGATAATGAAGGTCCAAGAATTTGTTTTAGATAGCAGAGATAAAGTTTTTGAAATAGAAATTAATCCGCTCATTGTTACAAGTTCTGAAGTAATAGTGGCAGATGCGCTGATAAGAAAGGTGACTTAATGCAATCTAATAGCCCAATCAAAACGAGCGAACGCAAATATATTTTAGAAGTTAAACTAGATCGACCTAACGCTAATGCTATCGATTTAAAAACAAGCCAAATTTTGGGTGAAGTTTTCACAAATTTTAGAGATGATCCAAATCTACGTGTAGCAATTATAACCGGAGAGGGTGAAAAGTTTTTTTGCCCGGGCTGGGATCTAAAGGCTGCTGCAGACGGTGATGCAGTGGATGGAGATTATGGTGTTGGTGGTTTTGGAGGCCTTCAAGAGCTTAGAGGTCTGAATAAACCCGTTATAGCGGCAGTTAATGGTATTTGCTGTGGAGGTGGTTTGGAATGGGCTTTGAGCGCTGATATTATTTTAGCGGCTGAACATGCAACTTTTGCTCTGCCTGAAATTCGATCCGGTACCGTCGCTGATGCAGCATCAATTAAACTGCCAAAGCGAATACCATACCACATTGCTATGGATATGTTACTTACTGGCCGTTGGTTGGATGCAGAAGAGGCGGCTAAATGGGGTCTAATAAATTATATTTACCCTGCACAAAATCTGATGAAAGAGGCTCATAAATTAGGAGAACTTTTAGCTTCAGGACCTCCTTTGGTTTACGCTGCAATAAAGGAAGTTGTTCGTGAAGCTGAAAGTATGAAGTTTCAAGATGCATTAAATAAAATTACTAATAGCCAATTCGAAAGTGTAGAAAGACTGTATAGATCAGAGGATCAAATAGAGGGGGCTCGCGCATTTGCTGAAAAACGTGAACCTGAATGGAAAGGGCGTTAGCTAGCCTAATCAAATAAAAGAGTACGCCTACTTTTTATAAAGTTAAACGAACCGAACTTTCCCAATAAAAGAAAGGTTTCTATTTCTCTGGGCGTAGTCTATTCCGTACCCAACGACGAACTCATCTGGTATTTCAAAACCAGTCCAATCCGCTCTAATTTCTGTCTCACGTCGACTTGGTTTGTCAAGTAAAGCTATAGTTTTTAATTTGGCTGGGCTTCTTGATAAAAGTAAGTTGGTTACATGATGAAGCGTAAAACCTGTATCAACAATATCCTCAACAAGAAGGACATCTTTTCCTTCAATAGCACCTCTCAAATCTTTTAGAATTCTAACTTCTTCGGATGAAACCATTTCATCCCCATAAGATGAGGCCTCAAGAAAATCTACTTCAACAGGTAGGTTAAGTTCGCGAACTAAATCCGCTATAAAAACAAAGGATCCTCTTAAAAGTCCAACAACAATAAGTTTGTCTGTTTCCTTAAACTCTAATTCTATCTCTTTAGCTAAGTGCTCAATTCGAGCTGCTATAGATTTTGCTGAAATAAGAGTATCGACAACATAATTTGATTGAAACATTTGTTCCTCTTGAATTTAACTCACGTTTGTTTGTAGTTAGAAAACAAACCAAATGCAAAGGCTTGAAATGACATCTCATGCAGAAACAAAATATTTACCCTACACGGCTAAAGAGATGTTTGATCTAGTTGCTGATATTTCATCATATCCTGAATTTTTGCCGTGGTGTTCTGCGGCCCGTGTAAGAAAAGAGGTGCAAAAAGGTGACGTAAAACAAGTTGATGCTGATTTAGTAATAAGTTTTAAAGTATTTAGAGAAAAATTTGGGAGCCGTGTGTTACTTGATGTTTCGAACTATATTATCGAAACAGATTACATAGATGGACCATTTAGTTATATGCATTCTGTTTGGAGTTTCGAAGATTGTAAAGAGGGCTGCGAGGTAAAATTCGACGTGAATTTTGAATTTAAAAATGCTATACTCCAAAGTATTATCGGATTAGTTTTTAACGATGCAATGCAAAGAATAGTTAGGGCGTTTGAACGAAGGGCGTCAGATCTTTACACTAGATTATGAACTGCTTAGTGGAAGAAGTATTCCCGGCACCAAGAAAATCAAGAGTTGACATCATAAGCACGTTCACCATGGACGCTTAAATCAAGACCGTTTGTTTCGGTTTCTTGATCCACACGTAGTGGCGTAATCAAAGACACGATTTTGATAAGAGCGTAAGTAACAAAAATTGTAAAAACACCTACGATGACGAGACCTGAAAGCTGAGTAACGAAAGACGTATACCCGAAGATGGCTATCATTAAAGTTCCAAATATTCCTCCGATACCATGAACAGCAAAAACATCTAGAGTATCATCGATATTAAGTATATTTCTCACAATATTAACAGCTTCTTGACAAAGAATACCAGCTATTGCTCCAATTAAGAGAGCCTGAAGTGGGTCTACTGACCCCGCTGCTGGCGTAATTGAAGCTAGGCCAGCAATTGTCCCTTTGACCATATCGACCAAAGACGCTTTGCCAAATTTGAATTTCTCCCAAGCCGCCCGAGTAAGTGAAGCAGCAGCTGCTGAAATATGGAAAACAATCATGGCCATTGCTGCACCACCGTCAGCTGCAAGTAGTGAACCGCCATTAAAGCCAAACCATCCTATCCAAAGCATAGCTGCACCAATCATCAAAAATCCAGGATTGTGGGGCGGAGTAGTTTTATTGCGACGAGGGCCTAGACAAAAAGCAATTATTAACGCTGCTATACCGGCTGTCTCGTGCACAATAATACTACCAGCAAAATCGACTACTCCTTCATCTCCTAGGATTCGTCCACCAGCAAGAATTCCACCACCCCAAATCCAATGAACGACAGGCGCGTAACACAAAAGCATCCAAAGTGATGAAAAAGTTAATACAAAGGTGAAACCGATACGTTCAACATAAGCTCCAACAATAAGAGCAGGGGTAATTATTGCAGAGGTCATTTGGAACGCAAAAAACAACACTTCAGGCAATGTTCCACTCAATGATCCTGAATCTACTCCTGCAAGAAAAGCTTTACCAAGCCCACCCCAGTAACCTGAAGGACCGTCTCCAAAAGCGATTGACTAACCAAAAGCAAACCAAAATACACTCATTAGGCAAGCAATTGCATAGCAATGCATAAAAACGCTCAAAACATTTCTGGAGCGGACTAGTCCTCCATAAAATAGCGAAAGCCCTGGGAAGTGTCATAAACAAAACAAGAGCAGTAGCCACGATAATCCACGCGGTATCAGCACTAACCATATTATATCCTTATTTTCACAGTTTGAGATCGCTGAAAACGTAATTTTCGAGCTATACAACGAGTAAGGTTGTAAACAACTACTGATTCCATCGATTTATTATTTTTTGATTAAAAATAAGCAAAAAAATAGCTCACTGATTAAATTTAAAATACTTTAAGGTCATTTGCTTAAGGTGGTTTTCAGAAGATCCAACCCGTGTAGTGTAGCTTTTTCCCTTACAATGTCTCGACCTAAAGGCCCAAATTGTTTCGTTTTAGTTAACTTTATGTCTTTTTCGAAAGCTACAGAGAAGCAAACCATTCCTTCTGGTTTTGTATTTGACCCACCAGGGCCGGCTATTCCAGTTATTGAAATTGCTATATTAGCTTTAGAATTTTTAAGAGCCCCAATCGCCATTTCAGCTGCTACTTCTTCTGAAACAGCACCAAAAGACTCTAAAGTCAATTGATTGACATTCAAAAGTTTCATTTTTGAAATATTCGAATAAGTAACAAACCCACATTCGAATATTAAGGAAGAGCCAGGTATGCCTGTGATTGCACTAGATAGCAATCCGCCAGTACAGCTTTCTGCGCTCGCGATAACGCTATTTTTTAGACTAGCTAGCTCAAAAACCTCTTTTGCGATCTTATAAATGCTTTGTCTCATGTTATTATTAGTAAAGCTGTTAATGTAATCGCAGCTGCAACGCCGGCTAAAATATCGTCCAAAATAACTCCTAAAGCTCCGCCTAATTTATCAGCCCAGCCAACCAGACCTAGTTTTACAATATCAAAAAAACGAAAACTGACAAAAGCCCAAAGCCAAAAAATCCATAGTTTCTCGGTGTTATTCGGTTCGAGTTGGAAAATGTATCCAATTGGAAGAATTGCAATCCATTGACCAATCACCTCATCAATGACCACCTCTGAGGGGTCAGACTTCTCTGGATTTTGTTCAATATATTTTTTTGTTGTCCAAAATCCTATCAAAATACAAAATATTAAAAGGGAGCAAAAGGTCAAAAAATTTGTAAGTTGAAGAAAAGTATAGGCTGAGATAACTCCAGCTATTGAACCCCAAGTGCCAGGGGCAGGACGCAAAAATCCAATATAAAAGAATGTAGCAATGAACTTACTCAACTTTACTTACCGAGGCAGTGGCAAGCGCAGCTATTCCTTCTTCTCTGCCAGTGAACCCCAACTTTTCAGAGGTGGTGGCTTTTATGCTGATGCGATTTTTATCTAATTCCATAATTTTAGAGATCGAGGTCTTCATCTTATTGGATAATGGTCCAATTTTTGGTTGTTCACATATAATAGTGCAGTCAACGTTATTGATTTGATAGCCTAACTTATGTGCAAGTTGAACTGCATGCTTGAGAAATATATCACTTGAAGCATCTTTCCATGTAGGATCATTCGGAGGAAAATGGGTACCAATATCACCAGCTGCAATAGCTCCATAGATAGCATCAGTAATTGCATGTAAGCCAACATCAGCATCAGAATGCCCCAATAGTTTTTTTGAAAAAGGTATATTTACGCCACAAAGGGTTATTTCATTTCCTTCAGTGAAAGCATGAACGTCAAAACCATTTCCTAATCTAATGTCGATCATTTAATCTAAATCTTTCTTTATTATTTTTATCCAATTTTTCTGTTAAGATCTTTGAGATTTTAGAAAAGTCCTCGGGCGTTGTTATTTTCATATTATCCCTATGACCAATTTTAAATATGACCTTTAATCCAAATTTTTTTGCTAATTCAACATCATCAAATGCACTTTGATCAGATTCATTCTCATGAGCATTTAGTATCTTAGAGTAGGGAAATCCTTGAGGAGTCTGGGCTCTAAATATAAAATTCCTATTTAGAGTTTTTTCTATTTTTCCATCTGAAACTTTCCAGATTGCATCGCTAATAGGTAAACCGGGAGCGGCGCCCGTTTCTTCGTTAATCGCTAAAATTATATCTGTAATAATATCTTCTGATACCGCTGGTCTTGCAACGTCGTGTATTAGAACCTTGTTAGGTGACAAATTTTTTGCAGCTATTAGCCCATTATATACTGAAATCGACCTCGAGTTTCCTCCAGTGCAAGTTATTACATCATTCCTATCAAGGGTCTTATTTGGCGGTAAAACAACAATAACGAAGTCAACCAAATCATGATTTTTGAATGCATCAATCGACCAGTCAACCACTAGCTTTCCTGCTATAGTGCGCCATTGCTTAGGCACCTTACCGCCAGCCCTATTCCCACTACCAGCGGCGACTATGATTGCAACAGTCGACATCAAATCTCCACACATTTACTTTTAAATTTTTTATAGCTGACTCGCAATCTCTAGAACAACATGCTTAAAAATTAAGCAGTATTTTTTTAATGAGGAAAAAATATGCAAGTACTTTATATATATACTTGGAATTTTAGGAAAAATAATACAAATCAATCCTATGATGCTCTCAATCGGACAACGACAAGTCAATCCACCAATTTTCCTTGCCCCTATGGCCGGGATTACAGATTTACCTTTCCGGCGTATAGTTTCGAGCTTTAAAACCGGTCACTTTGTTTCTGAAATGGTTGCGAGCCAAGAAATATTGAGTAGTAGGCCAGGTGTAAGGCAAAAGGCTGAATTAGGTAATGATAAAGATATTACTTCAGTTCAAATTTCCGGGCGAGATCCTTCCACTATATCCGAAACGGCAAAGTTAGTTGAAGGGTTGGGTGCGGAAATAATTGATATTAATATGGGTTGCCCAGCAAAAAAGGTTGTGAATGGTTATGCCGGATCGGCTTTAATGAAGGATTTGGCTTTGGCAGCTAGGTTGATAGAAGCCGTGGTAAATTCTGTATCTGTTCCCGTTACTCTCAAAACTCGTCTAGGTTGGGATGATAATGATCACAATGCACCAAGTTTAGCCAAGTTGGCTGAGCAATTAGGTATAAAGCTAATTACTATTCACGCAAGAACTCGTTGTCAGTTTTACAAGGGTTATGCCCGATGGAAGCTTGTACGGCGTGTTAAAGAAAACGTTTCAATCCCAGTGATTGTAAATGGGGATATTTCGGATGCAATTTCGGCTAGGGCGGCATTAAAAGAATCTAAAGCAGATGGTTTGATGATTGGTAGAGCTATACGGGGTAGACCTTGGTTGCTGAACGAGATTGCAGCTGATTTATGGGGACACCAAAAATATAATTTATCAAATTTTGCATTTTTAACTGAACTAATTATGAGGCATTATGAAGAGATCCTAAGTTTTTATGGTGATGAATTAGGCGTCAAAGTAGCTAGGAAACATTTGGGTTGGTATATGGATCATGGCAATGTATTGAACGAAGTTCGTCAATGCATATTGACCGAAAACTCCCCAAATAAAGTATTAAGGCAGTTGAAAAGTGTATTTGACCATAGGGAGGCTGCATGACAAAAGTGCCCATTGATTTTGTTTGGTCTTCCCTGCCGGTTCCAGCACTGCTCATAAATCCAGAAGATATTATAACTGAGGCTAACCCTGCCGCAGAAGACTTTTTTAATACTTCAGGCAAATCTTTATGCGGAAAATCTATTTGGGACCAATTGGTGGTTGGTGCTCCTTTAGAAGAAAGCTTCTCTCGGGCGAAAGAGTTCGCAACACCACTTTTTGTCAATGATGTTGAGGTTGGCTCTTTTGGGAAGTCACAACTTCAGTGTAACTTAACTTTTGCTCCAGTGGCGCAAAGCCCAGGTCATGTTATCATATTAATTGCACCAAGAGAACTTGCTGGAAGAGTAAATCAAACGAATTCCGTAAAATCTGCTGCAAAATCTGCGATTGGGATGGCTGAAATGTTGGCTCATGAAATTAAAAACCCACTCGCAGGTATTTCTGGAGCTGCTCAACTTTTGTCGATGAGCTTGGAAACTAAAGATCTAGAGCTGACAGATTTAATAGTTGAGGAAACTAGAAGAATTGTAAATTTACTTGAGCAGGTCGAAGATTTTGGTAATTCTCGTGTACCAGAAATGACAGCTGTAAATATTCACGATATTCTCGATAGGGCTAAAAGATCGGCTCAGCTGGGTTTCGGCGCTCATATTAGGTTTGAAGAGGAGTATGATCCGTCACTGCCAGCTGCTAAAGCAGACTCAGATCAACTTCTACAGGTCGTTTTAAATTTAATTAAAAATGCCTCTGAAGCTTGTCAAAATAGTGGAAAAATAAAACTTAAAACTTCCTTCGATCATTCTTTTAGAATGCGCCGCTCTGACGGAACTGGACAATCTTTACCATTGCAGATCCAAATATGCGATAATGGCCCAGGTTTGCCTTTTGAAATAAAGGACGAGATCTTCGATCCATTTGTATCAGGTAAAGAAAACGGAACGGGTCTAGGACTGGCTCTAGCTAGTAAAATAATTTCAGATCATGACGGTTGGATTTCTGTTGATAGCATTCCAGGAAATACAGTTTTTACGATTTCTCTAGCGGCAATCAACACTAAAAATAATTCTTTTAAAGGTGAGGCTTCTTAAATGGATGGTACAGTGCTTGTTGCAGATGATGATAGGACAATAAGAACCGTTTTAACGCAGGCTTTGACAAGAGCGGGTTGTAAAGTTCATGCAACTTCAAGTCTCACAACCTTAATGAGGTGGGTTATTGAGGGCAAAGGAGACGCAATCATTACAGATGTGATGATGCCAGACGGTAATGGTTTAGAAATGCTGCCAAAAATTGCTACTGATCGACCAGGTTTACCAGTTATAGTGATTTCTGCACAAAATACGATTATGACCGCAATTCAAGCGGCAGACGCAAAGGCTTTTGATTATTTACCAAAACCGTTTGATCTTCCTGATTTAATGAAAAGAGTGGCAAAAGCTTTGGAGCAAAAAAAACTGTCTCATCGATTGAATATAGAGAAAGATGATAGCGCTGATACTGACAATGGTTTGCCGCTTGTAGGAAAATCAGTGCCCATGCAAGGGGTTTATCGATTAGTGGCTCGGCTTATGAATACAGATTTACCTATTCTGGTTTCGGGTGAATCTGGCACGGGTAAGAGCCTAATCGCTAAGGTCTTACATAGTTTTTCTGATCGTCGTAACTTGCCTTTCGTACCTGTTTCGTCAGCCGATTTGATAGAAATAGATGGGCCATCAAAAATTTTAGCTAAGGCACGCGGCGGATCAGTTATAATTGAAGAGATTTCTGATTTTTCGTTAGAAAGTCAGGCTAGATTGGTTCAGATGATTGATAATCCTGGTGAGTATTCGCCTAGGTTTGTAGCTACAATGCAAGGGAGTATGACTGATGCGGTTGAAAAAGGTATGATAAGAAGCGATGTATTTTACAGGCTCAGTGGTGCAACGATTGACTTGCCCAATTTACGTGAATGTGTTGATGATATTTTGGTTTTGTCAGAACATTTTCTTAAATTGCTTGAAAACGAGGGAGGGCCTGTAAGAAAATTAGGGGTTAAGGCGCAAAATCTTTTTCGTGCTTATAGTTGGCCTGGAAACGTTAGGCAGCTTCAAAATGTAGTGAAGCGACTTGGTTTAACTTCTAGAGAGCATGAGATCTCTCTTACTGAAGTTGAACAATCTTTGGAAAACCAGCCCGAAATGCAGGGATCGTTTTCACAAGAAGGATCAGAAAAAATGTCTGGCGATATAGAGAGGCATCTGCGCAGATATTTTGATTTACATGGCAATATTTTACCTCCCGTTGGTTTGTATAATCGGATTTTGAAGGAGTTAGAAGCTCCCTTGATTGCTGTCTCGTTAGAGGCAACAGGTGGTAATCAGGCAAAATGTGCTGATTTGTTAGGTATAAATCGAAACACGTTACGGAAAAAAATAAGTGAGCTGGATATTAAAGTTTATCGACGTCGTAAATTGATGTAAAAAAGCAACATATCTCTTGACATTGATTGTCAATGCTGTTGTTTGGTGATGTAAAATTACAACATGCCTTTTTTTAGACTAGTTGAGGATTTTTTTTGGTAGCAGTTAACAGAAATAAGTCCGTATCGAAATGGCTTTTTAACTATTCAAATGTGAAACCGTTTCAATCTGCTATTAACATCTCTCTCATTTTACTCGGTCCGTTATTGGCTGTTGCTACATATCTATTTTTAGGTCCGTTTAATGTTGCCGGGCAGTCTGTTTGGCTTCGTTTCTTTTTATTACTAGATTTAGTCTATGTACTTCTAATAGTTGGCATTGTTTTGGTGAGAATTTTATATGTTCTTTCTCAGCGTAGATCTAGACTAGCTGGTTCAAAACTCCATTTTCGACTAGCTGGTGTATTCACAACGATGTCTTTACTTCCGACAATAACTGTAGCTGTTTTTGCTACAATTTCAATTAATTTAGGCCTAGAGGCTTGGTTCTCTGAACGTGTTCAGAGTGTTGTAGGAACCTCGTTATCAGCTGCTCGAGCTTATGCTGATGAACAGCAAAATGCTTTGGTAGAAGATGTTACTTCTCTTGCAGAGGGGTTGCAGAATTTTCGAAAAGACAGACCTTTTTTTGAGAAAGATCAATTGAGAAATGAACTTGCATCACGTCAGATGATGTTACAGCGAGGTTTGAAAGAAGCTTTTATACTGAATGGATCTGGAAATATCGAACTTCGAGGAGAGCGTTCTTACCTTTTTGATTTTGAAAAACCTGATGAGAAAAAAATAACAAGCTCAATTGAAGAGGTTGTTTTGATAAATGATTTCGATAACAATGAATTAAGAGCTTTAATCTATCTAAATGGGTTTGGTGATAGATATTTGTACGTAACAAGAGAGGTCGACGGTACACTTTTTAACCTATTAGATGAAACACAGAAAACTGCGGTTTTGTATCAACAGATGGAAAATGACAGAACCGCGTATCTTCTTAATTTTGCAGTTCTTTATTTTGCATTAGCTCTCTTACTTATTGTTTCCTCAGTTTTATTCGCACTTTGGTTCGCCGAAAGGTTATCTAAACCAATAGGAAGATTGGCCGCAGCAGCAAAGCGAGTTGGAGCAGGGGAGTTAACCACACAAGTAATTGAAGATGAAGGCGATGACGAAATTGCCCAGCTTGGGCGTTATTTTAACCAAATGACAAAACAACTTAAGCATCAAAGAGATACATTAGTTGATAATACTGAACAAATTGAAGAAAGAAGGCGGCTTTTTGATAGCGTGCTTTCCTCCGTTACTTCTGGAGTAATTGTTCTCGATCCAGATGGAAAAGTAAGCTTTACCAATAATTCAGCCAATTATTTATTAGTTTATAACAAAAAAGAAGAAATTCAAAATAAGCTTTCTGATGTATTTCCGGAATTAGACTCGCTCTTTAAACAATTGAAAAAATCTGGAGCAGATAATCTGCAGTCCGAAATAAAGCTTGTTCGAACAGGTCGGTTAGAAATTTTTTTAGTTCGTATGGCTCCAATGAATGAAGATAAAAAATTGAAAGGTTATGTTGTTGCTTTTGATGACATTACATCTCTTGTATCTGCTCAAAGGTCAGCAGCGTGGGGTGATGTTGCTAGACGTATTGCCCATGAAATAAAAAACCCTCTGACCCCAATACAATTGTCCGCAGAAAGGATTGTAAAAAAATTTACTCCTTTTCTTGGAAAAAACTCAGATGGGCTCAAGCAAATGGTTGATGTAATTACAAGGCAAACTGAAGATATTCGTCGGATTGTTGACGAATTTTCTAAGTTTGCAAGAATGCCAGAGTTGCGACGCAAAAATGAGGACCTTAATGCTTTAGTTGAATCTACCGTTTCTTTACAGCAGGCTGGTCAACCCGATGTTTCAATAAATTTTTCGAAAACTGAGCAACCAGTCATAATATCAATTGATGCAACTTTAATAAATCAAGCCCTAACAAATATTATAAAAAACGCTGGGGAGGCGATAGAAACAAGAAAACAACAAATTCTTGATGTAGATGAAGAAGGTAAAATTGATGTTGTTTTGCAGGATCAATCTGACAGTATAATTTTACATATTTCAGATAATGGCATTGGTTTGCCGCAAGATCGATCTCTATTATTCGAACCTTATGTTACGACTCGTGAAAAAGGTACTGGTCTTGGTCTAGCTATAGTCAAAAAAATTGTAGAGGAGCATGGTGGTACTTTGAAATTAGAAGATTCCAGTTCTTTTGAAACATCCGATATCACTGGAGCAAAAGTATCTATCGAACTCCCCAAATCAAAAAACTATGACGACCAGGTTAAAGCGGAAACAAAATGAACGATATATTAATAGTTGACGATGAAAAAGACATTCGTGAATTAATATCAGAGATTTTAATTGATGAAGGTTTTTTAACTAGATTGTCTGGGTCCTCCCAAGACTGTTTGGAACAAATCCAATCCCATCCGCCAGGATTATTGATCTTAGATATTTGGTTAAAAGACAGTAATATGGATGGAATTGATATTTTAAAAAAGGTCAAATTGAATTACCCCCAAATACCTGTTGTTATCATCTCAGGGCATGGTAATATCGAAATAGCTGTATCTGCTATCAAACAGGGCGCATACGATTTTATCGAAAAGCCCTTCAATCTTGAGCAACTTTTAGTCGTTGTTAGACGAGCGATGGAAATATCTTCTCTTCGACGAGAAAATACGGAACTTAAACAAAAAAGTATAGTTTTCTCAGAATTAAAGGGTAATAGCGGTATTTTCCGAAATTTTATAGCTAATTTAGATAAAATATCCAAAGCTAACAGTAGGGTTTTTATAACTGGGTCCTCGGGATCAGGTAAAGAGGCCGCAGCAAAGTATATTCATCAAAACTCAAGGCAAGCAGATAAAAATTTTATCTCAGTAGATTGTTCAACTTCTGATCAAAATGAGCTTGAGAGATCTTTATTTGGTTTTGAAGATAATAACGGGTTACACGAAGTTGGAGCATTGGAAAAGGCAAACGGCGGTACTATTTATCTCGACAAGGTGTCTGATTTGCCTATGGATTTACAAAGTAAATTATTAAAAGTTTTAGTAGAAAACTATATAACTAGGCTTGGAAGTAATAAAAAAGTGAGTGTAGTTGTAAGATTTATTAGTGCGACCAACTCAGATTTATTAGAAAGAATGAAAAACAAAAGCTTTAGAGAAGATTTGTTTCACAGACTGAGCGTAGTTCCAGTAAAAGTTCCAAATTTGAGCGATAGAATTGACGATATTCCTATTTTAGCCAAGTACTTTGTTGAGCAGCTATCTTCAAGTAACGGTTTGGCATATCGTGAATTTACTGATGAGGCCTTAACTTTCTTGCAGGGAATGCATTGGCCAGGAAATATCAGACAACTTAGAAATATGATTGAAAGAGTTTTAATTTTAGGAGAATCCTCTGATAAAATAAAAGTTGAAGAGTTAATATCGTATGAACCAAAATCTCAAAACAAGGACGATAAAATTAATTTAATATCATCGGAACTGGCTAACATGTGTCTACGAGAAGCTCGTGAAATATTTGAACGTGATTATCTCATACTGCAAATAAATCGCTTTGGAGGAAACGTTTCAAAAACTGCCGCTTTTGTTGAAATGGAGAGAAGTGCATTACATCGAAAGCTTAAATCTTTAGGTATTAATTCGAGTCACAAAAATTAATTAGGTTCTATCAATATCATAAATTTTTGTTACTTAGTTTAATTAGTTTATGCTTTTTTTTGCAAGCGAGGTAAGTGTGGATGAAAGTTATCATTTGTGGTGCGGGTCAAGTAGGCTGGCAAATTGCGCGTCATCTTGCCAGTGAAAAAAACGACGTAACAATCGTAGATAGCGATCAGGATTTAGTTACAAGAGCAACTGATACCTTAGATGTTAAAGGTGTTTGTGGTTTTGCTTCATATCCCAATGTATTGAGTAACGCAGGTGCTGAAGATGCTGATATGATTATTGCGGCTACGCACAGTGATGAAGTAAATATGGTAACTTGTCAGGTTGCGCATTCAATTTTTAATATACCTAGAAAGATTGCTCGGCTTAGAGGCCAATCTTACCTTGATGCGATTTATTCAGATTTATATCGGCGCGACCATTTGCCGATAGATGTGGTAATTAGTCCGGAACTGGAGGTTGCTGAAGCGGCTTTAAAAAGGTTATCTGCACCCAATGCTTTTGAATCGGAAAGTTTTTTAAATGATAAGGCTCAGCTTTTGGGTCTTCATATTGGAGAAAATTGTCCAGTTATCAACACGCCATTAAGGCAATTGACAGACCTATTTTCTACTTTAAGGGTAATTGTTGTAGGGGTTCGTAGGCAAGGCGTCCTTTTTGCTCCAAACGCTGGAGATCAAATATTCCCTTCAGATGAAGCATACTTAATGTGCCATTCCAAAGACTCTGAAAGAACTATGGATGTTTTTGGTAAATCGTATGGTGAGCAAAATAGAGTTATTTTGATTGGTGGTGGAAATGTAGGTCTCAAAATTGCAAAGTCGTTAGAAAACAGTGAAAATAAGGTGCGTGTGAAAATAATTGAAAAAAATAGATTTAGAGCTGAGACTGCAGCAGAAACATTAGAAAGAACTATCGTTTTGCATGGAGATGGTTTGGATTCTGGTTTGTTGGAGGAAGCGAATATTTCAAAGGCTGACGCTATACTTGCCATCACAGACGATGATAAGACAAATATGCTTGCGGCTGTGCGGGCAAAATCAAGAGGATGTAAAAAAGCTATTGCTTTGATAAACGATCCTACAATGTCACCGCTGACAAAACCACTTGGGATAGATGCATATATTAACCCGAGATCTACGACAGTAAGTTCCATTTTGAAGCATATTCGTCATGGAAAAGTTAAGAGTGTCTACTCAATTGGAGATGCAGAGGCGGAAATTATTGAGGCGCAGGTTATGTCCACATCCCCTATCGCTGGTGTTCGTATAGGTGATATAGACTTTCCTGAGGGTGTAATCGTTGGCGGTATATTGAAAAACGGCGATATGATAAAACCTGATAGTAATTCAAAAATTGAAGAGGGAGATGTTATTGCAGTATTTGCACTTTCAAAAGATATTCCAGAGGTTGAAAGACTTCTTCAAGTCACAATAGATTATTTTTAGCTTACTAAAGTAATTATATTTATATGTTTTCATTTCTGAAATTGGGTGTAAATTTCAAAAATTTACCTCTTTTTTTCCAAGTTCTTGGGATATCTTGTTGTTTGATGATTATTGTTGCAGGGTATGCTCTCGCAGCTGATCTTTTTAGAGAAGCGCGAATATTTTTATATACTGGTTTGACGGGGTTTTTGATCTTATCTTTATTGATTTTAGCTACATCAAATAGAAATTTAAAAGAAACTGGCATATCACAATTATTTTCGCTTATTTTTTCTTTTTTATTCTTACCTTTATTTTTAGCGGTTCCCAGTTGGATTATCTTGCCCAGCGTCGATTTGACGGACATCTATCTTGATATGGTCAGCGCTTTTACTACTACTGGTCTGCCTGTTTTTGAACTCGAATTGCTTTCAAAACCTATTCACCTTTGGCGAGCATTAGTTGCTTGGTTTGGAGGTGGTTTGATTTGGATTACCGCTTTTGTAATTTTATTACCTGCCAATCTTGGAGGCTTTGAGGTTTTTTCAAAAAAACAACAATCATCGAACTCCAATAGAAAACTCACACTTGATGAACGTTCTGTTACTTTAGTAAAGGTAAGTCAAAAGCTGGTGCCAGCATATACGGGTTTGACGTTTGTTCTATGGGGATTACTTACTGTCCTTGGTACAGATGGCTATACTAGTTTAATTAGGGCGCTGTCTGTTGTTTCAACTTCTGGTATTTCGGGTCCCTCTAACTTCGATTTGGATGGAGCAGGTTTACTTGGAGAAATAGTAATAATTTTATTTTTGTTTTTAGCTGTCTCCCACCATATCATCAATTTATTATATAAAAGGATTAAATTGAAGAAAATAATAGCCGATACGGAAATACGTTTGGGCCTTTTGATAGTATTTTCAGTGACTGCTTTGCTTTCATTTATGCAACTAAATCAAGCAAACCTATATACCAATTCAAGTGATTCACTTGTTAATTTAATTAAATTAATTTGGGGAAATTTTTTTACAGCATTTTCATTTATCACTACAAACGGTTATGTTAGTTCGTTCTGGAACGAACCTATATCTTCGGAAGATGTCACGCATATTTCCATTGTCCTAATTGGCCTATGTTTGTTTGGTGGTGGAGTAGCTACTACGGCTGGAGGAATTAAATTACTTCGAATATCGATTTTATTTTCTGCTTTTTATAATGAAACAGGAAAATTACTTTATCCATCTTCAGTAGCTAAAAAAAATAAATTTACTAAAAGCTTAGATATTTCTATTTTTATGGCATGGATTTTTTTTATGTTGTTTATAGTCTCTCTTGCCGTTCTAACGATAATTTTATCCATGTTTGGAGTTTTATTTGAGGACTCATTATTGTTAATAGTGTCGTGCTTAACTACGACAGGACCACTTTTACAGATTGTTGGTATTGAAAATTTTTCGATTATCGAATTATCTATTTATTCAAAAATTATTCTTGTTCTAACCATGATATTAGGAAGATTGGAGATTTTAGTTGCTTTATCTTTAATAAGATTTGGAATTTGGAGAAATTGAATTTGAATATCTTCTCTTTTTGTTGATTTGAATTTTTTTTTGGTATTTATTAATAACCAGTCAAATAATAATAAAAGGTAAGGCTCCGGATATGGCTTCTGATCGCCAAAATTTACAAGATGCGTTTTTAAACCAAGTGCGCAAAACAAAAATACCTGTTACGGTCTTCTTAATAAATGGAGTAAAATTGCAAGGCGCAATAACGTGGTTTGATAATTTTTGCATTTTATTAAGAAGAGATGGGCAATCTCAACTCGTATATAAGCATGCTGTTTCAACTATTATGCCTACGCAAAGTATTTCTCTTTACGATGGTGAAGAGGAAGCTTGAGAGCAGTCAAAAAAGACACAACCTCCGTTTGGGTTGTTCAACCAAAATTCAAAAGTAATTTGCAGGCTAACAATGCTGACCAGTTCATTGGAGAGGCTATGTCTCTCGCCAAAGCATTACCTTTTGTAAAAATAATCGGATCAACTTTAGTTCCTATTCAAAGGCTTCGCCCAAAAGAATTTTTTGGAAGTGGCAAGGTAGTTGAATTAGCTGAGATATTCAAATCAAAAAAAATAGATTTGGTGATAATAAATAGTCATATTTCTCCCATACAGCAACGAAACTTAGAAAAAAAATGGGACACTAAGGTTTTAGATAGAACAGCTTTAATTTTGGAAATTTTCTCTGATAGGGCTGTCACTCGAGAAGGCGTCTTGCAGGTTGACATGGCAGCATTGACTTACCAAAGATCTCGACTTGTTAGAGCTTGGACACACTTAGAAAGGCAAAGGGGCGGCCTTGGTTTTGTAGGTGGGCCTGGGGAGACGCAAATTGAAACTGATAAAAGAGCAATAGATCATCAATTAGTACGGTTGAGACGTCAACTTGATAAAATAAAAAATACAAGGGAACTCCATAGAAAGTTTCGAGCTAAGGCTCCGTTTCCGATTGTTGCTTTAGTCGGATACACCAATGCAGGTAAATCTACATTGTTTAACTTGTTAACTGGGGCCAGCGAGTTTTCTGAGGATATGTTGTTTGCGACACTTGATCCCAAAATGCGAGCTATTAATTTAGACAATAGTATCAAAATAATACTGTCAGATACTGTCGGGTTTATTTCTGATCTTCCAACTGAACTGATAGCAGCATTTAGAGCAACTCTGGAAGAAGTTTTAGCTGCTGATTTAATTCTTCACGTGCGAGATATTTCTCATGATAATACGGAAACCCAGGCTGTGGAGGTGGAAAAAGTTTTGAGTAATCTCGGTGTTTCTGAGTCAACTCCGGTGTTAGAGTTGTGGAATAAAATGGACATAATTGAACCTGAAAAACGCAAGGGTTTGAAAAATATTGCCGAAAGAAGGTTAGCTGTGTGTTCTTTATCCGCCTTGACTGGTGAGGGAGTTTCAGACCTCATTGAGGAAATAAAAAATCAAATAGAATCTCAAAAGTTTTCTGAAACTTTGTTAGTTCCTTTCGAATTTGGTAAACAGAAGGCTTGGTTGCATGAAAATGGTGTAGTTATTAATGAAGCCTATACCGATGTTGGTTTTAAATTCGATGTAATTTGGTCTGCTCGACAAAAAGAAAAGTATTACTCTTTTACTCATTAATTGATCTTGGTAAAATGATGGTTACACCCAACGATGCGCCCCGTGCCAAATCGGGATCCAATGACATAGGTACGTATTCGCCCCGCCTCCATAAATTACCCAAATCGTCGTAATGCCGGGATAAAAAATGCCCAGATTGTCCAGTAGAAATTATAAAAACTGAACTATCGGGGTCGGCAAAATCATAAACCCCTCTATATACAGCGGCATGAACATTCATAAAAGGTTTGTTTTCGCTTCCTGAAGTTTTACCCCTCATAAGGGTATTGTCACCACCAGAGGTAGATTGGCGAATATTAACAAGAAATTTAAGTATTGGAATACCGCCTAGGGTCTCATGCCTATGAAAAGCTTCATGAGCGTCTCCCCATCTCAGAGCATCTAAATTTTTTCCGTATTGATCTTGAAGCCACAACAGTGCTTCGTCAAGTGATTTTACCGCAATTTCGGCGCAAGTTTCCTTATAGCTACTATGTTTTATATCGCACCAATTGGATGCATCTTCTATATTGCGAAACACTTTTTCGATAAAAATAGGCCTTACATGGTTGAATTTTTTAGACAGTGTTCCAAGCTCATCTTCAATTAAATTTTTTTGCAAAAATTTCATCCAGGTAGAATAGACTAAAGGTTCAGGCAGATGTTCACTCATTTCGCCGTTCCAAGACGCCAGCATCGAAACAGCCTCGAAGCGTAATCTTTCTTTGCTTCCTTGTTCACCCATAGGTTGAGTGTACCAAAGTTCTGACCCAATAATTGGCAAAAGTGCTCTAGCCGTTGGGGATACTATATCCAATTGTGCTTCTATAAAACTTTCTCTGGTGTGAACCTCTCTATTTTTCATGAGCCTTTGAAATCTCAATATTCGCTGCGTATCACCCCAAAAATGTGAGACGTGTTTTGGAAATTTTTGGTCAGATATTTTGTTGTTAGTATTCCCTAATATGTCTCCTGGGGAACTTACTGTAATTGGATTGACCTCATAACCCCAGTAACCTCGCCAAGTATTTTCAAGTTTCCAACCCAAAGATGGCATTCTACCTTGTTTTTGGTTTAATGGAGAACGCCTTGGCATTTTGCCGACAGTTTTAAGAATCATTTTTTCATCATCAATCAGTAAAAAGTTTAAAGATGGCGCGTAAAAATTCTCTAAGGCTATTAACCCTGACTGAACATTTTGGCTAAGCATTAAGTTGATTGCCGATGAAACTGAAGTGTCTTTATCTTCTAAAGCCGTCCAAGATAGTGACGCAACATAATTCTTGGGAGTGATACTTAATAAGCCAAAGGCTGTGCTGGGTAAAACAGGCCCATTTCTCGTCCACCTTCTTTCAATTTCAACATCAGAAGAATTTTTAACTTTAATATACTGTCGATCAATTTTAAATTCTTCCCACCCATTTTCAGTTTTGTAAAGGTTTGGGTTTGAAGAATGTTGTTCTTCCATAAAAATATCCTGATCATCAAGATATGATGCTGTAATGCCCCAAGCTAAATTTTTATTTCTGCCACTTAGTATAATTGGAGTTCCTGGTACAGTTGCGCCGATTACCCCTCCAGTATCTAATTGTATTCTAGCCAAGTAGAACAAGGAGGGTGCCGATAGTTCGAAATGTGGATCATTTGCCATCAGAGATCCACTAGAAGCCGATCTTTCCTTGGTCGCACCAAAAACATTTGAGGCACCTCCTATTTCCCAGCTTGGCAACCTAAACAAAGTTGTTGATTTTTCTTTTTCATTTGGAGAAGAAAAAACACTTGAAGAAAGTTGTTCGAGGTTTTGAAGATTAGTGATTGGTTTACCTGGTGAATCAGGTAGCAAAGCAGATACCATTTTTTGATCATTAACTGCGAGTATTGTTTTGGCGTAGGTTACTTCAGCGTCAATCTGGCTTGTCATTTTTAATGCAAGCAACTTAAAGATAGCAATGCTATCTGCAGGTCGCCAAAAAGAAAATTCATTCGGGTATAAAAACATTTCCGGCGAACCTCGCCCAAGCGCTTCGGTATTAATTTCCCTAACTCTAGCGTTTATGCCATTTGCATAAGATTTTAAAATAGATTTAGTTTGTTCTGATTGATGTTGTACAGATAATCTCGCTAAGTTGTAGAGATCTAACCTTCTAATAAATTCATCAAGTTCTAATGTTTTTTGACCAAACAATTCTGATAGACGCCCTTGAGCGGTCCTTCTTAAAATATTTAATTGCCAAAAGCGATCTTGTGCATGTGCATAGCCTAAAGCAAAAAAAGCATCGTTATCGTTCATTGAAAATATGTGAGGAATATTTGCAGAGTCTCGTAAAATTTCGACCTTTTCTGTTATACCTTCTGCGACTAAATTATGATTGTAATTTGGAATAGATCGTGATGCCAGATAATAACTGGTCATAACTATTATAGAAATTAAAATGCAAAAACTAACTAGGGTTAGGCTTAACCATTTAATTAAAATCGACATGTTTCACTCTAAGCAAAAGTTATCTCCTTGCAACATCTGTACTTAAGAGACAGAATTAGGAAAGTAAAATATTAGGTGTTAATATGAATAATTTAGCTTTTATTGGTTTAGGTGTTATGGGTTTTCCAATGGCTGGTCACTTGGCGAAATCTGGACACAATCTTAAAGTATATAATAGAAACCCCCATAAATCTAAAAAATGGCGCTCTGAATTTGGCGGGCAGATTGCAGCAACTCCTGCCGAAGCCGCGGAAGGTGCAGACTTTGTAATGTGTTGTGTCGGAAACGATGACGATTTACGTGAAGTTACTATTGGAGCAAATGGAGCATTTTCAAAAATTGG
Organism: Paracoccaceae bacterium; assembly: GCA_902606585.1. GTDB lineage: Bacteria > Pseudomonadota > Alphaproteobacteria > Rhodobacterales > Rhodobacteraceae > Salinivivens. Next base: position 5,918 of record CACLGX010000007.1, on the reverse strand, counting down.
AAAAGGTTCAGTTTTTGTGGATCATACCACTGTATCAGCGCGCGTTACGAAAGAACTTTTTGATATAAGTGTTGATAGTGGGTTTGATTTTATTGATGCACCTATTTCTGGTGGGCAAGCTGGAGCCATAAATGGATTACTGTCAATAATGTGCGGGGGTGACCAGCGAGCATTTAACAAAGCAAAGCCTATTTTGGAAATATACTCTAAAATATGTAAGAGAATTGGTGAAAGCGGAGCTGGTCAACAGACAAAGATGTGCAATCAGATTGCCATTGCAGGTTTAGTTCAAGGACTTTCTGAGGCACTTCATTTTGCTGAAAAGGCAGGTTTAGATGGACGGGATGTTGTTGAAGTAATTTCCCAGGGGGCTGCAGGCAGCTGGCAGATGGAAAATAGATATGAAACAATGCTTGATAATAATTTTGATCATGGTTTTGCAGTTGATTGGATGCGAAAAGATTTAAAAATTTGTTTAGAAGCTTCGGATCAGATAGGCGCAAGCCTACCAGTTACTGCTTTGGTTAATGATTTTTATAAAGATGTACAAAAATTAGGGGGCGCTAGATGGGATACGTCGTCGTTGATAGCCAGACTTAGAGCTTTGGAAAAATAATTTGGGAAAAATGATGGAATTTTATCTATTGTAATTGATGGCAGATCTTCGTTATTATTAAATGGCAGAGTATTTGCTTTACTTTGACTGAAGAATTCAAGAGTTTTCCCAGGTTGCTTTCTTTTAAGATGGCCAAGTTAAACTAATTGATGGGGCCTTAAGGCCTTCAAATCCCTTCTTAGTAAGGGAAAAATTGGCGGCTGAAGCTGCTGGAGAGAAATTGCGGTGTCAAACACGTTAAACTTTAACTGTTGTGTAATTATAAAATTGAATAAATTCAATTCTGGAATAGACATTGCCCAATCAGGACAGCTGAACATAATGGATTGGCAATTTATGATCTTTCCTATGTTTGTTGATATATGGAAATTATGGCGAAAAAAATGCTTATTGATGCGACTCATGCCGAGGAAACTCGCGTTGTGGTCGTTGAAGGAAATAAGGTCGAGGAGTTTGACTTTGAGTCAGACAACAGGCGGCAACTATCAGGTAACATCTACTTAGCAAAAGTTACACGGATCGAACCGTCATTGCAGGCGGCTTTTATCGATTATGGTGGAAATAGACATGGCTTTTTGGCTTTTTCGGAAATTCATCCTGACTATTATCAAATACCAGTAGCTGATCGTGAAGCCTTAATGGAAGAGGAACGGGCCTTCTCCGAAGCTATGCGAAGAAAAGATGATGAGGAGGCAGTTGCACAGATTGATGAAAGTGACTTTTCGAAAGACGAAAATGAAAACAGCGCTTCAGAGAATCCCAAAGCTTTAGGTTCGTCAGGTTCAAAAGATGATAATAGTAATCAGCTTGATATTGGTGAGGGCGGAGAGGAAAACATAGAAGTCAAATCTAAACCTTCCGGCAATAAACGAAAAACTACACCAAAAAAGAAGGCTGAAAAAAATAAAACTAGTAAAGAAGACGCCCGACCAGTCAAAAACAAAGAGGAGAAAAAACCACGTGGTAGGCCTAAAAAATCTATAAAGCCTATTGCTGCAAACATTGAAACTGAATCAAGTGATGAGGTGATAAACTCAGATGATTTAGGTATCAATGTTAGTGAGGAAAAATCCGATTTTGAAGTAACTGAAAGCAATGGGTCGAGCCGTAATAAGCGACGTTATAATAGGCGTGTTCGCAAGTATGATGATTTTTCAGATAAAGATCCACGTTCTGGTAAAAAAGATGACGGTACAGAAATAAAAGAAAAAGCTGAGGGTGGGATAGGAGTTGACCCTAAAAAAGAAATAGAATCTGTTTCAGAGATTGATGATGATCTAGATATTAGGCCCGTTAGAAAGCCCAGGCAGCGTAGATATAAAATTCAAGAAGTAATTAAAGTCCGGCAAATAATGTTGGTTCAAGTCGTTAAAGAGGAGCGTGGAAACAAAGGTGCAGCCCTAACTACTTACCTATCGCTAGCTGGGCGTTATTGTGTACTGATGCCAAACACGGCTCGTGGTGGAGGAATTAGCAGAAAAATTACGAACCTTTCCGATCGAAAAAAATTAAAAGAGATTGCTAATGAAATAGATGTTCCTGTAGGTGCTGGTTTAATCGTTAGAACTGCGGGAGCAAAGAGAACTAAAACAGAAATTAAACGAGATTATGAATATTTACAGCGTCTCTGGGAACAAATCAGAGAGTTGACCCTTAAATCAATAGCTCCAAACAAAATTTATGAGGAAGGAGATTTAATAAAAAGATCAATAAGAGATCTCTATAACCGCGATATCGACGAGGTTCTTGTAGAGGGTGATCGTGGTTATAAAAATGCAAAAGAATTCATGAAAATGATAATGCCTAGCCATGCGAAAAACGTTAAGCATTATCATGATGGGCTTCCTCTTTTTGCAAGATATCAGGTCGAAAGTTTCCTAAGTGCAATGTTTAATCCGGTAGTCCAGCTTAAATCTGGTGGATACATTGTGATTGGGATAACAGAAGCGCTCGTTGCAATTGATGTGAATTCGGGCCGTGCGACCAAAGAAGGTTCTATTGAAGATACAGCTTTAAAAACAAATCTAGAAGCAGCTGACGAAATATCTCGCCAGCTAAGATTAAGAGATCTGGCCGGATTAATTGTTATTGATTTTATCGATATGGATGAACGAAAAAACAATGCGAGCGTTGAAAGAAGAATCAAGGATAGATTAAAATCGGACAGAGCACGTATTCAGTTAGGGCGCATTTCAGGATTTGGCTTGTTAGAAATGAGCAGGCAGAGGTTACGGCCTGGGATGTTAGAGGCAACAACACAAAGTTGCCCGTCATGTCACGGAACAGGTTTAATTCGATCCGATGATAATCTTGCTTTATCCATACTTCGGCAAATTGAAGAGGAGGGCGTTCGTAAGCGGTCGCAAGAAGTGGTTGTGAAGTGTCCTGTTAGTGTTGCTAATTTTATTATGAATCAAAAACGTGATTATGTAGCATCGATTGAAAGGAATTATCTACTATCCGTTCGAGTTGAAGGGGATATAAACTTGGTAAGCCCAGAATATTCCATCGAGAAGTTAAAATCAGCAACTCGTATTCTGTCTGAGGAGGAACCCGCACTTGTAACAGCCGATGGCCTAATGGAAGCCGCAGAAGTAGATGGAACAAACGAAGACTTAAGGGGTGACGAAGAAACACCCAAAAAAAATCGTCGGAGGCGTCGCCGTAGGAAAAAACATTCTGCAAATGAAGAAGATGAAAAGTCAAATCAGGAAGAGGTTGAAAAGCTTAATACCTTAGTAAATAATACAACCGAAAATTCATCTCCAAACAAAGAAAATATGGCCAGCCAAAAAAGTGAAAACAAAAAGAATATACATGTAAGGAAAAAGAGTAAAAAAGCTGGTAATATTGAAGTCTCCACCTCAAACTCAACCCAAGAAGTCGCAAAGACCGAAAATATTGACTTATCAGAGGTTAAAGAAGCTACAAAAACAATTCCCAACCAGGCCATAGAGGAGAATAATGCTAAAAACAACTTAAATCATTCATCGGAACAAAGAGGGCGATCATCCAAGAAAAGCGAAGAGAACGAAGTTTTAAGCTCAAATGATGTAGGAGATGATGAAAGCTCAAAAGAAAAACGTCGTGGGTGGTGGTCTTTGAAAGATTAAATTTTTTTAACTCGCAATTATGAACAAATAATAATTATTTTTTTCAAATCTTTGTATTATCTGATATCCTTGCTCACTACAAAAGTGGGGAATATCTACCAGAGCAGCAGGATCATCGGTAAGCAATTTAATTTTTTCGTTTTGTGAAATAGTTTTGATTGCTTTTCTTAATTTTAGAACTGGAAGAGGGCATAGTAGGCCCCTTGTATCTAATTGAATCAAGCTGATACCCCATTTTAACTTTCCATCACTGAGCCTAGTGCGGTTCAATCAATATGTACAGCGTGACCTTTTAACAATTCTAAACTAAGAAGACATTATGTTCGGAATCGAATTAATTGATGCAAACTTGCTGCCAGGGCTTTTGGTAGCTTTTATCGCTGGGCTAATCTCTTTTTTAAGCCCCTGCGTTCTCCCCATTGTTCCTCCCTACCTAGCATATATGAGTGGCGTCGCTTTGAACGAAATTGATAATAGAAAAGGACGTCAAAAAATTGTTTTTACAGCAGTATTTTTTGTTTTAGGTTTATCAGCTGTATTTATTTTTTTAGGATTTTCAGCATCAGCCATAGGAGCGGTATTTTTTGAATATCAAACATCATTAAATACGATTGCTGGTCTTATTATAATGTTATTTGGGCTTCATTTTTTGGGAATTTATCGTTTGCAGTTCTTGGATAGAGAGGCCAGGTTTCAGGTTGAGCACTACCAAGGAACAGCTTTTGGTTCTTTTGTACTTGGCCTTGCTTTTGCCTTTGGTTGGACCCCTTGCATTGGCCCTCAACTAGGAGCTATTTTGAGTTTGGCGGCTTCAAATGCTTCTATCGTAAAAGGCACTGTGCTATTGGCTTTTTATGCAATAGGACTTGGAGTGCCTTTTTTATTTTTCGCACTTTTTATCAATAGGTTGGAAGGTGTCCTTAAGTTCTTCAAGCAGTATTTCAACGTAATTGAACAAACAATGGGTCTATTACTATGGACGGTAGGTTTACTTATGTTAACGGGCGGCTTCTCTTCTATAGCGTTCTGGTTATTAGAAATATTTCCGGCTCTTGGTACTCTCGGGTGATTTCAGGTATTTTCAAGTCTTTTTAGTAAATCAACCAATACTAGATTTCTTATTAAAGACGCCAAGCTAACGGAGTTCAGTTCGCGGGCTGAGTCTAATTCCGAAACTAACTCGTTTACGCTAATTTTTTTTCTATAAGCTATTTTGCAAAACTCTTCCCAGAATTTATCCTCTATACTGACTGAGGTTCGATGGCCTTTAAGAGTTAGTGAACGTTTTTTTGGTTTTGTAGACATTTATTTTGTTAGAGATTAATCAAAAATTTACGAGTATTCACTTGCGAAAACTATCAAGACTTACTATTTCTCCAGTGTCTTTTTTTATGTCGTCTCTGTTGTCTTCATCTGAGGTTGGAATACCTTGGACTTCAGTACTTTCTTCCTCTACACTAGATTCAAATTTTAAGCCAAATTCAACTGAAGGGTCCACAAAAGTAAGTATAGCTTCATAGGGTATAACTAAATGCTCCGGGGTATCTCCAAAGTTTAAGGTTACTGAAAAACCATCATCTCTTACTTCCAGATCATCATACCAGTGTTGCATTACAACTGTTATTTCTGTTGGATATCTTTCTTTTAGCCACGGAGCCATTTCGACTTCCGAATGATTAGTATCAAAGGTTATGAAAAAATGGTGTTCACCGGGTAAACCGTTATTTTTTACTGCTATAAGTACATCTTGGATCAGGGATCTCATGGCATTGTGCATTAAATTGCCATAATCGATTTCATTTGCCACGTTTTGCTCCTCATCCCCTTCAATAAACTCTAAATTTTTAAAGGGCTTACCGTTCTAATTATTTTAAGTGTAGGCTTCTGTTGCCAGGTGCCTACAGACCCCGCCAAACCTAGCTAGAGGTTTGGACTTAGATTTCAGTATCTCCGACTGCTTACGCGGCCATTGCTACTGGAGCACGATTGTCATTTGCAATTGTACATTTTGCGCCGATAACGGTGGCTTCCCGCCGAAACAAAGCTAACCCTTTTAGACGTCCGTCGATCCTATTTCGGCCCCAAATATGTTTTTTTGGTGGAGCCGCAGGGTACCGCCCCCTGGTCCGATCCGCTTATTGTGAGCGCGTTTATGTCCATAGTTCAAAAGAACATCTGATGTTTAAGCA
>CACLGX010000006.1 GCA_902606585.1 Paracoccaceae bacterium | reverse complement strand
TCATTGAGCAAGCGCTGTGCTTCAGCAGTCACTTCATCTGACAAAGAAAAGTTTGGTAAAAGTGTGATCAAAATAACTAATAAAAAAGAGCGCATTCTTTTACCTGTTCGTTCACTGTCATCCAATAATATAAATCATAATATTATTTTGATGTCTCAATTTGCTACAACCGTAGCAAACCAATTGACTCAAATAAATAACTTAGTGAGTGAATGGTAGGTAATGTGAGTTGGGGTGGGGATACTGTTTGTGGAAGGTGTGGAACTTGTGGAAGATTGTAGAGAGTGAGGATACTTATTAAATAAGATGCTCATATAAGTCATTTAGTTAGTTCTCATTTCCCGTTCCTGTAGCGAGTTGAGCTCTTCGATAATATCTATCTTTGCTACCTCGAAGCGTTCCCAAAAACTTTCCGCTGAGGTTTCGAAACCTCCATTAAAGCGTGATAGGAAGGTGAATGCTAAAAAACCAACTTAACAAGCCATAGCTTCTAAATTTGCTTTATTGTGCTTGGCACAATTTCCTGTAAATACACCTGATGCCGTCATGGTTAAGATGAAAATACCTGTTGATAAAGGTTTCGTGGTTTCACTTTTTTTCTTTGTATTGATAGCAAGTGTATTTCGAGATGAGTATTTAAAGTGCGGAAGCAATGATTGTGGCGAAATTATACGCTAATATTATAAAAATAGGAAAATCAAGAAAGGTCCCTTTGTAAAAATCTTTTGTAGTTATACATGTTGACTTTTTTGTCCGTGAAAATAATTTGTTTATGGGGAGAAAACACCAGTTCTTGACAAGAGTGTTCTTGTTATAACTGTGACTATTTTATTTAATGGAATAAAGAAGCTCCCGACGAACAAGATTGAATTTTGTCAAGCAATCGCCAGACAAGAAACCCTTAGTAACGTTGGAGAAATCAATGCTAGATAATTCTACACTTTTTGTATACCCGGGTGACACCGGAGCAAAACTAATGCCCAAAAGCCGATATGAAAATTATATCGGAGGAAAATGGTGCTCACCAAAAGACGGAAAATATTTCGAAAATACGTCGCCAACAACGGGCAAGGTAATATGTGAAATACCAAGATCTAACTCAAAAGATATTGAGTTGGCACTGGACGCCGCCCATAAAGCTGCTCCAGATTGGGGTAAAACAGGTCCAGCAATACGAGCAAATATTTTATTAAAAATTGCTGACCGTATTGAAGAAAATACCGAAATGCTTGCTTTGGCTGAAACTTTAGATAATGGAAAACCTATTAGAGAAGGCCATGCTGCAGATATTCCTTTGACAGTTGATCATTTTCGGTACTTTGCAGGTGCCATCCGATCTCAGGAAGGAACTATTGGAAACATAGATGGAATGTCATCTGGAGGAGGAAACTCCGCGTTGGGAATGATGGCTTATCATTACCCAGAGCCACTTGGGGTAGTAGGGCAAATTATACCTTGGAATTTCCCAATACTAATGGCTGCTTGGAAACTTGCTCCTGCCCTGGCTGCAGGAAATGCAGTTGTATTAAAACCAGCTGAACAAACACCGTTTTCTATTTGCGTTTTGATGGAATTAATAGAGGATTTGATACCGCCGGGTGTGGTTAATATTGTTCAAGGCTTTGGAGTGGAAGCGGGTAAACCGCTAGCTTCAAGCAATCGCATAGCAAAAGTTGGTTTCACCGGAGAAACAACTACCGGTAAATTGATAATGCAGTATGCCTCTGAAAACCTTATTCCAGTTACGCTTGAACTGGGCGGCAAAAGTCCAAATATTTTCTTCAAAGATGTAATGGATGGCTCAGACGACTATATATCTAGATGTGTAGAGGGATTTTTGCACGCTTACTTTAATCAAGGTGAAGTTTGTACCTGCCCTTCACGTGCCTTGATTCACGAAGACATCTATGAGCCCTTTATGGCCATGGTCGAAGATCGTGTTAATATGTTGAATTGTGGTACTCCATTTGACCTGAATACCCAAGTTGGTGCTCAAGCATCGAATGAACAATTTGAAAAAATAATGTCCTACATGGACGTCGGTGTTCAAGAGGGAGCGAAAGTCCTATTTGGCGGTGGCAAACGTCAGATGGAGGGTTCCTTGAGTGGAGGCTATTATGTGGCTCCTACTGCGTTTAAGGGCAACAATTCAATGAGAATTTTCCAAGAAGAAATTTTTGGACCAGTAGTATCTGTCACTACTTTCAAAGACGAAGCCGAAGCATTAGCAATAGCCAACGACACTCTGTATGGTTTAGGGGCTGGAGTATGGTCAAGAAACGCCAACACTTGTTATAGAATGGGAGGCGGAATCCAAGCTGGTAGAGTTTGGGTAAATAATTATCATTCATACCCGGCGCATGCAGCTTTTGGTGGCTATAAAAATTCTGGTATCGGCCGAGAAACCCACAAAATGATGCTTAATCATTATCAACAAACTAAAAATGTATTGGTATCTTACGCTGAAGAACCAGATGGATTCTTTTAAAGATTATTTTTACAAATAATTTATATCCCCTATTAGAAATGGTAGGGGATATACTTTTCCTGGAGATAAATGTGATAGAAAGATTATCTTTTACTCAAGAAACAGAAAAATTAGTAGACGAATTGACTGATATACATGGCGATTTGGTATTTCATCAGTCCGGTGGTTGTTGTGACGGATCAGCGCCTATGTGTTTCCCTCGAGATGAATTTAAAGTTGGTTCTAGGGATATTTATTTAGGAGAAATAAAAGGGCAGCCTTTCTTCATAGCTCATGATCAATATGCTTATTGGGAGCACACCAAATTAATTATTGATGTTGTTCCAGGGCGAGGAGGCATGTTCTCATTAGAAGGCCCGACCGGAAAGAGATTTTTAACACGCTCTAAAGTTTTTTCTGATGATGAGTACAAAGAAATAAAAAGTAATCCGCCTTTAAGTGCAAGCGAAGTCTCGGGCATCGAAGGTTTAAAAACCACAAGCTAATCGTGTGTTGCTGCAATTACTAATCAGATATGTTCCGATAAGCCATGTAGACTACTGGCAGCACTTACTTTTAAACCCTCCACACCTTCCACACCCTCCACCGATTGAACATGTGGAAGATGCGGAACTTATTTTAAATGGGTGGGAAGCATCCATTTGCAATTAAAGGCCCGCCTGGGTTCACTGACTGTTAAATAATCTAGATTACCTAAAAAGACCTGCCTCAAGAAAGCAATGAAGCAGGTCCAGTAATTTGTACATGGTCACGACTGGGAAGAAGTGTATCCTGTACAACCAACCCAGGGAAGGGTTATAAAAGAGTATTTTGCGATGCAGAAATTATGGCAACTATTCCCCAACGTAAACTTTGCTGTAAATAATTAATTATTTGTTAAAATATACAAGCTGCTGAATTTAAATGCGAATTTGACTATATATTAATCAAAAGAATAAACGAAACCCAATAGGTTCAAGCCCAATATTCGCCTACAAATGTGCCATCTGCCCAGTAAAATTTATGTACATAACCTTTGATTTGATAATTAATAATTAAATCAATTAGAAATTTTTAAATCTAAGCCTAGCTAACTATCATAGCTTATGTTGTATGCAAAGTTAACGAATAATTCAGTTCAAATAGAGTAGTAAAATTGAGACTGCCGTATCTTTCCATAGATCATCAAAAAGAGTCATCGGGGACGCCACCTGAAAGCCTTCTAAAGTTTTGTTACTGGTGCTTGAGCGGCAGCCATTTTGTAATAGGCTTGGCTGCAGTGGCAAGTATATTGTCTGGGATTGCAGAAACACTTACAGCAGCGTTGATGGGGTATATCTTGGATTTATTACTCGATACAAACCCTAGCGTTTTATTGTCAGAAAAACTGTTTGTCTTAATTATTGCCGTTGTCTTTTTGCTAGGAGCAAGGCCGTTATTTTTTGCAGTTTCAGCTTACATCCAGTCTGTAGTACTCACGCCAGGTATTAGAACCCTAATAGCCACCCGTATTCATCGATGGACGTTAGGTCATTCAAAAACCTTTTTTGAAAATGATTTTGCTGGGCGTGTGGCACAAAAAGAGGTTCAAGCAGCTAATGCGTTGACAGATGTAGTGGTTGAAAGTATCCATACGGTTTTATTCGCTCTTACTTCAGTGATAGCTGCCGTAGTTATAATAAGCATAATAGACTGGCGGATCGGATCAGTTGTACTTTTGTGGTTTGTTGGCTTTTTATTTGTAATGCGTTTTTTCATGCCGCGCATTAAAGCAAAAGCAGCTATAACAGCAAACGCGCAAGCCGTTGCAACGGGTCAAATTGTAGACACTATAAGCAATATCAATGTGGTCAAAATATTTGCGAACGCAAAACACGAGGACTCAGCTGCCTTAGAAGCTTTTGGAAAGCTTCGTAAAAAACTCACTATCTACGGTAGTGAACTCGTTTGGTTTCGAACTTTTATGATGATATATGCCAGCATAGTTTTTGCCGCCGTTTTTGCCTTTGCCATCGCTCTTTGGTTTCAAGGAAAAATATCTCCTGGTGAAATTGTTGCTGCTGGTTCAGTATCAATGCGGCTAACAATGATGGCAGGCTGGGTTGGTTTTTCGCTAATGACCATTTACACTAAGCTTGGTGACGTTGAAGACGCCATGCATACTTTGGCAGTTCCTCAAACTATGCTTGATAGAAAAAATGCAGGCACTCTGATCATACCACATGGTAAAATTCAATTTAAAAATGTCTCATTCTCCTACGGGCAAAAGATCGCCGGTGTAAATGACATCTCGCTTACTTTAGAGCCTGGAGAAAAGATCGGCCTTGTTGGAGCGTCTGGGGCGGGGAAATCTACACTAGTTAATTTACTATTGAGGTTGCACGATCCAGAATCTGGTGGAATTTTCATCGATGGGCAAAACATTTTGCATGTAACCCAAGACAGCCTTCGGAGTCAGATCGGCATGGTGTCGCAGGAAACTTCAATGTTTAACAGGTCCGCAAAAGAAAACATACTTTATGGAAAACCTGATGCATCATTTGAAGAAGTCAGTTCAGCGTCCATAAAGGCAGGTGCTCACGAGTTCATTAAAGACCTCAAAGACAACAATGGCCGGACAGGATACGAGGCTTTTTTAGGAGAACGTGGGGTTAAACTTTCAGGCGGCCAACGCCAACGTATTGCTCTTGCGCGGGCGATCATAAAAAATGCTCCAGTTTTAGTACTTGATGAGGCAACAAGCGCATTAGATAGCGAAGTAGAAGCGACAATACAAAAAGCTTTTGAGCAAGTGATGGATGGTAAAACTGTGCTCGCTATTGCCCATCGATTATCGACCCTTTCAAACATGGATAGGATAATTGTATTGGACCGTGGAAAAATTGTAGAACAGGGATCACATCCTAATTTATTGAAACAGAATGGCATTTATTCAAATTTCTGGAAAAGGCAATCTGGAGGTTTCATTAATTTCAAAGATGCAGCCGAATAATTTGAGCTTATTTGTTCAAAAATAATGCAGAATTTAAATGTGTGGGACCTTAATAGGGCACTGCATCCAGTTTCATAACACTGCGAAAGGTCACAAAGTCACGGTAAAAGATCGCAGCTACTCAAACAGAGCCGCAAGCCTTTTGTGAATATCTGCTGCTATCTTTTCTCCACACCTATCCATTAGTTATTTATTTGAGTTACTAATCTTGCTAAACTCAAGCTTACACTTAGAGGCACAAAATGCGCACAGTCGATCTGGTTTCTCGATATACCGTTCTTACAAAAGAGATCATGCCACATCTTGCACGAACATCACACAAGCATTGGCCAGTGAGTAATGATCACTGCTTTCAGCGCATTGTACTCGACGCTGTTTGCGGTGGCGTCTGGTACGATTATCTGCTTCGACCCGCATATAAAAATCTGAGCTACGATCAAGCAGCGAACGCAGTCAAATTGTGCAACGATATAATTTCAGGCGATGCTGATTTGATCGTTTTGAATAAGCAGTCGCTGCAATGGCGTGGAAAAACTGGTGCAACACTGTCGCCACCAAAGGATTAACCCCATTCGTCACACCAATATAGATGAGGAGCCGAGATAGGTGGGGATCAAAAACTAGCAGCGGTTAGGTTGCTAAGATACTGCTCTCACATCTTTCTCGGTTAAGGTTTGTTAAAAATTTATTAAAATTCTGGACGTATCAAAACGATATTGTAGATTAATATCTGGGGGGAAAGGCTGTGACACCTGACTTAGTTTTGAAAATAGGTTAGGTTGCAACCCCCATTTTATCCCCCAATAGGTACAAGCGTAGAAACCGCTAAAATTATTTTTAAAATTTAGTTGGTTCGATTACGCAAGATTTATATTGCGGTTAATACTCAATCGGTAATGATAATCGCTGATTTTTTAATTTTTGCTTCACGCCTTGTTATATAAACAGTTGAAGAAAAGATTATCGCTCCTCCTAGCCAAGTCCAGTATGCTGGCACTTCAGAAAAAATTATCCAAGCAAGAAATGCTATCATTGGTAATTTAATAAACTGAAATGGCTGCAAACTAGTTATTTCAGCAAGAGAGTAAGCACGCGTGAAAAAACTATGCCCAATTGTTCCGCAAATCGCTAAACACCATAAATAGAGCCAAGTTATTGCACTGGGCCATTCCCAAACAAAAATTGCTGGTACGAATGAAATAGGTACAAGCATAATAACCATCCAAACAACAATGGAATTAGCTGTTTCGAATGCAGTTAATTTCTTTACAATTAACAAATTAATGGAATGGAAAAAAGCGCCAATAAATGCCAAGATAATTCCAAGGGAAATTACATCTCCACCAGGTTGAACAATAATAAGCATTCCAATAAATCCAACCAAAATAGCTGCAATTCTCCTTAACTTTATAACCTCTCCAAAAATAAAAATTGCTAAAATTGTTACAAATATAGGTGTGGTGAAACTTATAGCGGTTGCCTGAGCCAGAGGAATTAAAGTTAAAGCAGAAAAACCAGCAAACATTCCAATACTTACAAATATAGCGCGCCAAACAAACAGACCTGGCCTGTGCATTTTAAAAGAAGCCAAGCCAGAACTATACATCAAAGGAACTAATATAATACAGGCTAAAAGGTTTCTAAAAAAAATAACTTCAAATATATGGATATTTTCAGAGGATTTTCTAATAAATATGCCCATGAAACTAAAGAAAAAAATAGATATGAGGATATAAGCCATAGCTTTATTTTGGGATGGTAATCCTCTTAAATGTAAGTAGCGCTGCCAGGACATTCTATCTTTCTAAGATTGGACGCTTGAAAGTTTTTCCAAGAAAGTGATTTTTGCAAAATAATTTCTGGCGTAGTTCACGTATTTTAAGCCTATAACTTAATTGCCTTCATAGCCACCTTCAAAATATTATCTTCTTGTCGCCTAATTTTAATTTTTTCAATTTAGATACTTGATTGAAGATATTTTTTGGTCTGTTTCTAAGCCCAATATTCGCCAACAAATGTACTATCAGCTCAATTAATCTTATACAGCTTTTTTCTGGGTTTAATATTCTTCTCTAGCTTGCTTATTCTTGCTTTGAAGTTACGCATTGGATTGATGAACAGATACCAATACTTTCCACTCTATCAATTTTTGATTTTTGAATTTGCCATAGAACATAATATCTCTTCCTTCACCCTCTGCGTTTACAGCAGTATGAGTTCCAACGGCTATTCCATTCCCCTCAAAAATCACATTGACGTTTCCGATAGTGGCGCTTTCATCTGAAACACACCATGCAATATGTTCGTCTTTGGTTTGCGAAGAACTGTCATTTCCCAAAAAATCAATAACTAATTCGTCTGCAAGATGTTCTGAAAGGTAATCCACTTTTTCGCTCAAAGTTTTTTCCCATAACGATAGTATATGTTTTGCGTCCATGATTTGAAATTCCTTTTAGAGTATTTTTATCAATTTTACCCAATACTGTAACTATAAGCTCCAGTTAGAAAGAGTTCTAGGCTTCTGACATAATAGACAGAATTGGTCCCATGGTTTCTTCAACCAAAGAATGACCAGTTTCTTCAATGGTCTGTTTGCGCATCGCTTGTCGTTTCGCATTTTCTTCCTGGGCGTCTTCTTCAGAAGAAAAAATTATCACCGACTGATGAGTATTTTCGTCAATTTTAAACCAAATAATGTCTTCAGCCGTAGTTTTCGATCTAAGATCTCGGTGCCTTGCTTGCATTGTCTCTGCACTTGGAACGCCGTTAGGCCAAGACCACTTTGTGTGAATTGCATATTTTGTCATTTTATTTTCCTTAAAATCTCCATTTATTTTAAATTTCTAACTCTGAGTTGCATTAAAGAGTGAAATGAGCGGTCTAAATTGATTACTTAGCCTGCTAAAACTTGCCCAACTTCTTCGTCTGTCATTAATGGAACAATATCAATATCGCATAGGTCTGACCATTGGTGCGAAAATTTACCCAAAGCAACTACATCTTCAGCTTCACAAACCATGAAGCCTTTATTACCAGCTTCGTGCCATCTGCCAATAACAGTTAATCCATCACGTTTTTCATCCATGGTAGCAAATCGTTCATTAGCTGATTTTATGTTTTCTACAGAAATTGCGTAGTCTAATCTAAAAAGCATTCAATATCTCCCATAATTGTTACATTTTGAAAGTATCATGAAATTTTAACAAAGATATTAATTTTGGTCTTGCGTTTAGCTAGTTCGATAAATTTTTAAATTGTTGCTTATTTAATATGCATTTTCTAAAGCCTGAAGCCTTTCTATCTCAGACAGCTCCAGAGTGCGACTGTAGCCATCGATAAGCCCCATGATATGTGTTTCTTTGGTTGTAATCCGTATTTAAACGAAGGTTCTATTTGTATTATTAGTCTTCAGATTGCGTAAACGCTCTCATTTTTCAGCTAAGACGATGGCTTTGATACCTTTGAATTTTTGTTATCTATGGGTTTAACAGCAAAGACGATTACTTTTTCTTCTTACTCACCTTCTGACGTGGGCCTCTATAAGGTGGAATATCAAAACGCTTAAAGTCCGCTAATGATGCAGGACAGCTATCTAGTATCTCGTCATATATAATTGCTCTTCCACGAATAGACGCTTTTTTTTCTGCTTCAAAAAAAACACCATAACACTTAGAATTACAATAAAATATCGAACCTGACTTATTTTTGATCTGCTGAGTTGAGCCATCCGTTAATAGTATTTGCTCTTTGTTTAGATTACCCGTCATTATGTAACATTTATCAGCTTTGTGGTCTGTTTGCGTGTAGGTATCTATTTTAAATTTAAGAGGCATTCCAACGTAATTATCTCCAAACTTATCTTTTCTATGGGTCCATTTATCTTTTGAGAATTTTTGTGGCCGACCTGTTAAACAATTTAATACGTCCCAGCTATCATTCTTCATCACATTATAAAAATATCGCCCATTTTCATCCGTCATTCCTCGACATTCATCCAATTTATTTTCAACATCATTTTCTTTATTAAACCATCCAAGTGCATGAATTGGATAGCCATCCATAGCATAACCAATTGGGCGCTTCATCTGTTCTATGTGTTTTTCACCTAGCTCTTCTATTAGGCATATAGGTGCAATATGATAATGGTAATCATCCCCACGTCCTGCGTGACCTCCACAATCGTCTAATTCACCCTCATGTAATGTATGTGGCCTCTTACCTGTTTTAGCATTTATCGGTCCTTGTGTAGCGGGATCAAAAATTGGTACTCCATTTACAGCAACGCCAATTGCCCCTGGGTCTGCATACGTTGGTTTGTTTGCTTTTTGGGGAACCCTAGTAATTTTAAATTCATATTGATGAACTCTTGGAAATTGTTGGTTTGTGGCAATAATTCCTTCCATAATAGTATGTGATGCATCTGGAAGGCCAACAGACTTAAAGGAAGCTACTTTTGAGCCGCACTCAAGATTTGCAATTTCATCTGTATAGCATGCATGGTCACAAATACAGGACGAGATTTCATGCGCCTTCGGAAAACTAGCCCAGAGTAATGTAAATAAAAAGATAATTAAACGCATTTATAATCCTTCCATAAGTATATGCCCTTCAAGGCTAACAACCTAATTCCACTATACAAGATTAATCTTTATTTAGGGTCGACCCTTGAAATCCCTACTAACGCTACCCAAGAAACATCTTGGGAAAAAGGGATATTTATTGGTAGCGAAGTATATGTATTTGCCATTACTTTTTGCGCCATTGCATTCATCTAAATTACCACTTCCAGCAATGTATTCATAATCTTCATTATAGGTTCCGTCATGTTTCCCAAAAGGCTTTGTTGATCGCTTCCCAGCCTTTAACTGCCAAGAAGAAATAGCCTTGTCCCCAATAAAGTGTATTTCATGACCGTCTGCGGCATAACCAATTAACGTTTCATCTAAGCTAGATACTAAAGAAGGAGAAACACCATGGTAGTGGTAGAGACCCCTATTATCTAAATGAGCATTCTCACTATCTAATCCTAGTGTATTAGCCGGTCCCATACCTTCTAAATTCCATCCACTTGATTGATCTCTACTAAATCCTCTTGGGCTTGAAGCATCATACCAATCCGCTGTCCCAGGGCGAATTATAATACCAGTTATTGTAATTCCTGACCCATTTGCCCTTCGGTCAATTCTACCAGTAAGGGTCGGATTTACATCTATACAAATTTTTATTTCTTGTTGCCTAAAACGGTTAGGATTTCCTTTGTTTGGGAATTGCCCAATTTTATGATTGGGTTGTCCATTTGAGAAAATACATCTCTTATCCTCCACAATTTTTATGTTCACGCCATTGTCTGCCGCTTGAGCTGAAAATCCCAATAAGCAAGTTAAAAAAATTACAAAATATCTGAGTTTGACCATGTTTTTCAATCCATATTAATTCTACGCTTACTCCAAAACTTGAAGTCTCTCTTCTATCCCAGTTAGCTCCAGAGTGCGTCTGTAGCTATCGATAAGCCCTATGACCCGTGTGTTCCCTTCGACGGGAGTAAGTTCACCCTCACTGACGGCTTTGAGAACGCAATTAGCGGCTTTAGACGCATCCATGGAGTTTTTTATATCAGGTAGCGGAAAGGATACTGATTTATCTTTAGGGGCAGGGGCTATGCGCTCTATACAGAGGCTTAGAGCTAATCCGTCTCCTTCTAATGCTTTGGAGATAGCTGTTTGTGTAAGAGCCTCAGCTTGGCCTTCTATTAAACTCTCAATGGCTAGTGTCTTTTTGTTTCTAGCGCCTTTAAGTCTACCAGAGTTACCTGAGGTGAATTTACCAGCCGTATTTCTACCGTTTTTCATCGCTTTATTTATACTCTATTTAAAAACCTATTGAAATTTTACCTTCAAATTATCTTAATCTTGTACTCTGGATCTATATGCCGTTTGGTGAGATACGGTAACTATTTTTCAAATCATCACTTGAAATTTTAGGTATGACGTTGCATCACTTAAATGGAGCAGTGGAATTGATGCCAGTAGAAATAAGTTTTGAAATTATTTTAATATTAGTTGTTTTAAGTGCGACAATATTTTTGTTTGTGACTGAACTTTTCAGAATTGATTTTACGGCAATAATAGTGATGGTTCTGCTGGGTATTTTGAATCAATTCCCTAGTATAAATCTTTTTCCTGATCCTTCAGATCTTTTTGCTGGATTTTCATCTAATGCGGTTCTTTCTATTATTGCTGTTATGATTATAGGAGCTGGTCTTGATAAGACGGGCTTAATGAGCAAAGTTGCTTCCACAATACTGAGGCATGGTGGAAAAAGTGAAGCGCGGATAGTGCCAATTGTCTCAAGTACTGTTGGGGTCATTTCTAGTTTTATGCAAAATGTTGGCGCTGCCGCTTTATTTCTTCCTGTTGTAAGTAGGATTTCTGTTAGAACTGAGATCCCACTGTCTCGTCTTTTGATGCCCATGGGATTTTGTGCAATTTTAGGTGGCACCATGACCATGGTCGGATCTTCACCTTTAATTCTTCTCAACGATTTAATTATTAGTTCTAACCAAATTCTTCCATCTGATTTAAAGATGGAAACTTTTTCATTATTTTCGGTGACACCAATTGGTATCTGTTTAGTTATAACGGGTATTTTATATTTTGTGCTTCTTGGCAGATGGGTTTTGCCTACTCTATCCCCGCGAGGAGCGGGCAGCGCAGGCTATTCCGTAAGGGATTATCTTAAAAAATTATATGGACTTAAGTCTGACCTAGTAGAGGTAATTGTTCCCGAGGGCTCAATTCTAAGAGGGCATACCTTTGCGGATATTATGGTATCTCATAATCTATACATAATCGGTTCTTATCATAGGGGTCAGCGGTGGTTCACGCCAGTAATTGATACTGTAATTGAAGACCCATGCAGATTAGCGGTATTAGGTCGGCGCAAAGTAATTCAGAGAATGGCTGATGATTTTGGTTTGGAGATTTTACCAGAACTTGATATTTTTTCCGAAGCTTATGCCCCAACTGTTGCTGGTGTTGCTGAAGTTGTAATTCCTCCAGACTCTAGCCTGATCGAAAAGCGTGCTCGTGAAATAAGAATGAGAAAAACCCATGGTTTGGGTCTTTTGGCTATCCATCGAGGTGGGGAAACGCTTAGTTTAGTTGAAACAAAGGAACATGAAGCTACCGATATAGCGGAAGTGCCATTTAAAGCCGGTGATACACTAGTTTCATTTACTGCTTGGGAGAATTTAGCAAGGCTGGAACAAACCAGAGATTTTGTTGTAGTTACTTCTGATTATCCAAAAGAAGAGTTGCGGCCTAACAAAGTTGCATGGGCAATTCTGTTTTTTTGCGTATCATTATTTTTGATCCTATTTACTGATTTAAAGTTATCTTTAGCACTTTTAACAGGAGCGTGTGGGATGATTGCTTCTAACGTGTTGAGAATGGACGAAGCTTACGAAGCCGTTAGTTGGTCGACCGTTTTTTTATTAGCCAGTTTAATTCCATTAGGCCAAGCTGTTCAAAATACTGGGACGGCTGAATGGATAGCTCAAAATATTTTACTTTTACTAGATGGCTGGCCAATCTGGGGGTTGCAAGCGGCGCTCGCAGTGCTTGCAACTGCATTTACTCTGGTTATGTCAAATGTTGGCGCCACTGTATTGCTCGTCCCACTGGCTGTCTCTATAGCATTAGCTTCAGGCGCCAATCCTGCTCTTTTTGCTCTCACTGTAGCCATTTCAACGTCTAATTCGTTTTTAATTCCAACTCATCAGGTGAATGCTTTGATAATGGGGCCAGGGGGCTACAAAGTGACGGACTTCATGAAAAGTGGGGGAATTATGACTATCTTATTTTTAATAGTTTCCCTAAGCGTAATGAATATTTTATTCTAATCACCTAAATCATTTTATTGGAGTGTATATGGGTAAAGGTCCTGGCGTTGATTTAGAAAAATTCTGGGCAGGAATTTTAAAAATTCATTGGGGTATCGAAGCTGACTTGTCCGTTCTGCCTGGTGAACTTGATTTAAATTTTTTAGCTCAAAAGAAAAATGGAGCAAAGTGCATTTTAAAAATAATGCGTAATGATTGTCCCGAATGGCTGATCAAAGCTCAGATTGAAGCAATTGAACACCTGAATAATAAAGACCCCTCGCTTAAAGTCCCAAAGGTGGTGAAGTCGTCTAAGGGCGCTTCTTTTATTCGCGAGGAGGACTGCTCTGGAAATGAGCGTTTAATTTGGGTGCAGACTTATATTTCAGGCAAATGCTATGCTGAGATTAAACAAAAATCTACCAGTACATCCTTTGGCGTGGGAGCTGCTTTAGGCAACATTGCTAAGGCTTTAGCCGACTATAAAAATGAGAGTTTAGTCAGAGATTTTAAATGGAATTTGCCGGGATCTCTTTGGATAAAAAAATATTTTTCAGTAATAAAGAATGCCGCTCGGCTCGAAATTATTTCAAAAATTGTCGACGATTTCGAGGAAATTTTACCAAAACTCTCAAGTTTGGGACAGCAGACGATCCATAACGATCCAAATGATTACAATATTCTGGTATCTGGAGAAAAATACCAATCCTTAAGCGTATCGGGAATCATCGACTTTGGAGATATCTGTGCAGCTCCGAGAGTTTGTGATTTATCAATTGCTGCTGCCTATATTGTTTTAGACAATTCAGCGCCGGAAAAAATGCTGACAGCATTTGTTTCGGGTTACCATAGTGTTTACCCGCTTAGTGCTGAAGAAATTGATTTAGTTTGGCGTCTATTACGGATGCGTCTTGCTGTAAGCGTTGTCAATTCAACTCTATTAGCATCAAAAAATTCAGAAGATGCTTATATAACGATTTCTCAGGCTCCTGCTTGGAATTTTTTAGAAAATTTGAATATCAATGAGGGTTTGATAAAAGCAAGACTTAGAAATTCTTGCGGAATGCCGGTGGTCGAAGGCGCTGATCGGGTTGTGGATTGGATAAATGAAGAGTCCAATAATTTTTTCCCACTTTTTGGAACTAATTTGGCTAATTTAGAAATTAAATCTTTATCGGTTGAAAACACGTCAGTTCCCCAGAACCCATTTGAATTAAAAAGTGATGAAGCAAAAAATATTGGGTTTGAAATTAGTGATCGAGCTAACTTTTGGTTGGGTTACTACAACGAGCCCCGTCTAATTTATACGGCTCCAGCTTTCAGATTGGGTCCATGGAAAGCGAGCAACAGACGAACGGTTCATATCGCAATTGATGTTTTTGCTAATCAAGGTAAAGAATTGTTTGCCCCTCTAGAAGGCGAAGTTTTTACGGCTGAATATCGCGACAACCAACTGGATTACGGCGGTGTAATTATTTTAAAGCACACCACGCCAAATAGAGACGAGTTCTTTACGTTATATGGACATCTTGATCCAATATTTTTAAGTAAACTCAAAGTCGGTGACAAAATTGAGAAGGGTCAAAGCTTTTGTCAATTAGGCGCCTCCAATGTGAACGGAGGTTGGGCACCCCATGTCCATTTTCAACTAGCACTAACCACAGATGGAATGGAGGCTGACTGGCCAGGTGTCGCTGACCCCGACGATTTGGGCTTCTGGAATTCTATTTGCCCAAACCCAGCCTCGCTATTAAATTTAAAAGAAAGTGATTGCCTTTATAAGCCGAGCAATAAAAAGGAAGTTCTAAATGATCGACTAAACCACTTTGGTGGAAATTTAAGTATTTCTTATGATGATCCTATATTAATATCGAGGGCATGGAAGCATCATATTTTTGATGAATGGGGAAGGCCCTATCTTGATGCCTATAATAATGTTCCCCATGTGGGGCATTCGCATCCTAGGATCAATCAAGTTGCGTTAGATCAACTCAATAGGGTGAATTCAAACACTCGTTACCTACATCCATCGCAAGCTAAATTTGCAAAAAAACTACTGTCCAAACTCCCAAGTGGGTTTGAAGTATGTTATTTTGTAAATTCGGGGTCTGAGGCTAATGAGTTAGCTTTACGTTTAGCTCAAGCTCATACTGGAAAAAAAGGAATTATTACACCCGATGAAGGTTACTTTGGCAATACCACAGGTGCCTTAAGTATCTCAGCCTACAAGTTTAAAAAGCCTAATGGAGTAGGACAGGCTGACTGGGTTGAAATTATAGAGGTGCCCGACGACTATAGGGGTTCATTTAAAAAAGATGATCCAGATCGTGCCGTTAAATTTGCAAATTTGGCTGATGGTGCAATCGAAAGATTAAATTTGAAAGGTATTGGGTTATCTGGGTTCATAATGGAAACATTTCCATCTGTAGGGGGACAAATTATCCCTCCGAAAAGATATCTAGAGCAAGTTTATAGTAAGATAAGGAAACATGGTGGAGTGTGTATTGCTGATGAAGTGCAAACGGGCTTGGGGCGTTTGGGTGACTACTACTTCGGATTTGAGTTTCAAGAAGTAAATCCTGACATCGTAGTTCTTGGCAAGCCTTTAGGAAATGGTCATCCACTAGGCGCGGTTATAACCACAAGAGAGATTGGTGAAAGCTTTGATAATGGTATCGAATTTTTTTCAACCTTTGGAGGCTCAAATTTATCATGCAGAATTGGTGCAGAAGTTTTAGATATTGTTGATGAAGAGAAACTTCAAAAGAATGCTAAGACGGTTGGCGATTTTTTAATCTCTGGGTTTAATGAGTTAAAAAATGATTTTGATTTTATTGGCGATGTTCGGGGAATGGGCCTTTTTATCGGTATAGAAATAATAAAAGGTGATGGGTCAGAAGCTACAGAATTATGTGCATATATAAAAAATAAAATGCGAGAAAACCGTATTTTAATTGGAAGTGACGGACCAAAGGATAATATCATTAAAATTAGGCCGCCACTAACAATTGAACTTGAGGATGCGGAGATGTTGCTAGCAACTATGTCTGAAGTCCTTGAGGGAGTTTTAGACTGGACTTAGAAGAAAATCTGTTTGATCACGCGCGTGCAGATAGAATTGAAATTTCTGTTAGTTTTTCAACATCTTCAATTTGTGCAGCTCTTGGATTTGTTCCTGTTGCGCTGTCAAGCATAGCCTTTTCTGCTATTCTTTTTTTACACTCTAAAGGAATACCTATTTCCGACAATGATTTTGGTATATCGACATAATCAAGTATTTTTTCAATTTCTTTTACAACAAGATCTGATGAAGCATCTTTTAGATCCATTGCGTCAGATATGAACCTTACTTTTTTTCCTACATGGGGTAAATTAAATCTCATCACAGGGGGTAGGATGATTGCGTTCGTCAAACCATGTTGTGTATTGTACTCAGCTCCAATCATGTGAGATATAGAATGCACTAGACCAAGGCCCTTCATAAAAGCCACCCCTGCAAAGCACGATCCAATTAACATTCCACCTCTAGCATTAATATTGTTTGGATCGTCAAAGGCGACTTTCAACCATTTCGAAATAAGTTTTAAAGCTTCAAGTGCTGCTCCGTCACATAAGGGGTTCAGTCCTGGTACAAGATAAGCTTCTAAAGCGTGTGTTAATGCGTCTACGCCAGTCCAAGCAGTTAAATTTGGGGGTAATTCAATTGTCAATTCTGGGTCTAAAATGGCCAGCGATGGACGCATACCCAAATGAGCAAGGCAAAACTTCATACCCTGAACTGTGTCTGTTACCATAGCGGTACTTTCAGTTTCTGCTCCAGTACCCGCAGTGGTTGGGATTGTTATGAAAGTTGGAAAACAGTCCGAAGAATTTAAAATAGGTTCAGGCTTTCTATATTCAAAATCCCAAAGATCGACACCACTATTTACAGTCATGCCTATGGCCTTAGCCCCATCCAAAGCACTCCCACCTCCTATTGCGATTATTCCATCATGGTTCCCTTTACGATACTCAACACATCCTGCGTTTATTTCATCATCGCGAGGGTTAGGAGATATGCCATAAAATAATTGGCCTTGGATCGACGCATTTCTAAGCAGTGTAGTTAATCGACTAACAAATGGGAGTTTTTTACTTCCTTTATCTGTGACTATGAGTGGATTAGATATTTTGAATTTGCTGCAGAATGTACCTATCTCATTTAATCTGCCAGGGCCGTAAGCAATCGGGATTGGAAAATTCCAATCCATACTTCTATTCAAAATTTTTTCATCACTTTTTACAGCTGACAGCATTGTACTTTCCTTAAATATCAAAATAGATGATTCATAATTTTATTAGGTAGCGCTGAATTCCCTGCAACGCCAACTCTTCATTTTGTTTGTATATCTTGATTTCTAACCCCATTACCCCTGTTGATTTATTTGGTGACAATTCGTTGATTTTAAAAACTGGGTAAACTGTGTCTCCACAGTAAACGGGTTTCAAGAACTGGGATGATTGATCTATAAAACCAATTAGGTTTTTTCCCAAACTATGGGCCAAAGGTGATGCGCCGATAGCGGCTTGAATAAGCGTCATAAACCCATGTGCCATAAGATTTGGATGACCTAATTCAGCTAAATAGTTTCTGTCATAGTGGATGGGGTGATTGTCACCACTAGCTGCCTGAAAGGTTGTAAAAACACCTTCTGTCATTGTTCTCGATGGAGCGAAGAATTGCTCTCCTATTTCAAAGTCATGAAACCTGCGTTCTGGAACTATGCTGTGTCGTGAAGGATTAAAGTTTTCGTTCATAGCCAACTCAATCTCCATTGTTAAAATTCTTTTTGTTAAGTTATTTAGTTACAAGCTTACAGTGTAATTGACAAAACAGTAAATTATAGTTTACCAATTAAGTGTGGTGCATGCTTCGGCTAAAGGCTCGCGCCACATGCCTCAAGGTATGAGCTGTCGTGGGCTCATTCTTTGACTCCCCAGAGCATCTGCGTGCGCCAACAGGCGCAGATGTTCATCTAGCTGAAGTGTTCGCATTTTGCAGGCTTTAATTTTGAAAGATTATAGATAAACAGAAAGTATCTTGGATAAATTCAGTCGTTTAAACTTACAATAATTAAATCTTCTGAAAATTTCTGAGCGTCTGAGGGCATTTCTCCGTCAAGGATTCTAGCTTGTTCAAAAAGGACCCTACTGAGAGCCTTTTGTACTTTTGTCGATTTCTTTGGTAATTTTTTAATGAGTGCATGGCTTGTGTTGATTTCGAGTACCTTTTTGGTTCCTTCATATTCCGGATTTTGGGCCTTCAGAATTCTTTCTAAATTGAAATCTAAACCACCCTCGCTAGCTACGAGTCTTACGGGACTATCAACTAGACTAGTTGACTCGACCACATCTGCAACCAATTCCTCGATGTGAGATTTAATTAGCTCAATTGTGCCTTTTGCGGCTTTTGATTTTTTGGATGTCTTACTTTCTTTTGACCCTACCTCAGTTAAATCGTAAGTGTCTCTGGAAATTGATACAAATTTCTTCTCATTGAATTGTCCCATCTGGGACATCCAAAAAGCATCTATAGGATCCGTCATAAGCAATACATCGACGTTCTTAGATTTGAAGCCCTCTAAATGGGGGCTCGATTGTGCTTGTTTTAGGGTGTCGGCAGTAAGATAATAGATTGAATCTTGTCCTGCAGCCATATTGTCTAAATAATCTTGCACTGTGATCAGCTTATTTTCTTTATTTGAAAATACTCTTATGATCTCGATGATTTTATCTCTATTTTCGTAATCCTCGTAGAGACCCTCCTTAATTACTTTTCCAAATTGTGACCAGAAAGCATCGTACTCAGTTTTGTCTTTTTTTAGTTTTTTCTTAAGTTCTGATACAACCCGTTTTGTAATAGACTTTGCAATTTTCTTTAAAATAGGGCTATTTTGAACAAGCTCGCGGCTCACATTCAAATCGAGGCTGGAAGTATCTAAAATACCTTGAACAAATCTCAGCCAAGTTGGGATTAATCCATCAATATCTTTACTAATGAATACTCTGTTTATGTATAAGCTAAGGCGGGTCTTCCGCTCAGGCTCATAGAGGTCAAATGGTGCTGTTTTAGGAATAAAGAGCAAGTTGGTAAAATCGATCGCACCTTCAGTTTTATTGTGGATGTGTAAATATGGATCATCAAACGCGCCAAAAGTGCTTTTGTAGAACTCTGAATATTCTTCACCTTTAATAGAACTGCTAGAACGTGTCCAAAGCGCTTGTGCGCTATTTGCCTGTTCTGCATCGTTTTCATTGTCTTTAACGTTGATTGGGACAGTAATATGATCAGAATATTTTTTGACGAGGCTTTTTATTTTAAATAAATTCAGATAATCTTTGGCGTCTTTCCGTAAAAATAGCTTTATAGTGGTTCCCGCCTCCTCTAGTTGCGCGCTTTTAGAAATGTCAAATCCATTTTGTCCGTCACTTTCCCAGACGAATGTATTTTTAGTGCCGGCTTTTTTTGAAGTAACAGTAACTTTTTCAGCTACCATAAACGCCGAATAAAACCCAACTCCAAATTGTCCAATAAGTGTTTTTGCTGCATCTTTGGAGTTATCACCGACTGATAATTCTTCTAAAAAAGAGGATGTTCCGGACTTAGCAATTGTGCCAAGATTTTCAGCTAGCTCAGCCTGATCTAATCCGATCCCAGTATCTATGATGTCGATCGTCTTTTTCTTTTTATCTATATCAATTTGAATTTTGTCATCTGATGTATTTAAAACAGCAGGGTCGGTCTGGCCTAAAAATTTTCTTTTATGAATTGCGTCGGACGCATTTGATAAAAGTTCTCTTAAAAATATATCACGATCCGAATAGAGAGAATTTATAACAATATTTAAAATTTTTCCTGTATCGGCTTCGAAACCTTGCGAATAGTTGCTCATTACTTCCTCCAAAATCCGCTTTTGATTTAATACCTTAATTTAAAAATTCAAGCACTTACTTTTCATATTTATTTTTGGAGTTGTTGCGCGCTCCTATTAGTAATACTGGTTTGGTAGTTATTATAATAATTTGGTTTGCTTAAATTTTTATGAGCAACCTAAAACTTAGATAAACCGAATTTTAACATTTTAGATTTTGACCATATGCTAACCTTCGCAATTTCAGTATTTTTATTGATTGTCACTCCAGGCCCTGGAGTATTGAGTACTGCCGGATTTGGTGCCGCATATGGATTCAAAAAGTCGTTGCGCTATGTCTTCGGGCTATTTCTTGGGACAAATTTGGTTTTTTTTGCTGTTGCTACAGGGTTAATTGCAGTTTTACTTTCAATACCTTCCTTAAGAATATTTCTGTTGATTTTATCGACCTGCTATTTGTTTTATTTAGCTTCCAAAATTGCATTTGCAGGCTCCAATATTGCATTTATAAAAGCCAAATCACCTCCCGGCATCATTTCTGGGATTTTGCTTCAAGCCATCAACCCAAAGGCATATGTTGTTAATACTACCTTTGTGTCAGGTTTTGCATTTTACCAGTCAAGTTTTACTTTAGAGTTAATCATTAAATTTTTTATAATGAATTCGATTTGGGTACCCTTACACTTACTTTGGTTGTACGTTGGTACCGTTTTGCATGAGCTAAATCTATCAAATAGAAATCAAAGGATTATTAACATAATGATGTCAATATCGATGGTAGCAGTTGTTGTTATTTCCATTTTATATTCATTTTAAACCATGGCTTTAGCTGATTGGTATATACTTGCTCTGGTTTGTTTAGCTGGGGCAGCATCTCCAGGACCTAGTTGGATTTTGTTGATAAATTCTGTGGTCAAGGGCGGGCATAAGGCAGGTATTGCGTTTGGTATCGCACATGGATTGGGCATATTCGTCTATGCTGCATTGGTTGTATTTGGATTAATAATTCTTCTTTCAGTTGCTCCTTGGTTTTCCATTGCTTTGGAGCTTACAGGTTTATTGTTTTTGCTCTGGCTTTCATTTTCAATGATCAAGAATAGTTTTCAAAAGGCTTCAATTGATGCGGGAAGCTCTGATATCGTCTCGGCTCAACTGTTGGAATCTTTCCGTAACGGTTTTTTAATTGTTTTCCTTAATCCCAAAATAGCAGCCTTTTTCCTGGCTATATTCAGTCAATTTTTAAATGCTGCATCTAATTTGGAAAGTAAATTTATAATGGTTGCAACTGCGACCGTGGTAGATGGACTTTGGTATATATTATTAACTTTTGTTATAGCCGTCCCAAAATTTACAAATTTTGTAAAGATAAGTGAAAAGAAAATTGATTTTTTTTTGGGTTTTCTGCTACTTATTTTTAGCATTGTGTTAGGTATTAAAATGCTAATGATAGTTTTTTAAAGGTGTGGTCGGGAATGTTCGAATGACCGAACTAGAACAGCTGATCATTTTATAAAGTGACTAGGAATATGGACAATCTTTTTAACCCGAACAGTGAATTTATTCAGAGGTGCCCTAGATGCTCAGCACCTTTAAAAACTATCGTTGTTCATGGTCACGAGGCTTGTAGTACGTGTAAATCAAATATTATGGAGTGTTGCACTGGCGACAATTGCAGCACAGATCACAATTTGGCAACTGGTTATGAAAGAATGTAGATAATTAATGGGTTTATGATCGTATTTACAAATGAAACTTGAATTTCACCATATTAATTTTGTGTCTAAAGACGTTGGTAAATTGCACGATTTTTATACCAAGATCTTGCAGTTAGAAAATATACCAGTGGAAAACTTTCCACGAACTAAAGAAACAAAAGACACCGGCTATAGCGGCGAGATAAAGTTTGCAACAGATGGGTCTATGCAAATGCATTTAGCGGAAAAAGATTTGAATGTTTCAGCAAAGCATAATATGCACATTAATCCAGTAGAAAAAGGTCATATTGCTTTTAGAACCGATGATTTAAAGACATTTGTAAAGGTGCTTGAAGAAAATCAAATTCCATATGCAGACTACGGAACGACTTTTGCCAAAGAATGGCATCAAGTCTTTTTCAATGACCCTGAGGGGAATATAATCGAAGTTCACCAAAAAGTTGGCTGAGCTCTTTAAGGTGCAAGCCAAGTTCCAGACCACTTACTTTCTCTTGTAAATAAAGCTCGGGTGTGACGGGTGCCTAGGTGAGTTAAATCCATTTCCTCGATTTTTACTTTTATAACACAAAACCTTTCAAAGTTAGCTGGTTTTTTGTAGGAAAATGGAGTTGGTATAGACGTTCCGGGGTCTGGGAGTGTGCCGTAGGATATACGAGAATTGTGAGGTACTTTATCCCACTTTTTTCTTAACGTTTTGCCTGTTTTCATTTCTGAAACCGCTTTAAAACGAACTTGTAATTTATTTTTTGGGAACCAGATGTGTAAACCAACTTTAGGGTTCACTTTTAGTTCTTCAATTTTTCTACTCTTAAAATCTGTGTGCACTTCAAGGTTTGCAGCCATTTTGTCGGCTTGCCTTAAGACAACCGTTCTAAGCTCTGGCATTCCAAATAATCCGCTTGTTCCCAAAGTTGGGTGACGTGCAGGTGACTTTTTATCAACAGTTCCTCTAATAATTAAACGCCAAGCATATTCATGCATCTCTATGAGATCATCGAATTCATTTTTCATTGCGCGTTCACCTGTTTTGAAGTTTTTTATCATATTCTTTTATTATATTGAGGATCGGAATTGAGGCATTTATTGATTTAAAAAACAAAAGAAATCCCAAAATTTTTCGTTGTATGAAAATGAAATCTGGATCAAACAGGGTTTGAGGGAGTATTTTTTGAAATTCTTTTATTTTATCTGCTTCAATCAAATCAAACAGCTTAGAGTCAGCAAAACTAAAATTTTCACCAACTTTCAATTCCCCTAATACAGTATCAATTAATTCATTTATGAAATCATCAATATTTTTATCTATTTTATTTGGTAAAAACCCATTTCTATTAAGAAAGTTTTTTATTTTTGTTCGATTTAAGGTCAGACCCACATTTAGTAAACCTTTATATAAATCTTTCGTGTCATTTGATACATTTGAACAAGAGCCAAAATCTAGCAGGACAACTGTATGGTCAGCTGGTTTAAGTAGAAAATTTGATAGGTTTGGGTCGGTTTGGACAAACTGAAAGATAAAAATTTCGTCTAGTAATAATCTAATAAGTAACTCAGCTATTTTATTTTTCTTCAATTTTACTAGGGAATTTTGCGAGCATAGTTCAGAGCCATCTTCAAACGACATTGCTAATATCTGGTCTGTTGAGAATTCACTAAAAACTTTTGGAATTGTTAGATTATCATTGGCTTTACAAAACGTCGAATATTTTTTGATATTTTCGGCTTCTAAAATGTATTCACTCTCTGCTATCAATTGCTCTTCACATATCTTGAAATAATAATCTAAATCGAAATCTTGAGGTAGAAAACTAGCTTTGTTAGCTATGAACCTTAGGGACCGCATATCGTTTTTAATTGTCTCACAAATATTTGGAAATTGTATCTTAATTGCTAATTCTAAACCATTTTTTAATTTGGCTTTGTGCACTTGCCCTATAGAAGCTGCAGCAAAGGGTTGGACTTCAAAACTATCAAAAATTTTTAGCCATCCTGGTCCCCAGTTTTTATCTAAGACTTTCTTAACTTGGCGCGGTGGCATCGAGTAACCAGAGGATCTCAATTGTCCAATAATTTGTGAAAGTTCAGGTGTAAAAATTAATTGATCATCTATAGAAATAAGCTGCCCGAATTTCATCGTGGCACCTCGAAGTTGTTTTAGAGTTTCAACTGTTGAGTAGACATTTTTTGTTGAAAAAAGTGATTTGTTTAAATTTACAGATTTACCCATGAAAAGGTCAGAGATCATATCGCCTGATGTTTGCAGGCCAATCTTTAATAATAGGTTTGTTGTTTTAAGATTTCGTTCAATTAGGGAACTTGGCAAGCGTTTTGGAAGATTTGATTTTCGGGTGTTATCGTTCATTTTATGATCGCTATTCTATTTTTTTACCTTGCTCTTACTTAAGAGTCATTTTTAGCTCAAAAGGTACTTAACTCAATTTTTTTGATGAAATAATGCAAATAAAAAAAACCTTCCTGGTGGAAGGTTTTTTGCACAGATCGGGGGGAGGCACGATGCTGTTGTTTTAAGTTACGAAGTGAATTTAATAACTATCGATAAACTTAAGGCGGGTTTTACTGCTAAACCACTATAACTTTTGCATATTCGCTATGCGTAACCTGCATAGCTTAATGCTATTTAAATCATCGACCTTTACGGCTGTAAAATAAAACCCAATCAAAAATTTTTGTACGCAGAGTCTTGAGTATTTGAGTTAACTTGGAAAATTATTAATCAATTCCAATTTAAATAAATCAAGAATAATCGTTCCATTTTTCCCAAATGCAATAACCTCTGCCTAGTAATAAGGTCTTGTAAGTATTTTTGGATAGGCTAAGTCTTGGTTTACAAAAAGGGAGATTTTACTAATGAAACGTAATTTGGGAAAATTTGTCGCCTTGGCACTAGGCTTAGGTTTGGCAACCGAGTCATTCGCAGAAGAGTGGAATGTATCGACTTGGGGAAAGCGCCGCGCTTTCACGGAACATATTGAAAAGTTAGCAGAACTTGTATCAGCTAAAACAAATGGCGAGTTCACAATGAATGTAAGTTATGGTGGCTTGTCGAAGAACCGTGAAAACCTGGATGGTATATCAATTGGTGCCTTTGAGATGGCACAATTTTGTGCTGGTTATCATCGCGATAAAAACAGAGCAATAACAGTGCTCGAATTGCCATTCCTTGGGGTTGAAACCTTAGATCAAGAAGTTGCAGTTAGTCACGCCGTTTATGATCATCCAGCCGTAAAAGATGAAATGGCTCAGTGGAATGCAAAGATTATTATGACATCCCCAATGCCTCAATACAATTTAGTTGGAACAGGTGACCCTAGAGACACATTAGCGGAGTTCGATGGAATGCGTGTTCGCGCGACGGGTGGATTGGGCGCAGCTTTTAAAGCAGTCGGGGGGGTTCCGACCTCGGTTACTGCGACCGAAGCGTTTCAAGCAATGGAAAGCGGTGTCGTCGACACTGTAGCATTTGCTCAGCATGCACACTTATCATTTGGCACTATAAACCAAGCGGACTGGTGGACTGCTAATCTTAACCCTGGAACGGTTAACTGCCCTGTTGTTGTAAATATTGATGCATATGAAGGTCTATCTTCGGCCCATCGGGAAGCACTTGACAGTTCGATTGATGAAGCAATTGCGCATTATTTGAAAAACTACGGAGAATTGCTTGAAAAGTGGGATAGCATTCTCGTTGAAAAGAACGTAAAAAAAGTTATGATTGACCCAGCAGTTATAGAAGAGTTTAAAGCTGCTGCGGCGGTTCCAGCGAGAGATGCTTGGATAGCTGATATGTCAGCACAAGGTTTACCTGCTCAGGATTTATATGATCTGGTTCAGACGACCTTAGCGGCGTCTAAGTAACAAAATTTATTGGGGGCGCTTTTGCCCCCATTTTTTTGCTACTTATATTTGATTTTTAATTTTTGTGACAAAGATGACTGAACTATGGCTGGAAACGCATCCATTTTAGAGGACCATTCACTTCTAAGTAATTTGGATAAAGGTCTTTTAAAAATTGAGAAATCCTTTGCTTTAATTTCTGGATTAGCAATATTTTCTTTAATGGTTTTAGCGGTCCGTTCAGTTGGGGGGCGAGAATTTTTTGAATGGCCTTTGAGTGGTTATGTTGATTGGATTATGCAACTTATGCCTCTTATTGCTATTTTAGCTGTAAGCTACGCTATGCGGGATGGCACTCACATTCGCATGGATATTTTTGTATCTCAACTTTCAGGAAGAGTACTTTGGACTTTCGAATTTATTACTACCAGCGTAGTTCTAATCTTGATGCTTCTTTTGGTATGGGGTAGTTGGTCTCATTTCGACCGTGCTTTTGATTGGAATGCTCCGTTTTTTAGTCGAGACAGTACAATTGACATTGGGCTCCCAATTTGGCCCTCAAAAATATTAGTTCCAATTGGATTTGCTATTTTGTGTCTGCGGCTTTCATTACAGAGTTATGGTTATGCCCGTGCATTAATTTTTGGTCTGAGCAAACCCGTTGGCGTTCCATTAGTAAAAGACGCCGCTACACAAGCAGCAGCAGAAGCTGATAACTTAATAATTAAAGGCTGATAAAAAGATGGATCAAATACAGATTGGTCTTTGGGTTACAGCTGGTTTACTTGTTTTGGTTGTCATGGGCATGCGTGTGGCCTTTGCAGCAGCTTTGGCGGGTGTTGTAGGTCTAATCTTAATTTTTTGGGCAAAAAAAGATTTTGATCCTGAAAAATTTGGTTGGGCTTTAACTGTGGCAGTCAAACAAGCAGGACAGGTGCCTCACTCTAAAGTTGCAAGCCATGAATTGAGTTTAATTCCCACCTTTATTTTAATCGGTTATCTTGCATACTACGCTGGTTTAACTCACTCATTATTTGAAGCTGCTAAACGTTGGATTGCCTGGCTTCCTGGAGGGTTAGCTGTTTCTACTATCTTTGCCACAGCGGGTTTTGCGGCAGTTTCGGGAGCGTCTGTAGCGACAGCTGCTGTATTTGCAAGAATAGCCATACCTGAAATGCTAAAAATTGGGTACCGCAAAGAATTTGCTGCTGGTGTTGTTGCGGCGGGTGGCACACTTGCATCACTTATTCCGCCATCCGCGATTTTGGTTATCTATGCGATTATTGTTGAGCAAAATGTGGGTAAACTTTTATTGGCTGGATTTGTTCCTGGAGCATTTTCTGCAATAGTCTACGGCATTTTGATTGTTGGTATAGCTATGATTTTTAAATCAGTAGGACCACCGGTAGGAGGATTTACGTTAAAACAAAAACTCGAAAGCCTACCTGGAGCGCTACCAATTATTGCGGTAATCGTGATAATTATATGTTTTGTTTACAATCCATTTGGCGAAGATGCTTGGGGCACGCCGACTGAGGGTGGCGCGATAGGAGCGTTCATAGTTTTTTGTATAGCGCTTTGGAAAAAAATGCGATGGGTAGAATTCAAGGAAGCTTTGATAGAGACTGCAAAACTAACAGTTATGATTTTTACAATCATTTGGGGAGTTTTAATCTATGTCAGATTTCTAGGATTCGCTGATTTGCCGGGAGCATTTTCAGATTGGATTACATCATTAAATGCCTCGCCAATGATAATTTTGATTTGCATACTTTTGGCCTACGCTGTTCTTGGCATGTTTATGGATGCTATTGGCATGCTACTATTAACATTGCCTGTAGTTTACCCTGCAGTAATGGCCCTAAATGGCGGCGAAGATGTACTGGCATCCGAGAGCGCTTTTGGAATGTCGGGAGAAATGTGTGCAATCTGGTTTGGCATTTTAGTGGTGAAAATGGCAGAGTTTTGCCTCATTACACCTCCGATTGGATTGAACTGTTTTGTAGTTGCCGGGGTCCGAGACGACATCACAGTTCAGGATGTTTTTAAAGGTGTAACGCCGTTTTTTGTTGCAGATGCTTTTACCATTGCTGGTTTAGTTGCATTTCCAGGCATTGTACTTTGGTTACCCTCTTTAGCATAAATCGAATATTTTCAGTATTTTTTTATGAGGCAAAGATTGAATTATTCTCGATAAGACGTTTGATTGACTATAAGCTTGTTTAATATTGGTTTTATGAATAACTGATTGAAAAGTTAGTCGAGAGTTTGATTATGGCGAGTGAGAATGAATACCTAGTTCCAAATGTGTGGGAGTGGGAGGAAGAAAGTGGTGGCACCTTTGGGTCAATAAATAGACCAGTAGCTGGAGCAACTTTTGATAAAGCATTACCTATTGGAGAGCATCCACTACAACTGTATTCGCAGGGAACACCAAATGGCGTAAAAGTGACCATTTTACTAGAAGAGCTTCTAGAGGCGGGATATCGAGAAGCTGAGTACGATGCCTGGTTAGTAAATATCAATCAGGGAGAACAGTTTTCCAGTGGTTTTGTTGGAGCTAATCCAAATTCAAAAATACCAGCTCTGGTAGATTATTCCGAAAAAGATCCTCAGAGAATATTTGAAAGCGGTTCCATACTTTTTTACCTCGCGACCAAGTTTAGCGCTTTTTTACCTTCTTCGGCTTCAGAGTATACTGAGATGATGTCTTGGTTATTTTGGCAGATGGGGAGTGCGCCATATCTGGGTGGAGGATTTGGGCACTTTTTCGTCTATGCTCCAAAGAAGTTAAAATATCCAATAAATCGTTACTCTATGGAAGTTAAGCGTCAGCTTAGCGTGTTAGATAAGAGGTTGGCAGATTGTGAATTTATTTCAGGCTCAACGTATTCTGTTGCTGACATGGCTATTTGGCCTTGGTATGGCCGCTTAGCATTGGGAAGGCAGTATGGAAAAAAAGCTGGAAAGTTTTTAAACGTTTCTGAGTATATTCATCTTTTAAGATGGGCTACTGAAATCGAAGCCCGCGCAGCTGTAAAACGAGGGGAAATGGTGAATCGGACCTCTGGAGACCTTTCTGGCCAATTGAGAGAACGTCATTCTAAAGAAGATTTTAAACTAAAGACCGAAGATAAAATTTCACAATCTTAACTTTATGAAATTCGACGCTGACTAACCACTCAGAGCAGTTCTTACATCGTTATCCACATTATGAACATGCTGCTCAAAGTTTTTCATGAACAAGTTAACTAATTTTTTTGCCGCTTTGTCATAAGCTCCCACATCTCCCCAAGTATCTCTGGGATTCAGATATGATGGGTTAACATTTGGAACAGCCTTTGGAACGGCAAATCCAAAATAAGGATCTTTTACAAACTCGGCCTGAACAAGTTTATTATTAATCGCGGCGCTCAAAAGAGCCCGAGTTACTTTAATTGGCATCCGTGAACCGTTTTCGTATCCGCCTCCTGTCCAACCTGTATTTACTAACCAACAATTGGTTCTTCCTTTGGCTATTTTATCTCGCAACAGCTTTCCATACACATCTGGAGGCTTCGGCAAAAATGGAGCACCAAAGCAGGTTGAAAATGTTGGCTCGGGTTCTTTGACACCCCGTTCAGTACCGGCTGCCTTGGAAGTGAAGCCCGATAAGAAATGATACATCGCTTGTGCAGGTGTTAATTTGGCTATTGGTGGCATAACACCGAAAGCATCACATGTAAGCAAAATGACATGGTTTGGTTGAGAAGCAATACCTTTAGCACTTGAGTTTGAAATATAATGCATTGGATAAGCTGCACGCATATTCGCCGTTAGACTGTCATCTTTGAAATCGAGTTCTTTAGTTTTTTTATCATAAACCATATTCTCAATTACTGTGGCAAACATAGAAGTTGTCTTGAAAATTTCAGGTTCAGACTCAGCAGATAAATTTATGGTTTTAGCGTAACACCCGCCCTCAAAATTAAATATCCCATCATCAGACCAGCCATGTTCGTCATCTCCAACCAGTATTCTATCTGGATCTGAAGATAAAGTTGTCTTTCCCGTCCCTGATAGACCAAAGAAAATAGCCGTTTGTTCAGTGTTTTCTTTTGATACGTTTGCGGAGCAATGCATTGGCATTACGCCAACCTCGGGTAGTAGGTAATTTAAAATTGTAAAAACTGCCTTTTTATTTTCCCCTGCGTATTCAGTGCCACCAATTAAAACTAATCTTTTTTCGAAATTAATAGCTATAACCGTTTCGCTCTTACATCCATGCTTGGTGGGATTAGCGGAAAAGCTAGGAAGGTTAATAATTGAGAAATCATTAATATAATTTTCGAGATCGGATCCAGTGGGCCGTATCAGCAAATGGCGAATGAAAAGGTTGTGCCAAGAATATTCCGTTATGACGCGAACGCCAATTCTGTACTTTGGATCAGCGCCCCCGTAAAGATCTTGGACAAATAAGTCTTTTCCTTGGATATGCTTGAGCATGTCTTCGTATAATTCTTCAAATGCCTCAGAGGACATTTTAGCATTACGTTCCCACCAAACCTTATCCGCAGTTTCTTCTGACACGACAATATGCTTGTCTTTAGGCGATCTACCCGTAAATTTTCCTGTTTCAACAAGGAGAGCGCCTCCAATGCCAAGTTCGCCTTCATCACGACATAGTGATTGAGATATTAAATCGGGTTCGGTTAGATTGTAGTAGGCGGTTTTAAAACCTGTGATTCCTTGGCTGTTCAAAGTCAGATTTGGATTAACGGTGCCATGTTTTGTATTCATAGGAATGACCTTTGTTCAACGCCCTTTCTTTGGATAGAATAAAAAAAAACGAATTAAAATGGTTCTTT
The DNA here is from genome assembly GCA_902606585.1 of Paracoccaceae bacterium. Classification (GTDB taxonomy): domain Bacteria; phylum Pseudomonadota; class Alphaproteobacteria; order Rhodobacterales; family Rhodobacteraceae; genus Salinivivens. The sequence continues at coordinate 31,868 of CACLGX010000006.1, read as the reverse complement.
AGAGCTGTTAGCGCAAACGTATCCAATTGTTAGCGCAAACCTTTCAAAATAATTCAGCTTTCAAAAATCAATCGTTAATTTTTAAAATAAAAATAACTAAAATAGCCACCATTTCCCAAGATTTAGACTAAAAAGAATCAAAAATACCTAGAGCTTATTTTTCGTGTTAAATTGTTCTTGTAGCAGGGATCAAATTTAAAGTAGCAATTTCTTTTTTAATTCATTATCTAAACGACATAATTCAAACTCTTCCTCTAGCAGTCGGCCTTTTGGTGGAGATAATATTCTAAAATTCCCATAATCCGTGTTTCCGCTGACTTGCGTCACCAAAGGACAATCTCCAGTTTCCTGTTTCATAGATGCTGAAATATACCTTATTGCTGAACCTATTCGTCTGTCGTTGGTGGTATTAGGGCCGGAACTGTGAAATAGTAGACCATGATGAAAAGATGCTTGGCCCGGATCAAGTTCGGCATAAACAGCTTCATTCTCATTTACTTCAACGGAAATTTCTTGTCCTCTCGTAAGTAAATTATTTTCATCAAAAGTATCATTGTGGGGTACAATCCTATTTTTATGGCTGCCAGGAATAAACTTCATACAGCCTGCTTGTTTCCGAGCGGATGATATTGCTAACCAGCACGTTACCTCTTTTATGTCGTTTAGTTGCCAGTAAGTTAAGTCTTGATGCCACGACACAATTTTTGTCGAAGAAGCTTCTTTTATAAAAAGTGCTGCACTCCACACTAAAATGTTTTCCCCTAAAATTTCTTTTGCGGCCTCAACTAAAGTTTCATTTCGCGTCGCAGTATCAAAAGAAGGAAGCAGTCTGTTGGGATATGCCTTCAAAAGCGAAAGTCTTTCTGTATCGCCCGTTAGCTCTTCTTCCGCGGTTTCGTAGTCTTTGCGTAATTTCTCTGCGTCGGCTTCAGAAAACGCATTAACGGGAGAAAAAAATCCGTTCTCGGCATACATCGAACCCAATTTTGCTGCTTTTTCTGAAGTAGTTGTTTTGAAATTTGTATTCAAAGCATGTCTCCTCTTGTTCTATTGAGTTAAAATGAACTCATTTGCGATGAAGAAAATTAGTGAAGGTTTCAGATTTCATTTCAATGGAAAATCCTGGTTCTAAAGGCGCCATGTATTTACCGTGATTTATTTTGCATGGGTTAATAAAATGCTCGTGTAGATGATCGACATATTCAATCCTCTTATTATTTTTTTCGCAAGAAATTAATAAATAATCAATCATGGAAATATGTTGCACATACTCGCATAAGCCAACTCCGCCAGCATGTGGCCATACCGGTTTTTGATATTTGTAGGCTAAAAGTAATACTCCTAAAACCTCGTTTAAGCCTCCTATTCTGCAACTATCGATTTGGACTATATCTACAGCATCCTGTTGTATAAATTGCTTAAATAGTATTCTATTTTGACACATCTCGCCTGTGGCTACCTTAATTGGTTTCACCGCCTGCTTTATTTTTTTGTGACCATAGACGTCATCAGGACTTGTTGGTTCTTCGATAAAGAAAGGATTAGAAAACTCTAATTCCTTGATCCATTCTATTGCTTCATCTACCTCCCAAATTTGATTTGCGTCGATCATAATTTTGGTTTTATTGCCAAGCGCTTTTCTTGCTATCTTTAGTCTTCTTATATCGTCGTCTAGGTCTCTACCGACTTTAAACTTTACATGAGAAAAACCAGAGTTTTTGGCCTTTAAACACAGTTCATAAAGTTTTTCATCTGAGTAGCCTAGCCAACCGGCTGACGTATTATAGCATGGGTAACCCTCAGCTAATAACGTGGCTAATCTCTCTTCTCTTTTGTCAAATGATCTTTCTAAGATACTCAATGCTTCTTCTGGGTTTAAGGCATCAGTTAAATATCTAAAGTCGATAAGACCCACTATCTCCGCCGGAGACATATCGTAGACAAGTCGCCAAACAGGTTTCCTTTCAGATTTGCTCCAAAGGTCCCACACAGCATTTACAACTGCTCCAGTAGCAAGGTGTAAGATACCCTTGTCAGGTCCCACCCATCGTAACTGACTGTCGCCAGTTATATGACGCCAAAATCGCCCCATATTTTCCGTGATCCATGATAAGTCTAGTCCAACTATGAGTGGCTCTAAGGCATAAAATGCTGAAATGCATAGTTCATTGCCACGTCCAATCGTAAAAGTGAGGCCATGCCCTGCAACTTCAGAGTCCGTTTTAATTATCAAATAGGCAGCTGAATAGTCTGGATCCGGGTTCATTGCATCAGATCCGTCCAGATGATCTGATGTTGGAAATCTCAAATCGAAAGTTTTTATACCAGTGATTTTTGTCAAAAAATTTTCCTAGTAGTTACCAGAGTGTGAATACGATGGAATTTTAGTTGCAGGTTTTGCGCTACTTTTATAGGCGGACTCAACTAGCGCCATAGTTTTCCAAGCATCGTCTACCGTTGAAATCAAGGTTTTGTCTTCTCCGGTTACAGCTCTTTGGAGTTGTCTCATTCGGTAGGCAAAACTATCGATAAACCAGCTGCCTTCTAACTTAATTTCTTCCCAGCCATTTCCGAGATTAACTTCTAATCTGTCCGGCTCGCCTTTTGGATAATTTAGATTTACGCCAAGATGAAGGTAAGCTGCGCCTTTGGTGCCACAAATTCTCATCTCACAGGCCTGGTATTTGCGACCGTATTGATGATTATGATTTATGGATAGAGCGCATCTCAATTCATTACCATAATCAAGTATTGCTGCTGTTCTTGTGTTAGATATTTTTGATGCTGGATGACCCATTGTCTTGGCGTGAACACCTATTGGGTTTCCAATCAGATACCGCATCGCGTCAAGATAGTGTATCGAGTGTAACAAAATTTCCACCCTTGGCAGGCCTTCTAAAAATTTCCAGAGCTCCCATGGGGTATCTAGAGCAGCCCACATATCAACATCTACAACCTGGCCTATCAAACCCTGGTCTATTATATCCTTTAGGGCTATCATCAAAGGAGCAAATCTCAATTGAAAATTTACGCACGCCTTTAGTGACTTTTGATGACATAAACTGAGTATTTTAGATGCTTCATTTAAATCACTCCCCATTGGCTTTTGGAGAATTACTGGAGAATTTTTCGGAAGTGATTCTATCACGTCACGATGAACTGATGGTGGTATAGCCAAATCGAAGATAACATCTTTTTCGGCCGCAGCATCAGAGGCTTCTTTGAAAACTTTTATATTATAAATTTGACCTAATTTTTTTGCTTTTTCATAATCTGGATCATAAATTCCCTTTACCGGGAGATTTGAAAATTTATAAGCTGGTAGGTGGGCATCTGAAACAATTGATCCCGCTCCAAATATTACAATCGGTATTGGGCTTTTAGGCATTGGCCAACTTTGTGGATATTCTGGCACCGCTTTCAAACCTCCCAATTCATCCTCAGACTAGTAGAATTTCTTCCACTTCATTTCTTACTGGCATCGATGGTGCGGTACCTGTGCGTGTTACAGAAATCGACGCGGTAGCACATCCGAATTTAACGGCCTCCAATGCAGATTTTCCTTCTGATAACGCAACAGCAAAGCCGCCATTAAATGCATCGCCAGCTCCAGTTGTTTCAACTACTTCACCCACATTAAATGCAGGAATAATTCCGTGCTCATATAAAAAGGCTCCTTGCTCACCCATGGTTATTATTGGGGTTTTGACACCTAGGTCATTCAAGAATTTAGCAGCTGTCTCTGCTTCTTTTTCATTTCTTACGGGCAATCCAGTTAGTGCTTCGGTTTCAGTTTCATTTGGTGTTATGAAATCGCAAAGACCAAATATTTCTTTTGGAAGGTTGGCGGCCGGAGCAGGGTTTAATATTGTTATTTTTCCATTTTCTTTAGCAACTTTAAGACCCTCTTGCGCAACCTCTATCGGCTGCTCAAGCTGGGTTAGGAATACATCCGCGGATGAAATTATTTCTGAATTGTAATGAATATCTTTCAATGAGATTTCTGACGCTGCCCCGGGCGCGATTATTATAGCGTTATCCCCTGTTTTATCATCTATAAAAATAAACGCCGCCCCGGTATAACTATCAGTACTATATTTAATAGCACCTTTTACATTTGCATTCTCCCAAGTCTGCATTGCCATTTTTCCAAAGTCATCATCGGCTAAACGCGTAATTATCGTTACGTCAGCTCCTAAATTTCCTGCTGCCACGGCTTGATTGGAACCTTTTCCTCCAGGACCTAATACAAATGAATTTCCAAGTATTGTTTCTCCCATTTTAGGCATTCGTGATGCACGGTATGCTGTATCAGCGACGAATACGCCTAATATAACAACTTTTCCCATGCTATTATTCTCCGTCAGGCCCAATTACGCCTTTTCGAAAAGCAAAACAGCCATAAAATCTACGCTCGCCAGTCTGAATAACAGCGAAGGCTTTTTTAGCCCGGTCGTAGAAAGAAAAACGCTCAATTGGTAGCATTGGATTAGGGCCATCGACTGCCGATACTTTGTCTTGAACTTCTGTCATTACTGGTAAAATAGTTTTTGGTTCATCAACAACTTCCATTCTCGCAGCTGCGTCATCAACGAATGTATCAATTGGCATGACAGATAAAACAGCTTCGACAACATCAGCAGCTGATGCGTCTATTCTAAGAAGTCTTCCATAAACTGTTTGCCTTGCAACACTATCTGATGGAAAATTTGTATCAGCAATAACAAGATCATCCCCATGCCCCATTGCTCTTAAGACATGTAAAACGTCAGCATTCAATAAAGGATTTATTCCTTTTAACATTTCTTCCCCCTAGATTTACTAAATTAATCATCATTTAATCTCTCAGATGTTTTTACATCAAATACATGCAAAAAGCTTTTTTCTGCAGAAAGATTTATCTTTTCTCCCACGCTAAAGCTACTTCTATCACGGATGACAGATATAAGATCTTGCTCTCCACTCCTGACGATCAGGTGTGTTTCTGAGCCTGTTGGTTCCACTACTGAAACTGTCGCAGCTATCCCAGTTTTGCCTGGAATTAACTGCTCTGGGCGAACACCGATTAATACTTCTTGTCCGTCTGCTAAGTTTTTAATTTTTGGTAAAGGCAGTTCGCCTCCAAATATTTCAGCAGCAAAACTTTTTCCTGATTTTTTGGTAATGCCAGGAATTAAATTCATTGCAGGGGATCCAATGAAACCAGCGACAAAAACATTGCTTGGTCTGTCATAAAGCTCCAAGGGCGTGCCAATTTGTTCAATATATCCATCTTGCATTACAACAATCTTATCAGCCATCGTCATGGCTTCAATTTGGTCATGAGTTACATACAGAGTTGTAGACTTTAGTCTTTGGTGTAGTTCCCTGATTTCGGCTCGCATTTGGACGCGAAGCTTAGCGTCTAAATTTGATAAAGGTTCATCAAATAGAAAAACCTGGGGATCTCTAACGATAGCTCGACCCATGGCAACCCGTTGTCTTTGGCCTCCTGAGAGCGCACGGGGATATCTTTTTAGATAAGGAGTTAGCCCTAAAACTTCAGCTGCCGTATCAATTTTTTCCTTAATCAAAGTTCGGTCTAACTTTCGCATTTTGAGAGAAAAGGCCATATTCGCTTCAACTGTTTTATGAGGGTATAAAGCATAGTTTTGGAAAACCATTGCGATATCGCGTTCTGATGGAGGCAGATTGTTGACAGTTTTCCCTCCAATACTAATGTTTCCTGCAGTGATACTTTCCAGTCCAGCAACCATCCTCAATAAAGTTGATTTTCCACAGCCAGACGGCCCAACGAGAACGACAAATTCTCCATCATTAACTTTTACACTAAGATCATGAATTACCTCTGTAGAGCCATAAACTTTTCTAACATTGGCAATGTTTACTTCGGCCATTTTCGCTTTTCCTGACGCTTTCTCGTCAAAAAGCTTAACTTATAGAATTTCAGCTGTCTACTTGTGTGATGGTTAAGTGTAAGTGACTTAAGGTTAAATGTAAGTGACTTGACAGAATTAAGTTTCACTGGAATGATTTTAGCTAGAGCCACTTTGTTGAGCAGATTTTACCAAAGGCTGTGTGAGCTCCGCAAAAAAGAAAGTAAGCGTTTAAGCTTTTGAATCAACAAGTAACGGGAGGAAAATCGTGAAATTAGAACTTTATAATCAATACGTTCGGTCACAAATGAATCGGCGTAGCGTTTTAAAAGGCGCAGCAAGTGTAGGTGCGCTTGCAGCGATGGGCGGTGCCGCCCCAGCATTTGCTGGAGGTCACAGCGGTGTACGCGCAGAAATTATGAAAATACCTGGCGTAGGTATGGGCTCTCCAGGTGACCCTGAGTGGCAAAAAGTCGGTGAGCTATGCATGGGTCCTGTTAAAGAACGTGTTGCTGAAGGTGAATTTAAAGGCGTAGAGCTTACCTTTATGGGGCTAAACAACCAAAACTTGCACAACTTTTTATTTCGAGGTTTTTTGAAACCTTGGGAAGCATACACAGGTGCAAAGATCAATTGGATTGATCTAGCTCAGGCGGATTATAATCCTAGGCTTCAACAATCTATTGCTACAAAAACCGTTGATTTCGACATAATTGAAATGGGTGCTCCATTTGAAGGCGATACAGCTGGTCAAGGTCTGCTAAATGAAATGCCTGACTGGGTGAAGGATCAGATTGAATACGATGATTTAGTAGGATATCTTCAACCACCTGTTGGAACTTGGGATGGCAAAGCTTATCGAATAAACATTGATGGTGACTGTCATACGTTCTGCTACAGGACTGATTATTTTGGTCCAGGTTCAATCAGTGGTCGCGATAATCCGCCAAAAACATGGCAAGAAGTTAATCAAATATCTAAGGATTTGGTTGGCAAAACTGATCCACTGACAGGGCTTCCGGCACATGGATTTTTAGATCCATTAAAAGGCTGGGGTGGTTTTGGAATGTACTTTTTGACTGACCGAGCTGGTCCTTACGTCAAGCATCCTGATGATCCTGCATTTTTATTTGATATCGATACAATGAAACCAAGGATTAACAACCCTGGTTGGGTACAAGCTATTCAAGACGTAATGGACTTAATTGCGATTGAGGGAGCATATCCGGCTGATCAGATCAACGCTGACCCAGGTACAACTGGTTTTCAGCAGTTTTTAGCGGGTACAGGATCGATGCTCACTTGGTGGGGCGATATTGGATCTAATGCTAGAACCTCAGACACTTCCGTAATCGGAGATGTTGTCGGCTTCAGCGCTATTCCAGGCTCAGACCGCGTATATAATCACAATAAAGGTGCATGGGAGAATACGTACAACGAAGCTCCAAATAACGCTTACCTTGGTTGGGGAGTATATGTTACGAACCGGGTCGAAGGTGATAGTAAGAAAAGGAAAGCCGCATGGTCTGCTGCAGCCCATATTGGAGGGAAAGATATTTCTCTTTGGACCTCAGCTTATCCATCAGGTTTCCAACCATATAGAAATTCTCACTTTAACTATGATGAGTGGGAAGCTGCTGGTTATGATCGCGCGTTTGTTGAGGATTATTTGGGATCTAATCTTGATACCTATAACCATCCAAACTCACTTAACGAACCACGTATACCAGGTATCTTTCAGTACTACTCGGTTGCTGAGGATGAATTGGCTAAAGGGTTTGCGGGTCAATATGGTTCGGCTCAAGAGACGGCTGACGCAATTGCTGTCGCATGGGAAAAGATTACTGATCAAATTGGGCGAGATAGTCAGATTGCCCTCTACAAAGCCTCCATGGGTATGTAATTGTTCATGAAATAGGCCGGCAAAACTTGCCGGCCTAAATCTGAAAATAAAAAAAATAAATTGGGTTCGCATAACTTTGAGTAGCACTGACGCCGATTATCTTCATATTGTAACGCAAGACAAAATCTCGGATAGGCGTCGAGATTTAGGCCGTTTAATGATATGGGGATCCGCCACTATATTGTTTATTTTAATTGTTATCCAAAGCCTAGATCAGTTCAGCGCATTTGAGTTTGGCTTCACAACGTGGCGTCCAACTCTTTATGCTTATTTTTTTTGGGCCACTTGTCTTTGCTGGGCTCAAGTCATCCTGTATGGAGAGCAAGGCAGGCGGCGACTTTTTATTCTACCAGCCGTTCTTTTTGTTGTATCGATGGTAATTTTTCCACTCATTTTTGCGCTAGGGATTGCTTTTTCAAGTTGGAATTTGTCTTCTCCTGATGGACGTCAGTTCAATGGTTTTGATAACGCTATCGAGATGTGGAGCGATCCATTTTATTGGAATGCATTAAAAAATATGGTCTGGTATATTTTAGCAATTATACCAGAATATATAGTAGCATTCTGTCTTGCTGTACTACTGAACTCTCAAATAAAAGCGAGAAAATTTTTTAGAGTAGCGTTCCTCATGCCTCTAATGTTGTCTCCTGTAGCGGTAAGTTGGATGATAGGTAAGTCCATGCTTGAAATAAGATTTGGACCGATTTCCCGGCTTGTGCGAACTCTAGGCTGGGATAATCCCTCCTTTTTTGGATCAGATGAAATAGCACGATTTATGATAATGGTTATGGATGCCTGGACCTTTATTCCGTTTATGATGATTATGATTTTAGCAGGCTTGCAAGCCATCCCAAAGGAACTTCATGAGGCAGCAGAGGTTGATGGTGCCCCACCATGGAAGAAGTTTTGGGAAATTACCTTTCCCTTGATGCTACCAGTATCAATCACAGCTATTTTGATAAGAATTATCTTTAAACTAAAACTTGCAGACATAATAATTAATGTAACGTCAGGTGGTCCTGGAGGAGCGACTGACAGTGTTACTAGCTTTATCTATAGAGAATATAGAGATCGTAGTAATGTCGGTTATGGTACATTTTTAGCTATAATTTACTTAATAATAATCGTGATCTTCATGACATTGTTGATAAAAATGGCAGAGCGTTGGTCAAGGCCGAGGTACTAAGCATGTCTAAGCAAATTTTCTTCGATAGTAAAAACGATGTGGCATTTAAACCTAAACGATTTTTGGGAAAAACTCTTATTTACCTCATTCTCATATTCTGGGCGATAATATGTCTTTTCCCTATCTATTGGACGGTTACTACAACCTTCAAAGCTGCTCCTGATGTCATGAAGGGTAACCTTGTTCCTTGGTGGGACTTTAGGCCAAAATGGCTTGGGCTGAAGTCTTTAGGATTGTCTCCAGATAGGATATTTGTAGAAAGTACTGTGAGAGAAGAATTCTTAAAGCGGTTTTACAATTCGATGATAGCTGCTGTAGGATCGTCAACGTTGGCTGTTCTGTTAGGTAGTTGTACTGCCTATGGTTTAAGTCGATTTAAATATCGTTTTGGGTTTATGCGAAATTCAGATATCTCCTTTTTTTTCCTATCACAGCTTATCCTTCCTCCGGTTGTTTTGGCATTGCCATTCTTGGTTTTATATAAGGAACTCGCATTATTAGATACAAGAGTTGGGCTTATTGCTCTCTACACATTAACGGTTCTGCCTATTGTGATTTGGATAATGAGAGACCAATTTAGTTCTATTCCTACAGAATTAGAGGAGGCCGCCCTTGTTGATGGATTGTCAATATGGGGTGCCTTTTTAACAATAATCATGCCTATTGCTCTGCCCGGTATGGTCGCAGCATTTATTATCTCTCTAGTTTTGACTTGGAATGAGTATTTTTTTGCGGCTCTTTTAACGTCATCGCATGCAAAAACGTTACCAGTAATGGTTGCCAGCCAAACAGGTTCGCAAGGTATATCGTGGTGGTCAATGGCAGCATTATCATTAGCGGCTATTTTACCATTGATTATAATAGCCGTAATTCTGGAGCGTTATATTATAAAAGGGATGGCGGCTGGAGCGGTAAAATAGCGAAAATTAGCTTATCTAAAAAAAACTAATTAGATTTCTTTCATAAGATGTTTGGTTGCATCATATAAAGACTTAAAAATGTCATAATTACGATTATGGACTTCATGGTTTTCAGATTTAATTATTTTCTTTTTGGGGTTCCAGCTGTCAATCATTTCTCGCTTCACTAAGCCCGTTGAGCAGGCTGCTAAGAACGCATTTCCATAACTCGCTCCTATTGTTTTTTCACGTACAATTTGATCTAGCCCAGTGATATCAGAAGTTGATTGCAGCCAGAGATCGTTTTTCGTACCTCCGCCGACCGCATATAGGTTATTGGTTTGAGTTCCAGCATCTTCAAATGCTTCTATAACATGGCGCGTTCCGTGAGCAATTCCCTCTATTAAACTTCGATAAATATCTCCTCGTTCGTGATCAAGTCTCAAACCAAAAATTGTTCCCTTGGCATGAGGATCATGTATGGGCGTTCGCTCTCCAGAAAAATAGGGAAGAAATACTATTCCGTTTGCGCCTGGTTTCGACATGTTCGCTTCGTTAGTTAACTCAGTAAAGCTAGATTTAATATCTAATTCTCTTCCAAATTGTTCTCTAAACCAGTGCGTTAACGTTCCGCTCGTTGCTAAACCAGCCATAGAGGCATGCTCACCTTCAAATAACCACGGAGCATACCAAAGACGGGGATCACTATTTTGTTTACGAGTAAGAGAGATCATAAAAATAGTTGAACCATACATGCACATGGTATCGCCTTCATTGGTAAGGCCTATAGAAATAGCCTCAGCTGCTGCGTCTATTGTCCCTGTAGTGATAGGTATTCCTTTTGGTAGACCTGTTTCGGATGCTGCTTTTTCAGTAACGTTACCAACGATTTCTGTTGACCATTTTAGCTCAGGTAAACATTCGATGGGAATGATTTCCTCTGTTAGCTCGTTACTCCAGTTTTGAGTATGGATATTGTAAAGTGGCGAAAAATTAGCTGCAGTATAGTGGTCAATTACAAACTTCTTAGTCAGTTTATGCAAAAGGAAGCTTGTTGATGTTAATATTTTTGCAGTTTTTTTGAAAACCTCAGGTTTGTTTCTCTTTAGCCACAATATTTTGGGCCCAACGGATTGGGATGTTAATGCATTTCCACAAATTTCTAAAATTTTACTTTCGCCAATAATATCGTTTAAGATGTCAATCTCTTTATGAGACCTTGTATCCACACCATATAAGACACCGTTCATAAGAGGTTCACCGTGATTGTCCACTGGCAACATGCATGGACCTATGGCACTACAAGCCAAACCTTTAATGTCCTCAGGTTTAACACCACTCATTTTCAAAATTTTATTTGTGACCTCACAGAAATCTCCCCACCAATCCTCATTTGGTCGATGTTCAGCCCAACCTGGTCGGGGAACTAACATTTTGTGGGGTTTATAAGCCTGTGCCTCTACTTCACCGACTTCGTTTACTAGTACAGCTTTAGTTTCGAATGTTCCAATATCGACACCGACCGTATATTTCATGTTAGCACCTAATCACGAATTAAATTTATATTTTCAGGCAGGGAGTTCAGGGCTGATATAAGAAGTTTTGCTAACCCAACAAGATCTTTCAGATCGCACATTTCCTGAGCGGTATGACTATACCTGATTGGGAAGCCAACATCTATTGAAGCTACTCCGTCTTCAACTAATTGGACATAAGATAAATCAGTAAGAGCTCCAATATGAGCACTTTTCTGCAAATAAATATTTTCGTTTGAAGCAGTCTGCTCGAAATGATCTACCAAAACTGGGTGAGGAATAACTCCATTTAATGTACCTCTTCCATGAAAGGAAAACATACTTAAACCTGGACCCTTTCCAAGTTTGATTTCTCCAAAATCTCTCATTTCTGGTGTGTCACTCGCTAGTAACAAATCAATTTGTATTGCGATCTCAGGTTTTATTTTTTGGGCAACAGGAAGCGCGCCTCTTAGATTGAATTCTTCCTGAACGGTAAAAACTATATTCACTTCAGGACCATTACTTCGTGAATTTAATTGTCTGGCCACTTCCAAAAGGACAGCGCAGCCGGCTCTGTCATCGACGCTGGTTCCTATAATTTTATCATCTGCAATAACTTCAGCAGATGGCTTAAATACCACTGGGCTTCCAATCTCTATTCCGTTGCTCCGAACTTCAGCAGCCGAACTCATTCCCAAATCTATATAAAGATCTCTATAGCTTGACACCTGATACTTTTCCCCAGGTTGCGTCGCATGGTGGCTTTTTATTCCAATAATACCGGAAAGAGGTTTGCCGCTTTTTGAGATTGCTGAAACAGCTTGTCCTGGCAGTATTTTTTCTGGAACCCCACCAACACGCTCAAATTTCAGGAAACCATCATCTTCAATTTTACGCACTATTAAACCTAATTGATCCATGTGGGTAAATAGCATCACACTGGGACTTGTGCCTGGAAAGGTAACTGTAGTATTACCAAATTTATCAAAAATTGGTTTGAGACCGATTTTTTTTAACACTTCTTTTATATAATTTCTAACTTGGTTTTCGTGGCCAGATAGCCCGGCTATTGTCATTAAGTTGAGCGTGTCTTCTCGTATTCGTTCAATCATATTTGTGACCGTATTTTTTTAACGCGTTCCATAAATTCTTTTGCGCGGTCGGGATCGACAGACTGCCAGGTATCGCCCGAATATTTTAAAGCAGAACCGACAATACAACCATCAGCAATTCTGAATATTTCTTCCACAGTTTCGTGTTTAACTCCTGTATTTGCCAGCACTGGCAAATTAGATACGGTATCTTTGACCATTTTAAGTTCTGACAAATCTGCAGCCTCACCGGTAATTTGCCCACTTACTAAAATTGCGTCTGGTATCGATGAAAAAGCTACACTTTTTGCTCGATCCGCAAGAGAACGTTGGTCGAGAGAATAGGCAAATTCTGCAGATACGTTAAAAAGCATAAGCATATCTTTTCTATTTAATTGATTCCTGTAACGCACGGCTTTCCCTGCGTCAGCTGTCCAATTTCCCATGTCTGATGCATAAGAACCGGTGAAAATTTCTCTTACGAAAGTCGCACCAGTCGTTGCACCTAGTGCTACAGTTGCCATAGGGTCCCAGAGCATATTAACTCCAAAAGGAATATTAATCTCTGATTTTAACTGTCCGATAATATAGGCTGCAGCTGATGTGGATGCTGTATCTACTTTTAATTCGTATGGTCGATCATTTTCATTTCCAAACATAACGGCGTCAACTTGCGCATCTTGTAATGCATGAAGATCTAACCTTGCAGCTTCTATTAGGCCATTTAAGCCGGCTTCACTGTCATGTAGTGGAGAGCCGGGTAGGGCACCGAGATGTATCATTGCGATAACGGGCTTTTTGGTTGCAAAAACTTCTTTGAACCGATTTTTCAATAGACAATCCTCCTGTGAAGCATGTTAAGCTTTACGGATATAAACTGCCAATTAAATTTTACTCATTGCCAATTTAATACCAAAGAAAGTGAAAAATGATGCTTAAAAGCCGTATTTTTAAAAAGGGATCCTCTGGTAGTATTTCTTTGACTGAAATTGGTTTCGGTACAGCTCCACTTGGCAACCTTTACAAACCGATTTCTGACAATGAGGCTAATTCTGCTCTTGAAGCGGCATGGAACTCTGGAGTGAGGTATTACGACACTGCACCACTTTATGGACTCGGTTTAAGCGAAACCCGTCTAAATCGGTTTCTCAGGACTAAACCGAGAGACGAATATGTCCTCTCAACTAAAGTGGGCCGACTTATGAAACCCTGTGGCGAAAGTGACCGTACTGGGCACGGCAAGTGGTTTGAAGTGCCATCAAGGCAAGAAATCTATGACTATAGTTACGATGGAGTTATGAGGTCCATAGAGTTTTCTTATGAGCGGCTTGGTATTAATAAAATAGATATCGCATATGTTCACGATTTATGCATTTTCACGCACGGTTCCAAGCAAGCTTCAGATGAAAGAATTCGGCAATTCTTTGATGATGGTGGTTACAAAGCGATGATTAGTCTTCGAGATCAAGGCGTCGTAAAAGCGATTGGAGGTGGAATAAATGAGTGGGAGGTTTGCGAGGATCTTACACAAAAAGGAGATTTCGACATCTTCTTACTTGCTGGCCGCTATACTTTGCTTGAGCAGGATGCGTTAGATACCTTTCTACCCTTGTGCCAAAAGCGTGGGATAAAAATAGTAACAGGTGGTCCTTATAATTCCGGTATACTAGCTACAGGTGCGATTAAGGGAGCGTTTTATAATTATGACCCTGCACCAGAGAAGATAATGGCTAAAGTAAAATCAATTGAAGCAGTGTGTGAGGCGCATAATGTTTCGTTGAAAGCCGCCGCTTTACAATTTCCATTACTTCATCCAACGCATTTAAGTGTAATACCTGGAGCTCAGACGCAAAACGAGTTAAATGACAACATTAAAGTTTATTCTGAGACTATTCCGAGTTCACTTTGGTCAGATTTAAAGTCAGAAAACTTACTCAGATCTGATGCTCCTATTGATTAATTTTATAATAATTAAATTTTAAAGATTAGAACTTATAAAATCTGATATATTTTTTGGTGAAATTTCTTTTCTTTCATTTTCTGGTCTGGATATATGCAGAGCTGCTGCAGCTTGAGCGTATTTAAGCGCACTTTCAATTGGGTCACCTTGTAAATATCTTGCTGCTAATGCGCCTATAAACATATCGCCTGCACCGTGTGATGAAACTACATTGACGCTAAATGCTGGAATTTTTTTTATATTCCCACCAGGTTCAATTATCTCTAAGCCCTGCTGACCTAAAGTTTTAATTATTGCTAAATTATTTTCATTTTTTTCTTTATTGCTGAAATCGTAAAACTCAGCCTCAATTCGGTTCACAATACAAACATCTATTAAGGAAAGGAGATTATTTTCAATTTTTTTAGCTGGCGCGGCATTCAACCAAATTTTAGAACCAGAAGCTTTAGCACGCTTTGCGATTTCTAAGTTCACTTTATCGTTAATTTCATTTTGTAGTAATAATACCCCAGTATTTTCTGGTACTTCGATTGATTTTTCATCTATATGAAGATTTTCACCTGATACGACGGCTGCACTATATTCACCAGATTCTTCAACTATTGCTACACTCATCCCACTTGCGCCGGTTCCTACCTGTAAAGCACTAAAGTCTACAGAAGAGTTTTGTAAATGAGCAGTCAATAGTTTGGCAAAGCTATCAGATCCTACACGTCCAGCTAGGAACGTAGATGCACCATTCTGGTCAGCAGCCAATGCTTGATTGCCACCTTTGCCACCAAAAACATACTCTACTGATTTTCCAATAATTGTTTCGTCTTTTTGTGGGATCCTTGGGCTCTTTACAATGACGTCTAAGTGAAGGGATCCAACAACAAATAAATTTTTCATTTTAATAGGCTACTTCGAATAATTTGCTGGGCTAAAATGGGATTTTGCGTAGTTCGAGCCTCTTTAATTACATCTGATTTATGCAACTCTTTGGCAATTTTAATCAACTTTTTGGTGATTGCGATATTTTCTTTACTTTCTTCAATGGGATCTAATCCAGAATGATCAGGGAAAGTGTCAAAATAGATTGCTCCGTTGTAATGACAACCAAGGAGCTCAACTAGAAGTTCTAATGTCTGAATAGGGTGAACAGAGCCAACCATTAAACCATTATCCCATTTGCCGTAACCATCATTTAGATGGACGCCTAAAAGCTTTGATTTCCTGTTTATAAGGTTAGCAGCAAAAGCAGGCATTTCATCTGCATACAATACGTGGGCAAAGTCTAAGGTCACGCCTGTGTTGGCTCTATTTATTTCAGCAAGTGCTAATAAAGTTGTAGCAACATCAGGCATTAAAGAGAAGGCTCTGGGCTCATTTGGTTTATACTCAATTGAAATATTGATATTTTGATTATGGTCAGCAAGCTCTTGCATGGCCGTAATTGTGTCATCCCACATTTTTGAAAAATCTGCTTGAAAAGAGTAATCAAGACCATCTTGCCCCATCCAAAGGGTCATCGTTTCACAGTTTAATGATGCCGCAAGATCAATTCCCTTTTTTGTCTCGTCTATTGCTAATTGGCGAACCGCTTTATCTGGGTTTGTAAAAGCCCCTAATTTAAATTGTGGCAATGTGTAATATCGCATAGCCAGACCGTTAATCTTAATGTCGTTTTGACTTAAAAACTCTTTTAGTTTCTCAACTTCGAGATTAGAAAAGTGATCTGGAAAATTCAAATCTGCGCAAGTTAGACCCGCCTGCGTAGCACGCTTCAAAAGTGCCAAAGTCAAATTACCAGCTGCCTCAATCTCAGGTTGACCCAGTCCTAATTTAAATGAATTGAGACGAGCTCCAAATTGAGTATTTTCCATCTGATTAACCTTGATGATCTAAGTTTTTTTCTGTTTTAAAAAATTATATCAAAAATTATTCACTCGGTGTAAAATTAATTTAAATGAATAACTCATAAAAATAGAAGTTTTTGAATAATGCTCTTTGATACACATCTTCATCTCATTTACCCAAATAAACTTGGTTACCCATGGTTAAGTGAGGTCCCTGCATTAAATAAACCGTACCATTATGAAGAATATGAAATTACAGCCAACAGGTTGGGTATTGATGCATGCTTTCATATGGAAGTAGATGTCAGAGAAGAAGATATTAAAAATGAAACTACCATGTTGGAGAATTTAAGCAGCCAGCCAGCCAGCAAGATAAAAGGAGTAATTTCAGCCTGTAGACCTGAGCAACAAGGTTTCAGCGATTTTTTAAGTTTGGCCGCCCAAAAAACACTAATAAAAGGGTTTAGGAGAGTTCTTCACGTTGTTTCAGATGATATGAGTCAAAGTTCTTTATTTAGGGAAAATATCAAACTTTTGAGCAATTATGGCTTTACATTTGACATATGTGCCCGAGCTGATCAGTTGTCTATCGTTGAAGAGTTAATAGATGCTTGCCCAAACGTTAAATTTATTTTGGATCATTGCGGTGTGCCCGATATAAAAAATAATATTTTTTCATCCTGGGCGGTGGCAATGAAAAATATTTCTCAGCGCCCTAACGTGACAGCTAAAATTTCTGGCGTCATAGCTTATGGCGATGCTGAGAGTTGGAAACTCACGGATATAAAGCCCTATTTTGATCATACTGTTGACGTTTTTGGAATTGATAGAATTATCTGGGGAAGTGATAGCCCAGTATGTCAGTTAGGTGGGGGTTTACCCACTTGGGTTGGCTTGACGCATAACTTAACTTCTGGGTGGTCCAAATCTGAAAGAAAAAGTTTTTATAGAGAAAATGCTTATAAACTTTGGAATATGCAGGATAGGTAATTTTTATGGAGAGTTTTTTTGGAGAGATAGAAGGCGCCAGCTTTGAAATATTAGAAGAAGAGTTTAATAGCTGTTTGACAGGACATGGCCGTGTAGAAAGACTTTGGACAGGTGCGCGTTGGGTAGAGGGGCCTGTTTGGTTTCCAGCTGGAAGATTTCTTTTATTTTCTGATATCCCAAATAACAGAATGCTTAGATGGGATGAAACAAACGGTACTGTATCAGAATTTCGAAACCCTTCCAATTTCTCAAACGGAAATACTAGAGACCTTCAGGGGCGTTTGATAACTTGCCAGCATTTATCAAGATCTGTAACGCAAACTGAGCATTCTGGCCAGGTTATAACATTAGCAACCCACTTTGATGGTAAAAGATTGAATTCACCAAATGATGTGGTTGTTAAAAGTGATGGTTCCATTTGGTTTACAGATCCTGACTACGGCATAATGAGTGATTACGAGGGGAGTAAGTCAGCATCTGAGCAATCTTCCTGTAATGTATTTAGAATTGATCAGAAAACAGGAAATTTAGATTTAATTTCGGATCAATTGATTAAACCCAATGGCCTTTGTTTTAATAAGAGTGAAAGCAAACTCTATGTTTCAGATACAGGAGGCTCTCACGTCAAAGGTGGCCCAAAGAACCTTTACAGTTTTGATCTTAAAGGAGAGAAAGTAGCTTCGAAAGGTCCAAAATTGTTTGCCAAATGCTCAAATGGTTTATTCGATGGGTTCAGAATTGATAGCGAAGATAGAATTTGGGCTTCTGCTGCTGATGGTGTCCATTGTTATAATTCGGGTGGCGTTTTGATAGGCAAAATCAAAATTCCCGAAATTGTTTCCAATGTTTGTTTTGGTGGAGCGCGGTTAAATCGAATATTTATTACGGGAACTACATCTCTTTACTCAGCTTATCTGGCAGTAAATGGGATCCGTTAATAAAAGTCCTGTGAAAGATTTTGATTTCATAACTAAGTATTTGAGCTCTTTTCTAGTGGCAGGATTTTCCGAGAGCTTTAAGCCGCCAATAATTATATGGAAGTGGGGTAATAAAACCCGCAAAGAGCATAAAAGGAAGGACCCATAATTTTATAACGGCTCCGCCTGTTAACAGTACATCAGTTAGGTTCATGGCCAATTCCATTGAAACCATCGAAATTAAAGACATACCAATCGCAGTTTTAAAAGCCTGCCGAAGCTCCATTTGCTTACTTAAAATGAAAGTCTCTAATATAATTGACGTTATAATGCCATTTATAATTGCCAGCGTCATGATAAGCCATACGGGCCAATCTATTCCCATTAATTGAAAATATAGTATGGTTCCAATATCACCTATTGCGCACCCTAGCAGGCACCATCCAGTATTTTTGGATGAACGAACCCATGTGTGTTTGCACCGCCAATTAATATTTAATTCATTCACCAAATACGTCATGTTGACCTCGTTTTATTAACGTATAAACTCTCCATTAGGTGGAGTGTAAAGGATATATTATGAATATAGGTAAAGCGGCAAAACTATCAAATTTAACAGTAAAAACGGTTCGATATTATGCCGATATTGGTCTCGTAAAGCCCTTAAAAAATTTTAGCACTGGGTATAGAGATTTTTCTGATGGTGATTTGGCCCAACTACAATTTGTTGCAAAAGCTCGAAAATTTAATTTCAGCATTCAAGAATGTGAAGAGCTGCTGTCTTTATACTCAGATAAAAATAGGTCCAGTAAGGAAGTAAAGGCTCTTACTTTGGAGAAGATTTCAGAAATAGACGCTAAACTTATCGAGCTTAACGATCTTAGATATCAACTTAGCTTTTTAGCGAATAATTGCCAGGGAAATGATCGGCCTGAATGCCCAATTTTAGACGCATTATCAGATGCTTAAGAGTATTAAATAATAAAGTTAAATTTTTTGTGAACTTAAAATTTTTGCAATTTGTTCTAGACTAAGAACGCACTCAGTTGCCCCTATTTCCAGAGCGGCTTTGGGCATGCCATAAACTTCTGAAGTTTCTTCATTCTGCGTTACAGTAAAAGCTCCAGAATTTTTTAATGAATTTAATCCCTCTGCTCCATCTGAACCCATACCAGTAAGTAAAATAGCTAAAAGATTTGAATTTTTGATTTTTGCTGCTGATTTAAAAAGAACATCCACACTTGGACAGTGGCCTTTTACTTTTTCGTCACTTCCCTTATTTAAAAAGTAATCCATTCCAGTTTTGCTTATCTCCATATGGTTTGATCCATCTGCAATGTAAATAGAATTTGGAATAACCTTTTCATGATTAATAAATCTTTTTACTTTAAGTTTAGTTATTTTCGTTAATCGCTCACAGTACCTTTCCAGAAATTCAGTTTGCATATGCAAGACTAGTAATATGGGTGGCATATTGGGCTTTAGCCCGCCAATGATTTGCTTTAGGGCTTCAGGCCCACCAGTCGACGCTCCTAATAAAATTAAATCAAATGGCTTATAAGTTTCAATTCTTGTTAAATCGATAAAGCCTTCCAGATTATTAGAGTTGAAGACTTCAATAAGTTCTGAAAGCTGATTTTTAAAAAATTCCTTTCTATCAATACTCTCTAGTTTCTTAAAAATTATACGATCTTTCTGTTTTTCTATAACTTTTTTAAGCATGTCGAAATTTTTCCCAGAGTGGAAAATGATTATTTTTTTCCTCCCTTTATTTTTGCAGAAATTTGCAAGATCATTAAAACTCTCAAAGTTTTTTGAAGTATCTATTAGGCACAAATCTATTTTAAAATTTTCAAGTTTTTTACTATTTATTGAAGATGCCACTTTAAAACTACCAAGCCATTTTTCAGTCAAAAATTCACTAGCGTAACTGCGTGTGACGGCTTCATTGGAAATAAATGCTACAGAATAATCTGACATGGCTCAATTATATTTTAAATTTCTTTTCTATAGATCCCATTACCTAATTGTTCGAACTTATGGTCTTTGGAATTTAATACTTCTGCATCGCCCAAAAATATAAAACCACCTGCTTCAAGTGATTCAAAAATTTTATTTTCGGCGGCTAGTCTACTATCTTTATTTAAATAAATTAGGATGTTTCGGCAAAATATTATGTGAAATTTATTTTTGAATGGAAAAGTTTTTGAATTCAAATTGAGTTCTTTAAAATTGGCCTCTTTTCTTACTTTCTCTTTAAAACGCAGTTTTCCATCGTTTTCCTTTTCCGTGTATTTTGAAATTCTTTGGCGAATAATTTTATCCATCTTTTTCGTTTCATAAATTCCTCTTGAGGCAATCTCCAGTGACTTTCTTGAAACATCAGTAGCCATAATGCCACAAGTGATTTCCCAATACTCATCACCAAAGTATTCCATTAGAGAAACGAGGATTGAATAAGCTTCTTCGCCAGTAGAACATCCGGCACTCCAAATTCTCAAATCAATAGTATTTTTTTTGTCCATATTAGCCAGGCACTCAGGGATAACTTTGCATTTAAAGGCTTCAAATTGACGATTATTTCTAAAGAAATTTGTGTGAGGAATTAGAAAAATATCGAGTAAATCAAATATTTTACTATCTTGAAAATCATACCTATGTTTATTTAAGAAATCTTCTAAGTCCAAAATTTTATTTATTTTTTTGAATTTAGTTAACTCCGAAAGAGCAATTGGCTTCAGATTTTCTGAAAGATCAAGACCAAAGAATTTATTTGTGAATTCTATTACAGCTCGAGTTTCGTTTTCAGTAAGCATCGGCTTATTTAGACTCTAAGGTCCAAGTTCCATCCCAATCGCCAGGAGAAGATTTTTCTAGTATTTTACATCGAGAGATATACACGTCTGAAGGAGTTGACGGATATCCTCGATCAATTTCTAAAGGCTTTGATTTTTGAAAGTGTTTCAAGCCTGCGCTAAATTTTCCTTTGGTATAAGCTTCAAAGCCTTTTTCAAAATGCTTTATAAGGTCCTTTTCTTCCTGTGAAGTATTTTCTACTTCATTAATTATCTCATAAACCCCGACGGGTGTCTCCTTTCCATACACTTTTATCCGGTCAATAATTCTAATACTAAATTGTCCTCGTGCATCTGTAGCAACGCTATCGCTTACTAAATTGTCTATAAAGTACTGCGAACATGCGGTTTCTAGTCTTGCGGCTATATTGACTGCGTCGCCTATCATAGTTAGGTCAACCCGCGCTTTTGCTGCACCTATATCACACAGAATTACATCTCCTGAGTTAAGACCCATTCTTACCTTTAAAGGATCTTCTTTCATGATTGGGTCGCTATTGTTTAATTCTTTAATGGCTTTCTGTATCTCTAGTATCGATAACATACTTTTGTCATGATTTTGCTTGTCGCCTTCATCAAACCAAAAGGACATGCAGGCATCTCCCATAAATTTATCAATGTCCCCACCATTTTTTGTAATAATTTCGGTTATACTTTCAAACATATTGTTAATTTGTGAGACGATTTCTTCGGGAGCATATCTTTCACAACGGCCTGTGAATTGAGCAATATCAATGAAGAAGACAATAGCTTGCCTTTTTTCAGCACGGGAAGGAAGAGATAATTCACTTAGTACAGATTTTTCCAGTGCAGATTGAAATGAAGCTTTTGAAACATAGCGTTGAAATTGGTCTCGTTCTCGCTCAGTCCTTATTTCAGCCAAAGTGCGCTCCACCACTGCAGCTAGAGCCTCCGCAGTTGGAGGCGTTGCAACCGTATCTTTTGCCCCGGCATTTAAAGCCATTCTTCTATCGCCTTCATTATCTTGATCAACAAGAGCGATGAAAGCTAAATCTGAATTTGTATGTTCAGACTTGCAAACTTTATCGACATCTATAATCGAGCCATCTTTAAGCGAAGTAGATGAGATAATTAGATCGCTTGAAAACTTTTTTAGAAGCCTTTGTGCGTCACTTATGCCAAAACAAGTTCTTGTAGAAAAACCTTGTTTATTTAAATAGTTTGCGATGTTTTCTGCCTGGTATCCGTCCTCGTCAATAATAAGAATTTTTTCTCTTAGAACAGACTGCAGTGCGAATGAACGATTTATTCTTTCGAGTAAGTCGTCAAAGATAACAGGTTTTGGCATATATTCATCAACGCCGGCGGCAAAGCCTTTTTTCTGATCTTCAGCAGACTTGAGAGTGCTTGACATAATAATGTAGCAGTCCTGGGTAACTTTGTTGTTTCTGATCTCAGTACAGGCTTCAAAGCCATTCATTACAGGCATTTCAATGTCGCAAATTACTAAGTTTGGTTTAGTTGATAAGGCTGTCTCAACACCCTCTTGCCCATCGAAAGCTTGTTCGACAATAAAACCTTTTTCTTTTAATGGCCCAACAAGGTTCTTATGTACCAATTTAGAGTCATCAATTAGGAGAATTCTTTTTCTATGATCATTGAGACGATTGGCTTCTTCAATAATTAATTCAAGTGAACAGGGAGCTTGAATGAAAGATGAGAAGCCCTTCAGGGCATCAGATTTTATAAGATAATCGAAGGATAGAAAAATTACTTTAAGTTCTTTAAAAAAAATACCTTTCAATTTTTTTCCTATGTCAAAAAAGATATTTTCATTTTTATCTGACTGTAGAACGAGTGTGGCATCCGGGTTCTCAGCGACTGCTCTTGGTATATTCTCAATCTCTAGGAATTCAATTCGATTGTCTGTTTCATCACTAGTTGATTTTAGGTATTTATTAAAATCTTCATTTTCTATACAGAAAATCAATTTGGAATTGAGTGGATTGGTAATATTCATTCTTGCTTCCCACTCTTTAATTCTTCGTTTGAAATAGATAGTCTAATATCCACCTCAGTAAGCAGAGCTGCCAAGTCTACGGGTTTTTCAAAAAAGTTGGAAACATCTAAATCTTCTAAGCGCGTCAGTATACTTTCTTTGTTAACATGTCCTCCTGATATGACGAAAATAGGAGTGTTCTTGTAAGACGAAGTCTTTCTTAAATTTTCAATAAGTTCGTATCCATCCATTAAAGGCATTTGAATATCAACAAAAAATGCGTTAAAATTTGTAGTATCAGCGGCTTTAAGAGCTTCAAAACCATCACCGGCTTCTTCGGTATTATAGCCTTGAATTTGTAAAAATTCACAAATCCTTTTCCTTTGCATTTTAGAGTCATCAACAACTAAAATTTTTTGCAAAGACCGTTTATGTTCCTCAGTGTCTAATTCCTGGACTTCTTCAGTAAGACTATTCGTTTCTTTTTCTGGATTATATTGAGTTAGTTCTAAAACGTTCAGAATTAAAACCAATTTACTGTTGGAGAGAATAGTACAACCTATTACAAAAGGAGCCGATTCAATCAAGTTCCCAAGTTGCTTTAATAATACATTTTGTTGTCCTTGTACCTCGTCCACTATAACGCCAATTTTATTTTCACCATCGTTGAGAATAAGTAAAAATTTATTTTCTTCATATTTTGGGTTCTTAGGATAGCCAAGAAAATCCGATAAAAGGCGCGTTGGAACTAATTCGCCTCTGAAATTGAAAACTAATGTATCATTAATATTTTTAATATCAGTTTTCAGGTTCACATTAATTATCTCTTCAACATTTAAGATTGGAAAAGCAAATTCATATTTATTTTCAGAAACAAGTAGAATACCAACGACAGCTAATGTTAGCGGTAAACGCAATGTAATTTTAGTGCCCTGGTCAACTTTACTTTCAACTTTAATGGAACCTTGCATTTGATTGATTGATGTTTTCACAACATCCATACCAACGCCTCTTCCAGATAATTCTGTAACTTGCTCAGCTGATGAAAAACCTGGCTCAAAAATTAAATCAAATATTTCCTTTTCGCTTAACTCAGCAGCTCTTTCTGTACTTAGCAATTTTTTTTCCACGGCTTTTGCTGCTATTATGTTGCTATCTATTCCCTTCCCATCATCTTCAATTTCAATAATTGCATTTGAACCTAGGTAATATGCGCTTAAATTAATTTGGCCTATTTCGGTTTTATTATTAGCTGCTCTTTGTTGATCCGTTTCAATTCCATGATCAATCGAATTTCTTATCAGGTGCAAGAGTGGGTCAGCTAATTGATTGATTAAAATTTTATCTAGCTCTGTTTCGCCACCCTGAATTTTCAATTCAACTTTTTTTCCAATTTGCCGTGCAATATCTCTAACTTGCGCTGGAAATCTATTGAAAAGATTAGAAATAGGTAGCATTCGGAAATTCATTGCACCGCTTTGTAGCCGCGAACTTAAAACCTCTAAATCCTCAATGTTCTTCTGCAAATTGGCATTATGGATAGCAATTTTTTCTAAGCCCATGTTAATGTCTGTTTGATATTTTGGTACGAAAGACAGATTGATATTTTTCTGATCAATTTCAGAAAGCTCTGACGAGAACTCTTTGTTTAGTGCTCCAATATCTTGATTAACTTGCTCGATTGCATCAGAAAGAAGCTTTTGATCATTATCAAGCCTGATCCTATTTATGTAAACCTCTGAGGATGTGTTAAGGACGGTATCAAGTTTATCAGCTGAAACTTTTATTGATTCTTCCCTTACAATATTAGCAGTTGTCTTAGTTTTATTATCAGAAGGCTTTGTATCATTGAATTTTGCTGCCGTTTCTTCGGGTTTGGATTTTTCAATATTCTGTATATTGCGTTTATTTATTTCCACCGTGTCGTCATTGGATACGAGTGCTAATATTAGATCATTTATCTTTGTTTTAACTGGCCCTCTATGTGCGACTTCGTCCGTGATAATTCCAATTCTTTTAATGCACTCTAAGGAAATATCTATTAATCGAGCATCAAGTGTTAATTTATCGGAACGAACATTATCCAAGACAGTTTCCAACTCATGGGAAAGTGTTTCAATTTTTTTTATTTCGATTAGCCTAGAGCCGCCCTTCACTGTATGAACTGCTCGGAAAAGTTCGTTTATCAATTCTTTTGAAGTAGGATTATTTTCTAGTTCAATTAACAGGTTTTCGCTCGCCTGAAGGCTTTCCCAAGCTTCTTCGCAGAAGTCACTTATTAACCCAACCTTATCATTCGGAATATCTAAAACTTCATCTTGCTCTTCTTCGAGTTCTTCTAATTTTTTTGATGTCGATTTGGCACTTACTTGGGCGGAGGGCGCCGATTTTTTTGCTTCAACGGTTTTTTCCTGAATTGCTTTGCTATTAGATAACCTGGCCTCTCTTTTCTCGACGGTTTCTTTTAATATTTCTGAAATTGGATCTGTTAGGTAAATAGCGCATTCAGAAACTACATCCGTGATGTCTAAACTGGTAGACTTACTTTTCCTTAGGTCTTTAATCACTTGAGCTAATTTTTCAATTAAAAGACCTAAAAGGTATGACATGGAATAATTTGAATATGTTTGAAAATATCTTGCACTGTCTGCAATCAACTCAGCCAACATACCTAAATGAGAAGTTTTTTGGCTCCCCATTATTTGACCAAATCCTCTTATGAAGTGGCAATCAGTATAAGTTAGGTCAAATATTTCCTGTAAGTCATGATTTCCGGCTTCTATTTTTCCTATATAGGATCTTAGGGTCGATATCTTATTATCTATAGCCGAAAGTATATGGCTTTCCTCAGCTGAACCGGGAAGCTTTTCATTTTTGTTATCTATATCCCAAGTTTCAAGGGCATTGCTGAGGTCCTGCAGCATTGTTAAGTTAAACCTTTTCTTCCCAAATTAATATCTGCCGAAATCTTGTTTGCTTTCTGATTTGTTTTCCTCATTTGAGGATGTGTCTGTTTCGTCAGTTTTGTCTTCTGAGGTATTCTCTTGATTTTCTTCTTTTTCATCGTTGATTTCTATGTCATCTTCAATCTCTGCTAACTTAAACTGCTTCACCAGGTCTTCTAGGTCGGGCACAATTTGTGCGAGTTCATTTGCGGAAATGGATAAGTTTGATGAGGCAAGGGCATTTTGTTGAATAACGTTATCAAGGGTTTTGATTGCCCCATTAATTTGCTCTGCACCAGTGGCTTGCTCTTTGGAAGATGCGCTAATGTTTTGAACAAGGTTTTGCGTTTTCTCAATCTCAGGTAGGAGCTCATCGAGCATTTGGTTAGTTTCGTCTGCTAACTTTTTGCCATCTGTCGATGATCTTTGTATTTCTGAAGCTGCGTCTTTACTGAGTTCAGCAAGCTTTGATACTTCAGAGGCAACAACAGCAAACCCCTTACCATGTTCTCCAGCTCTCGCAGCTTCTACCGAAGCATTAAGCGCCAATAGTTCAATCTTACGGGTAATTTCGCCAACAATAGCAATACGTTCAAAAATATCACTCATTGCTTCTGATGTCTTCTTCATAGAGTTTGAGCACACAAGCGCGTTTTCAGCGAGTAGTTTTGCTGTTTCATCTGTCTCTGTGGCGTTTCTAGCATTTTCGTTAATCGTATTTGCCATCTCATCCATTGATGCAGATGTTTCTTGGACAGAAGTTGCCTGTTGGCTTGTTCCGTCTGATACTTGGTCAGCCGTTACTTCCAATTTTGAGGAGTTTTCAGATATTTTTTCAATCACTAGGCTCATAGCTCCAATAACTTCAACAATCTTATCACGCATCTGGCTAGTTGAGATAAGAAGGCTACTGACCTCATCATTACCGGACGCTTTTATTTCAGCCGACAAATCGCCCTCAGTTATTGCATTCACTGCAGAGTTTGCGTTGCGAAGCTTCGTTCTGATACCTGCTGTAAGTAGTAGCCCGAAAGTCAATGCTGCTAAAGTTGAGGCAATCCCCACAATCAACGTCACGTATAAAGATTGTGCCTGTGCACTATCCATCGATGAAAAAGCTATATTTTTTGCTTCTGTAATGTCTCTGAATAAATTTTCATTTTTTTGGCTTAATTCCTTTTGAGAGGTTTCTAGCCTCTTGTTAGCATTAGAAATTTTGTTATTTAGGTCGAGTAATTTATCCCTAAACCCTTTTTTCTGAAGCCGCCTGTTTTTATCTGCAGACATAGCGTGTTTATTGTAAGCGAGTACTGCATTATTTACTCCTTTTTGATTGTCGGAAATTGTATTGTATTCTGAACGTAACATAACCAAGGAAGAATTAAGACGCTTGTAAATTTTCATTGCCTCGGCTTCTACTGGTGGATTTGTTAAAAGCGCAAAGAAAGACTTAGACTCTTGGGAACCATCCTTTTTCGCCTTAAGCCCTGATTTGGGTACAATTGCTTTAATTGTTTTGATAGCAATCTCTAATTCAGCAAGACCTTCTTCCATTTTTAAGTCTGCATTTTGAACAGTTTTTTTGAAAGCTGTGACTTGGTCACTCGTTGCATTCATTCCTGCCAACATCAAAGTGAAGGCTGATGTGCTCGTCATGTTCGCAGACTCAATCCTTGCAGAGTTCATATTATTAATTCTAGTTTCTAAAACACTTTCAATTTTATTTAATCTTTCTATCTTGAGCCCTATTGAATTAATTACGTATACCGAATATCCACCAAAAGAAGCCAAGAGGATTGCAAGGCTTAAAACCAAAAGCAATATTTTAGCGCTTATGTTGATTTTTAATTTAAAATCGCTGGTTGCCATTAAATCTTCTCCTTACATTAATTACGGTAGCTTAATTAGTTGCTCAGTAATTCTTCCCAAATTAATATCTGCCGAAATCTTGTTTGCTTTCTGATTTGTTTTCCTCATTTGAGGATGTGTCTGTTTCGTCAGTTTTGTCTTCTGAGGTATTCTCTTGATTTTCTTCTTTTTCATCGTTGATTTCTATGTCATCTTCAATCTCTGCTAACTTAAACTGCTTCACCAGGTCTTCTAGGTCGGGCACAATTTGTGCGAGTTCATTTGCGGAAATGGATAAGTTTGATGAGGCAAGGGCATTTTGTTGAATAACGTTATCAAGGGTTTTGATTGCCCCATTAATTTGCTCTGCACCAGTGGCTTGCTCTTTGGAAGATGCGCTAATGTTTTGAACAAGGTTTTGCGTTTTCTCAATCTCAGGTAGGAGCTCATCGAGCATTTGGTTAGTTTCGTCTGCTAACTTTTTGCCATCTGTCGATGATCTTTGTATTTCTGAAGCTGCGTCTTTACTGAGTTCAGCAAGCTTTGATACTTCAGAGGCAACAACAGCAAACCCCTTACCATGTTCTCCAGCTCTCGCAGCTTCTACCGAAGCATTAAGCGCCAATAGTTCAATCTTACGGGTAATTTCGCCAACAATAGCAATACGTTCAAAAATATCACTCATTGCTTCTGATGTCTTCTTCATAGAGTTTGAGCACACAAGCGCGTTTTCAGCGAGTAGTTTTGCTGTTTCATCTGTCTCTGTGGCGTTTCTAGCATTTTCGTTAATCGTATTTGCCATCTCATCCATTGATGCAGATGTTTCTTGGACAGAAGTTGCCTGTTGGCTTGTTCCGTCTGATACTTGGTCAGCCGTTACTTCCAATTTTGAGGAGTTTTCAGATATTTTTTCAATCACTAGGCTCATAGCTCCAATAACTTCAACAATCTTATCACGCATCTGGCTAGTTGAGATAAGAAGGCTACTGACCTCATCATTACCGGACGCTTTTATTTCAGCCGACAAATCGCCCTCAGTTATTGCATTCACTGCAGAGTTTGCGTTGCGAAGCTTCGTTCTGATACCTGCTGTAAGTAGTAGCCCGAAAGTCAATGCTGCTAAAGTTGAGGCAATCCCCACAATCAACGTCACGTATAAAGATTGTGCCTGTGCACTATCCATCGATGAAAAAGCTAATTTTTTGGCTTCTTGGATTTCTCTGAATAAGTTAAGATAGCTTCCATCTTTTATAATATCCTGCAAAACTTTTTGTTTCTCAGCTAAGTTTGCATTCGCCTTTAAGATTTTTTCTTTAAGTTCGCTTAAGCTTTTTTTATACAAATTCGAATAGGGACTAAGCTGTGTTGAAGTTATAAATTCATTGTAAGCCAAGACAGCCTTTTTTACTCTATCTTGTGCTCTTTTAATGTCTCTATAATTACCCTCTATCCCATCTAGAGCTGTGATAATTTTTTTATAAATTTTTATTGCTTCACCGCTAATTGGTGGTTCTACAAGTTCCTCCACCCTCTGTTTGATAGTAACTTTTCTAAATTTATTTGACTGCGCCTCTTTAACTATTTCATTGATTGTCATTTTGGCCTTTTGTAGATCATTAAACGCATCTTTCGAAAATTTATCAGCTGTATTAATAGCTGCATTGAATTGGTCTCGACCTTCTTCAATCGCATTAAAATTGGTGCCTTGATCAGATCCGGCCAAACCCAATTCTAACGTAGCCCGTGTGACAAAAGCGGACGACTGAATGAGAGAAGCGTTCATATTGTTTATTTGTGTCTCCAAAGCAGACTCGATTTGGTTTAGCCGTTCAGTTTTTATCCCCATCGAATTTATAACGTACATTGCGTAGCCGCCAAATGATGCTAAAAGCAGAGCTAGTCCGAGCACCAGAAGCAAAATTTTTAAGGTTATTGTGAATTGAAAACTTTGCTTTTTAGCAGTCATTTATTTACTCCGTTTTTTAAACTAAAGGTCTGCCTATTCATTACAAACAATTAATTTTTTTGATATTCTTGTAGCTCTGGTGATTTAAGAAAGAGGTCTGGTTTAAAGATGAGTGTCACCTCACCTCCTGTTTCCTGAAAACTGGGAAAGTAATTTGGGATTTCATTTTGGAAAACTTTGGTTGACTCCTGAAAGGACGATTGCCGAATAGACTGGATGCCTAGAACACGATCTATACAAAGAGCAAAATCTACTCCCGATACACTGACAACAATAAATTTGTTACGCTCGTCTATTACCGTAAGTTCATGACCAAGATACTTTGAAAGATCTATACAGCTCAAAACTTGCCCACGCAGACTGATCAAGCCTCGAATAAAATCTGCTACTTTGTATAGTGGAGTTACGTCTGATCCTTCAATAACCTCAAGAACTTTTGTGATTTCAATAGCGATTGTGCTGTTTTTTATTTTCGCTACCATGTAATCGTGGTGTAAATCGGTTAATTCTTCGTCACTAGGTTCGTTATCTATATCTTCTTCAGTTCCTACAGCTATCTGGTTTTTTAACTCTGAGAAAACCAGCACAGATATTTTTTCTGGTGAGAAAATGAAAAGATTTTGTTCTCCATACCAAACGATATCTTTTAAGAGATCGCTTGTATTTTCATCTTCATATGCCGCTTCATTTTTATAGTTATTCGTGGATTTTATAGACACAATTCCAACATGCGTTTCCATCGTGAGTGCAAACATAATTCCTTTATAATTTACTGTAATGATGGCACTGGGCATTTTGTCTAAGTTATTACTTTCATCCTTTTTAATTTCACCAATCTTCAAATAGCTTTCCTGGCTTTGGAAAATAGGTAGGAGCTTTCCTCTGTATTCGGTAGTTCCAATACAAGACCTTAAAAACCCTTTCAGTGGT
This sequence comes from Paracoccaceae bacterium, assembly GCA_902606585.1. GTDB lineage: Bacteria > Pseudomonadota > Alphaproteobacteria > Rhodobacterales > Rhodobacteraceae > Salinivivens. Next base: position 1,187 of record CACLGX010000006.1, on the reverse strand, counting down.
GAGATGGCGCCATAATCGTTTGTAATTTCTGTGACATAAGCTACCGGTATCCCGAAGAGAATTCCTCCGCATTCGTATACAAACACCTCACTTGTATTTATAATCTCGTCAATTTTTGGATCAGCACTTTGATTTATTTGACCCTCTATTGTGTCAATTTGTGAAATTTTTTGATTTTCTTTTTTGGTTAATTTTTTCTTCTTTGACTTTTTTACTTTGACTTCATCAATTTTTTCTTTTTTTTCCGGAGCAGTGACCACGGTTTTAGGTTGTTCAATCACAGAACTTGGCAGTGCATCAACTAATTGATTGAATTTTTCTTCCGAAATATTTTTTGGCGATATTTTGTCAAATTTTTTAGCCAAAAATCAGGCCTCACGCTTAATCAAGTTCAATGCTTCATTTGTTAAGTCAACAATTTCTTCGGTTGCGGGTTTATTGTAACCAATAACTGATATCTTATTAACATTAGTCTCTGCAAAGCAAACTCTTTGTGAAATGCAAGTTTTAGCGACTTGAACCCCATCTTCTTTAAGCTGTTCGATTACATGCGATAAGATAGAGCTCCTTTTATTGACACCATTCAAAACGGTCAAAATTGGTGCTTTCTTTATATCTCGATTAGATTGCTTGAGAAAAACTTCAATCCAACCTTGCCCGACTATATCGTCTCTAGAAACGCGGCATGGTGTGATAATCAAAGAAGATTGGAAAAGAAACTGAGCCATTTCTTTGGTTAGACTGCCCTGCGTATCTATCAGCATAAAATCAACATCAACCTTTTTCGATGCCATAAACTCCGCTTGGTCAATAATTTCAACTCGGGATAATAATTTATCTTTTGTTCCAGTGATCCAATCTTGAGAACATTTTTGCTGATCTGCGTCTATTAGCGCTACTGAATAACCTTCGCGTATTAAAATAGCTGCCATATTAATACATAATGTAGATTTTCCTGATCCTCCCTTAACATTTGCAAAAGTTACAACTTTAGCCACCTTAGCTTCCTTTTTGATTATTAAAAGCATCTGCTTTTAAGATTGATAACACGGTATTTAGATCCAAAAATCAAGTTTCATGGATGTATGGTTGTAAAAAACGAAAATCTAAAAATGCTATCGCCAGCACTTTTTAAAAATGCTAATGCAGGAAATCTGCTAATAAAAAGATATTTCACTATGACAACA